>JAXHUM010000054.1:87536-179554 GCA_034189325.1 Thermodesulfobacteriota bacterium
TATTTGTTTTGATAATAGAGGGCTTTTTGATAAGATCCGGAAAAACCTTTCTATGAAGATACATCCTCAATTATCACAGGAGACACCAATGAATCGATGGAAGATGGCGGCGATCTGTATTGCCTTCCTAAGCTTGCTCGGCCCCCTGAGTGCCTGTTATACCCCGGCTGGCCGGACCGCCGGTCAAGTGGTCGACGACGGCACCATAACGACCAAGGTCAAGGCGAAGCTCTTGAACAATGCCATTGTGAGTGGATTTGCCATTTCAGTTCAAACCTTTCAGGGAGAGGTCACCCTCACCGGTGCGGTTGACTCTGAAAGGATCCGAGAAGAGGCCGAGGAAATTGCCAGGAACACGGCAGGTGTGCGCGAAGTACGTAATCTCATCAGAATCAAATAAGCCGGGCCTCCAACAGGAATTATGGTCGCTGGATCTCGAGTGGCAAGGAATATGTGCCATGCTTTCAGTTCCATTTTAGGATGGTTCTGTAAAAAATCAAAATTTCAATGGTTTCGGAAGAGGTTCACGATCAAGGCCTCTAAATCCTGAGGAATGAGGCTCGTTATCCTACGCCGCAGTGACGAAGGACGCAGCCTAACGCAGATAGTCGGCTTTTTACGAGACCGTCAACTAAGGCGTGAGGCACAGAGGAGGGGATGAATGCTGGCAAATTACGGGTACCATGATGGGTCGGGGGACTACTTTATCACCATTGACACGGACCAATGCAACGGCTGTGGGGACTGTGTCGGCGCCTGTCCTCAGGACATCCTTATCGTTGTTGAGGAAGACCCCTATGATCCTCTGAGAGACGAGCCTGTGGCCATGGTGGCCACTGAAAAGAGGAAAAACCTAAAATACGAATGTAATGCCTGCAAGGCCTCGTCAGACCAAGGGACTCTCCCATGCGTCAAGGCGTGTAAGGGGGGTGCGATCTCGCATTCATGGTGACCCCGTACCCGGTCATCCCCTGTGGATCATTCGTGGTGCTCTTCTTTCTCGCCTACCAAATCACGTCATAGGTCTTAACCGGCTGATGTATCCCCTTAACGTCGATATCACCGACCGGACGGACGTCGACAAAGTGCTTCACCTTACTGTAAGTGCGCTGGCTGATCAGGGTTTGTCCGGCTCCAGCCATCGATTCCAGGCGGGCCGCCACATTGACCTGGTTTCCGATAACCGTGTAGTCCTTGTGCGTGTCAGGTCCGATATTGCCCACGGTCATGTATCCTGTATTGATCCCTATGCCGATCCCCAAGTCATAGCCGTATTGGGTCCACTCACTCCCTAGATCCCTTACCATTCTTTGCATATCAATCGCCATTCTCACGGCACGTTCCGCATGGTCTTCCACGGCAATGGGATCGCCGAAAAAGATGAGAAGCCCATCCCCAATGACCTTGTTCAAGGTGCCGTCGTGATGGTGAATAATGTCTATCATCGCCGAGAGATAACCGTCCAAGACATGAAACAGCTCTTCAGGCTCTATGCTATCGGTAACGCGGGAGAAGCCCCTGATATCGGTAAACACGACGGTCATCATCTTTCTCGTGGGCTCGTCCCCGAAGGCATCACCGGCTGAAAGGATTTTTTCCGTCAGTTTGGGAGAAAGATATCGTCTCAATTCATTGTACCTCTCCAGTTCAATAATCTGCTTCTTCACCTTTGACTCGAGTTCGCTGTTGAGCTGAAGCAGCTCATCTTGTGCCAGACGGAGTTCCGCGGTCCTCTCTTCCACCTTCCGTTCCAGTCCCTGGGAATACTCGTCCAGACTTGCCTTGGCCTTGCTCAATTCGGCGTTGGTTTTTTCAAGTATTTGATAGGCCCTGCTCTTTGCCTCCATGCTTTTTCTAAGCTGATTGATGGTTTCGGTCAGGTCTTGAGATCGGCCTTTTCCATCGTTCCCGATTCTAAAAACCTGTGAAAAGCGTCGTCGGAAAGATAGCTGATCATAGGAAATATCCAGCATGAAATAGGGAGCCAGAAATATCTCCCCCATCTCCAAGAGGACATGTTCATCGATGCGGATATCTTTGGTAATAAGAAAGGCCTCTTTCCCCTCAAACGAGCCCGACAAAGGAGGCTCTGCCAGCCTCCTGTATTTCCCGAGGAAGACCTCCCTTCCGGCAATGATCTCAGGCTTCAAGATAATGGTTTCTCCGACGACCCGACGCTTCCCATCTATGGGGTCTCTCAGCGTAATCTGATCTCCCGTTATCTTGACTTCAAGATTGTAAGGGACAAATTCCGGTTCCTCATTGAACAGGACCTCCGGGTTGTACGGGTTAAGGATCTGTCTTACCTCGGCAGGGTCTATCCCCCAGATCGTGGGTATCGATGAAAGAATGCCTCTCAGGTAGGGGTCGCGGATATAGTCTTTGTGAGGATCAATGTCGGCGTTGGATTCCACTTTCAGAAGTGTTCTGACCTTTCTTGAGCGTCTGTCATAGGCGGGGGGCTGAATCACTTCGATCTCTTTTGTGTCATTAAAATTCCTGTTGAAAAAAGGAATTCTTTTGTATCCGTCGGTGGGTGAGGCAAAGACCTTGACAAAATAATGCAAACGCCCCCAAGATCCCAAGCGTCCTGAGGAGGCCCCGCAATTGAAGTAGAAATTCGGTTCATTGACGAGCTTTCGGGCCCTTCGGAAAATCTTTTCAAAGTTCTCCTGGGTTGTCCATTCATCTTCATTCAGGAAAAAGTCTTCAGGCGTGGAATACTCATCAGAACGATAGGAAAGGCCGTCGAACAGGCCATGATAAGAGCCGAGTTTATGGCTCACATAGGTGGAAACAATCCTTATATTCCGGTTGCTGATACAATCACCGCGAGTCATAGCACTTACCTTCTCAAGCAGTCAGACGGAATTGCTGCCCATTGGATCCGACGATACTATTCTTTTCTCGGTCGGGGGATAATTCTGGCAATCTCTTCGAATTGATCAACAAAAAGAAAAAGGTCTTTAAGGGCGTCCTTTCTGCTGATATGTCCCAGGATGCCGTAGCCCTCCGTCTTTTCATGAACCTCTTGCTCTGTCAGATCGCTCAGCAGAATAACGGAGGTCATCGGAGAGGCCTTGACCAACTCTTTTAAGAGGCCGATCTCCGATTCGGCCCCCGCACTACGACCTACGATTGCAAGGGGACAATGTTTCCTGCGGAGAAATCCCCATGCCTCCTCTTTTTCAGATAGAGTCGACACAGTGTACGATCGGGTCTCAAGGGCCTCCTTAACCCATTCGACCACAGAAGGGTCCTCTTCCAGAATGAGGGCGTCAACCGTCTCCTCTTTCTCTTTCATAATTCCTCTTTTTCATCCGGTTGTCTTATAAGGTTGGGAAACGTATAACAGAGTGATGTCTGTTCAGATACAAAATCATATAGGTATACGTCGATGGTGGCAACTATTTAATGCGTTGTGATCATGAGGAAATAACCTATTGACGAGGAAATGGTGTCACGGTCATTCAATATGGGGAATTGGGAAAACGCAAGCCTTACAAGAGCAAATATCTCGTGTCGTGGAAGGGTTGGAGCTGAAGACAACATTCATGGAAGAATAAGAGGGGGAGCGGCCTCCATTTCATTTTCTTTCATCTTTGAATTCCCCTCCACAGCCCTCTCCATGAAATAATGGAGGCTCCGCTCTAAGAGAAATTCGCAGACCACACTCTTTCTCAGGGTAGAGGAATCTTCAACAACGGTCTCCCTTGCGGCGGCTAGACACAGCCTGGAAAGATCCTCCCGGTCCAGCTTGAAATAGAGATAGGCCATCTCCTCAAGCCTTCGTCTGAGAAGCCCCTGCTTCGGTGGAGGGAATAGCTTCTCCAAGGCCCTTAACTCGATCTCGCGCGCGCGATCCTGTTTCTGGGCCTCAGTGAAAAAGAGAGGGCTCTGTTCAATGTGGACCAGCTCTTCCATAAAGGGTCGCAGATCTTCTGAATCCAGGAACCATGTTCTCATCAGTTCATCATTAAAGAGGGTCTCAAGGCTGGCCCTTGTCAGTGTTTCTCCGGAAAAAGAATCCTCTGAAATCAAATCATACACAGAAGGAAGCTCAGGGATTGAGCCGTTTTTCAGCATCCGCTGCCTTATATCCAAATAGCCGGACGGGGCATCAGGGACCTGATGATAGGCATCTTCCAGGATGGAAAGCCCGTGTGAGAAGGAACTCTTTACTAGGGGGCCGGCGTTTGCAGAGGCACCTTCCTTGATTTCTCTCACACGTTTCTTGCTGAAGGTGCCGGACATAAACTGGAGGATCCCACGTTCATCAGAGACAACGCCCATACCGACATCCACGCCAGTGGAAGAGCGCGGCAACAGAACCATCACAAAACGCGTCCCCGAACCATCCACAGGACCCAAAAAGGATGAGGGTGTCTCTCTTGGGGGAGATTTTAAGATAGGGGGTGTCTCCTCTTCAGGGGAAGAAGCGTCCCCTATGTCTACCCCCTTCGCCTTGAGCCTGAACAGGGCCCTGTTCACTGCCTTGCTCAAGGCTTTGTCATCAAAACGCGACTTAAGGCTTAGGAGTAAAGGTACGATCGATTCATCGTGCAGAGGTAATCTGTCAACAAGGACTTTGGCAATCCGAACATCCGGGATCTTGGACTGGATATCAGCTCGATCCTCAGTTCCCAGGCTTTCAATAAGGGAGACGATGAGGCGTTCTTCATCTTCTGACAAGACAGTCTTACGGGCTGTCCGTTTTTTTGACTTCCTCTTTCCACCCATGGTCAGGCGGCCCTCTTCTCTTCAATAGCCGCGTAGTCATTGGCACCGGCCTCTTTGAGATAGACATTAATGGTCTTCTCGGGCCCTGTATCCCAGACGCCTCCGACGTAGTTCGACATAATCGGAAATTCCCTGTTTCCCTCTCCCCTGTCCACTAAAATGGCTAACTCTATCCTCTTGGGTCGACCGTAATCCATAAGGGCATCCATGGCCGCCCTGACAGTCCTCCCCGTATAAAGGACGTCATCCACAAGAATTATGATCTTATCGTCTATGGAGAAGGGCAAATCGGTCTTTCCAACCACTGGTGCGGGACCGATCCTCGTCCAGTCATCCCTGTACAGGGTTATGTCAAGGATCCCCACCGGAGGAAGGGGAACGTCTAGGCCTGCCATGGCCTCTTTCAGGCGAGCCGCAAGAAATGCCCCACCGGTGCGTATCCCAACAATCACAACCTCTTCCATGAGAGGGTTCTTTTTCACAATCTGCTCAGAAATCTTCCTGATCGCATCAAGAATATCCTGCTCGTTTAGGATGATATTTTTTTCCATCGCAATACCCTAACATTCTCAACAGATGGGAACCGTCTTCCTTGCCTGTCCAGCCCCTTATTCATACCTTTTAAAATTATGATTCGCCCCTTTATTAGAGGCCCACAAGGTTATGTACAGACTCACAAAATCTCTCAACCAAAAAAAACAGACGGCGCGAGCAGGAATAAGACGAGAGGCCTGGCACGCCTTCTGTCCTATAAAAATCGTGTGTCTTCAAAAAAGCGGTTATTATAGACAATATACCAGGAATAAGTCAACCAATATATCGAGTTTCTCACTGCTGATGCACAATCATTTCTTTGATCTATAAATCTTTTAAGACTACCCCTCGGCTTTTGTGAAGATTACAAGGATCCGCCCTATTCTTAAGTTGAAAATCAACCGGGCCTTCTGTAAGATACAAAAAGGGATCGTATGGAATATGAAAGGGTTACCGATGAATTCACATTCTCAGACCGAAAGACTTCGGACCTTAACCAATGCATTGGGTTATACCTTTAAAGATTCAGCGCTTCTTAAGCAGGCGTTTAGGCACTCATCGTATGTCAATGAACATCAGACAGACCCGCACCTTGAAGACAATGAACGTCTTGAGTTCTTAGGTGATGCCGTGCTTGATTTGGCAATAAGTCACATCCTTATGGATCTTTTCGAGCATGCCAGAGAGGGAGACCTGTCAAAATACCGGGCCCATATTGTAGATGAGGCGGGCCTAAATCGAATAGCCACGAGGTTGGGATTGGGGGATTATCTCCTCCTTGGGAAAGGTGAAGAGCTAAGCAAAGGACGAGAAAAGACGTCTATCCTCGCCAACACCGTAGAGGCCCTCTTGGGGGCACTTTATCTCGATGCAGGTTTTGACAGGTCCCTTGAGATTATACGTGAACTATTTTCTCATCAAATTGAGGAGATTTATACCGATGAACCGACAAACGATTTCAAAAGCCTCCTTCAAGAGTACACCCAACAGACTTACAAAACCCTCCCGACTTACAACCTGAAAGAAGAAAGCGGCCCTCCCCACGACAGGAGATTTAGGGTGGCTTTGCATATCAATGGGGAGTTGCTGGCCCACGCCGAGGGGAGGAGTAAGAAAGAGGCCGAGCAAAAGGCCGCTAAGGAGGCCTTTTATTGTCTAAAGGCGCGTTAAGGCCATTTATTGTCCCCATCTTTATCCCTCATCAGGGGTGCCCGCATCACTGTGTCTTTTGCGAGCAGCAGAAGATAACATCACACCCAAGACGCCTCTTGGGTGCGCGGCAGGTTCAAGACATCCTCAACCGGGCGATTTGTTCTAAGGGTTTTAATCCAAACCGAAGGCCTCTGGTTGCCTTTTATGGAGGCACCTTTACCGGGCTTCCCCTCTCACGGATGCAAGAACTTTTAGGGGCTGTCTCCCCTTACCTGACAAAAAAGCTGTTTTATTCCATCAGGGTCTCGACCAGGCCGGACGCTATTGATGATGAACGGTTACGCTTAATGAAAGAAGCGGGGGTCGATACTGTTGAATTGGGCGTTCAATCGATGGATAACCATGTGCTGGAACTCTCCGAAAGAGGGCACTCGGTAGAAGACAGTGTCCGGGCCGTCCGTCGCATAAAGAAACATGGTCTCAAAGTGGGGATCCAACTTATGCCGGGTCTCCCAGGAGATTCTCCAGAGTGCTTTCGGTCGACGGTCACACAAGTGGTATCTCTTCGGCCCGACCTGGTCCGGCTGTATCCTACCGTCGTTATTCAGGGGACGAAACTTCACTCTCTCTACAGGGAGGGACGATACAGACCGATGACTCTCGTGGAAGCCCTAAATATATGTATAGAAAGCTGTATTCACTTCGAGGAGAAAATAATCAAGGTCATTCGGATCGGTCTGATGAGTTCTCCCTCATTGACCGCAAAAGATCAGATTGTCGCAGGTCCCTGGCATCCTTCCTTTGGGCAGATGGTCCGTTCAGGGGTTTATCGGCACACTATTGAGCCTCAATTGCCGATACCTGGGAGCCAGGCCGATATCAGGATTCTGGTCTCTAAACAGGATGTCCACCTTCTGAGGGGTTATAAAAACGAGGGCCTTGCCTGGCTTCAGGAAAAGACAGGGACACCTAACATCCGCATTCAGCTGGATGATTCTCTCCCCACAGGGAGAATAAGGATCGAAAGAGAATGAAGTTTTTATCCGGTTTTGTGGCTATTGTCGGACCGCCCAACGTGGGGAAATCCACCCTTATGAATCGCGTTGTCGGAAAAAAACTGGCCATTGTCTCTCCCAAACCCCAAACCACCAGGAACCGTACAATCGGCGTCTACCATGGAGAGGGTTTTCAGATCGTGTTGACTGACACTCCAGGTATCCATGAGGCCAAGACACCTCTTCATGAAAGCATGGTACGCTCAGCCCGCGCAACATTCAGTGAAGTCGACTTGCTGCTCTTGATGATAGATGTGGGTCAGCCTTATGACCCCCGGATATCGTCCATTGTCGAGGATCTCAAAGGCCACAAAAAGCCCGTTATCCTTCTCATTAACAAGATCGATACCGCTCCCAAAGCTCACTTGCTGCCGGTTATTGATCACTATAAGTCAGAGTATCCCTTTGACTCGATCATTCCTCTTTCCGCGCGCAATGGTGACGGGGTTGAGATCCTCTTATCAGAGCTCAAATCTCGGCTCAGGCCGGGGCCCGAATTTTTCCCCAAAGAGATCACAGCTGACCAGACAGAGAGGTTCCTCGTCTCGGAGATAATCAGAGAGAGGGTATATCTCCACCTCAAAGAGGAATTGCCATACTCCTCTGCAGTGACTGTCGAAAACATGGAGGAAAAAGAGAGGAATCATGTGCTCCATATTTCCGCCCGAATCCATGTGGAATCAGAGTCCCAGAAGGGAATCCTTATAGGCAAAAGAGGCAGGATGATCAAGGCCATAGGCCAATCTTCGAGGACCGAGCTGGAAAGGATATTCGACAGGCATATCTATCTGGATCTCGTCGTGAGGGTCGAGCCGAATTGGAGTAAGGACACCAAGGCCTTGAGGCGGCTCGGCTATTAGGGGCAGTTTCGGAAGGCCCCGTCGTGGCATTGTCCGATCAAGCACATTTTTTAATCTTCAACTGACCGAAGCCGTGTCTCTGATGGGTATGTTCGCCCTCCTTGTCCATATTGGCAAAAGGTGTCCTGCCAACAAAAAACCCGGCTATTCATGGGATAGCCGGGTTTTTCGGAGGAAAGAGTTTTTTTCTTGCTGTGTTTTAGAGATTATGCAAAAGGTTTGCCAATAGAGACAATCCGAGAAGCCTGGCCCTAACAACCTGAATTAACAAGCTATTTTTGACATCTCCTCTTCTCGGAATTCGCCTCTTTTCGGAAGTAAGTAAAATATTTTGTACCAAAAATTACCCTGCGGATACCCTGAGGCTGTAACTTATTAATATAACACCCATACTGTCGGTACAAAATATTGTACCTTTAAATAGTAATTTTGTACTTCTTGATTTTATGTTGTATAAGGCTCTTTGTGATCCCGAGCATGCGTGCGGCATGAGACTGGACATTGTTATTTTGGGCGAGGGCCCTTCTGATCAAGTTTTCTTCGATTTGTTCAAGGGCCTTCGGGAGCGCCACTCCGGGAGGGACAAATCTCTCGACATCCAGCTCGGCTTCTTCCCTGCTGACCAACTCCGGCAAATCCTCAATCGTTATGACACCGCTTGAGTTGAATACAAGCGCCCTCTCAAGGGTGTTTTCCAGCTCCCTCACATTCCCCGGCCAGGAATATGAATAAATCGCCTTCCACGCCTCAGGTGTCAATTCAATACTCCCCGGCTCCCTTCCACTGCCATATTTTTCGAGAAAATGCCTTACAAGAAGGGGAATATCATCGAGTCGTTCCCGAAGTGCTGGGATCTCGATGTTAACGACGTTAAGGCGATAAAAGAGGTCTTCTCGAAAAAGCCCCGCTGCCACATCCTCTTTAATATTCCTATTAGTTGCGGAAATGACACGGACATCTGCTTTGATGGTTCTGGTGCCACCGACTCTCTCAAATTCCATTTCCTGCAAGACCCTGAGGAGTTTGACCTGTAAGGAGGGAGGCATTTCACCCACTTCATCGAGAAACAGGGTGCCATTGTCGGCCAGCTCAAACCGTCCTTTCTTCATGGTAACCGCGCCGGTAAAGGCCCCCCGTTCATGTCCAAAAAGCTCACTTTCCAGCAGGGTCTCCGTGAGTGCGCCGCAGTTAGTGGAAACGAAGGGCCGTTCTCTTCTTGGACCACTGTAGTGTATCGCCTTGGCAATGAGTTCTTTGCCCGTTCCAGACGCCCCCGAAATGAGCACGGAGGCCTTTGAATGAGCTACTTTTTCTATGATATCAAATACCTTAAGCATCGGCTTACTCTTGCCGACCATGTTCTGATATCTGAAGCGGTCTGACAGAGCCTCGGTGAGCAGCCTATTTTCTTTGACAAGTCGATGTCTCTCAAGGGCTTTTTTAATGGTGAGCTTCAGTTGCTCATTTTCGAAAGGCTTTGTAATATAGTCATAGGCATGTTTTTTCATGGCCTCTACGGCCATTTCAATCGTGCCGAAGGCCGTCATCATTATCACGGGAAGTTCTTTCTTCTTTTTTTTGCAGGCCTCAAGCAGTTCCATGCCGCTCATGCCCGGCATTTTCACATCAGTGATCACGAGATCAAGATCCGCCTCTTCAACCAGTCTTAAGGCATCCCTTGCGTTCCCGGATGTAAGAATCTCATAACCCTCTTTTGACAAGAGTGCTTCCAAGACCACAAGATAGTTTTTTTCATCATCCACAACAAGGATTGTCTCCATCCTAACCCCTTTATCTCCTCGGCAAACGAACCATCACTTTAGTGCCCACCCCCTCCTTGCTTTCTATCCAAATACTTCCTTCATGCCCCTCTATAATATTCTTCACAATAGAGAGGCCAAGGCCGCTCCCTCTGTCTCTTGTTGTAAAAAAGGGGTCAAATATCCTGTTGAGGTCCTCTTCATTGATGCCACTCCCTGTATCTTCAAAACGCAAGACATAATAGTATCTCTCCTCCCATACACCGATATTGATCTCGCCGCCCCTATCCAGGGAGTGAATGGCATTCATCAAGATATTGAGGAATGCCCTGTAAAGCATATCCGGATCTGCCATGATTTTGAGGGGCCCGTTCAGGTTATGACTGACAATATGGATGCCCGCCCTATCCAATTCAGGTTCCAAAAAGGTCAGGTTCCTGTCAATAATCTCCTTCAAATCACAGGCCCTTTCTTTCGGGACCTGGGGACGCGCATAGTCGAGAAACTCCGTAACTATATTGTTCAATCTGCTTGATTCCTCGATGATGACTCCCGAAAGTCTTTTTTGGACCTCGTCCGAATCAGCGGAACCTCTGAGTAATTCGGCCGTACTTCTAATGATTCCCAAAGGATTCCTGATCTCATGAGAGACACCCGCAACCATCTGTCCCAAAGCGGCCAACTGCTCGGCATGATGCAGTTGAGATTCCAGCTCCCTCTGTCGCAACGCCCTCTGACCTATCGTCCTCTCCGCCTTGCGCACGATCAGAAGGAGGGCCACAAAAATCAAGGCCATAATAAGGATAGAGAGCCCGAATATAAGGAACTGCAGCCTGACTATGGATTGATACTCACGAGTTAAATCCTGGATTATCTCAAAAACTCCCAACACATAGCTTTTTTGCCCGGTAAGAGGGTGAATGCCCCTAAATGCTATGAATGTCCTCAGTTTTTGCTCTCCACCCAGCCCCTCTATGCCGAGGCCGAAGAGATCTTCCCCGCTTATTATCAACCCTGAAGATTCTTTCCCCTTTATAGCCTGTCTGTATCCTGGACAGTCTTTTACCTTCTTGCCCAACAGCCTGTGATTGGTGCTGTAGGCGATAACCCCCTCTCCGATATCGTAAACATTGACAAGGTCAATGTTTAAGCTATGAATGGTCGTCTTGATTATCTTGTCAAGGCGTTCCTGCTGTCTCTTATCGACCAGACTGACAGCGCCGAAACGCATAACCGCCGGGACTACAAAATTTTGATACACCTGGTAGTTCAGATTTTGACCGAGAAGAAGGGCATAGTTTTCATAGTTCTTCATCAATATTTCTTTGGCCTGCCGTGAGATCAAAACAGAGAAGGGGAAACTGAATATGATCAGAACGATAAAGCTTGTATAGGCAAAATACTTGACCAGCCTGAACTGTCTCTCTTCTGACGTGGCACTTTGCTGGGAAGGGGTCATAATTCAAATTAGGTCATTCTGAAGGTCTTTGGAATAGGAAAAGTGCTCCTTTTTAATGCCGTCCCTTCCCTCAGAAACAATAAGATTTTGGCTTGAGAAGGCACACCCACCAATGAAAACCTATAAACTGGTGAGAAAGGGCATTCTAACATTCCAGGCTGGTGTTAAAGAATAGAAGAGAGCCTTCTATCCGGAGAAACATGTGGGGAGAAATTCACATGTTTGTCTGTTCTAATACGTGCTATCAGATACGGTCAAGACTAAGGCTGGAGGTTAACTACCACTGGCTTTCAACATCCGCCTCTTTTGTCAGAGGCAATTCACCTGCCAGATAGGCCTTCACAGCATCCTTGACACTGCCCGAGGCATTGTTAGCCACCCCGATCTCTGCGGCATTAAGGGCCTTCATCGCATTAGGGCCGCAATGGCCGGTGAGAAGAACATTCGCACCTTTTTTACTTATCATGCTGGCGGCCTGAATGCCCGCACCCTTTAGGGCCTCTAAGTTGTCTTTGTTGTCCACCACCTCAAAAGCAAGTGTCTCTGAGTCAACAATAAGGATAAACCGAGCCCTCCCAAACCTGGGATCAACCTCAGAATCCAGATCTGAACCGGTGGAAGTAACGGCGATTTTCATAAATATATCCAAAAGGTTCTGGTAAAACTACCTTTCTTTGATGTGCTGAATTTATTGTTTATGCTTCCTTCTTGTTCCGATATTCCTTAACGGCTTTCTGTAAGGTCTTAATGGCGAGCCTGGCACAATGGACCTTTTGGTCAGGCAATTTCTCCAGCTCCTTGTAAAGAACATCGAGGTCAATAGATTCTGCTTCTTGGAGGCTCTTGCCCCTGGCAAGACTCACAAGGGCACACCCGGAGGCCACTGCACCGGGGCAGCCCATGACCTGTATTTTGGCATCATCAATTCTGTCCCCATCGATATTGAGGGATATTTTCATTGTATCGCCACATGGTCCGGTGAGATCAGTAATTTGATCCGCGCCTTCTATGACGCCGATCTTATCTCTATCCAAGAAATACTGAATCGCCTTGTCAGAATATCCCGATTCAGAGAGCATCTTAAAGACGCCCGCATCTAATTCCCCTGGTTTTTCCATTCATACTATCCTTTGTATCGTATTATATCGTCAACATGTTGTAAAGGATACGATCTTATTTACATTTCCGAATTAATGTCCGCCGCCGCCACAGACCTGATCATCGCTAATAACGGGAAGCTTTCCCGCAATCAGGTCTTCCACAACGGGTCTTATGTCAGGCCGTGTGCCGTCATAATAGACATCAATGCCCGCCTGCCTAAACCCCATAAGGGGACGCATGCCGATACCGCCGACAATCAGGGCGTTCACTTTGTGTTCAGCCAGCAAATTCACCGGGACCATACACCCACCCTGAACATGGCTCTGGTTAGGCACAGCGGAAACACTCTTGATTTTCCCGCCCTCTACATCCACGAGAGTAAAGACATCACAATGGCCGAAATGCCCGGATCGTTTGGCATCCAGCCCCCCTTTCTCGACCGATGGGACAGCGATTCTTCCCTCTTCCATATACCCTTACCTCCTTATAATACCATTGTTTCCAATCGTAGTTTTGTTGGGATTCCCATTGATCTGAGACCGCTCTGACGCATTTCGAACGATGGGATAAAAAAATAAACCCCCCCATCTATTTTGTCTTTATGGAGAGGCTTATAGTGAAATGTCAATACGCCCTGTGGACCTTGAGCTCGCTCCGCTTAGAGTTCAAGCCAGGAATCCGAATACAGGGACTGGCCCAAGATGACGCGCGCGGTCTTCACGTAGTCTATCAATTTCCAACCGTCATTCGGATCATCGGGCAGGGATTGATCATCAACATCTTCCCCGTCCATCACCTTGTGAATGAGGTCTACAATATCAGTCCTTTCTCCACGGGCAATGGCTATTAGACCGTCATCATAGGCATCGGCAATGCAGGAGTACATACCTGTCCTCTCCAACATCACCATGTATGTCTGGTTCAGTATGGGTCGGAGATTGTCCGGGGGACCGTTTGAAATATTGGAGAGGCCGCACGTTGACTTGACACCCGGAGCTATATCTTGGAGCATTTCCTGAAAATTCATGAGGCTGATGGCCTGGGGCTGCTGGATATTCACAGGGGTGACGATGCCATCTACAAAGATGTCTTCATTGGCAACTCCCGCTTCATTGGCCGCATAAATAAGTTCTACGGCAAGGGCGGCCCTCTCATTTTCATCCCTAGGCAATCCATCCGGACCCCACATCAGGGCAACCATCTGGGCGTTGTATTTGACAGCGAGAGGTATCATCTTCTCATAGCGTTCCGGCCGACACATAATGGAGTTAATTATCGCCTTTCCCTTATGAACAGCCAATCCCGCCTCCATGGCCTCAATGTTGGAGGTGTCCAGACAGAGAGGTGTAGAATCCCCTATCTCCTCCTGAACCGTCTTGACAACAAATTCCATCAGCTCAGGGCCACCCTTTCTTGCCGGCCCCAGGTTGATGTCAATCCAGTCCATGTTCTTTTCCTTTTGTCTTTTCGCCTCCTCAGCTATCGGGCCAGGATCCTTTTCTTTAAAGGCCTTTCCAATAACCGTACTGATTACATTCAAATTCTCTCCGATCAATAACATGGGTTCACTCCCTCTCTCGTTTCTTTTGGTTATCCCCGTAAGCCCTCTAAGCCATTTCTTTCAGAAATTTGGGAATCAGGGAGGCATCCCTGGGGCCAATCATGACTTCCCAATCGGGCAACTCCTCCTCCATCTCTCCGCTGATCGCAGCGGCGTATCCCGGAATAATGACTTTTCGGTGATTGATCTTGTCGGCAATGCCGCATTTTTTCACAAACATGCCTACCAGATCCCCTGAGAACTTGCCTGCCGCCCATGCCGTCATCACGGAAAGGCCCTCTGTGTCCAGTATAAGGAGCCAACTCGGCACCCTGCTTCCCTCAATTTCACCGCTCACGATAAAATAGGTAAGAGAGAAGTTTGTGGTCACGAGTACAGGTGAGTTTTCATCAGGCCCGCCGATCTCATAGATACCTTCCGTCACGGTCATAGGACGTTGTGGATCGGTGAATATATTCAGCCTTTCCAGGAGAAGCGGGAAGAGGTTCTCACCTTTGAAATCCGACAAAACCACGAGTCCGGCATATTTTGCGATCAACATGGATGCGGCGACCGTCTCAACGTCAAGATTGTCCGCCATTTCGCAGGGAAAGGTGATGGTGGGAAACCCAAGAGACCTATTCCCGGCTTTAAGTGCGGCCCTCCGAATAACCACTTGATCCTCAAAACACTGCCTTAGCTCCCTCGAGCCGGAATCGAGGATCAGGTCTTTAAGACCCATCCCTGTAAGCTTGTCGCTCAGTGCTATCAAGTCATCTATGGTATCGGCCTTGATAGCCAAAGGGGCCCCCGACTCTTTTGCCAGACTCCCCATGTCATCGGCATTGCCAGATGTCGCCGCATACAGTATCGGCTTTTTGGAGGCGCATACGTCAAGTCCAGCCTTGATCACATCGACCTTATCACTCATGAGGATGAGACCAAATTCACTCTCTTCAGCAATCTTTTTGGCTGCGGAGGCAAATGCCCCGGCATCGCCTGTCGCATCCTTCAAGGCTACCAATTCCGGCCTCAAATTGAGCCCCACCCTTTCAAACTGAAGGGCGTTCCACTCCTTGAGCTTCTTATCCATATCATCTGGAGCCATATCCGAGGGCATGAGTGCGGCAAGGCCTGTTGGACTATAAAAGGTCTTTTCATGTCGAAACATCACCGTCTCACCACCTGCCTTAAAAGCCCTCGCGCCGGCGCCGATAGCCACGGGCCTGATGGGAGGAGCAGATGCTTCGTCAAGTTTCTCCCTGGCCTCATCTGAAACATAAGGGCATGCGTCTAGTTCCGCCTTCCCTGAGGCCAAATTCATGGCAAATGCCAGACATGTGGGGACTCCGCACTCGCCGCAATTGGTCTTCGGTAACATCTTAAAGATCTGAATTCCAGTTAATCCCATTATTCTCTCCTAACTCACTATAGATTCACTAGAGCCAAAATGAGGACTGCTTTGCATCCCTCATTTTGGCTCCATTTTATTCCCTATCCAACGAGAGGATCCATCTTCAGGGCCGGATGTCCGACTTTTTCAAGAAAAGGGAGTATCTCTTCCTCTGTTGTACCCACGGTCTCATCGGCAATCATGTCGTAGAGATTAGGAATTCCAAGCTGTTCTCCGCGTTTTACAATACGCTCTTTCAATTCTTCTTTAAGCCCCTTGGGCATCCATACCATACGGGCAAGCCCGCCGTCACCTGTGATGAATTTGCCCTGAGTAATGTTGAACTTGGAATGGCCCACAAATCCGGGAGAAGAGGCCCCGCCGCCCATCACGCCGGCCAAGGTGGTGAACTTCATACCGCATGGGGTATCTCCTGCGTATTCCCTGCCCACGGTCATGACTCCATTGCACGCAGGGAGCATGGCGGCAATACATTCGCAGCAACCGCATGTGGTCATAGGGTCGTTCACCATCGAATAGAAATTGTAGTGGGTGACATTTCCCCTCGATGCCTTAAAGACAAAATCATTGACCCCTTTCCACTGGCCCAGGACAGGATCAATACATTCACCCTTTTCTATGGGCTGGTTCGGGCCCGTGGGGTTTATCTCATAGGCCGCCTTACAATCCATCCAGTTGTAGGCTCCGCACAGGCCTGTCCTTTCCGGGCTGACCGAGCACACGTGGTTGGGGGCGAATGATTGACAGAGTGTGCATGAATAATATATCTCCACATCCTCGTCTTTCATCTTTTCTACACGTTCGTCCCTCATCTTGTATTCGGCTCTCGCTTTTTCAGTCAGATCGTCCACATCTTTCTTGTTTGTATATAAAGTGACCTGAACCTTATCCAGAATGTTTGAGAAATCCTGGTGAAACTTGGCATGAAGGACCACGCCTATATCCTTGAGGGTGAACCCCTTTTCAATGGCGGACTTGCTCACACGAATCCAAGAAATATCGCGCTGACCGATATGCATGATATACTGGATATAGTTTGTGAGGTGATGAATCTGGCGTTCAATGATCGGCTCAAAGTCGGGCTGGAATTCACGGCCCGCGATCTGAACAAATATGCCCAAAGGAAAATTGTCACCCTCCTTCACGTCCGTTACGTCAGGTCCGATGACTTCTATCTTGCCATCTTCTATCTCATTCATCTCGGCCATCTTGACAAGCTCGGTGCATTGCTCCTTGCCTCCACCCGTCTGGCAGTAAAGGTCGGCCCCCCTGACCCTTTCGCCCTCAAAGGCCGGGCCAAAGGCACAGGGGATATCGATCTCGGAAACGGTCACCTTGAGTCCGCGAACCTCGACAGATTTCTGGCACATCTCAACATGGGGCACATTGGCCACAACATGCTCATAGGTACAGATCCCTGTGGGGAGAATCTCGGGAATGTCGGTATCGGCCAAGGTTGGGAAACCCCAGTTCACGCAACCGGCAGCGGCAACCGCCCATTCAGTCCCAATGTCACCCAATGCATTGACAAAGGCAAAAATCCGATTCTTATTGTATGTCAACATTGTGTTGTAGTCACCAGGTTGTACGCCACCAAAGGCCATGGCGGCCCTGTTGGCGAAACCGAGGGCAAAGATCGCTGAGGAAATGTCAGGGCCGAAAGGCACGATCCTCGTATTCCAGCCTACCTGCATCCCCGCCTCAATACACTGTTCCACCACTGTTTTCCCATTGTGGTTTGCCGCGCAGAAGATATAGAGACTCTTCTTCTGGTAATCTTCCACAATCATCTTGGCGGTTTCAGCATCAGGGGCCGCCCCCACAATAGCTGCGAAACCAGGGGCGGACCCATCCACAAACTCAACGCCTCTTTTTCTGAGAATCGTGTCATCGGCAGGCCCGACCCACAGCTTTCCACCCTCAATATCAGGATCTTCTTGAGAGATGTAGAAATCGGGTTCATTCAGAATACGTATGGCCTCACTTATTTCATAGGCAAAAAGGGCAGCCATACCGGCATCCAGCAAGGGACCAAGGTATGGGAGATGGTTTTTGCTTTTTACATGAGGAGGCAGAAGACCGCGCGCAAAATCAAGCGGCTTCTGTAAATCTTCCAGGGTCTCACATTTCATGCCGGTCAAAGAATAGATCACGGGAAGATAATAAGCCGTGTTAGGAAAACCGATCTTAGAACTGGCATCATGGGTCTCAAGGGCCTTTTTGTATTCGCCCTCAACGGTTGATACTACCTTATAGCCACCCTGAATGGCTGCAAACGCTACTAACTTTGACATACGTTCCTCCTTCGCTGAGGATTTATATTAATCCTGTATCAAAAATATAGTCTTATTGACTTTATATCAAACTTCAAGGGCCTGGCGATCGGCCATATCCATCAAGACTCGTTCCCTGGCCCTATCAATACCCAATTCTTTACGCTTTTTGTCGATATGGGCTATCATCAAGTGGGCATGCTTAATCGGATCAGGCTCGATATCCCACATGCCGCCGTAGATCTTCTCGAACTCCTTCGTTAAATAGTCATGAAAGACCGGTGCTCCAGACGTGGGCAGTGTGACCCCGAAGACCGTGTAGATTCCCGAGGCGACGACATAATGACCGATGCTGATCGCTTTTTCACTCATCCATTCCGGCGCGCTTCCGGCAACGGGCCAGTCGCATATGTCATTTCCCAGGCCCCCTGCCTTGACCACCTCTGTCGCTGCCAGAAGAATGCGACTGTTGTCCACACAAGAACCCAGGTGAAGGACCGGAGCAATACCCACGGTCTCACAGACCTCTGAGAGGCCGGGACCGCAGTACACGCCGGCCGATTCAGGGGTCAACAGGCCTTCCATGGCGCAGGCTATGGCGTTGCACCCGGTTGTCAGGACAAGCACGTCGTTCTTGATCAACTCCTTTACTACAGTCAAATGGCCATCATTGTGCCTCGTCCTTGCATTGTTACAACCGACCACACCGGCCACACCACGGATCCGACCGTTGATGATATTGTCATTCAGGGTGTAATAGGTTCCGCGAAAGGTGCCCCCGAGATGGTATCTTATGGACTCAACACCGAATCCTGCCACCTGGGTCGCCTTGTGTTTAGGAATCATGACCTCTGAGCCGCGGTTTTCAAAGTTGTCAATGGCCATCTTAACGATCCGTTTGGCATCCTCGATGGCATGGTGTTCATCGAATTCTATATGAATGACATTGTCCTGTTCCATCTTGGCGATGGGGTGGGTGGTGATCAACTTTGTATGAAAACATTTGGCCACGTTGGCCAGATTCTGGAAAATACACTGAATATCTACGACCATAGCATCGCAGGCCCCGGTAATAATGGCCAGTTCCTGCTGCAGGAATGTCCCTGCCAACGGGACACCATGACGCTGCAGCATTTCATTGGCTGTGCAGCAGATTCCACCTAACTGAATTCCCTTGGCGCCCTTTTCTTTTGCATAATCGATCATCTCCTTGGACTGGGCCACCGCCACGATCATCTCGGACAGGACCGGTTCATGACCATGGACAATAATATTTACGTGGTCCTCCTTCATAATGCCCAGATTTGCCTCGGACTGGACAGGATAAGGGGTCCCGAAGAGAATATCCTGAAGATCGGTTGCCAGCATAGAGCCGCCCCATCCGTCTGCAATAGCTGCCCGCGTTCCCTGTTTGATCAGGTTTTTGTAATCCTGGTCAACGCCCATATGGGTGCGATGCATGATTTCTACGATTTCCCTGTCAATATTTCTCGGAAGCACACCCTGTTTTTTCCAGATCTCATATCTTGCCTCAGGCGCCCTCTTGAGATACAAAAGCTCGCCTTCAGGCTTGCCCCACTCATTCATGGCGACTTCGCCGACTTCCACGGCAATTTCATCCAGATCCCGATCCACCTCTTCACCATCCACCTCTACTGTGGTGGCAACGCCGAGATCTTTGGCAACATCAATCAGTTTGACCGTGTCTTTGATCTTGTAAGCGTCAGTGGTCTTGTTCGCTGCTGAGATAAAAACTTCAGCAACGGAGCGTCCATGGTCGGAATGGGCCGCTGCGCCGCCAGCTATCATTCTAATGAAATTCCTCGCCGCGATTGTATTAGCCGTGGCACCGCACAGGCCTTTTCTTTCATCTTCCCCCTCAATGCCACCCTTGGGAAGGGGCAAACGACAGGGACCCATAGAACAATTTTTACAGCAGGTGCCTTGGACGCCGATATTACAGGGCTTCATGGAAAGGGCCCTGTCAAAAACTGTTTCAACTCCCAATTCTTGGGAGCGGATTATCATTTCCTGTGTTGCAACATCAACCGAGGCCGCCACCGGATCAACCGCCTTTTTCTTCTTTTCCAGTTTTGCGACCGTTGCTTTTTCTTCTGCCATTAGAGGTTCCTCCTCGTATTTTTTTTGTTCAAGATTACCGACCAAGAGGTCAAAATATCAGCTCCTCTTTCAAAGCTGTGACGGTTTCTCGCCTCAATTAACACCTCTCCTATGAATCCTGTTTAACCTTTCAAGTATTTTTTCTATCTCTGTCTTTTGTACCTGGGCGGGGGTTACGGTACCCTCTTTTTCCAATGCTTTTGAGCCCTTCATCATTCTTTCTTCTCGTTCTTTGGCCCTCTGCGCTCGTATGGCCTCCTCTTCCGACTCTCTTTTCGCCACCTCTTCTGCCTTGGCTTTGGCCTCTGCCTCTACCTTGGCTTTGGCATCTGCCTCCGCCTTGGCTTTAGCTTCCGCCTCTGCCTTGGCTTTAGCTTCCGCCTCTGCATTGGCTTTAGCTTCCGCCTCTGCATTGGCTTTTGTCTTGGCATCTACTTGCTTTTTCTCCTCTTTTTCAGGAGCCGGTTTTTCTTCGGCTTTCGCCTTCTTTGGTTTGGCCTTCGTTGGTTTCTCTTTTTTCTCGACTTTTGGGGCCTCCTTCTTGGGCTTTGGAGCCGCTTTTTCAGGGGCCGCCTCAGCCTCGCCAAGATCGAGATCCGGTTCAGGTGAAATAGACAGCAGATCAGCTTCTTCAAGGGGTAAGGCCTTATGTACTTCCTTTACATCACCGGCTGAACCGCCATTCAACATAAGATCAATAAACGCCCTGGTAAGACGGACGCTTTCGGGATGCCTTAGAATAACGACATCTGATCCGGCCAGGAGATATGAGACCGCCGCCGTGGTCTCCATCATTACGGCACGTTTCTCCGGATCCCCAAGCGTAGGAGCCTCATCAATATCCTGTTGGGCCTCCTTAGATTTCCACACTTCATTTCCGATGTTGTTTATCATGGGGACCTGCAGTTTATCATCCTCTTGTGTTAACGCGGCCATGGATATGCGTTCCATAACAGAATAGCTGTATTCCAGACCGTAACCCAGCCCTCCGGTCGTTGGGTCTACCACGATCTTCTCGGATTTGACTCCGAGGTTTCCCAAGAGAATATTGAGCTGCTTCGCAAGATTTACATCAATAGGTGAAGAGGCCACTATATTATGACCATATCCCAACGCGCTGGCACCTATACCCTTATGATTGGCCTCTTCGACCGGGCCCAAGGCAACGTTCTTCCCCTCACACAGCTCTGAGATCTTCTTCAGGACCTCCTCATCTTTCTGGTTATTGGCTGTTCCCCAGAAGACCAGAGGTACATCTACGGTATCTGCAATCTTTTTTGCTGTCTGGGCCGCCTCATCCGCGCCCCTGTCCATTCCGTTCGGATCGGTACTTTTCAATTGGATAACGATAGCGTCGGCGCCATAGTCATCAACGCACTTTTTTGCCCATGCCTCAGGTGACGAAATCACATCCTTAAATGGTTCAATCGCTGCGGCGGGCCATTCTTCCTTGGGGTCGTAATCCCATACCTCCATTGCAATCTTCGGCGGATTGGGAATAGTGCCCTCAAATGAGTGGAATGGGTAACAATCCTTTCCTCCGATCTTTATCGCACTGTTTCCTGTCCCTATAACCGTCTCTCCTATTTTTCCTGAATAAGGCTGTTTTGGTATCTCAAAGGCCAATTTCTCTTCCTCCTTCATGTTTTTTTGTCACACTCACGCATCAGCAACAGAAGATATTGCCGCAACCGAACTTGTAAAAAAGATCTAATTGTGAAAAATATTACAAAGCGTCTTAAAGCAAGATTTTCACCGGATACATTGCACGTGCAAATTAATGAAAATGGGATACATTGTCAAGAAAATTTTAGAGTGATTTAGAAGGGTTCCCCACACTCCGCTGAAAACCTACATACAGTGGGTATTTTAGTCTACCCACAATATATAGTGTCATACTTCCCTATCATTGGAAATAACTGGTTTATCTCTCGTTAAACAGACCACTCCCTCTCAAGGCAACCGTGCGACCCAAAAGGGAGGGTAGAATCCAGACCATCAAGGCGTCACGCACTAGATCAAGATTGAGTAGAATATCTTCGCCTGCCCGGGAATGCCTTAAATAAACGTGTCGAAAATCTGAAATGCCTGTTTGAGTGCCTTGTTGTCTCCGGTCAGTTCTAACGTAGGTCTGCCATTGAGATCAAAATCTCTCACGTCAGGATCATCCATCACGATCCCCGCAATCTCCAACCCAAAATCAGCAGCCATTTGACGAATAGTCGATTCCTCCTCCTCTTTTGCCTGGTTAACCACCAACCGCTTCTTTCCTATATTGAGATTCAGTTCATCTGCTATTTCTGAAATTCTTGCCGCTGCTTGCATGCCTCTTCGTGTTGAGTCTGAAATTAATAGGAGGACATCAATATTATTGGTGGTCAATCGACTCAAATGCTCCATACCGGCCTCGTTGTCGATCACAACAGACGCATAATTACCAATCAATTTGTCCAAATACTGGACCAAGAGAGAATTCGCCGCGCAATAACAACCAGGTCCTTCAGGCCGTCCCATCACGACAAGATCAAAATCATCGCTTTCTATAACGGCTTCCTGTAATTTCATCTCCATAAAAACATCTTTCGTCATTCCAGAGGAGACCCCCGTCTTCATTTCCTCTCTTGCATTGCCCAGAGTATCGTTCACCTCAAGTCCCAAGACCTCGTTTAGATTGGCATTGGCATCGGCATCAACGGCAAGAATAGGGTTTCTTCCTCGTTCTGAAAGATATCTTATGAGAAATCCCGCCATTGTGGTTTTTCCTGTTCCACCTTTTCCTGCGAGAGCGATTGAGTATGTCATAATAACCTCCGCGTCCAACTAAATTTTGGTTGATATTTATGATAAATTCCTCTAAATATTAGGCATATATAAAAATATAACACTCTTGGCCAACGACAATATGTTTACGAACAAAGCAGTCTGGGATAAAATAACCGCAAGCCTGAAATCGGACATTGCTGAATCGGAATTTGATATCTGGTTGTCTCAAGCAGCGCTGAAAGAGTTGAAACCCGGCTGGGCTGAAATAGAAGTTTCAAACAAATTTGTCGCACATTGGCTCAAAGAGCATTACCTTGATCACATTAAACAGTCTTTCAAAAAAAACTTTAAAATACAACCCCAAATACACTTTACTATTAGACCTCCACAAGAGGAGCGTGCCATAAAAATCCCTCGTCGTTCAAAAGACACCGGCTTGATTTTCAGCCACGACATCAACCCATTATTCAGCTTTAATAATTACATAAAGGCGAGTAACAACCGTTTTACATATTCCTCAGCACTCCAAGTCGCTGACAACCCGGTCGGCCATTACAATCCACTGTTTATTCATTGCGAGTTGAGCTCAGGCAAAACCCATCTCCTCCACGCTATTGCCAATAGAGTATCCACCAATCTTCCCTCCTTAGATGTCAGATATATTCCAATGGAGCAATTTTACACTGAATGGTCCGCCGCAAGTGAAAGTGAGAGCACTCCAAGATTCAGAGAGCTATACGGCGCTATCGACTTTCTTGTGATCGACGATATCCAATTGGTCAGCGGCAAGAGCAACTTGCAAAAAGAAATTGTTCTCCTTTTTGATACTTTTTTCTCCTCCAATAAACAGATGGTCTTTGCAGGAAAAACAGCCCCTAAGAACACCGACGGTATGAATCCCGATCTCAGCTCACGTCTTGGCTCCGGTTTAGTATGTGAAATGAATACGCTGGACCAAAAGACTAAAATAAAGATATTAAAAAAGAAGGCTAAGGAAAAAAACATCAAGATCCACGACGACGTCGTCTTCTTCCTCTCCAATTCGACTAATGATATTAAGACACTGGTTCAATATTTATTCAGGATAGAGTCAGGTACTTCCTTTTATAATCGCAGTATTGACATATCCACTGCAAAATCAATCATCAAGAATGGAGAGATATCCAACGTGGATATTCGTCATATTCAAAAGCTCACAGCCAGCTACTTCGGTATCTCCATGACCGATCTCCTATCCAACAAAAAGAGGAGGAACTTCTCGTATCCGAGACAAATCGCCATGTACCTTAGCCGAAATCTGACAGATTTATCCTTTAAGGCGATAGGTGAGGCCTTCGGTCGTAAAGATCATTCAACAGTTTTGTATGCCGTCAGAAATATTGACAAAAAGAGAGATAAAGACAGACGTGTGTTAGAAGATATTAATCAGTTGCAGAGCTTTATAGAATAAAAAGAGATGAGACCAGTATATTTTTTAAACGGAAGACACCGATTTATTCCTGTTACTCTATAATTCTTACAAAAGTCTTTAAAAGTTGTTCACAAACCATAAACGAACGTTGAAAAAAGTATTGAACAAGAAAAGTTTTAAAAAGAGGTTAAAAAATCAATAAAAAAATAGATAGTTATATCAATAAATTAAATAACTATTAAACAAATATACATCCCTTTTATTATGTATATTTTTTATCTTCTTAAAACTTTAATGATATATCGACACTTCAACATTTATTGAATCTTTCCGGAGGCACATATGGAAATCAAAATCAGTCGAGAAAAATTTCTTAAGAGTATTTCCAGGGTTCAGTCTATAACAGAAAGGAAGACCAATATGCCTATCCTTTCCAATGTTCTTTTGACGGCTGTAGGAACGAATCTTATTATATCGGCTACTGATTTGGAGCTTCAATTCCAGGAAACGATTTCTACCGAAACTATAAGAGAGGGTAGTTTGACAATTTCAGGAAGGAAATTATTTGAGATTCTGAAAGAATGCAAGAATGAGACGTTCCATATACAAGCGAAAGAAAATAATTGGGTGTTTATATCAGATGGCACAGCACAGTTCGATCTTGCTTCTCTTACTGCTGATGAGTTTCCCTCTTTTATAGAGCCCGAGGAGGTTACAACTATTGATGTGGAAGGAAAAATCATCAGTGAGATGATCAGTAAGACCTCTTATGCTGTAACTTTGGAGGAAGCCGGATTCAAGCTATCCGGTGTGTTTACGGAGACCACAGAGGTGAATGGGAATCATTTTTTTAAAATGGTGGCCACGGACGGCCATAGACTTTCACTAATAGAAAAAAGTATCCCTGATGTCGAGCTTCTGAATCTGAATAATGGAGTCATGATTCCCAAAAAGGGGTTATCTGAACTAAATAAATTAGCCTCTGAAGGGGGGGTTGTCCAGATCGGATTCAAAGACAAAAACTGTGTTATTAAGAAAGATGCGGTGATACTGGTTATACGCCTCCTCGAAACGAAATTTCCAGACTATCGTGCGATCATCCCGGACACCGCGAAAAGCTCCATAAAACTAAAAAGGTCATCCCTCTTAGAGTCAATGAGAAGGATGCTGATTCTCAGTAATGAGCGCTATCGGGCCGTTAAGATAACCCTGGATGAAGGTTTTTTAGAGCTCGTTTCGACGAATCCTGATATCGGGGAGGCCCAAGAGAAGATTCCCGTTGAGTATCGGGAAGAGCGTTTGGAAATGGGTTTTAACCCTCGGTACTTCGTGGAAACGCTTCAATCAATGGAAAGTGAGGATATTCTTTTGGGTTTTATTGATAATTCCAAACCTTGTACCCTTAAGGGAGAGAGTGATCTGGGGTTCTTGGGTTTGATTATGCCTATGAGGCTTTAATTATGAGCAAAGGTGAAAAGGAATATGCTGCATCTGACATCAAGGTGTTGGAGGGGCTGGCGGCAGTAAGGAAAAGGCCCTCCATGTATATCGGAAATACAGGCTTGGAGGGCCTCCATCATCTTGTCTATGAGGTCGTGGACAATAGTATAGATGAAGCCCTTGCAGGATACTGCGATAGTATTGATGTCCGTATATTAAGTGATAACAGCGTTGTTATCTCCGATAATGGGAGAGGTATCCCGGTAGACATCCATGAAACTGAAAACATGCCCGCATTGGAAGTGGTGATGACCAAACTGCATGCGGGAGGAAAATTTGACAATAAAAGTTATAAGTTATCTGGAGGACTTCATGGTGTAGGTGTTTCAGTCGTCAATGCCCTGTCTGAATATCTGGAAGTTGAGATTTATAGAGAGGGCAAGATATACTTTCAGCGTTATGAAAGAGGAGATACAGCTAACAGTCTGAAAGAGAAGGGCCTCACAAAAAAGAGAGGAACGAAAATCCATTTTTTCCCGGATAGGGATATATTTCAAACGATCGATTTTAATTTTGAGACATTGGCAAAAAGGATGAGAGAACTCTCCTTTCTGACCAAGGGCGTCAGTATAAAGATATTTGATGAACGTACAGGTAAGAAGAAAGACTTTATTTATGAGGGTGGGATAAGGTCTTTTGTCGAATATCTTAACAAGAACAAAGAGGTGCTTCACAAGAAACCTATTTTGATTTCAGGTGAAAAAAACGATGTCCTAATGGAAGTTGCTATACAGTATAACAATTCTTACAAAGAAAACCTCTTTACCTTTGCCAACAATATCAATACACGAGAGGGCGGTTTTCACCTGAGTGGCTTTAAATCGGCCCTCACGAGGAGCGTTAATCAGTATCTTCAAAATTCACCACTTTCAAAAAACTTCAAAGAAAAGTTGTCGGGAGATGATGTCCGTGAGGGTTTAACAGCTGTCATCAGCGTAAAACTTCCCAATCCTCAATTTGAAGGACAGACAAAGACCAAACTGGGTAACAGTGAAGTGAAAGGCCTGGTCGAAAATCTGGTTAATGAGGGGCTGAGCAGTTATTTTGAAGAGAACCCAAGCGTTATCAAGGCTGTTTTAAGTAAAGTTATTGATGCTGCCCGAGCAAGGGAAGCAGCTAGAAAAGCAAGGGATCTGGCAAGGCGCAAAGGTGTTTTGTCAGATCATTCCCTCCCCGGGAAACTGGCGGATTGTCAAGAGAGAGATCCGAATAAGAGTGAGATTTTTATTGTTGAGGGGGATTCGGCCGGTGGTTCCGCCAAACAGGGAAGAGATAGGAGGGCACAAGCGATTCTTCCTCTGAAGGGAAAGATACTGAACGTGGAAAAGGCACGATTTGACAAGATGATTTCTAGTGAAGAAATCAGGACCCTGATCGTGGCTCTGGGAACCGGTATCGGTGAAAACGAGTATAATATCGATTCCCTCAGGTATCATAAGGTGATTATTATGACAGATGCGGATGTCGATGGATCTCATATCCGCACACTTCTTTTGACCTTTTTTTTCAGGCAGATGCCGGACCTTATTGAAAGAGGTCATCTTTATATTGCTCAACCTCCCCTATACAGAGTGCTGGCGGGAAAGAAGGAGCAATTTTTAAAAGACGATGATCAGCTCAATGAATACCTCCTGAAGAGGATTTCAAATAAAGAGGGCATTATATTAAACGATGGAGAGGAAATAAGGGGTCACAAACTCATAAGACTTTTAAAAGATGTGATTAAGTTTTACGAGAGCCTGGATAATCTATCGAGGAGCGGTTATAGTCCCAGCTTTGTCGAATTTTTGGCATTTAATGGGGCGACGGGAAAAAATCTCTTTAAAGACAAAAATTTCATGGAAGGACTCTTTGTCAAGCTCGAAGAGAATGGTTTTGATGTGAGTGACGTGACAGTCAACAGTGAGGACGGATTTTACGAATTTGTGGTGACCGAGACCGATAATGGGGGACATACTTCCGAAGTGAACTGGGAGTTTTTATCTTCTCCAGAGTTAAGACAGTTAATGAAGATATGGGAAAAATTTCAACAACTCAGACAGGGTGCCAGGATGATCTCTAAGGATGGAGAGGAAGAGCGGATTGACGACCCTCAACATCTCCTGGAAAAGCTTATGGACAAAGCTAAAAAGGGCTTATCTATTCAAAGATACAAAGGGCTTGGTGAGATGAACCCCGATCAACTTTGGAAAACAACAATGGACCCCGAGAGAAGATCGTTGCTGAACATCAAAATAGAAGATTGGGTCGAAGCGGATGACATGTTTACGGTCTTAATGGGAGATAAGGTCGAGCCTAGAAGGGCCTTTATAGAGAATAATGCGTTGGAAGTGAGGGAGTTGGATATATAACCTAACCAGCGGAGATCAAGAGTGACCATCATAGATCCAGACTATACTTCAATCAATATCAAAGATGAGATGAAAAAATCTTATCTAGAATACTCTATGAGCGTAATTGTGGGAAGAGCACTCCCCGATATACGTGATGGCCTCAAACCGGTCCACAGAAGGGTTTTGTTCGGAATGAACGACCTGAAAAATTATTTCAACAGGCCGTTTAAGAAATCTGCCCGGGTAGTCGGCGATGTCATTGGTAAATATCATCCTCACGGGGATGCAGCCGTGTACGATACGATCGTTCGAATGGCACAGGACTTCTGTTTGAGGTATCCTCTTATCGACGGCCAGGGGAACTTCGGGTCAATAGATGGAGATCCCCCTGCCGCCATGAGGTATACGGAAGTCCGAATGACACTCCTGGCGCAGGATTTTCTTTCTGATATTGAGAAAGAAACCGTTGATTTCGAGCCAAATTACGATGATTCTCTTCTGGAGCCGGTTGTTCTACCGACGATCATTCCAAACCTATTGATAAATGGTTCGTCAGGGATAGCGGTGGGCATGGCGACCAACATCCCTCCACATCATCTTTCTGAGATCTGTGAGGCCGTTATCAGGCTGATTGATAATCCGGACATTGACGTTCCGGGATTGATGGAGGCTGTGCCGGGCCCTGACTTCCCAACAGCAGGGTTTATCCTTGGAAAAAGAGGGATTCAAGAGGCTTACACAACCGGTCGTGGCATCATAAAAATAAGGGCCAGGGCCTTTGTCGAGAAGGTAGGCAACCGCCGGGAAAGAGTTGTGGTTTCGGAAATTCCTTATCAGGTCAACAAGAGGAAGTTGTTAGAAAAGATAGCTGAACTGGTAAAAGAAAAGAAGGTCGACGGTATATCCGATATCAGGGATGAGTCTGACAGAGACGGCATGAGAATTGTCATAGACATCAAGACCGACGGCAAGGCCATGGTGATCCTGAACAGGTTATACAAATACACTCAAATGGAGGTCTCTTTCGGGATTATCTTGCTGGCGATTGTAAACGGGAGACCCGAAGTACTCACCTTAAAGAAGATCCTGAAGAAATTCGTCGATCATCGCCGGGAAATTATTGTCAGACGAACGAGGTATGATCTCCAAAAAGCGGAAGAACGGGCCCACCTTCTTGAGGGTTTAAAAAAGGCCCTCGACTTTTTGGACGATATCATTGAGTTGATAAGGACCTCTTCTGATCCCAAAGAGGCCAAGATCAGACTCATATCCGAATTTGATCTGACGGCCGTCCAGGCCCAGGCTATTCTGGATATGCGTCTGCAAAGACTGACCGGCCTGGAGCGGGAAAAGATCAATGCTGAATATATGGATCTCATCAAAGATATCACAAGGTTCAAGACGATTCTCAGCAGCCCGCCCATGGTTCTTGAGATGATCAAGGATGAAATGAAGGAACTTCAAGAAAAATATAGGGATGAACGAAGAACCGAGATCCTTGAAGATGTTGGGGATATCGACTTGGAGGACCTGATCGCTGAAGAGGATATGGTGGTGACAATCAGCCACCAGGGATATATCAAAAGAAACCCGATAAGTCTCTATAGGGCGCAACGTCGGGGTGGAAAAGGACTGACCGGAGCCAAGCCAAAGGGGGAGGACTTTGTCGCCAACCTATTTGTTGCTTCATCGCATGACTATTTCCTTTTTTTTACGAATAAAGGGAGAGTCCACTGGAAGAAAGTGCACGAGATACCGGAAGCAGGGCGGGTTTCGCGAGGCAAGGCGATCGTGAACCTCCTTGATCTGCAAAAACGTGAAGGCCTGTCTACCGTCCTGTCCGTCCGTGATTTTGTAGAAGGCAAATATGTCGTTATGGCCACGCGAACGGGTCTGGTGAAAAAGACGGAACTCGAGGCCTTTAGTCATCCACGATCCAAAGGTATTATCGCTCTTAAGATAAGGGAGGATGATGAATTGATTGCGGCTCGAGTGACGGATGGCGAACAGGATATCTTTTTAACCACACAAAATGGGAAGTCGATCCGCTTTCATGAATCCGACCTCCGGAGCATGGGAAGAGTCGCTACGGGAAATATCGGTATCAGGATGGAACAGGGAGACGAGGTTGTGGCGATGGAAACCCTTCGTGAAGGCGCAACTATCCTGACTGTTACGGAAAACGGATATGGAAAGAGAACCTTAACCAATGAATATCGAGCTCAGTCAAGGGGCGGCAAAGGTATTCTCACTATCAAAACGTCCATGAGGAATGGTCCGGTCGTATATGCCTACCAGGTGACGGACCAGGATCAGTTGATGATCATAACAGGACAGGGTAAGATCATTCGCATCAGGGCACGAGATATCTCCGTTATGGGAAGGAATACTCAAGGGGTGAGATTGATTGATTTGGGACAGGATGAAAAGGTTGTGGGAGTGGCCAAATTAATAGAGGACTAATAGAAAAGAGGCCGGCGTGCGTACATCAGAAATATCTAAAATTGCCGTTATCGGAGGGGGTAGTTGGGGAACGACACTTGCCAATCTTTTGGCTGAGAAGGGTTATGCCATTGATCTGTGGGTGAGGGAAGAGGAGGTCTTTACACAGATAAAGAACGAACATAAAAACAGGATGTTTTTGCCCGACTTCAGATTGTCACCCAACCTGCGACCCGTCAAAACCTATGAAGAAGCAATGGCCGACAAAGAGCTTATAGTGATGGTTGTCCCCTCTCATGTTTACAGGGAGGTCCTCGGTCAAATGAAGTCCTATTTTCGGCCCGGTATGACTCTGATGGCGGCGACCAAGGGTATTGAAAACGAGACCCTTATGGTCATGTCCCAGGTAACGGAGTCGATCCTTCCGGCGGAATACTCCGAGAAATTTGCCTATCTTGCAGGACCGAGTTTTGCGAAAGAGGTCTCCATGCATAGCCCCACGGCCGTAACCATAGCGTGTCGTGACCTGGAGCACGGGCAAAAGATTCAACGAATCTTCAGCACAGAGTTCTTCAGGACCTATACAAGTGACGACGTCATTGGATTGCAGCTTTGTGGGGCCCTCAAAAATGTGATTGCCATAGCTGCGGGGGCCGCTGACGGATTGGGTTTCGGCCACAATGCCAGGGCGGCCCTCATTACGCGGGGGCTTGCGGAGATCACCAGGCTGGGGGTTGCCATGGGGGCAAATCCGCATACATTTGCAGGCCTTGCCGGGATGGGCGACCTGGTCCTGACATGTACGGGAGACCTTAGTAGGAACAGGACTGCCGGTTTGAAGATCGGTCGAGGAATGAGCGTTAAAGACATTACAACGGGGACGAAAACCGTAGCAGAGGGCATCAAGACAACCCGATCCGCCTATGCCTTGGCAGAGAAGATGGGTATTGAGATGCCGATATGCACGCAGATGTACCAGATTCTGTATGAGGAGAAACCTCCTAAGGAGGCTGTTCGAGAACTCATGTCAAGGGCTTTGAAACCTGAATTTGACTATTCCTAGATCCACGAGGGTTCAGGTCTCTCCGTCAATCAGGACGAGGCGCAGATCCATGACATTCGTTTTGGTGGGGCCGGTTCTGACAAGATCCCCCAGAGGTTCAAAGAAATGATAACTGTCGTTGTCGGACAAAAACAGTCGAGGATCCAGACCCAGCTCAGCCGCCCTTGTCAGCATAGTCCCATCGGTTATGGCTCCTGCCGCATCGGTGGGCCCGTCTGTCCCATCGGTCCCAATGCTTAGTGCTACGATGCCGTCCCATCCCGCAATTTCAAGGCCAAAGGCGAGGGCGAACTCCTGGTTGCGTCCTCCGAGCCCCCCTCCTCTTATCTTCACCGTAGTCTCTCCACCTGAAAGCACACAGGCCGGTCTTTGAACGGGCATTCCGGACTTGCTTATTTCTTTGGCAATTGCGGCGTGGACCTTGGCCACCTCTTTAGTCTCACCTTCGATCAAGGTGGAGAGCACAAGGGTGTTGTATCCAAGGTCTTGAGCTGTTTTCTGGGCGGCCAGTACGCATTGGAGGTTGTTGCCGATAATCAGGTTCCGGGTTTTCTCGAATATGGGGTCTCCCGGCTTGGGGGTCTCAGGCTTACTGCCTTCAACGCCCTTTACAATATACTGAAGGACCGACTCGGGCAGCTTATTTCGAATATCATACCTGTCAAATATGGTCAAACAGTCCTGGAAGGTGCTGGAATCAGGGGCTGTCTGACCTGATGCGATGACATCAAGGTCGTCGCCGATGACGTCTGAGAGTATCAGGGAGACAAGGGTCGCCGGATAGACCGCTTGGGCCAGCCGACCTCCTTTTACCGAAGAGATATGTTTTCTCACCGCATTGATCTCATGAATTGTGGCGCCGCATTCAAGGAGGACCTGGGTGGTCTTTTGTTTTTCCTCCAAGGTGACTTCGGGTACGGGCATGGGAAGGAGGGCCGAACCCCCTCCGGAAACGACGCATATGACAAGGTCTGTGGCAGAGGCCCTTTGAGCCAGTGCAAATATGTCCCTGGCCCCCTCCATGCCTGCCTGATCGGGCACGGGGTGGCCCGCTTCATGGATGAGGACCTTTTTTACCTCATCAAGATGGCCATATTTGACATTGATTACACCGCCTTTCAATCGATTGCCGAGGATCTTTTCAAGTGCCTTGGCCATGGGGGCGGCCGCCTTTCCCGCTCCAATTACAAAGACATTTTCAAAGAGATCGAGGTTATAGGCGAAGTCGTCTACCATCAACCGATTATTGTCAAGCCTGCAGTGCCGTCTCACAGCCGCGCCTGGTTCCACAGCCTCAAGACCGGCCCTGTACATCGTGATGATATCCCTTCTCATGTCGACGATTCTTCGTGATGCCATCTTTATGTCTCCTTCCGGCCTTTACATGGGGCGTTTCAGGTGTCTGTCTTAAAACCGCATGAAAAAGCCGGTTTTTATTGATGTTCCTTTCTGAGCAGATCGTTTACCGTCTTGACAGGATTGAAGGTCTTGAGAGGCACTTCGACAAAGATCGTATTCCAATAGGCCATGGCGCCATTCCACAGGCCCGGGAGTTCCAGGGCCTTGAGTTCGCGGCCCTCCTTTGACTTCTTAGATATCAATACGGCATCATGATTCACATACTGTCTCAGGTCAAAAAAATTCCCCCGCCAATCTCGTACGCCGCAGACAAGATCCACAGGGTTGAAATGTGTTGATGATCGGAGTATGGATTGCTGATCGTCCGATTCGGGATCTATCTGAGCGCTTTCCACTATCTGAAGGGACAGCCCATCAACCTTCCCTCTGACCAAAAACGGACCGCCGCCTGGTTCATCAACGTTTTTCACCATGCCGCAGACCCGGATAGGGCGGTTCAACTTGTCCGTAACCAAACGCCTCATACCCTCTTTCGAGCGCGGCTGTGGATCTCTCAAGGAGGTAACATGGAATTCCTTCTCCATAAATTGGATGGCCTCTTCCAACAGGCGCGTATCCACAGGCCCTGTTGAAAGCCTCTTGAGATAGGAAAAGACCTGTTCCTGTATCCTGATAAGATAGCCTCCAAGGACCTTCTTCCAGAACAGTGTTTCTTTCTTGAACCTGTCCGGAACAACATTATCGATGTTTTTTATAAAGATAATGTCCGATTTCAAATGATTCAGGTTCCGGATCAGGGCCCCGTGTCCTCCAGGCCTGAAGAAAAGGGTTCCGTCATCGAGCCTGAAAGGCCTGTTCATCATATCAACCGCCAGGGTATCTGTGGAGTTCTCTTGAAAGGAAAAGGATACATCAAGTTTCACTTCATGCTCTTTTTCATAGCGTGACCCGATTTTCTCAAGAAGACCCTCAAACCGGCTGCAATGCTCCGGGGAGACGGTGAAGTGAAGGCGGCAAAGACCCTCCCTATCCTTTACATAATCAACCGCTTCAACCAGATGTTCTTCAAAGGCTGTCCTGCCACCGTCGGGATATGTGTGGAATTTCAACAATCCCTTTGGTAAGCTGCCGTAATGAAGGCCTTTTTCAGAGAGAAGGTAGTGGAGGATTTCCTCGAAGATCCCCTGTTCCACGAGGACTTCCGCATCTAGGCTTTGTCCCGACATGATCTCCTTAAGATCATCAAAGAAGGCGAAGGAACGGATATTGTCCAAAAAGGTCAAAAGATACCGGCATTCTTTATCCCCATCCCGAGCCTTGGAAGCAATCCAACCTCTGTGAATCTCTTCATGCTCGTTATGAAAGGCATGGAGGATCTTAAACATCCGAGTGGCAGCACCAGAGGCAGGGACGAATTTAACCGGTTTTTTGTCCTCATGTTCGTCGTAGAAGGAGGCCAGTGTCAGGGCCTCCTCGTCGTTGATCGCCCTGATGCCGTCGCCCAAGGTGCATGGTCTGTCGAGATTTTGGTAAGATGTCCCTTTTTCAAATAACTCAAGTTGGCGGGTGATCTCCTCAACAGTCAAACCCCGTGCCTCAATCTGCTTGATGTCTTCGGATGTTAGGTCGCGATTCATTCCAGGCTCCATATGTCTTTTTGATACGGCAACGCCTCTGTAAGGCCATAGCATGCAAGGCCGTCACAGCTCGTTTAAGACAAAATATTATAGCAAAACATCGGTTTTCTCAAGGCCAGGACATTAGTAGGGACGATTTGAAAGAAGGAGCGGGGGCGTTATGAACGCATCAATTCGTCGATAAAGCGGTTCCAGAGGTCGAGGCCCTCGCCGTTTCGAATGCTCATCTTGAAGGCTTTTTTGATGTTTCTCAAGGCGTCGTGAATCATCTTGTCCGGATCAGCGCCCACAAACTGGGAGATATCGACCTTGTTGATAATGGCCAAGTCCCCGTTTTTGAAAATAATGGGGTGCTTCTGGACTATATCATCCCCCTCTGTGACACTGACAACAATGACGCGAGAGGATTCTCCCAGGTAGAAGTCACTGGGGCAGATCAGATTGCCGACATTTTCGATAAACAGGAGGTCTATGGATGGAAGGTCAAGCCTATCCAGGGCATGTTCCATAAGGTGGGCATCCAGATGACACTCTTTTCCCGTATTCATGGGCACGACAGGGACCCCAAACTTCTTAAATCGATCAGCGTCAATGTCGGCTATGACGTCTCCGGACACGGCAGCCATCCGATACTTGTCTTTAAACGCGCCGAGGGAGTATTCGATCAGGGAAGTCTTTCCAGATCCGATGGCTCCCATGATATTGATGGCCTTGGTGCCGGATTGGTCAAGCCTGGAGTGATTACGCTGTCCAAGTTGCCTATTGACAGCAAGTACGTCTTCTCCTACTTCGATTTTTGCCGTGTCGTGCATCGCTTACCTCACTCAAAACTCACATTGATGTCCTTGATGGAGAGCTCCTTACCCTGAATGATGATAGTGTCAGTCCGTCCGCATTCGACGCAATCGAAATCAGGAATTCTTGAGTGTAACTGCTCATTGCCATGCTTCTGATAATGGACTCCCCCCTCATACCCGCAGGTGGGGCAACGTATTCTTACAGGCACCTCAAGGATCGTGACTTCCATGTCCTGCGCCATGGTGTCGGCCGTGAGTATTTCCATATGCCATTTCAACTGCTCGGGATTGACAAGGGATACTTCGCCCACCTCCAGGTTTAGACCGACAATTTTTGTGGCCCTGTTCGCCTCTGCTATCTTGAGTATTTTGGTGACAATAGATTGAGCTAATCCAAATTCATGCATACAGTGGGGTCCTCAGTACGTGGTCCCTCATGAAATATCTTTAATGTCGACACTCCATCTCAAGAGATACATATTGCCCAAAGCAGCTTAAAAGTCAATGTCGGATAGAGGACTACTTCTAACTCATTGACCTGGATGCCGGTTGCTTCTATACTGACGATGCCGTCCGAGAAGCGAGTGGTTTTCGACAGTGCTTGCGGTAGACTTGAACATGGAGGGAGTGGGAGGTGGCGATTTCTAACAGGCAGGCCCTTTTTAAGAGAATCCCAGGGGTTGATAGGTTGCTGGAGTCTCCAAAGGTCAAAGATAGGGAGCAACGCTATCCTCGAAGCCTGATTCTTCTCGCCATTAACCAGGCCCTTGAGGATCTCCGAAGCGCTATCCGAAAGGGTACGGTGGAAAAAGAATCTGATCTGGATATGGATCACGTTGCCGATCTGGTTGTGAGCCGGCTAAGGGTCCTGTCCCGGCCAAGTCTCAGGCCGGTTATTAATGCGACCGGTGTGGTTGTTCATACCAATTTGGGGAGGTCTCCTCTGGCGGAAAAGGCCCTGAAGAAGTTTCGGCCTGTTGCCGGTGGATACAGCAACCTGGAATACGACCTGCATGAGGGAAAGAGGGGAAGCAGACACGATCATGTAGAGGAGATTCTAAAAGAACTGACATCGGCAGAGGCGGCCATGGTGGTCAACAATAATGCGGCAGCGGTTTTTGTCTCTCTTGAAACCCTTGCCAGGGGCCGTGAGGTCATTGTATCCCGCGGGCAGCTTGTAGAAATTGGGGGGTCTTTTCGCATTCCCGATGTGATGCGTAAGAGCGGGGCCAAGATGGTGGAGGTTGGAACAACCAACAAGACCCATTTGGCGGATTATGAGACGGCTATCAATCCGGACACAGCACTCCTTCTGAAGGTGCACACAAGCAATTTTCAGGTGATCGGCTTTACCGAGGAAGTTCCCATGTCTGATCTGGCTGCCTTGGCAAGAAAATACAATATACCGGTTATGGAAGACCTGGGAAGCGGGTGCCTTATTGATTTTTCAGAATATGGCCTCAAAAAAGAACCCACTGCCCAGGAGTCCCTGGCCCTGGGGGCGAGCCTGGTCACCTTCAGTGGAGACAAATTACTCGGAGGACCTCAGGCGGGAATCATACTCGGTCGGGAGGACCTGGTCGCTTCAATAAAAAAGAACCAGCTCAGCAGGGCCTTGAGGATCGATAAGTTGACTCTCCTCGCACTGGAGGAGACGCTCAGAATATATCGAGACAAAGAGGCCGCCGTCAGAGAGATCCCAACCCTCAAAATGATTTGCCAGCCTGAGAGATCCTTGGCAAAAAAGGCTGATCGCCTCCTAAAGCTCATTGGAAGGATAAAAACCGATCATTTTTCCATTGGGCTCACCGAGGGTCATTCCATGGTAGGAGGAGGGGCCCTCCCGCTTCTCGAATTGCCGACCCGTTTATTGTACTTGGCTCCCAAAAAGACCTCCGCCCGCTCCTTGGAGGTCTGGCTGAGGTCTTATGATCCCCCGGTGATTACAAGGGTTGAAAAGGAACGAGTGTTCTTTGATGTAAGGACAATACAGGAAAGAGAATTGAAGATAGTCGCAGAGGCCGTAAACAGTCTCGCATCGGTTGACAAATTTCCATAGAGACTTTAGTTTTAAGCGATTCCCTAACACCTCTGGAAGAAAATGCCTCATTGAGAGAGATAGTTGAAAAAATCCTTGCCGATAGTCTAGAGGTCAAGGAGAGATATATCCTGGACAACATGTCCAGCATTATCCTCCTGGCGGAAAAGATCGCAACGGCCTTTACGAACGATCGGAAGTTGCTGTTGTGTGGAAACGGTCCGGCCGCGGCAACCGCCCAGGTCATTGCCGCAGGATTTGTCAATCGATATAGTCTGCCAAGACCTCCACTCCCTGCAATGGCCCTGTCGTCGGATTCCGTCGTCTTGACAGGTATCGCCGGGGAATATTCCTTTGATGACGTGTTTTCCAAACAGGTGAAATCTCTTGGTATGGGTGGCGATGTCCTTCTGGCCGTGAGTGCCGATGGGAACGATGAAAGCATCTTGTCCGCTGTCAAAGCTGCCGGAGGCCAGAAAATGTATACAGCGGCCTTTATAGGCGCCGACGGCGGGAGGCTGGCTGATCTCTTGGATCTGCCTCTTGTGGCGGCAGCCGACCAGAGACCGAGGATCGCGGAGGCACATATGCTGGCAGGACACATCCTATGCCATCTAGTGGACCACATTCTTTTTCAGAGCCATTTGTCCGAGGGATAAGGCTCCATATTCTATTGGAAGAGGGAGTATCGATATGCCGATCTATGAATATAAATGTTCAAACTGTTCAGAAGAATTTGAGATCCTGCTTTTTCGAAGCGATGAAAAGGTGAACTGCCCTGCTTGTAATGGCGACAATGTCAAACGCCTTATGTCGTCTGCGGCCTTTAAGAGTGGTGATAGTTTCACGCCGTCATCAGGTTCATCTGCGTGCGGTTCCTGTTCCAGCGGCAACTGCAGCACCTGTCATTGAAAAACGTGAACCTCCAACCGGTCTCATGCTGTGAGGGAATGTGACGCAAATGGTGAAAGGATGACGCAAGAAGCCGGCAAGGAAATCGAAATCAACCCTCCCGGGCAACCCCTGTTCCGTATCGGTTTTGGATACGATGTCCATCCTTTTGTTGCAGGCCGCCCCTTGATCCTGGGCGGTGTAGATATCGACCATCCTGCAGGCCTTAAAGGACACTCCGACGCAGATGTCCTGACTCACGCCGTCATGGATGCCCTCCTTGGCGCATTGGCCAGGGGGGATATTGGCCGACATTTTCCAGATACAGACCCTGCCTGGAAGGGAATCAAGAGTCTTTTGATGTTGGAGCGGTTGGTGGGAATGGCAAAAGACGATGGATATCGTCTGAACAACCTGGATGTCACGGTTGTTGCCCAGCGGCCCCGATTGGCCCCCCACCTGCCCCTTATGCGAGAAAGGTTGTCAGAGGTGTTTGAGGCGTCGACCTCCAGGATAAATGTCAAGGCAACGACTACGGAACGGCTTGGCTTTGTCGGCAGGGAAGAGGGTATCTCGGCCTTCGCCGTGATCAGCCTGGTTGGCTGAAAGTCACCCAAGCCGCTCCGCAGCACTGAATACCCTTACATGATAACAAAAACAGAACAACGAGGAGAATGCAATGGAAAGACAAGGAAGAGTATTTTCGTTTCTAGTGGAAGATGATCTGGCAATGGTTACATTTGATGACCAGGGTGACGTTGTCAATACCTGGACTGCGGAGGCCTTAGAAGATTTCTCTGAGTTAATGGATGCCCTGGAGGGACAAAGGGAGAATATCAAAGGTATTATCTTTGCTTCCGGAAAGAAAGCGAACTTCCATGCCGGCGCAAACCTTAAGATGATCAGCGAAAAGGGGGGGGCCGATAAATTAATCGTGATGGTCGACAAGCTTCATGAGGCCTTCCTTCGGTTGGAAAACTTCGGCGTCCCCTCATTGGCGGTTATTAACGGCCATTGTCTGGGCGGTGGCTATGAATTTGCCCTTGCTATGACTGCCCGCATGGCAACGGACAGTCCGGGCTCCGTCATTGGTCTGCCAGAATGCAATGTCGGGCTCTACCCCGGAGGCGGCGGGACCCAACGATTGCCGAGATTGATCGGATATCCGGCCATTGAGCTTATCCTGCAGGGAAAAGTCGTCCCGGCGGCCAAGGCCCTTGACCTTGGGATGGTTGACAAAGTGGTATCGGCAGAGAGCGATCTGCAGGCAGAGGCAAAAACCTTTATGAAGGATATTATTGAGGGTCGTTCAGCGATCAAGCGAGCGCAACAGGATTTTTCCGGCCTGGATGAGGCGATCGGCGCGGCTCGCAAGGCGGTTCTCAAGGCCACTCGGGGAAGGGAGTTGCCAGCCCATATGTTAGCACTCAAGGCAATGCAAGAGGGCCTGAAAGTTTCTCTGAAAGATTCCATTGCCATAGAGAAGAAGTACTTCCTGGAAGTGATAGCCTCTCCCGAGGCCATGGGGAGCATCAACACCTTCTTCTTGAAGACATACACGGATAAGCCGAAAGCAATGATTCCCAAGGGATTCGAACCAAAACCGATAAAGAAAGTGGCTATGCTCGGTTTTGGGGCCATGGGAAGGGGAATTGTGATCGATATCTTGAGATGCATGCAGGTGCCGGTGGTTGTCAAAGACCTGCCGGAAGCTCTTGAGCCTGGAAAGGCGTTTATTCGCAAGATCCTGTCTGGAATGGCCGAAAAGGGTAGGCTGAAAGGCTCCGTGGATAGTCTGATGGATCTGATCATACCGGTGAGTGATTGGACAGAGGATTTCAAGGATGTCGATCTTGTGATTGAAGCGGTTTTTGAAGATCCTGCCGTCAAGGCGGAGGTCTATGAAGAACTCTGTAATACGGTTAGTGAGGATTGTCTGATTGCCACCAACACATCGAGCATCCCTGTTAATCTACTGGCCAAAAATGTAATGAAACCCGAGCGTTTCTGCGGGGCCCATTTCTTTTCTCCTGTCTGGATGATGCAATTGCTCGAGATAATAGAAGGGGATGCCACGAGCCCCGACACCATCAATAGCCTGTTGAATTTCTGTGCTTCCATTCGAAAACGACCGGTAGTCTGCAAAGACTATCCCGGTTTTGTGGTCAATGCCATGCTTTTCCCATATTTTATGAAGACTTACGAAATCCTGGAGTCAGGTGTCCCCATAGAGAAGATCGACAGGGCCATGCAGGAATTCGGATTGCCGGTGGGGCCCATAAGACTGACCGACGAGGTCGGAATTGACATTATTCACTCTGTTTTCACCAAGTCGTTGGGCCTTGGGGCTCCTCAGACGATCGAAAATGTGATCAAGGACGGCCGATTGGGTCTGAAAAAGTCAGGCAAAGGGTTCTTCCTGTCTGACGGCAGCGTGGACCCCGAGGTCTTGCCGTTGATTCCGGTGAGCTCTGAACCGAAAGATTTTGCGGCCGATGAGATAAGGGATCTGTTGTTTCGCCCCTTTGTGGAGGTCGGCAAGCAGCTCTTGGACCAGGGGATCGTGAAAGATCCCCGTTCCATCGATATCGGCGCCATCTGGGGTATCGGTTTTCCCGCTGACAAAGGTGGGCCCATGAAGTGGGCTGATCTGACCGGCTTGAGCAAAGAACTCTACGGGTCGGATTTCTATTAAGACCTATAGTTTGCCCAGGTTGTTCCGGCGATTCGCATGCACGACGCCTACCCACGGAGATATGGAAGTGCGGTCGAAGATATGTGAGAATAGATCCGAAGGTGGAGGCATGCCTGTCGTCGGGGCACCAAGAGACGATGAATGATCCCTTTCCTGAATTAGGCCCGGACCGCCAAGAAAGAGGCCGGCCCGGTCTGAGACTGTATACCAGCAACAAACAGGAAATCCTTTCAAAGAAGTTGGCAGAGGTCTTTGACCGGCCACTTGCCTCTCCCCTTACTTCCGAAGTTGTGATTGTCCAGAGCCGGGGCATGGAGCGGTGGCTATCGATGGGACTTGCCCGGTCTCGGGGCATCTGTGCCAATGTGAAATTCGTCTTTCCCAACGAGTTTGTTCGCGAGCTCTTTCAGAGCACCCTCCCAAATCTTCCCGACCCCCTTCCCTTTGATCGAGAGGTCTTGACGTGGAAGATTATGAGGCTCCTGCCCTCCTTATTGACGAGGCCCGGTTTTGAGACCCTTCGGGCCTATTTGGGGGGATCCCCAATCGGCCTTAAACTCTTCCAGCTCTCGGAAAAGATAGCCCATACCTTTGATCAATACATCCTCTTTCGACCGGAAATGATTTTCAGGTGGGAAAGGGGGCACGAGGGGCACTGGCAGGCCGTACTTTTCAGAGAACTGGAAAAAGAGGCCGGATGTCTCCACCGCGCCGGGCTTGGAAGAGACCTTGTCAAGGCGCTTTCACAGGCCCCGGCCGCTTTAAACCTCCCGGAACGGATTGCGGTCTTCGGCATATCGGCCCTTCCACGATTTCACATACAGATACTGGCAGGTATTGCCGGATGGATAGAGGTCCATCTCTTCCTTATCAATCCTTGCAAGGAATACTGGGGCGACATCGTCACGACATGGGAGGAGAGAAGAATCAAGAAAAGAGAGAGAGGTGTGGACTCCGAAGCCATGCACCTTGAAAAGGGCAACAGCCTGCTTGCCTCTATGGGCACATTGGGCCGGGAATTTTTTGATCTGATTATGGAGTTCGATTACGAGGAAGTGGAATCCTTTGAGCCTCCCAAGGAGGACAGTCTCCTTGCCTCCATTCAGTCGGATATCCTGAACCTGAGGGAGGCCCCTCATGATCTCGATGAGAAAAGGGTTGTCCGGATGGAGGACAACTCCATTCAGATCCATTCGTGTCACGGTCCTATGCGGGAGATGGAAGCCCTCCATGACCAGTTGCTCAACCTCTTTGAAAATGATCCGGGACTCTCGCCATCTGATATCCTGGTTATGACACCCGACATTGAGACCTATGCCCCCTACATCGAGGCTGTCTTTGACCTCCCACACGATGATGGGAAAAGAATTCCCTTTACCATATCCGATCAGAGTTTCAGGCGAGAGGGCGAGATTATAGACACTTTTCTCTCTATTCTCGATCTGCACAGCAGTCGGTTTGGGGTTGTGGAAGTGATGTCTATTCTGGAATCCGGCCCTGTTATGCGACGGTTTTCCTTGAAAGAGGAGGATCTTGACCGGATCCGCGATTGGGTGAGAGATACCCGGATCCGATGGGGTATCGATGGCAAGAGTCGTTCGGAACAGGGGCTTCCGCCCTTTGAAGGGAACAGCTGGAGGGCCGGACTGCAAAGGCTTCTCTTGGGCTACGCCATGCCGGGAGGAGAGGAGAAGATGTTTCAAGGCATTCTCCCCTATGACAGGCTGGAAGGGGAGTCGGCCCCTGTCCTTGGAAGGTTTTTAGAATTTGCGGAACAGCTTTTCAGGCATGTCCGGTCGTTGAAAAGGCGGCGAAGACCGGGTGATTGGGCCATCATGCTTCAAACACTTTTGGACACCTTTTTTGAGGCAGGGGAAGCTTCTGAAAAGGAGTTACTCTTATTACGAAAGACCGTGAATACCCTGGCCGGTCTTTCGGACCCGTCCGGGGCCGGGTTTGATGAAGAGATCGACGTCAAGATCATCCAGTGGCATCTTGCCCGCTGTCTTGAAACAGAGGGCTTTGGATCGGGCTTCATGGCCGGTGGTGTTACCTTCTGTTCCATGCTCCCCATGAGGAGCATACCGTTCAAAGTGATATGTCTTGCGGGGATGAATCATGAGGCCTACCCGAGACAGCACATGCCTATCGGCTTTGACCTCATCGCAAGGCACCCCCGGGCTGGAGACAGGTCCCGCCGCAATGACGACAGGTATCTCTTTTTGGAGACCCTCCTATCTGCCAGAAAAGTTTTTTATATCAGTTACGTGGGACAAAGCGTTCAGGATAACACGCCGCTCCCGCCATCCGTTCTGGTCAGCGAACTCGCAGATTACATCACCCTGGGATTCGAAAGAGCTGAAAAGGATGCTGTCGATCCATTCGTCACGAGGCACAGGCTCCACCCCTTCAGCCCGGCCTATTTTGCCGGGGAGGGCCCTCTTTTCAGCTATTCCGAGGAGATGTGTCTGGCCGCCCAGGGCGTTTTGGGGGAACCTACGCCTCCGCTTCCCTTTATCTCAAAAGGACTCAGAGAACCGGAAGAAGATTGGAAGAGGGTAGAGCTCGAAGATCTGTGTCGTTTTTTTATGCATCCCGCAAAGTACCTCCTGGGAAGACGCCTGGGAATATATCTTGAAGAAAGGGACTTGATCCTCGAAGAGAGGGAGGTCCTTGAGCTGGAGGGCCTGGAAAAGTATCTCCTTGAGCAGGACATGGTGGCCAACACTCTTCAAGGCGGAGATCCTGATAACTTTTTTACCGCCGTGAACGCCTTAGGCAAGCTTCCGGCCGGGACAGTGGGCAAATGTGTGTTTGAAGTTCTGCGAGAACGAGCCGACATATTCGCCGGCAAGATAGGGCCCTATACCAGGGGAGCCGCTCTTGATCCTGTAGATGTGGGTCTGAGGATAAAAGGCTTCGCGCTTGCGGGACGGGTCGAAAACATCTATTCGGAAAACCGGATACAGTATCGATATGCCGTGATAAGGCCGAATGACCGCCTTCGATCGTGGATCTATCATCTGGTCTTGAACAGTCTCTCAATCTCCCACTATCCCCGGAAAAGCCTGCTCTTAGGCCTGTGCCGAAGAGGAGGAGCCGATGAGTGGAGCATCTGGGAATACCCGCCTATAGAAGACAGTCTTCAGATACTGGCGGATCTTCTGGAAATATACTGGACAGGCCTGACAAGGCCGTTGCATTTTTTTCCTCGGTCATCGTGGGAATATGCTGTGGGAATCCTTTATAAGGGCATGTCCGAGGAGGATGCCCTGGAGCGCGCGCAAGGGATCTGGAAGGGGAACGACTACCTTCCGGGGGAGGGTGGAGAAAACCACTATCAGCTCTGCTTCAGGGACACAGACCCCCTCGACCGGGAATTCAAGGATATCTCGGAAAAAGTCTTTGCTCCCCTTATGTCCCATCAGGCAGAGAAATGACGATAGGCAAGGATTTTGATCTTTTGCACAGCCCCCTTGAAGGGACCCGACTTATCCAGGCCAGCGCCGGTACAGGTAAGACCTTTACCCTATGCGGCCTCTACCTCAGGTTGGTTATTGAAAAGGCCATACCTGTTGACAGGATTCTGGTCGTCACATTTACGGAAGCCGCCACAGCGGAGTTAAAAGAGAGGATTCGGGCCAATCTCCATGCCGCTATTGTCGCTTTTCAGGCGGGCCGAGCCGAAAACGACTTCCTGGACTCCCTGGTCCGGGCCTATGAGGATAGCAGAGAAGCCGTAAGACGTCTCCGGGAAGGCCTCCAGGGTTTTGACCAGGCCGCCATCTATACCATCCATGGGTTTTGCCGGAGAATACTCCAGGAAAACGCCTTTGAGAGCAGGAGCCTCTTTGACACCGAACTGGTCGTGGAGGACGAGATCCTCAAGGGAGAAATCATCGACGATTTCTGGCGCAGGCATTTTTATGCCGCATCACCGCTCTTTGTCAACTATGCCCTCAAGAGACAATGGGGCCCTAAGGGCCTGTTGTCATTTATCTCGAACAAGATTTCCCATCCAGACCTTAAAGTTATCCCGAAATCGGCACTAAACGACTCTTCTTGTGCACAGAGGGGGTTCACGGAATGTTTTGATGCCGTCTCAGAAGCCTGGCCCGCGGTAAGACAGGAGGTGGAACATATCCTTTTACATTCGGAAGGGCTTAAGCGAAACAGCTACGGGCGGGAGAGAATTCCCGCCTGGATGGAGGCCATGGATGCCTATGCAGCATCGGGAGGGAATGATCCCGACCTGTTTAAAGGGTTTGAGAAGTTTACCTCCAGCACGCTGAAAAAGGCCTCTAAAAAGGGTTATTCTCCCCCGGACCATCCCTTCTTCAGGCACTGTGAAACACTCAAACAAAGACAAGCGGCGCTAAAGGAGTGTTTTGACACGAATCTCCTTCACCTGAAAGAGAGTCTCTTCGGCTATATGCAGGAAGAGCTTGAAAAAAGAAAAGAGGAGAAAAATATACAGTTTTTTGACGATCTCTTGATCAAGGTCCGTCGTGGGATTACGCAAAAGAGTGGGGACCTTTCAGGGGCGGTTCAAATGAGATTTGATGCGGCCCTGGTCGACGAGTTCCAGGATACGGATCCTGTCCAGTACGCCATCTTCAAGTCTTTTTTTGGCAGGCAAAACCATATCCTGTTTCTCATCGGCGATCCCAAACAGGCGATTTATAGTTTTCGGGGCGCTGATATCTTCGCCTATATAAGGGCCGCTGACGACATAGCTTGGAAGGAGACATTGAAGGAGAACTGGAGATCCTCACCGGGACTTATCGAAGCGGTCAACGCCCTCTTCTCAAATGTCGAAAATCCCTTTTTATATCAAGACATTCCCTTTGAGCCCGCAAGGCCCGCGCAACGACGCTGCCATGCCCTCTTGAGGCTGGGCAAGGAGGCGCCCCCCCCTTTCACGCTCTGGTATATCGATAGCGACAAGCACACAGGGGGAACGAGGCCCCTTTCAAAAAGAGCAGCCAGAGAGATGATCTCACGGGCTGTGGCGGCCGAGATCTCCCGACTCCTCCTCATGGGGAGGAAGAGCCGGGCCTTGATAGGCGACAGGCCCCTGGTGGAGGAAGACATCGCCGTTCTTGTTCGTACCAATGCCGAGGCCCGTCTCATGCAGCAGGCCCTGTCCGAACTTCGCGTGCCCACCGTCCTGTTTAACGCGGGCCATCTCTTTGATTCTCGTGAGGCCCTCGAGGTGGCAAGGGTATTGGCCGCCATGGCCTCCCCTCACAAGGAAGGTCTTGTGAGGGCGGCGCTTGCAACAGATCTGATAGGAATTCAAGGGGAGGATCTGGATCGTGCTGTCTCAGAGGGCTCGGACTGGGAGGACTGGCTTATCAGGTTCCGGTCATATCACGACCTGTGGCATGACAGAGGTTTCATCCAGATGTTCAGGCCCTTTCTGTTTCGTGAGAATGTCCTTTCCAGGCTCATGAAGTTTCAGGATGGAGAAAGGCGGAACACAAACCTCATGCATCTCGCTGAGATCCTCCACAGGGTGTCGGTGGAAAGAAACTTCGAGTCGTCCGGACTTTTGAAATGGCTCGTTGAACAGATCGTTACACCGGCACAGGGTGAAGAGGACCACCTTCTCCGGCTGGAGAGTGATGAGGCCGCTGTACGGCTTGTCACCGTCCACAAAAGCAAGGGCCTGGAGTTCCCGGTGGTTTTCTGTCCCTTTATGTGGGGGGGTTCAAAGTCACAGAGTAAAGAGGATGTCCTTTTTCATGATGAATCGGATGAGTGGCGCTTGACCCTGGATCTGGGTTCCGCTGATAGAGACAGGCACCGCACCCTGGCTGACCAGGAGACCCTTGCGGAAAACCTCCGGCTCCTCTATGTGGCCCTGACCAGGGCTCAAAGTCGGTGCTACCTTGTGTGGGGTCGGATTAAGGATGCCGAGACTTCAGCCCTTGCCTACCTCTTTCACGGGTCCGGGGCGGGAGAGGGCAAGGAGATCGTCAGCCACACGGCCAATGCCTTTAGAGAGCTGGAAAGCGAACGTATTGTCGAAGACCTGGAAAAGGCAACAGCCACTGCCGGTGGGGCCGCCTCTGTTTCTGAAATGCCTCGGGAACCGGGACAAATCCTGGCCCGTTTGGAACCGTTAAAGACAGCCTCTTATCGGTTTCGTTCATTCTCAGGAGTCCCGAATAGGGCTTGGCGGGTGACGAGCTTTTCTTCCCTGACCTCAGGAAGGTCTTTTGCGGACGAGGCAATGGATCGAGACGGCATGGCGTTGGAAGACCGAAAAGGCGCCATAGACCCTGAAGAGACTCTGGAAAACAAGGAGAGCCTGGACATTTTTTCCTTTCCGAGAGGAACAAGAGCCGGGACATTCTTGCATGAGGTGTTTGAATGTCTGGACTTTGTCCAAGAAAGCGAGGCCGCTGTCAGAGGGCTGGTGGCGGCAAAACTCAAGCAATACGGATTCGAATCCCTCTGGCTGGATACGATCTGCCGTATGATCAGGCATGTCCTTGAAACGGCCCTTGATCCTGTCTCCTCAGACCTCAGGCTCTCGCGGATCCGGCGGGAGGATCGCCTGAATGAAATGGAGTTTTATTTTCCCCTCAAGAGAATTTCTCCTGAGATACTTGCCGAGATATTTCAAATCCGGCCCTCCTCCAAGGCCCTCCATCGCTTTCCGGAATTTGTTGGCCAACTTCAATTCGCTCCTGCAAAAGGTTTTATGAGGGGTTTTATCGACCTTGTATTCCAGTGGCAGGGACGTTTTTACCTGGTTGACTGGAAGTCGAATTTTCTGGGGACCACGATGGAGGACTACAGCCTCAACGCCCTATCCAGGGTGATGACCCGGGAGTATTATACTCTTCAATACCATCTCTATCTCCTGGCCCTTGACCAGTATCTGAGATCGCGAATGCCTGAATATCGTTATAAAGAACACTTTGGAGGGGTCTTTTATGTTTTTCTAAGGGGCGTTCGGCCCGAAGCGGGGCCGGATTTTGGAATCTACAGGGATAGGCCCCTGGAGGAAACCATGGAATCATTGAGAGAGGGCCTCATAGAGCCAAATAGGGCCTGAGTCGATTGAGGAGTCGTCCATGAACATCCTGTTTTTCGTTATTGTTTTCATCGCCTTTGCCTCGGCTGGATGGCGTCAGCTCAACTGGATGCCTGACCATGGCGATGTTGCGCCCATGAAGGGCCTTTCAACGGCCATGGTGGAATCCGCTACCGGCTCGGTGGACCTGGCCCTGGGCCTGGTGGGCGTGATGACGCTTTTTTTGGGCTTGATGAAGGTTGCGGAGGCGGGCGGAATGCTCAGAATCCTCGCCCGCCTTATACGGCCCTTGATGGTCCGTCTCTTTCCCAATGTGCCGCCGGACCACCCTGCCATGGGAAGCATGATCCTGAATTTGTCGGCCAATGCCTTGGGGCTTGGAAACGCAGCCACTCCTTTCGGGGTCAGGGCCATGCAGGAGCTTGACAAGCTCAATGCCCGGCCGGGAACGGCAAGCGATTCGATGGTGCTGTTCCTCGCCATCAACACCTCCAGCGTCACCCTGTTGCCCACAGGGGTCATCGCCCTGCGAGCTGCGGCCGGCTCGACAGACCCTGCCGGTATCCTCCCGACGACCCTGTTTTCCACTCTCTGCTCCACCGTTGTCGCCGTACTTGCGGCCAAAACCTATGCTCGTTTTGTCAATAAGACATCTCCCCATGAAGGGGTGGCAACGAAACAGGAGAATCCATCCGATTCTATACAAATAGAGGAAATGGAGAGAGACATCCCGACAAGCGGGTATCCCTTGTGGGTGAGCGGGATGGCCCTGTGTGCCTTCCTATCCTTGATCCCCCTGACGATGGTGTATGGTCATGCCATCTCTCCATGGATTATTCCCGGCCTCATGATCGGCTTCCTCGCCTTCGGGATCATCCGGAAGGTCCGGATTTACGAGGTCTTTGTCGACGGGGCCAAAGAGGGTTTTCAAGTTGCGATCAGGATCATTCCTTTTCTCGTGGCTATTCTTGTGGCCGTGGGCATGTTTCGCGCCAGTGGGGCTATGGAGACCATGGTCCAGGTGCTGGGGGTCTGGACCGAGAAGGTTGGCCTTCCTGCCGAGGCGCTCCCAATGGCGCTTTTACGACCACTCTCGGGATCAGGAGCCTACGGGATTATGGCGGCAATCATCAATGATCCCCTTGTCGGACCGGATAGCTATGTGGGCTACCTGGTTTCAACGCTCCAAGGCTCCACTGAGACAACTTTTTATGTCCTGGCGGTCTATTTCGGGGCCGTCCAAGTCAGGCGCATACGCCATGCCCTTCCGGCAGCCCTGACAGCCGATGTGGCGGGGATCGCCGCCGCAGTATTTATCTGCTCGATGCTCTACCGGTAGAACAATATGACCCCCAGGGCCATGGAACCTTAGGATATATGAGAATGTGCGAGGAGGGCTCTTTTGATGATGCCATTTGAAAAATTCTTCTCAGACCTTGATATCCATTTTGCGAGGTTTATGGTAGGGCTTTCCCGGAAGGAGGATAACCAGGCCCTCTTACTCGGCGCGGCCCTTGCGAGCCGGGCCACCGGAGAGGGCCATGTGTGCGTTGATCTGGCGGAGGTGGAGCACGAACTCCTAATAGATGAAGCCCCCAGAGATGTTCAGGATCATTGTCCAAGTCTTTCTGAATGGATTTGCGAGCTCGAATCCTGTACCGTCATTGGCCGACCGGGAGAGTATAAGCCTTTGATATTGGATGATCGATCCAGGCTCTATCTTTACCGGTATTGGGAGTATGAACAGCACCTTGCCGACCGTATCAAGAAACGGGCGACGGGAGAGATCGAAGATGTGGACCTCCAAGTCCTCGGTTCAGGCCTCTCACGGTTGTTTCCGCACCAAGAGTCGGGGACCGATTGGCAGAAGGTGGCGGCCTTTGCCTCTCTGACCAAAAGATACTGTGTGATTTCAGGGGGCCCTGGAACCGGAAAGAGTGTGCTTATCGCGAAAATACTGGACCTGATCATGGAACAGGACCGGGGCAAGGAGGTGCGGATCGCCCTGGCAGCGCCCACTGGTAAGGCGGCTGCCCGCCTGACAGAAGCCATGAGAACCGAGGGGGTGTCTCGATGGGGCAGTGGGAAAGAGGCGGTTGTCCCTCAGGCCTCTACCCTCCATCGGGTTCTGGGCCATGTCAAAGGCTCCCCTTACTTCCGTCACAACCGTGAAAACCCGCTTTCAGTCGATACGCTGGTTGTGGATGAGGCCTCCATGGTGGATCTGGCTCTCATGTCCAAGCTTATGGAGGCCCTTCCCCCCCATTGCAGGCTTATCCTCCTGGGGGATAAAGATCAACTGGCCTCGGTAGAGGCAGGAGCTGTGCTCGCCGATATCTGTGAGGCCTCTCACGTGGATCGGTTTTCTTCCTCTTTTTCGAAAAGATACCACCAGGTGACAGGTGAAACAATCGATAGTGATACCAATGACCGGGGCAGGTCGGTCATCATGGATTGCGTGGTTGAACTGAAAAAGAGCTATCGTTTTCCACAAGAGAGCGGTATCGGGAAAATGAGCCGCGCAATCAATAGAGGCGATGGGGATCTGGCCCTGTCTCTGCTGAAGGACGATACCTATCAGGAGATCCAATGGAGAAAGCTTCCCACGACCGACCAGCTGTACAGGGAATTGAGGGGACCAGTCCTTGATGGCCTGAGACCCTTTCTTCAGGCTCAAGACCCCGAAGAGGCCCTGTTTCTGTTCGGGAGGTTTTCCGTTCTTAGCGCCGTGAGGAGGGGGCCGTATGGTGTGTCCGCCTTGAATCGTGTCGTCGAGCGCATTCTTGAGGATGAAAACCTCATCCGTCGCGAAAAACCATGGTATCGTGGTCGCCCTGTTATGGTCACAACGAATGATTATGACCTTGGGCTTTATAACGGCGACATCGGTGTCATCCTCCCCGATCCCCTATCAGAGGGCCGGCTACAGGTCTTTTTTTTATCTCCGGGAGGGGCGGTCCGGAAGTTTTCGCCCATCCGGCTTCCGGCCCATGAAACAGTATATGCCATGACCGTGCACAAGAGCCAGGGGTCGGAGTTTGATGAAGTCCTGTTGGTCCTGCCTGACAGGCCGTCTCCGGTACTGACCCGAGAGCTCATCTATACCGGTTTAACGAGGGCGAGAGAAAAGGTGAGTGTCTGGGGTCGGCCGTCGGTCTTTCTGTTCGGGGTGAGTCGGCGGACCCGGCGGAGATCCGGTCTGCGCGATGTGCTCCGGACCTAGGAGGGGTGGGTCACTCGAATTCCTCTGATTCTTCCGATGGATAAAAAAGGTCTAATTTGTCCTCCTCAAGCTCATTAGGATCGGTTGCAAGAAGAACGCGCTCCGCATTGGCACGGAAGAGCTGTGCCCTCCTTTCGAGATCCGCCAGTTTCTCCAACACCCCATGATTTCGCAAAAGAGTCTTGATGTTGTGAAAAAGGGTCTCGCTTCCGTAGAGGAGGGTCCCCTCTTGCAGGATCTTACAGGCGACCATGTTCCTGAAGGAAGTGAAACGCACCTGCTCAAGGACGCGATCCGGCTTCTTCACGATGTAGTCGATCTCTTCCCTTATATGAGGCGTCATGAGGAGCTTGCATTTCTCCTGATAGAGGGCATGGTCGATCCTCTTCACGAGATCTTCCGGGAAGTCTTCATCGACAATAACGACAAGGTCCATGTCGGACCCGTTGACCATTTTTTTTGTGCTTCTTTCCGGCCGAGGCACATCATGTGCCATGTTGTAGGCAATATCCCCGCCAATGATAAAACAGGCCCCTTCTTTGAGGGGCAGTTCCGTTGACAGGCGATCGGAGAGGCCGGAGACGATTTGATAGGCCAGTTCACCCTTGGCCCGACTTATCTCTTCAATGCGGGCGGCCAGGTCTTTGCTCCTCTGTTCTAGGAGGCCGGGGTCCTCCGGCAGTCCGATAAGGGAGTAGGTCAAGAATTCTCTCCAAATCGATGGGGAAAGACGGGCGAAACCCTCTATCCGACGATCCAGCCTCAAATACCGCCTGCCGATATTATGGATGACCAGATTCTCAGAGATGTTACATGTCCGCCATAGGGTAAGGGCTTCGCCGCCTACCTCCTCCCACGCATCTGAACCGGTAAGGGGTCCTCTGCGCGCTATGAGCCTGACGATTCTTTTTTCCATCCAAAAGCCGTCCGTCAATGAGAAATCATATGCCGGACCCACTAGGACCCGTCAACGGGACCTGGCCAAGCAGCCGGCTTCTATCTCCGGGTGGTCCTTGACCCATTGAGAGCAAAACTGCTGTTGATCCAAAGCCGGATCTGCCTTGAGGGCCCCTTCAAGGTCCTTTGCCATACGCGCTTGATCAAAGCTTCGGCCGCATTCTATCAGAATTTCAGCAAAATGCTCACATCCCTTTCGGCCGATGTTTTTCATCAGCCTATATTCCCATTTTTCTTCTCGAAGGTTTATTCCGACGGCATTCTGGAGCACATCCACTGCTTCGGTGCAGACAGGGTTGGTATAACGCTTCATCCAACCCTCGATGGAGACGATCTCTCCTTTGGGGACGTTGACATCCAAATGTATTTCCATCCCGTAGATGTGGTCTTCCTGAATGCCATTGATTCTTATGGTGTCACTGTCAATGAGCTCAGCGCCCACGATTTGAGTTCGACTTAACGTGATCATGCTTGCCTCCCTAATCAAAAACCTTTCATTACAGGACTGTTTTCACCGAAAACCACGCAACTACCCGCCATCCTCGGATTCGCCTTTACCATGGCCCTAGACCCTTCAATCTTTTGATCGGGACCGGCATAATCGTTCGGTTTAAGGTTGGGACGGGTGAAGTGTAATATGACGGCGTTTGCAGACTCCAGCACGGCCTGGGTCAGGACTTTGCAGCCTTGCGGTCCGCCCAGCAAGCCGTCGGCAATCTTTCTAAGGCCGGCTCCCACGCGAATACCTGTTGATTTTTTAATGAGTTCAAGGGCGGCGGAGCATTCTTGATGAGGCATGCGCCTCAGGTCCGCCTCTGCCTCGACAATCTCCAGATCAGGTGGTTTCACTTTCAATATGACCTCAATGTCCATTAGGCTGTCTCTGAGCTTCCAGAAAACGTTCAGGCTGCCATCAGGTAGGGGTTCTACTTCAACTATCTTGTTTCTCATGAAATCCAGTATCATTCTTGCCCTCCTTTCTACCTCTGTTGTGCTGTGATTTTGAAAAGAAAAATCAGTTCATGGCCGGTGTCATATCCTTCCCCATCTCCACTTTAAAACAGGGGCAACGCAGGCGACGTGTGGGATCTAGGTATACAGTTAAGAGGAGATGCCCCTGCCCATCAGAAGGATGGGGCCGTGCCTCCCGATACCCAATACAGAAGGTCCTTCAATCATAGAACCTTGCCAAATGAGATGTCAATGCCCTTAAGGTTCCGGAGTCGGCGTGATAGGGATATGTTTCAGCAAAGGAGTTGTCTTAGGGATAGGGATGATTAAATTAAACTGTGAGGGGTAAAAATGCCGTCAAGATGGAAACAGAGGCGGATTTCTCTAGGTATCATAGAGAAGGGCCGGATAGATGCGATTATCGTTGACATGATGATACGGATTCTATTAAATTAGAAGTTTAGCTCAAAAAGGGTCGCTTTTGATGTTTGAGAATCTGACGGACAAATTAAACGGCGTATTCAAAAAGATAACCAGCCGGGGCAGGCTCAGTGAATCACATGTACAGGAAGCCCTTAGAGAAGTTCGTTTAGCTCTTCTTGAGGCGGATGTCAATTATAAAGTGGTCAAGGGACTGATCGCGGACATCCATGAGAGGGCTGTCGGTCAGGATGTACTCCAGAGCCTTACGCCGGGCCAGCAGATTATTAAAATCGTCGATGAAGAGCTGACGCGACTAATGGGGGAAGTCTCCCAGGGACTGAAGCTGGTGGGAAGGACGCCCCATACGGTCATGCTTGTCGGGCTTCAAGGTTCAGGCAAGACAACGACGGCCGCCAAGCTTGCCGGTTTTTTGCGCAAACAGGGAAGGCATCCCTATCTCGTGCCTGCGGACATATACAGACCTGCTGCTGTTGACCAGTTGACCAAGCTTGGGGCACAGATCAAGGTCCCGGTGTATCCCACTGCCGAAGGACAAAAGCCGGAAAGGGCTTGCGTGGACGCCCTTTCAAAAGCAGGGGGAGAGGGCGCCGATGTCCTGATTCTGGACACAGCTGGTCGCTTGCACATCAATGAGTCCCTCATGTCGGAGATCGTGAGGATTAAAGAAAAGGTCCAACCGAATGAAATTCTTCTGGTGGCCGACGCCATGACCGGTCAGGATGCCGTGACGGTGGCCAAAGAATTTGATGCCGCCGTTGGCATTACAGGCGTGATTCTCTCGAAAATGGAGGGGGATGCCCGGGGAGGCGCGGCTTTATCGATCCGAGCGGTTATTGATAAGCCGATCAAGTTTATTGGCGTGGGAGAGAAGATCGACGCCCTTGAGCCTTTTCATCCTGATAGGATGGCCTCCCAAATATTGGGAATGGGAGATGTGCTTTCCCTGGTCGAAAAAGCCGAGGCGGAATTCGATCAGAAGGAGGCGGCAAAACTTGAAAAGAAGATCCGGAAAAGCCAATTCGACCTGGAGGATTTTCAGGCTCAGTTGAAGCAGATGAAAAAGTTGGGTTCCCTGGAGCAGATTCTGGGCATGTTGCCTGGAATGGGTCAGCTCAAGAAGCTGAAACAACTAAAGCCGGATGAGCAAGAGCTTGCCAAAATTGAAGCTGTCATTAATTCGATGACTAAAGAAGAGAGGCGGCATTATAGGATAATCAATGGAAGTAGGAGGAGGAGGATCGCGCGGGGCAGTGGGACTACGGTTCAAGATGTGAATCGTTTGTTGAAGAACTTCGCCCAGACGAAAAAGATGATGGAACGTTTTGCCAAGAAGGGTCGATTAGACATGCCCTCTTTCTTCGGGTGAGTGTCAATCGGCGTTTCATGTCGATTGGCGTGTCTAGGTTTTTGGTCTTGGGAGGTGAGGTGAATCGAGCGGACCTTTAACATTAATTGTAAGTGAGGGGGTGATAGACGAATATGGCAGTTAAGATTAGGTTGGCAAGAATGGGCGCGAAAAAGAAACCGTTTTATCGGTTGGTAGCAGCTGATTCTAAGGCGCCACGTGATGGTAAATTTATAGAAATATTAGGCTATTATGATCCGATGAAGGACCCTGCGGATGTAAACATCCATGAAGAGAAAACGAAATACTGGCTTGGGCAAGGGGCGGTTGTGACCGAATCGGCGAAAAGTCTTTTGAAAAGCCAAGGTTTGATGAAGTCTTATCCAGCAGCCCATTGACAAGATGTAGATGTGAAATCAGACACGGAGGATATTTGATATGAAGGATCTGATCGCGTACATCGCCAAAGCGCTAGTTGATAAGCCGGAAGAGGTCGGGGTCACCGAGGTCGAGGGGAAACAGACCTCTGTTATTGAACTTAAAGTTGCCAAAGAAGACTTAGGTAAGGTGATAGGAAAACAGGGCCGGACCGCGCGAGCAATGAGGACGATTCTCAGTGCGGCCTCCACAAAGATAAATAAGCGATCGGTTTTAGAGATTATCGAATAGCCTTGAATCGGGTTTTGCCGGACAGTCTGCTTCTTCTAGGGAAAGTGATACGGCCTCACGGGTTGAAGGGACTTCTCCGGATACAATCTTATGCTACATCTGAAGCCGCTTGGCAGGATTCAGGACGCGTTTTTCTTGAATCTGCTTCAGGTGAAATCTGTGAAGAGAGGGTCATAGCGGTTAGGCCGCACCAGAATCTATTTTTGATGGAGCTTGAAGGCATTTGTTCCATCAATCAGGCGGAGCAATACAGGGGCGCCAAAATATTCATTGAAAAAGAGACCCTTACCCGTGATGAGGGAGAGTATTTTTTCTACGAACTCATTGGCCTTGAGGTCTATCTGGAAAGCGGTGAGTATGTGGGAAAGATCGCCCGTATCATCTCTGCAGGGGGCAACGACATCTACGTCGTCAAAGAGAAGAGGAAGGAAATCCTCATACCAGCCACATATGAGATCATCAAGGAGGTGGAGACAGACAAGGGCAGGATCACTATCTCGGCAATGGAGGAGTTGTTGAATTTGAATGAGATTTGAGATCGTCACCATATTTCCTCAGATGTTCTCCGGCTATGTGCATGAGGGTGTACTCGGCCGGGCCGTCAAAAGTGGCATTGTCGAGGTCAATGTGGTCAATATTCGTGATTTTGCCAGGGGTACCCGGAAAAACACGGATGATCGGCCTTATGGGGGCGGTGATGGCATGGTCATGAAGCCAGGGCCTATCTACAGGGCAGTGAAACATCTTGAACGGCCATCAGGCCGAAGCCTTGCCCTCCTTCTCAGCCCGCGAGGTCAGCCCTTTAATCAGTCCATGGCGTGGGAGCTTTCCCGCTTTGATCAGCTCATACTGGTGTGCGGTCGTTATGAAGGGGTTGATGAGAGGGTAAGGCTCAGCTGCATAGACCGGGAGTTGTCTATAGGAGATTATATCCTAAGCGGAGGGGAATTGGGCGCATTGGTTGTCGTCGACGCTGTCAGTCGATTAATACCCGGTGTTCTGGGAAGAGAGAGTTCCAATCAAGAGGACTCCTTTGAAGGGGGGCTTCTAGAGTATCCCCAATATACGAGACCTCGGACGTTTGAGGGACAGGAGGTCCCTGAGGTTTTACTGTCGGGAGATCACGAGAGAATCAGGGCATGGAGAAGGAGGGAAGCACTCAGGCGAACCATGGAAAAGAGACCCGACCTACTTAAAAGGGCCAGGCTGAGCCCGGAGGATGAAGCGATCCTGGCTGAATTAAAGGAAGGTGGGTAGTGTTCGGCAATGCGTCTTTACGTCGGGCTGGTTCATTTTCCGGTCTATAACAAGCATCATGAGATCATTGCCTCGGCCATAACAACCCTTGATCTTCATGACATTGCAAGGGCTGCCAGAACGTACGATGTCAAGAAACTCTTTGTTATGACCCCCCTCGATGACCAGCGGGCCCTGGCTGAGCAGGTTCTAAGACATTGGACCTCTGGTCATGGGGCGCGGTACAATCTGTTTAGAAAAGAAGCCATGGGATTGATCGAGGTCGTCTCCTGCCTTGATGATACGATAGACGACATTGCCGAGGCTGAAGGACAACGCCCGCTATTGATTGCGACCGACGCATCCGCACAGAAGAATAGATCCATCTCTTACGAAGATGTGAGAGGTCTTTTGGAGGATGGAACCCCTCCTGTTCTTTTGGTCTTTGGTACAGCCTGGGGTCTTGCCAGGGATGTGATGAACCGTGCGGACCATGTTCTGAACCCGATATGGGGCAGAACAGATTACAACCACCTCTCTGTGAGGAGTGCCGCAGCCATTATTCTGGACAGGCTGGCAGGCAGATAGCCGTTTAGTTGGGAGAAAAAAATGAATATTATCAAAACACTTGAAAATGAACAGATGCGAGCCGATATACCTGATTTCGGCCCTGGAGATACGGTCAGGGTTCATGCCCGTATCAGGGAGGGACAAAAGGAGCGGATTCAGATATTTGAAGGCGTTGTCCTCAGAAAACGGAAAGGCAATACCGGTGCCACGTTTACCGTGAGAAAGGTCTCTTACGGGGTCGGCGTGGAAAGGATATTTCCTCTCCATTCTCCGCTTCTCGACAAAGTCGAGGTCGTCACAAGGGGAAGAGTCCGGCGGTCGAGACTCTATTATCTTCGGGATTTACGGGGTAAGGCTGCACGCATTAAAGAAAAAAGGTAATGTTTCTTGTTTGTTCAAATGGCCTAATCTCTGTTGCGAGTTTCACTGGTTCAAGACCCATCGATCTTGAACCACACAACGCCATATGAAACCGGTTTGCCCACCCAAGAATTTGCCCCTATTTCCTGAAACGGTTATTTCTTCAAGACAAGATCCATTGTTTTATGAGGGTTTGGCTCGTCAGGGCGGTTATGGTCTCATTGCAGGAGTTGATGAAGCTGGTAGAGGCCCCCTGGCGGGGCCGGTCGTGGCCGCTGCTGTGATTATCCCGGAGTATTGTGAGCTGGATGGGGTTCGGGATTCGAAACAAATGACCGAGCAGGCCCGCGAGAAGGCCTTCCCCCGTATTAGTAAGCAAGTCTTGACTAGTGGCATAGCCGTCGTTCCCCATACATACATTGATGAGCACAATATACTCAAGGCAACCCTGAGGGCGATGAAATTGGCAGTATCCGCTTTGGACCCCCAACCTGAATTTCTTCTGGTTGACGGCATCCACAGCATTGGCCTGTCGATTCCCCAGAGGTGTATCAAGAAGGGAGACCAGAGGAGTCTGAGCATTGCGGCGGCCTCTGTGATGGCCAAGGTGTACCGGGATAGAATCATGCGCAGCTACCACAAATTTTGTCCGGCTTACAGCTTTGATAAAAACAAGGGCTACGGCACGTCGGAACATCTACGGGCCCTGGAGATATATGGGCCTTCACCTTTTCATCGATTGACCTTCAAAAGGGTTTTGGGACATGACCAGAGAGAGACGTGATCTGGGCAAGCTGGGTGAAGATCTGGCGTTCAAGGAGGTCAAGCGCCTAGGATATAAGCCTATTATTCGCAATTTCAGGTGTCCTTTGGGTGAAATCGATTTGATTGCAAAAGATGGCAACACCTTAGTATTTGTGGAGATAAAGACGAGAAAGGGGCGATCGATTGCCTACGCTAAGGAGGCAGTTGACCTCAGAAAAAGGAGGCAGATTTCAAAGGTGGCCCTAGCCTATATGAAATCCAACAGTTGCATCGATACCAAGGCAAGGTTTGACGTAATCGCCGTCAGTTTGTGCGGCAAAAAGCCTGAAATAGAGCTCATCAAGAATGCCTTTGAATTGTCCTATTAACTGGGAACAGCGTCCATGGATAGGGGCGTGATGAAATCACGCAAATCCGATATCTTCGAGACTCCCCGGAAGGGATCCGATGAGGCTCAATCCAATAGAGGGCCGGGAGTCCTTTTCGTGGTTTCGACTCCCATCGGGAATCTGGAAGATATCACCTTGCGGGCCTTGAAAGTTCTCGGGAAGGTAGATATAATTGCCGCGGAGAATGTAGGATACACAAGAGGGCTTTGTGAACATTTCGGCATCAAGACGAGGTTAACCCGTTATAATCAACACAATCAAAGGGTCAAAACCCCTGATCTTATCAGGCAACTGAAATCGGGGCGCACTCTGGCCTTGGTGACGGATGCCGGGACCCCTGGAATCTCCGATCCCGGTATTTTTCTGATACATCGGGCCGCGGAAGAGGGCATTATCGTGACTCCGGTGCCAGGTCCGTCAGCCGTCATTGCGGCCCTGTCCGTATCGGGATTTCAAACGGCGAAATTCGTCTTTATAGGTTTTTTGCCGAACAGGTCGGGGAAGAGAAAAAGGGTCCTGCGGGAATTGCTTTCCGAGAGGCGTACGGCAGTGTTCTTTGAAGCCCCGCACCGGATCAAGGCCGCCCTTTCCGAGATGCAGGAAATCCTCGGAGATCGACGGCTCGTCCTTGTCCGTGAGATGACAAAGGTTTTTGAGGAGGTCCTAAGAGGTACAGCCGGGGATATCCTCTCTCAACTTGATCCTGACGGGATAAAGGGAGAGATTTCCGTGGTTATACAAGGGGCTCAGGGAAGAGAACGCTCTCATCTTATGGATGAAAAGATCGAGGCCAGGATAAAAGGACTCTTGGCAAACACAGCACTGAGTGTTAAGGATATTGCCGCTCGTATAGCGGACGAAGAAGATCTTGCTTACAGGCATGTTTACAAGAAATGCCTTGTCCTGATGAACGAATCCAAAAAGTGCGAAAAAGGGTGCAACATCAATGGAGCTAAACAAGAAGTTTGAGATTCGCAATAATCTTGGAATACACGCAAGGGCGGCCGCCAAGATAGTAGAGCTGGGTAGTCAATACAGCTCAATCTTGTTTCTCAAGAAGGACGGGCAAGAGGTCGATGGAGGGAGCATCTTGTCCATCTTGGCCCTTTCATGTCCCAAGGGTACGGAGATAGAAGCCCGGATTCTCGGAGAAGATAGTCAGGATTTTATGGAAAAACTGGGCGAACTGATCGAACAAAAATTTGGTGAAGAGAGATGAGCATTGACGATGAACCCATAAGACTCAGAGGCATTGGAGTGTCTCCGGGCATTGTGATAGGTAAGGCCAGCCTTGTTGATCGGGGCAGTGTAAAGATATTCTATCAATATCTCAGCAACAACCATATCGCAAAAGAAGTGGAGCGCTTTGAGGAGGCCCTTCAAATCACCGAGGATCAGTTTATCGCCCTGAAGAACCGGATGCCTGACGATATAACCCAGCATGGTTTTATACTGGATAGCTTTCTTATGATCCTTAGAGACAGTATGCTCGCCGACGCCACCGTACGGAGGATCGTGGAAGAAAGGATCAATGCCGAGTGGGCCCTCGAGAAGTCTCTTCAAGGTATTAGAGAGGTCTTTGAGAAGATCGATGATGAGTATATCGGCACACGGATACATGACGTAGAGAATGTTGCTGAAAGGATTCTGAGAAACCTCATGGGAGAGCTGCCCCAGAGCCTGGCTGAGATTGACAAGAGGGTCATTATTGTGGCCCAAGATTTGTCTCCCGCCGATACGGCAGAACTGAATCTTGCCAAGGTTATGGGCTTTATTACGGATCTGGGGGGCCGTACCTCTCATACGGCCATTCTGGCACAGGCCCTGGAAATTCCCGTTGTGGCGGGGCTTGAATCTGTTACTCATCTGACAAAGGAGGGCGACCTCCTGATCGTTGACGGAAATACGGGCGATGTCATTATCAACCCCGACGAAGAAGACATTGTTTTTTACCAGGATAGGCAAGTTGAGTTTGAGGAATACAAATCGAGCATTGCCAGAGAGAGCCATCTCCCGGCAGTGACTCAGGATGGTCGGAGCATTTCAGTCAAGGCAAATATAGAATTTTTGGAAGAAGTGGCCGCCGCACGCCGCTTTGATGTTAGTGGCATTGGACTGTACAGAACGGAATTTTTGTATCTTAGAAGCAAGGGACTTCCAAGCGAAGAGGAGCTGTTCGAGAATTACAAAGAGGTTGCCGAGCTTGTGGCTCCGGACCCGGTGAATATCAGGACTTTCGATTTGGGTGGCGACAAGCTTGTGTCGGGACTCGAAATGACCAGGGAAACAAATCCCGCCCTTGGGGTGAGGGGGATACGCTTTTGTCTCAAGGAACTGGGGATATTCAAGAGTCAGTTGAGGGCGATTTTGAGGGCAAGTGCCTTTGGCAGTGTTCAGTTGATGTTTCCCATGATCTCAGGAGTCCAGGAGATCTTGGACGCAAAGGAGATCGTGGAAGAAGAGAAACGACTGTTGGATAAGGAGGGTGTGGCGTATGACCATGACATCAAGGTGGGTGTCCTGATCGAGATCCCTTCAGCGGTTACTATGGCGGATGCCCTGGCCGATCATGTAGATTTTTTTAGTATCGGTACGAATGATCTCATACAGTATGCCCTGGCTATTGACAGGGTTAACGAGGATATGGCCTTCATGTATCAGCCTTTTCACCCGGCTATTTTACGTATGATCAGATATGTTGTCGATGCGGCGAAGAGAGCCGGTATAGGTGTTTCCGTGTGTGGTGAAATGGCTGGAGATCCTCTTTGCATATCCATGCTCCTTGGTCTGGGTATTGATGAGCTGAGTATGAACCCCGGGGCCATACCTTTATGCAAGAAAGTGATTCGTTCCGTTACTATCAAAGAGGCGATGGCGGATGCGGAAGAGGTGATGAGGCTCCGTACCGCCAAAGAAGTGCGGGAATTTGTAGTTGATCGCATCAAACATCTGGTGCCGGAGCTGGAGAAAACAGGGTCCCTTGATTCTTGAGGGGATGGTGTCTTGCGGGATCACACTCCTTCAAAGCGAACGTTAAAATGGGCATTAAGATAATCTGCCAAAACAGAAAGGCCTCCTATGACTATTTTATTGATGAAGTCATGGAAGCCGGCATTGTGCTCTTGGGGCCGGAGGTCAAATCTCTCAGAACGGGAAGGGCCAGCCTGAAGGACAGCTATGCCCGGATAAAAAAAGGTGAGATCTTCCTCTACAACATGCATATTTCTCCCTATCCCTATGCCCGTTCCATCGATCTGGAGCCTGACAGGAGACGAAAGCTCCTCCTGAACAAAAGGGAGATCAAGCGTCTGATCGGAAAGACCGAAGAGAAGGGATACACGTTGGTGCCTACCAAAGTATACTTCTCTGAAGGTCGGGCAAAGGTTGAGCTGGCCTTGGCCAAAGGAAAGCGCAAATACGATAAAAGGCGAGCCCTGAAGGAAAAGGAGTTGAAAAAGGAGGTCAGTGAATTCAAGCGGTGGAAATGAAACATCGATTGGGAATGAAGCTCACACCTGTCGGAATAGCCTATGAAGGATAAGATAGAAGCGATAATGTCACAGCTCGTCGGCAAGACAAGCTCTGGGGGGCCTCTTACAGGCATTGATATATCCGAACAGTTTAGACCTTCCGAGACCACTGAAGCGGCCACATTCAGAAATCTGAATGCGGCCTTTTTGCTTTTATTATGCCACGAATCCCACCCTACCCATTCGGAGGCCAAGTCATTCATTGAAAACCTAAAGAGGCAACCCGATTGGGAAGGCCCTGTGCGATTTTATCAAGAGGGTTTGTCACTGATACTCAAGGAGCTTGAGGAGCAGTACCGTAATCGACTCTCCTTGAAGGATAATTTGGACAGGCTGGTTCTGGCCGGGGAGGATTCCCATAAGGCCTTGGACCTTTTAGGGAGCATCGATAATGTGTGGAAGGTTTTTTTCCCGGAGGGCGTCTCCCTTTTTGCGAATCGGAAAGATAAGATCGAATCCCTTCGAAAAAAAAGAAGAATTCAGATAACGCGTCTGAAGATGGACCCGATACAGGACCCTGCAAGTGAAATCCTTTTTACCTCAAACCTCCTTTTTACCCTTCCCTCCTCGTCTGTGCCGATAACCGACCTTTCCTTTTCTCAAGGCCTCAAGAGAAGGCTGGAGGCCATCAGCAGGGAGCCTCAACTCTTCTGGTATGACCACCCGATTCAACTGGGGGTCGAAATGTCGAAGAACGAGGCCGTTTATGGAATCAGGGAGTTGGATAGGGCCGTAGCCTTTGAAAAGGATCGGGGCACTTTGGCCCAAGAGCAAACCATTAACCTCCTTCTATCCCTCTCCGTTACCCATGGAGGTCTTCGCGATATTGCAAAGGCCTGCCTTGAAGAGATGTTGCAAGGGACCGAGGGCATTCGTCATGTCCGCGTCTATGCTTTGAGCGAGGATGATACAGGAAAGCTCCTTGATAAGGTCCTCGTCCCTGGAGTCAGGCATTACCTTGGCGCGAAGGATCAGGACCTCCTCTATAAGGTCTTTGGAACCGATGGAGAGTACGGCCGGCATTACAGCCTGCTCAAGGCCATGGCCGCCTTTTGGCAGGTGTTTTTGGATCCTCAGATAAAAGGAACATTCAAAATAGACCTGGATCAGGTGTTTCCTCAGGAGCATCTGGTCTCGGAGACCGGTGCATCGGCCTTGGAACACCTTATGACGCCCCTCTGGGGAGCGGAGGGCGTTGACCATGAAGGAGGCCCCGTGGAATTGGGAATGATTGCCGGGGCACTGGTCAACAGTGAGGACATTGGAACCTCCCTCTTCACGCCGGATGTGACATTTCCTGAACCGAACATTCGGGGAGATGAGTGGATATTCTTCAGTCGTCTCCCCCAGGCCCTATCTACAGAGGCTGAAATGATGCTTCGTTACGGAAACGGCCTTCTTGACGGTCAAAAGGAGTGTGCTCAACGTTTCCACGTAACAGGGGGAACCTGCGGCATTCTTGTGGACAGCCTCAGAAGACACCGACCCTTTACCCCCGGTTTTATTGGTCGTGCCGAAGACCAGGCGTATCTCTTGAGTGTCCTTTTTGAGAATCCCGCTGGACATTTGAGATATCTCCACAAAGAGGGTCTGATCATGCGCCACGATAAAGATGGTTTTGCAGCGGAGGCGATCCAGTCTGCTGCCACAGGGAAGTTGATCGGTGATTACCTAAGAATCCTCCTGTTTTCCTTTTACGCTAAAGGGCTCCCCTGGCCGATGGAAAAAACCAAAGATCTTTTTGGACCATTTGCCGGTTGTTTTATCTCCCATATACCCTTTACCGTCGTGTTTCTCCGCTTGGCATTAAAGGGGGCTATGTTTTTTAGGGATGGAAAGCAAACCGAAGGACTCGATTTCCTTGATATGGGAACAAGGCGTTTGCACAAGGTCATAAGGGAGTTGGTCAGTGCTCCGGATAGTCTGAAGGAGGGGTTTTTGGAGGAAAAACGGGGATGGGAGATCTTTTATGATCTATTGGATTCCGTGGAAGAAGGACTGAGCAAGGGAGACCCTTTTGCCGTCGATCTGAGAGACAAGGCACGAGAGATTATTCAAGAAACGGAGCTTGCCCTAAACTGAGGAGGTCACCATCTTAAACGACAGGCCTTTCATTGCAGGGGACCGCGGTCCCGGCCCGTCATCTCCTATGACCTTTTATCCGGATTTTCCATTTGACACGCTCAGGATCATAGCATAGTTTATTCGGGACCCATAAAGGGTCTTTTCGGTCTTTTTTGTGTTACGAAGAGAAATGAATCGTCGGAACATAGCATGGATAACTTCGGTTAATGCTTCTGCACGCCTAAATCCTCGATGATGGATAGATGTTATTCTCATTCCGCTCGTCCTGTTCAGTCACTTTGCCCATGCTTGTACGAATGAGCATCATCACCGCACAAGACACTTAAGATGATGAAAGTCAAATTTTGGGGTACAAGGGGATCTATCCCGGTCCCCGGCAAGGACACAACGATGTATGGTGGCAATACCACCTGTCTGGAGGTGGGCCTTGACAGCGGACGGAAAATAATCATTGATGCGGGGAGTGGTATCAGGGCCCTTGGGGCGGCTCTTGCCGAAAATAATAAAAGCGTTGATATCCACCTATTAATAACCCATATTCACTGGGACCACATCCTTGGATTTCCATTTTTTGCCCCTATTTATGAACCGGACACCCTGATATCTGTAGACGGGTATCCTTCGTGCATGAAGGGCCTGAGTCTGGCATTCGACAATAAGCTGGGTGATGGTTTTTTCCCAATCAAATTTGAGGATCTCAAGGCCAAGATACATCACCTCGAGACGATCTCTCAAGGGCCGCTCATTATTGATGGTGTGGTGATTGAGAGCATCCCTCTTCGCCACCCACAGGGCGGGCTCGGCTTCCGTTTTCGAGAAGGGAATAAAAGCCTTGTCTTTATTACCGACAATGAGTTGCCGGGGGGAGAGGTTAAAGAATGCCCTGAAGAGTATGTCCAATTCTGCAAAGATGCCGACATCCTTATCCACGATGCGCAGTATACTCCGGAGGAGAGAGCCAAGCGCGTTGGTTGGGGCCATTCCGATTATCTGTCCGCCCTTCGCCTTGGCATATCAGCTCACGTGAAGCGCCTTGTCCTCTTTCACCATGACCCATGCCGAAAAGATCCCGAGATCGATTCTTTAAAGGCCTATTGCGAGGAGATTGCCGATAAGGAAAAGGTAGAGATCCAAGTAGATGCCGCCAAGGAGGAGAGTGAGTTCGTGGTTTGACGGCCTTAACAGGATACGGCCAGCGCCCCCCATGCCAACACTGCACATGCCCGACCCCTGACATACTCGCCAAAAAGGAATGACCCAATCATTTAAAATAATCACCTTGGGATGCAAGGTGAATCAGTACGAGTCGGCTTATCTAAAGGAGGCCCTTGTTCAAGGCGGGTGGAGAGAATCTCGTGACGGTGAGAGGGCCGACACGGTTATCATTAACACCTGCATCGTTACGAAGAGAGCGGCCCACCAGTCAAGGCAGGCCATTCGAAAGGCCGTCAGGGAGAGTCCAGGTGCTGTTGTCGCCGCTGTCGGATGCTACGCTCAGGTTTTCTTCGATGAGCTTGCGGCCATACCGGGGGTTCGACTCATTGCGGGCAATAGCCTGAAAAGAGATGTCCCGTCCCTTCTTATGAATGCCGGGACTTCCGGTCGCAGGATAATGGCCTCAAAAGCGTTTGATCCTCAGACACCTTTTGAATACCTGCCGATAAGACGCCTGTCGGATCGCAGCAGGGCCTATCTCAAGGTGCAGGATGGATGCGAATCTTACTGCAGTTACTGCATTGTCCCCTACGCAAGGGGCCCCTTACGGAGCCTCTCGTCAAACAGGGTGTTATCTCAATGTGAGAGATTCGCACAAGAAGGGTATGGGGAGATCGTTCTTACAGGGATACATCTCGGCAGGTACGGCGGGGATCTCGACGACAGGACGACCCTGACAACGCTACTTCAGGCAATCGGGAGAGAGGGATTTCCATTTAGAGTCCGACTCAGTTCACTTGATCCTGGGGAGATCGATGCAGATATTATCGACCTGGCAGGTGCCGGGACATGGCTTTGTCCCCACTTTCATATACCTCTTCAAAGCGGTGATGATCATATCTTGAGGCGGATGAACAGAAGTTATACGGGAAGAGAATTCTCATCCTTGGTTGAAGACATTAAAGAAAAGATCCCTACGGCAGCTATCGGTGTGGATGTTATGGCAGGGTTTCCTGGAGAAGATCATAGGGCCCATATGAACACGGTGTCTCTTATCAACGATCTCCCGATATCGTATCTCCATGTCTTCCCCTTCTCACGGAGGAAAGGGACTCCTGCCTACAGCTTTGAAGGGCAGAATGACCCCTCCACAATCAAGGAGAGGGCGCAAGAGCTGAGGGCCCTTGGACAAATAAAAAGGCAGGCCTTTTATCGAGGCTGTCTTTACAAAACTTTTGAGGTGCTCGTGGAAGGAAGGGCTTTGAAGGATGATACGATGCTCAAAGGGACAAGCGACAACTATCTCCCAGTGGTATTTACTCCGGTTCAGACGTTAAGACAGGGACGAGTGCCTGTCCTTATGGAACAGATAAGGGACGGCGCTCTTGTCGGAGGTGAGGTGGGCGGTTATGGGCCTGCTTGAGCGTAAAATGGATTTTTCCTCCCATCCCGGACAACTCTCGTTCCAACCCATCATGGCGAGACGCCTTTCTCTTGAGAGGGTTATGTTTTTTTTCGGTACTTTCTCGCCTTTTCCTTCCAGCCTTTCGGCCTTTTCCCCTTTTTTCTCCTGGTGAGATCAGGGTCTTTGAGAGGATCCAGGGAAAAGCTGCCGGGCGTGAAGTCAAGAGCCCTTTTTTGGAGTGGGTCCATGGGTGTCGGGCTCTGCTTTTTGGCTCGTTCCAGAGTCTTTTTTGGGACCAGTGGACCGGCAATAAACTGAGGGGAAATCCCGGAACTCAGAAAGAGTCCTCCGAATTGATAAAAGGGAGTCCCTCGTTGCTGTGCTTCGGCGGCAATCACTTCAATGATTACCGGGTTCTGATCGCGTCTCTTTCCAATTCTGAGTGCCAAGGCCCGATCGGGGGACAGGACAAGGGACCTTTCTCTATCGGCCCGAAGACCCTTATCCATAACAAAGGCGTGGGCCTTTGCTCGAATCGGTGTGAAGAGTATTTTCGGTAGCGATGTTTCCGTCCTGTTGATTGGGAGTGTCCACTGCTGTTTTTTTGTCCTAATCCTGTTGCCTTCACACTGAAATAGGCTTCTATCCTGTCCCAACAGGACTTCGTTAATGTGTGACAGCCTCACATAACTCCAGCCCTCTTCTTCATGAATCGCCTTGAGAAGCTCTTTTAAGGTAATAAATCCCTCCATGTCCGGGACAAGGCCGAATTCATCCGGCTTGTGCCCAAGCACGTAGGTCAGCAGGCGCGACAACCCGACAATCTTGATTTCGTGATTCCTCTTGCCCAGTTTATGCCTCCCTGAAAACGTACCTGCCTCAGTTCCTGACCCTTTCAAAAACAGTATCCTATGTCCATGTTCTGAGGTCAAGCCTCCACTGTCCATGGACAAATAGTACGTTAAGATCAATTTCCTGTGTGGCAAGGGTGTCTACCGTCTCTGGATTGCAAGGAGTTTTTTATTCTGATAATGTGCTGGATAACAAATCGAGGCCCTTTTAGGGGGGCTTTCGAGATTGATCTAAAGTGGGCCATTAGGCGTTGCCACGGGAATGAAAACGTTGACCGAATACAATGCGACCTGTTTGAGAATAGCTGTTTGTGTCCCGGTGAGGGGGACCTTCCTCTACGTGGTGCCCCAGGCATTGGCTCCATGTGCCAATGTAGGGTGCCAGGTTATTGTGCCCTTTAAAAACCGGAAGGTCGAGGGATATATTCTTGAAAAAGTATCTCAAGCACAAGATCTGGAACTGAAAGAGATAGTGGACATTCCTCACAAGACCCCCCTTTTTCATAGTCAACAGGTAGCCTTCTTTGAATGGATCTCCGAGTATTACATTCAACCGATTGGAAACATCATCCGGTCGGCATTGCCTGACGGCATGAAAATGGGCCTGTGCAAGTCCATCTTTTTAACGGAGCATGGATCGAGGGCCATTGAGGAGCTTGATCGTGATTCTGAAGATCGGGAAATCTTGTCATGGATCAGGGATCATCCAGGCAAAAGAGCGCCCTGGTCTTTTTCGAGGATCTCCGCCCTTGAGAAATTGAAATGGCTAAGCATTGAAGATGGAAAACCAAAAAGGAGCATGACCCCTCTCCTCCGAACGTTCGTGAGACCGAAAAAGGGCGTAGATCTCAAGGCTTTTCTTGAGCAGGATGAGGGGACTTTCAAGGCCAAAGGAGAGGTTGAGTTTCTGAAAACAGTCTTTTCTTCTGAGTCCATACGATTGAGTGAATTGTCTGCCAACTTTTCAAACGGCCGTTATCTCGTCAACAAATGGATCGGAAAAGGTGTCCTGGAAAGTTACAAAGAGAAACTCTGCCGGAGCTCCCTCGGAAATATCGTCTTTTCTTCTTCGCCTCCCCTCACACTCTATGGCCAGCAACGGGAGGCCCTTGATTCAATCACCGCAGCTTTAGACAAAAAGACCTTTTCGTCTGTTCTTCTTTACGGCGTAACGGGGAGCGGCAAGACAGAGGTCTATTGTCGGGCCATCGAATACGCCTTTCGCTCCGGCCGCCAGGCCATTGTGATGCTCCCTGAAATATCTCTCGCCACCTATATGGAAAACATTTTCAGATCCCGCCTTGGTCATCGGATATCCGTCTACCACAGCGGACTGAGCTCGGGTGAGCGATTTGACCAGTGGATGAAAATAGTCAGGGGCGAAGTGGATCTCGTTATGGGGGCCCGCTCGGCCCTGTTTGCGCCATTACCCAGACTCGGTTTGATTATCGTCGATGAAGAGCATGACCCCTCTTTCAAGCAGGAAAACAATCCCCGATATAATGGAAGGGATATGGCCGTTGTGAGAGCCAAAATTGAGGATACCCTGGTGATACTCGGGTCTGGGACCCCATCGATTCAGTCTTATCAGAACTGCATGAACGGGCGATACCACCTGCTTGAGATGCCGGAAAGGGTTGAAAAGAGACCTCTCCCTGAGGTGGAGATCATTGATATGAAGACCCTCCCGGAGAGGCAACAGGGAAACAGGATGATCAGTCCGAGGCTTCATCAGGCTATTGAAGGGAATATTCGGTCGGGGGACCAAACGATCCTCTTCTTAAACCGAAGGGGTTTTCATCGCCTTTACCTGTGCCGCTTTTGTGGCCGGCACGTCCGTTGTCCCAACTGCGACGTGTCACTTACCTATCATTTGGAGAATGATCGCCTCTCCTGTCATTACTGTGGTTTCCACGCGGCAAAGGAGACCACGTGTGTTGCTTGCGGTCGCAAAGGACTGAAGGCCTATGGATTCGGAACGGAGAAGCTGGCGCATGAACTCAGGGAGCTTTTTCCATCGGCACGAATTGACAGAATGGATGCCGACAGCACCCGGAGGAGGGGTGAAACGCTCAGGATACTGAAGCGGTTCAGCAGACAGGAGACGGATATTCTGGTGGGGACCCAAATGGTCACTAAGGGATATGATTTTCCAAAGGTGACGCTGGTGGGTGTTATCGCGGCGGATTTGTCCCTTGAATTTCCCGATTTCAGAGCGGGTGAAAGGACGTTCCAAATCTTGTCACAGGTGGCGGGCAGGGCCGGCAGGGGGCCGGCCAAGGGCAGGGTCATCATCCAGACCTTCAACCCGAATCATTACTCGATCAAGACAGCTGTGGACAATGACTTTTTATCTTTTTTTATGAAAGAGCGGGAACTCAGACAGCAGCTTGGATACCCCCCTTTTTATCATTTGGCCTGTTTAAGGCTCCAGGGGAATGACAAGGAAAAAACCGCCGGGGCAGCTCAAAAACTGGGACAGGATGTGAGAAGTGTTGTCAAAGGCAGCCATCAAATGAATAAAGACCTCATCCTTTTGGGACCGGTCGAAGCGCCGATCGCCAAGTTGAAGGGGAAGTACAGGTGGCAAATGCTGGTCAAAGGCAGAACAAATGCAGCCCTCAAAGAGTTCCTGGTCCTTGTTGACAGGCAATTGGTAAGGCCACTTCAGACAAGGGGCCTTCAACTTATCTTGGATGTTGATCCCTATCAGATGATCTGAACAGGGCCGCGGCAAGATACCCCACGACCCGGTTGTGGTAGCCGGTGATATCGCCGGAATTTGCATAGTCCAAGATGTAGCTCTGATCAGCTCCCAGTTTTCGGGCCGTCAGCATGGTTGCGATGACAGGGCCTTGGCCGCAGGCCTCGCAATGACCTTTGGAGAGGGCCTTGTCAAGGGCTTCGGGATCAAAGGCCTTTGTATGTTTGATGAATTCCAGATCCTTTTCTTTTGCCTTTTGATAGGTGTGATAGTGCGAAAGGTCGCTGCTGGCCAGTATCAACGTGTCTTCCGAACGGCCCAAGGCCTCAGCAAGTATCCTTGAAATGTCGAGACAGGTATTATAATCCTGTTGTCCCATAACAATCGGAACAATACTAAATTCGCTCAGAACGGTTTGCAGGAACGGCAACTGGATCTCCAGGGAGTGTTCCATTCCATGGGCTTGCGCAAGCCATCTGATGCAGGGTTTTCCAAGTTGGATGATTTTCTTGGCCATGGACAGATCGACAGGTACATCGCCTAAAGGTGTCCTGTAAACCTTCTGAAGATTGACCGATACTCCTTTGAATGTGGCCCTGTGACTTGGACCCACCAGAATGATTCGCCTGAAAGGCCTGCCCTGAAGAATCTTGTAAGCATGGGCCGCAACAGGGCCGGAGTACGTATAGCCGGCATGAGGCACAATAATTGCTTTCAATGTGCCTTTTACAGGAGGCGTTGCCGCTTCCGACAAAAGGTGCTCGACTCTCTTTTGCAGCTGATCTCTTGATCGAGGGTACCATTGCCCTGCAAGAATGGGGAGACGAACACTCTGTTTTTCCTCAGCCTTTATGCAAAGAGGGTACAAGGACATAAAGGCCAAGAGGATTGGTCCAAGAGTGATTAGTCTTACTGTATACCTGTTCATTGTGGAACCTCAAAACAACGGCCCTATTGTGTCAGTTTTGAGAAGATCTTTCAAGAGACGTTTGCTTTCTTTTGGGGGGGTACTATCCATGACAGAAAAAATGGGGCAGAAAAAATCTTGCCATGTCGCGGTCTAATGCGCTAGAAGAATCAGATGATCAGAGTGGTGGATAACACACTCTTTTACAGGCCTTTATTTGGAGGAGATCCTCGTGAATGATTTTAGAAGAATGACAATTTTTGTGACAGGAGTGTTCTTTTTTGCACTCATCATTTTTGGGTGCCAGAAAGAGACCGATGCGGATACCATTGGACCCGATTTCTCTCTTCTGGATTTATCAGGGCAAGAGAGGACCTTGGGAGAGTTTAAAGGGAAAGTGGTCCTTCTTGACTTCTGGGCGACATGGTGTCTTCCCTGCAAAATGTCACTTCCGAAACTTGTCAAACTGCAGAAGGAGAACAGGGATAAGGGGTTAATTATACTGGGGGTATCCCTTGATAATCCGGAGAGCATGAGCAACAAAGACCTCCTGGTTTTTAAGGAAAAGAATAATATCAACTATCCTATTCTGAGGGCTAACCAGAAAATACTACAGGATTATTTCAAAGACAGCTCCATAGCCATCCCCACCCTCTTTATCATCGATCGGGAGGGTCGCATACGAGACAAAATTGTGGGTTATGAGCCTGGGGCTGTTGAAAAAGGCCTCCTAGACGTTTTGAAATGATTATTGATTTTCATACACACCTGTTTCCGCCCTCCTTCCGGAATAGGCGGTCTGCCCTCTTTGCTGATGAATCCGCTTTTCAATCGATGTATGATTCTCCTCAGGCCAGGCTTGCCGGCGGTGAAGAGACGATCCGTACGATGGATGAAGAGGGTGTGCAAGTGTCGGTCATTTTCGGGTTTCCTTGGGAACGGGAGGACAACTACCAGCGGCACAATGATTATATCCTCGAACAGGTGCATCGTTATCCCGGCCGGTTCGTCGGGTTTTGCTGTTTTTCCCCCCTGTCTCCTCAAGGACCACGAGAAGCGGAAAGATGCCTTCAGTCCGGCCTTTCCGGAGTGGGAGAGCTGGCGGTCTATGATTCGGGATTGACTCTCGAGGTGAGAGAAGGCCTGAAGGAGGTGATGGCGATCTGCGCCGAGTTTGATGCGCCTGTTTTGATCCACACAAATGAACCGGTAGGTCACATGTATGCCGGGAAAACAGCCATGAACCTCCGACAGATATATGCTTTTGTCAAGAGATATCCCTCCAATCGGATTATTCTGGCCCACTGGGGAGGTGGGATCTTTTTCTACGGCCTGATGAAAAAAGAGGTTAAAGATGTCCTGAAGAACGTCTGGTATGATACGGCCGCCTCACCCTATCTTTACACTCCCGATATCTACCGTGTCGCCGGTGAAATCATCGGTTTTGATAAGATCCTCTTTGGGAGTGATCATCCCCTTCTAAGACCTCAGCGATACTTCCGGGAAATAGATCAGGCAGGTCTTTCTCAAAATCTTGTGGATCAGATCAGAGGAGAAAATGCGGCTCGCCTCCTCAGGATGTCAGGCTAGCCGTCACGCCTTCGGCTCATGTCGTGGGAATCGCAAGCATGCGGTCAACGGCCATTTTCGCCTTTATCCTGATATCTTCAGGCACTTCCACCACCGGCTGCATATTTTGAAGGGCTGACAAAATCTCCGGCAATCCGATCCTTTTCATGTCGGTACATATCATGTCAGGGGAGGCCGGAATAAATACCTTATCAGGATTCCTTTTTGAAAGGGGATAGAGAATACCGACCTCAGTGCCGACTATAAACTCCTTTCTGTGCGATTCAGCTGCGTAGGCGATCATCCCGGAAGTGCTCTTGACCTCATCGGCCAGAGCAAGAACCTCCGGAGGACATTCGGGATGCGCCAAAAAAAGGGCATCGGGATGCTGCTGTTTGGTCTTCATGACCTGGGCAACGGTCAGGTTGTTGTGGATCGGGCAATACCCATTCCAGTAGCTTATTTTTCTGTCCGTATGAGACTGGGTGTATTGCGCGAGGTTTTTGTCCGGCGTCATCAGTATATGCGCGGAAGGGTCTGTGGAGTTAGCGACCTGTACGGCATTGGCCGAGGTACAGCAAAGATCGCTTTCAGCCTTGACTCCAGCGGTTGTATTGACATAACTGATGACGACGGGGTCTTTCATCTCTTGCTTTTTGTGCCTCAGCTCTTGCGCCGTGATCATGTCCGCCATAGGACAACCTGCCGTCAAAACCGGTAGTAGAATAGTCTTGTCCGGGCAGAGAATGGATGCTGTTTCAGCCATGAAATGAACACCGCAGAAGACGATGACGTCTGCCTCTGTCCGGGATGCCTTGATGGAGAGTTCCAGAGAATCCCCTGAAAGGTCGGCCAGATCCTGGACCTCTGGAATCTGGTAGTTATGAGCCAGAAGAATGGCCTTTCTTTTTTTAAGGAGAACCCTGATCCTCTCCCTGAGGCTTCCATTAGGATCGGTCGTTGTATGTGATTCCATTTTGTACGCAAGGGGTCTTATTCACAAGAGTCGACCTCCCGCAAAAGCGTCCCCACTTTTTTTGTCAATGTGTGATTGCCGTAACAGGAAATAGGGTCTATCAGTACTTCCCGCCGTGATCTTTCTTAACCTGTTCACGATCGATTTCTCCATCCTCCATTTTGGGGAGAGAATCGACGAAAACAACATGTTTGGGCTTTTTATATCGTGCTATTTTCGAGGCCACAAATTCGATCAGGGCTTTGGGGTCTAAGGATTTTCCAGGTTTTAAGACGCAAACAGCCTTGATGGCTTCTCCCCACTCTTCATCCGCAACCCCAATCACAGCAACCTCGGACACGTTTTCGTTGTCAAGGATCGCCTTTTCCACTTCAGCGGGGTAAACGTTTTCCCCTCCCGGCTTGATAAGCTCTTTCTGGGCCTTTCTTTTGACATACCACAAATACCCATCCTCATCAAACCGGCCGATATCTCCCGTATGATGCCACCCGTTGCGAAAGGTGTAGGCATTGTCCTCATCCAGGCCCCAGTATCCTTTAAAGACCATCGGGGATCGAACGCAGATCTCCCCCGGTGTTCCTACAGGAACCTCTTTGTCGTAGTCGTCAAAAAGGGCGACCTTGACCAGTTGAGAGGGTCTCCCTGCGCTCCCGGGCCGCTCCTCCATCGGTCCTCCAGTGACACCCATGGCTTCGGTCTGTCCAAAGCCGGTCCAGAACCGGACATTGGGAGCAATCTGTGCAAATCTACGGAGATTATCAGGGTGGTCGAGCCCACCCACATTTCGAACGCTTGCCAGATCATAGGCGCCTTTGCTTTCCTCATATTTGTCCGTGATCATTTTTAGAATAGGGGCAAAGTTGAAAAAGACCGTTCCCTTTTCCCTTTCTATGAGCTGAAGGGTGAGCTCGGGGTCAAAGCGATCGATCACAACGTTCTTCCCACCCCCTTGCATCACGGCTAACCCCGTGAAGAGACCCGCCACATGAAAGAGGGGAAGGGCGCAGATGTGGCAGTCTTCCGGTCCGAGGCCATAACTGTGCATGAGCTGCAGATTAGAAATGCAGATGTTGGCCTGACTCAAAAGGGCACCCCGGGGGTGCCCACCTACCGCCGCCGTGTGAATAATGACATATCCTGAATCTGCGGGAATATCGATCTCCTCGTCCGCCCCCTCATCCGCATAGAGTTCGCCAAAGGGGAGGAATCCATCTGAGCCCCCTCCTTCACCTATGGAATAACACCGTTGAATCGATTTGACCCTTCCCGATACATCGGAAACAGTCTTTGCATATTCCTGTCCAGCAAAAACGATTGTGGGAGTACAGTCATTAAGGACATATTCTACCTCGTCCGGCTGGAACCGCCAGTTTACAGGAAGCAATATGGCCCCTATTTTTGAAACGGCTCCGTACAGGATCATGAATTCATCACAGTTGTGGGCCACAACACCGATGCGATCTCCTTCCTTAATGCCCGATTGGAGAAGTCCGGCTGCAAGCCTGTCGCATTTTTCCCTGTACTGCTTGTGGGTTAGCCGAACATCTTTGAATACAATACAGTCATTGTCGGGGAATAACTGTGCGTTGCGACATATGAAGTCATAGATAGTATAGTCATAAAGCCCCATTGTTTTTCCCTCCCTTATTGATGTTATGGATTAGTCTGTTGAATTATGAGAATATGGACACTATTCTGGGCCAACCTCTCAACAGGCCATGGCTTTCATTCAGTTGGGTCCGATCACTGAGGATCACCTTTCATGGGCTTACAGCGTGGGCAAAGCAATAACAAAATAGTTGCCATAGGGCCTGCTCATTATCGGCTGGAGGATTTATGTCGGAATGAGAAAAAATATCAGACCCATTATTCAGAAACAAGAAAAAAATGGCTTCATTCGCACATGCTTGCAGGGCAATTGTTTAAGGAGCGAGGCCGTTAATTCCCAAATGCCGGCAACAGTTGTTTTTTGGGACTCTCAAGGATCGCTTTCATCTCTCATCCACAAACTTGACACCCATCCGGTTTCCTCATAGACTTCCTCAACAGCGTTGATCAGGTCTATCTGGGGAGACCCTCTAGAAAAAGTGAAGCGAGAAGGTATCGATACTTTTTGGGACGGTTGAGCATATTCCCCCTTCGAGTAAATAGTCCTCCAGGAGCCAAGTGATCCGCTCATCAAAGAACATATAAAGGTTGGCGATGGATGATCAATTAATAGAGATCCAACAGGATATCCCGGGTTTTAACAATTTCATCGGTTCTTGGTTGTACCGGAACGAATTAAATGTGTTGGTGGATGTCGGACCGGCCAGTACGGCGGGAAGGTTGATCCGTTCTTTGGAGGCCTTGGGGGTGGAGAGCGTTGATTTCATTCTCCTTACCCATATCCATATCGATCACGCCGGGGGGCTGAAGGATTTATTGGAACGCTATCCCATGGCGAGAGTCATCTGCCATGGAGAGGCAATGAAGTTCCTCACGGAACCTGCGAGGCTCTGGAAGGGAAGCAAGAAAGCTCTGGGCGAGATTGCCATTGCCTATGGAGAACCCCAACCGGTTCCAAAAGAAAGACTGATTCCCCATAGGGAAAACCCTCTCAAAGATCTCATGGTAATAGAAACGCCGGGACATGCTGCTCATCATTTGAGCTTTTGTTATGGAAATAGGCTTTTTATCGGCGAGGCAGGGGGCAATTATTCCGCCGAAAAGGGCACCAGGTACCTGCGTCCTGCCACACCGCCCAGGTTCTTTCTTGAGGTCTATTTGAACAGCGTTGATCGGTTGTTGGCCCTCGACGATCAGCCAGTACGATTTGGACATTTCGGCAAGTCGGAACACTCTCACACGCTCTTGCGGCTGCATAGAGATCAGATTCTTCGGTGGAAAGAGGTCATCCATGGAGAAATAATGAAAGGGGATGAAGGGCTGATAGAAAGGAGCCTCAATGCACTTCTACAGCGAGACCCCCATCTAACAGGTCTCCATGGAATGGATCAGGATGCCCAGGATAGGGAAATGTTTTTCTTGATCAACTCCATTAAAGGGTTCATCGGTTTTTTAAAGGAGACGGCATCCTGAGGGTATGCCCTTGGGTTGATGAAGGCCCGGCTTTGGCGGGCTGGAAAGCTCAGCCCTGCATCAGGGCGATAATGAGAGAGTTGATCTTCTGCCGGGAATCGTTGAACATGCCGGAAAGATTGAGAGAATGATTGGCAAAGATGCTTCCCGGGTCACCGTTAAAAACGATCAGCGGCTCAAAACGGCACCTCTCAAGGTTTTCCAGGATCTTATCGATTAATCTCACAGAGTTTTTATCTTCCAAGACGTCGATAAAGTCAATGCGTATGGCCCTGAATGACTGGTGCAATGCGTATGCAATCCCCTGGGCGTAGTAGAAATTGTCATCGATTTTGTACCATGGGATATCAATATCAACCATCTTATGGCCTTCAGGGGCTTTCGGATCGTCTTGTTCCACTTCCAGTGATTTGTCTATATCACGGGGGGCATTGATCAGTCGCGTGTTGGCCCCTCCCATAAGAGAGGCATATTGCCCTAAGAGCTCCACCAGGTTGTCCGCCCGTGCATAAAAGTTGGATTTCCCTTCCACCAGATTCAGATAGAAGCTATCGAGATTCTCAAGGCCCTGTCTCCATTTACTCTCAGCAGAGGGAAGCAACCATTTGTAGGGGTCGTTGGAAAGTGAGGTAAAAGCTGCTTCGGCATGGGGGTCCAGTTTATCGGTTGTTCGCATTCGAGTGAGATTGTCTCTCAAGATGCGCATGTTATAACGGACCACTTCGAGCTCTCCTATCTGGAAATTCGGCATATTATCCAGAAGTACCGTCGGCCAGAGAATGTCATTCGGCAACCAGTTGTCGGCCATCTGCTTAATCAAGATCTGGTTGGTCCGGATAAAGGCGGCTCCTTTTACGTTTTTGTGAAAATCGAGGTTCGTGATCTCCGGGGGCTTCCTTGAATTGACGGCCATAACAACAATGGCGAATAAAAAGAGCAAAGCGATGCAGGCTATAACGGCGACCTTGAGGTTTCTTGGTCTTGTTTTGTCCGACTTAGTGTTCATTGATTCTTCCCCTGATTAATTCAGTTATCGGATCGATCAAATGAGCGTGACAGGCCTTTCCAGAACATAGGCTTTTATAATCCCACTATTTTCATTCTGAGGCAAGCAATAATAGATCCTTATCCATCTCTTTGCAACCACTGAAGCCCGGAGCTTCTCCATTGGGGGCAAGCACCGCTGTCATGGCGCTTGTCTTGACAACACAGAGTCCGGATGGTAAGTTCCGTTCTCTTGAACCCTAGGCACTGCATGGTGCTGAGGCGGTCTTCCGCCCCTCAAACATTCGCAAAGAGGAATCCATGAATTTCCAGGAAGTTATTTTATGTCTTGAAGCCTATTGGTCTAAACAGGGATGTTTAATCCAACAACCCTATGACCTCGAAGTAGGGGCGGGAACCTTTAATCCCGCCACTTTGCTGAGGGTCCTTGGCCCTGAACCTTGGGCCGCGGCCTATGTGGAGCCGTCGAGACGACCGACCGATGGCCGTTACGGAAAGAATCCGAACCGTCTGGGTCATTACTACCAGTACCAGGTCATTATAAAGCCGTCTCCCAGAGATATACAGGAGGTCTATATCGGCAGTCTGAAGTCCTTGGGCATGGAGCCTCTTGATCACGACATACGATTTGTGGAGGATGACTGGGAATCGCCGACGCTTGGTGCTTCAGGGCTCGGATGGGAAGTATGGCTTGACGGCATGGAGATCACCCAGTTCACATATTTTCAGCAGGCCGGGAGCATTAGGCTGGACCCCATTTCAGTTGAAATAACTTACGGGCTTGAAAGAATCTCCATGTACCTTCAAGAGAAGGAGAGCGTCTATGATCTCAAGTGGAACAATGAAGTAACCTACGGGCATATACACCAAAAAGGAGAGTGGGAATTTTCAACGTACCATTTTGAACTGGCTGATATCCAAATGCTTTTGAAGCTCTTTGATATGTTTGAGCATGAAGCCTTGAAGCTTTCAGAGAAAGGGCTTGTTTTACCGGCCTATGATTATTGCATCAAATGTTCCCATACCTTTAACATACTGGACGCGCGAGGCGCCGTAAGCGTAAACGAGCGGACACAGTATATTGAGCGTATCAGGAACCTGGCGCGTCTTGTTTCCAAAAACTATCTGATCCAAAGGGAGGAAATGGGCTATCCCCTGTTAAAACAATAGCAGACCAGAGTGTGTCCCTCATAGCGTGTTAAGGTACCTTGGTAACTCATAGGTCTATTATGCGTCAAGAGGGGCCCTACCATTTACGATGTGGTTTTTTTTGCAGGTCTGTATTGAATTTTCGACACTATATCTAAGAATAAGAGCGGGTCATTAGAATGACGGCGACATGTGAATTGATATTTGAAATAGGTACGGAAGAGATTCCTTCAGGGTATCTTGAGAATGGGGTCAAGGCATTAAAAGACCTCATGCAAAGCGTTCTTACGGAAAACCGGATCCCTGTCGCGGGAGGCATCGGTGCCTTTGGAACGCCGAGACGTCTGATCCTGATTGGAAAAGGCCTTTCCGAAAGACAGGATGATCTCGTCCAGGAGGTTACAGGTCCCCCGAAGGACATTGCCTACGATGTCGAAGGAAGACCGACCAAGGCGGCTATCGGTTTTGCCCGGAAGCAGGGCCTTGACGTTAATCAACTGGAATGCAAAAAGACAGAAAAAGGAGAGTATCTGGCGGCTAAACGGCATATTCAGGGTAGGCCGTGCCTGGAGATCTTGGCTGAGGCGCTCCCTCGGATTATCGCTGACATCTCCTGGCCGAAATCGATGAGATGGGGTAAGGAGGCCTTTTCATTTGCAAGGCCCATTCATTGGATACTGGCCCTCCTGGACGGAGAGGTTATACCCTTTGAAGTTGCCGGTATCAAGAGCGGAAACACCTCTCGGGGCCATCGATTTACGGCGCCTTCTCTGTTTGAAGTTACAGGTATTCAGCAATACCTAAAAGAAATAGAGGATCGCGACGTCCTGATCGATCAACGACAAAGAGAAAAAGTGGTGGAAAGGATAACCCTGGAAGCCGCTAATGGTGTTGGGGGTCGTCCTATAGAAGATCCGGACTTGGTGAAAACAGTCGCCAACCTTACGGAATATCCTTCGGCCGTTTGCGGCGGTTTTGACAAGCAGTTTCTGAATCTTCCCGATCCGGTCCTCCTTGCGGCCATGCGAGAACATCAGAAATACTTCGCTGTTTATGATCACAAAGACCAATTGATGCCCCATTTTGTGGCTGTGAACAACACTGTCGCCCGTGAGGAGTCGGTTGTGGCAAAAGGCCATGAACGGGTCTTACGGGCAAGGCTTGCCGATGCGGACTTTTTCTTTAAAGAAGACAGCAAGAGATCCCTTGAAGATCGGCTCAAGGACCTGGAAGGCGTCATTTATCAGGCGGGCTTGGGAAGCTCCTTTGCGAAGGTACAGCGTTTTTCAAGGCTTGCCGATTGGCTTGCCGGGACCTTGGTGCCTGACAAGTTAAAGGATGTGAAAACTGTCTGCAGGCTGTGCAAGTGTGATCTGGTCACCCTTATGGTAATGGAATTTCCAAGTCTCCAAGGTGCGATGGGAAAGCAGTATGCCCGGCGCGAAGGCTATCCGGAGGAAATCTGTCAGGGAATCCATGAACATTATTTCCCTGTGGGGGCCGAAGGACAGACCCCCGAAACGGATGTCGGCGCTGTTGTTGGTGTTGCCGACAGGATGGATACGATCACCGGGTTTTTTTGCATCGGGCTTATTCCTTCCGGCAGTGCCGACCCCTTTGCCCTTCGCAGACATGCCCTGTCTATTATCCGTATAATTGAGGAGAGGGGATGGGATGTTTCCCTTTTGGCATGTATCGGGCAGGCCCTTACCATCCTTCGCGAGGAGATCGACTTTGACAGGGACCAGGTGTGTTCTCAGGTCGTAGAGTTTTTTAAGGAACGGTATAGACAGAGGATGTTGCGATCGGGATATGGTTTTGATGTGGTTGAGGCCGTCATTTCAACACAGTTTGACAGGATACATCAACTCCCGATGAAGATAGAGCAGCTGAAGAGGTTTGTGGCGGAATCCAAAGAGGTTGAGTCGGTTGCAGTGACCTTTAAAAGGGTAAAAAACATTTTGAAAAATCAGGAAGAGATGTTGGATGTGGTCCCGGAATTATTTAAGACGGAGTGGGAGTCCACACTCTGGAACACTTATCATTCCCTTAAAGACGAAGTGGATCGCTGCCTGAAAAATGATGAATACTACAAAGCCCTGACTCTTATGCCCAGGATCGCTAAGCCGGTGGATGATTTGTTCGAAGGTGTTGAGATCCTGACAAAGGAGGATCAGGCATTGAGAAGTAATCGCGTTGCTCTCTTGCAGAGAATCTCAAGCCTCTTCCTGGGAGTTGCGGATTTTTCCAAGGTCTCGCTGTCCTAGTCTCCTCGGTTGAAGTCCACGTTGATATCAGGGTTTCTTGATGAGTATATACACCATACCCTCATGATTCATATGGCCAGCCGCCAACTCCGCGTAAGGGCCGTTACCCCAGAAAAGGTCTGCCCTGCCTGCGCCTTTGATTGCCCCGCCAGTGTCCTGGTTCAGGACGAATCTGGAAAAGGGCCGCCATTCTGTAATGGCCCCCTCCTTGTCCACAACAGGTTTTTTACACGAGACAAATGCTAACGCTCCCTTCGGAAAGAGACGGCTGTCCAAGGCCAAGGACCTGCCTGGCGTTATCGGGACACCGATATTTCCCAGTGGGCCCCTTTCAAGGGTTCGAAAAAAGACGTAAGAGGGATTGTGGTTAAGGACCTCATCTATCATCTCGGGATTATCAGATAGAAATTTGCGGATTCCCTGCATCGAGATCTGGTCTCTCTTCATGAGTCCTTGTTTAAGTAAATAGCGGCCAATGCTGTGGTAAGGCCGTCCATTCGATGCTTGGTACCCTACGCTGACGGTGTCGCCGTCAGGGAGTACCAGACGACCTGATCCCTGAATGTGAAGAAATGCCACGTCAACCCGGTCTTTCATCCATGCGATCTCCAGTTTTCGTCCTTCCAGAGACTTTTCCATTTCTATCTGGAATCTGGAATAATAGGGCGTAATCTGGTTGTCTGTCATTCTTGCGGTAATGGTCATTCCCTCAAATTTATCACTGAAGAGGGACAGGTCAATAATCAAAAGATCATCCGGTCTCCCATAAAGGGGATACTTGAACGTCTCATCCGGTGTCAGGCTCCCGTGGAACAAGGGCTCAAAATAGCCGGTGAACAATACCTTCGGATTACCGGCGCGGCCCGTGGCCCTCAACAGGAGATAATGGTTTCGGATCTCTTTTTTGATCTCTTCAGGCCCGGGATTCTTTTTTATGAATTCCAGAAAATCATCTTGCGTCCTCCTTACCTGCTCGGCGGTTACCTGGTAGGGTCCGTAAGTGAAGGTCGTGGTGGGGTCGAGCTTGTCCAGGTATTCGAAATTCCTTTTGATGGCAATGGCCAAAGAATCGAAGTTTAGATCGTCGTGAAATGTCGGAAAGAAATACCTGGTCGGCGCGAGGGCATCCTCGGGCCGCTGAGCCTCTTTCTTCAAAGGGGCGTAACAGCCGAAGAGGCCGGAAACAAAACCAATAAGGAGGAGCAACCGGACGAATGCGCAATATTCAAGGCGGACCCATGCCATAGGACTGTCGATTCAAAATATTTTAAATAGGGTTCCAAATGGGATTGTACTTGCATATATATATCAACTAATGACAGTTTTTCAAGAATTTAGATGATGCAAGGAGTTGCTCAATGTGTCATTTTAGACCGTTTTCATGTATTTTTTCTGCCACAGACCGGAAGAATCTCTGTTTTGGCGGGGAGATTTTCCACCGTTTTGGTTTTATTCTCTTCGAAAACCGCTCTATATCAACCAAATAGAAGGTTTTTCTCATCAGTTACCTTCTGTTTTAATGTTGGCATATTATTTGCTTGGCTAAATAAACTGCGTGTAGTTCGCATAAATTGGTGAGACGAAAAAACAATTCAATAATGAGAAAGATTGCGACTAAATATTGTATTTTACATGAAACCTGTGATATCAAGATCACTATTCCCGCGCAGATTCCCTGCGATATGATATAGGTTGCATCGGATCTGAGGAGCCTGTTTTGGATTATAAACAAAGAACAATAAAGAAAGATGTTGAGTGTACCGGCATTGGTCTGCATTCAGGTCAGGCGGTCAGTATCAAAATCAAGCCCGCCCCTGTGGATACAGGGATACAGTTTGTCAGAGTCGACCTTGATACAAGACCGGTATTGGCTGCCGACTTCGAGAGTGTTGCCGACACTACCCTTGCGACGACTATCGGGACTAATGGCTGTACCGTTGCAACGATTGAGCATCTGATGGCCGCGTTTTTCGGCCTGGGTATAGGCAACGCCGTGGTAGAGCTGGATGGTCCGGAAGTCCCTATTATGGATGGGAGTGCATCCCCTTTCGTCTTTCTCTTGAAAAGTGCCGGACTCAAGGAACAGAATGCCGCCAGGCGTTTCATCATCATAAAGAAGCCCTTTGAAGTGGATGACGGCAATCGATCTGTAGTGATATATCCATCTAATGAACTGAAAATTTCCTATCTGATTGATTTTCAGCATCCCCTATTGAGAAACCAGGAGTATGAATTGGTCTTCTCAGGGAGGAACTTCGTCAGGGAGATTAGTAGTGCTCGCACGTTTGGTTTTCTAAGAGATATTCAGACCCTTAAGGAAAATGGCTTTGCCCAGGGTGGGTCGCTTGATAATGCCGTTGTTATAGATGATTTCAGGATCATCAACGAGGATGGTTTGAGATTTAAGGATGAATTTGTAAGACATAAAATTCTCGATTTTGTAGGGGATTTATCGATTGTAGGTGCCCCCGTTATTGGTCATTTTAAGGTAAAGAAGTCAGGCCACTTCCTCAATCAGCATATGCTGAAATGTTTGATGAAATCACAAGAACATTGGGAAGCGGTAACCCTTGAAACACCGGAGAAGTGCAAGGAAAACAGCGTTAGAATACCCGCTTTTGGTGCCCTCGATCCTGTTCCGGGCTAAACCTCCTTGGGCTTGTAAAACAGTCCGGACTCTTACTCGTAGTCATTGGGCCATCTCTTGGAAGAACTCTTCTGGAGGTGGCTTTTTTGTCTTGGACAATGACAGCGTTCTAGATGCTTCGGCCCTTGCTTTTGAGCGACGATATCCAGCTTAGTGTCTGTTGGTTGGGCTTTTTAAAGAGATATGCGATGACCATCGGCTGCATAAGTTCGAGACCGATCATGACATTGGCTTGATCTGATCCATGATTGCTTTACCGTTTTCAACGCCTCTGTTGTCTGAGAGATTGGATTAGTGGCTGCGATTGGCCATAAAAAGCATCCGTGCTCGTTATCATTCCCTTAGCCACATTAGCCACAATCACCATATGGGTTGCATTGAGCAGGGGTTTTAAGTAGCATGAAGACCGGTTTCAACAGAGGCTGTAGTCGTCAGAATCACCTGGTTGTCCATTTTTGAGAAGGGCCTTAGACGGTCTGGTTTAGATATACTTGGTAGAGGGAGTCATAGAGACTCGGGATGATTGCCAAACAACACGATATGGATTCGACATACCTATTGGCTCTCCTTTCCTGACGGGATCTTAAAATTGTTTGTCACAGAATCAACCTCCAGATAGCAAAGCCTATGTGCCCCATTTTATCGTTATGAACACATATCAAGAGGACAGAACTCAGGATTCACTCAGACGACGGCGGGAAATGTACATTATCCTGGCCGTTTTTTTGATTATTGTCCTCCTGACCAGTCTCGGCATAGGATTCTTTGATCTGGGATTTGATTTGCCATTTTCAAGCAGCATTCTGGTCTTTGCCCTCATCAATGTGAATGTCATCTTGCTTCTTCTCCTCCTCTTCTTAATCGTCAGAAATCTCGTCAAGCTGCTGTTTGAAAGAAAGAGAAATATCATGGGTGCCAAGCTCAGGACGAAACTTGTCCTGGCCTTTGTCACTCTTTCGCTGCTACCCACTATTATCCTTTTTTTCGTTTCTGCGCAGTTCATCTCTTCATCTATTGAATACTGGTTCAATCTTCAGGTAGAGCAATCTTTGAAAAAATCTGTTGAAGTCGGGCAGGAATACTACGATCAGATTACAGAGCAATTACTCTCTTTCGGGAATAACTTGAGCCGCGTCATCACCTATGAAGGTTACATGCTGCTTTCAAGGCAGGAAGAACTTGAGAGGTTTATCGATGACAAGAGAAAAGAATACAGCCTGGCCTCACTCAAGGTCTTTTCGACAAAACTGGACCCAAGAACGCACTCACAAGATCACAGGGTCGACCTGAGTTCCTTTGAAGACCCTAATCCTGATATCCTGAACAAGACTCTTGAGAAAGGATCTGATGCGCGTTTTATTCATTCATCAAGGCATGGTGATCTGATAGCCGGCATCGTCCCTGTTTTTTCGAGAACCGAATCAAAGGCTGTGGTGGGACTGGTTGTTTCTACAAGCTTTGTCCCCGGAAGCTTTGTCAACAGGGTTAAGGGTATTTCAAGGGGACTGCAGGAATACCGGCAGCTCAAGATGCTGAAAAAACCTATCAAGATCAGTCACATGATCACCCTTTCCATTGTTACCCTCTTGATCATTTTGTCATCCGTATGGTTTGGTCTCTACCTGTCCCGTGAGCTTACCATTCCTATCAAGGAACTGGCGGATGGGACCAACAGAATTGCCTCGGGCGACTATGATTTTTTCATTGATCGAGAAGCAAAGGATGAGATCGGCATCCTGGTGAACTCGTTCAACAAGATGACCTTGGATCTGAAGACGAGCAAAGAGAGGCTGGAAGAGGCAAACAAAGAACTGGTCAGCAGCAATTTTGAGCTTGAACAGCGGCGGCTCTATATGGAAATAGTCCTGGCGAACGTGGCAGCTGGTGTGGTGTCTGCCGATGTTGAGGGAAATGTATTAACCATCAACAAGTCTGCCGAGAAGATGCTCGGCATCGGAGCCAATGAAATTATAGGGAAAAACTACAGGGAGATTTTGTCGGACGAATACGTCGGGATCATTGATGATTTTTTCGGAGATAAGTCTCTTTTTAAGCAGGGGTCATTGGAAAGAGAAATCAAGGTATCTGTTCCCAACAGGAAGCTGGTTCTCCTGGTCTCCCTGAATGTGCTTCGAGACGATCATGGGCGGTACCTTGGCCTGGTTGCGGTATTCGAAGACCTGAGTGAAATTCAGAAGGCACAGAGAATGGCCGCATGGAGAGAGGTGGCACGGCGCATTGCTCATGAGGTCAAAAACCCTCTCACACCGATTCAGCTTTCCACCCAAAGGCTGAAGAGGAAGTACGGGGAGAGACTCTACGGGAAGGACGCGAAGGTCTTTGACGAATGCACTGAGATGATTATAAAACAGGTGGAAGAACTCAAACGACTGGTCAATGAATTTTCGAACTTCGCCCGGATGCCTGCCTCCAACCCGGCCCCTGCGGATATTCGTGACGTCATCATCGAGGCCTTGGCGCTTTACAGAGAGGCACACAAGGCCGTCACGTTTACCTTTTATGATTCAAAAGACCTGCCTATCCTCAATATTGATAAAGAACAGATGAGACGCGTTATGGTCAACCTGATTGACAACGCCATTCAGGCGATTTCAAACAATGGAGAGGTGACCATCCGTCTTGATTATGATAAGGACCTTCATATTGCAAGGATTGGGGTGGCTGATAATGGCAACGGAATACCGCCTGAAAATCGAAATCGTCTGTTTGAACCCTATTTTTCGACAAAGAAACAGGGGACGGGACTGGGGCTTACCATTGTCAATACTATTATCGCGGACCACAATGGATTTATTCGGGTCAAGGACAACAAGCCCCGAGGAACCCGTTTTGTCATAGAACTTCCTGTGAAGGTTTGATCGGTTTGATGGGTCCCATCAGAACAGGCTTGAACAGTCAAAGGAAAAGGAGCCACAGGGATTCAAACTCAATTGTGATGTTTCTGTACTACTTCGTCGGCATGCTCCTTTTTGTGCTGACGGCGCCTTTTTGCCTGTTGTTGAGAAAAAAGAGGTTTTCTCATAGGCTGGCATTGCGCTTGCCCGAGAGGTCGCTCGAAGAGGGGAATATTTGGGTTCATGCCCTCTCAGTGGGTGAGGTGATTTCCGCTGTCGCCTTGATAGAAGAACTTAGTATAAGATACCCAGACGCAAGCATAGTCGTATCAGCAAGCACGTCTGCGGGAATCGATATTGCCAGAAATGAATTGGAGGATAAGGTCAAAGCCGTAGTGACCATGCCGGTTGATTTTTTGTGGTCTGTTCGGAGAATCATTAGGTTTGTTAAGCCCTCCCTATTTGTCCTCGTTGAGACCGACCTGTGGCCGGGGCTTTTGGATCAGCTCAGCAAAAAAGGGGTCAAATCCATCCTGGTCAATGGCCGTGTTTCTCCTCGCACGTTTCGATCGTACCGGAGATTCCCTTTTTTTATAAAGATGATGTTTCAGATGATGGAGTGCTGCTTGATGCAGACAGTGCTGGACAGGGAGAGGATTCTGCGGGTGTGCGGGGCCTCGGAAAATATCGTTACTGTGGGGAATATCAAGTTCGATCGTCACTGGGAACCAATGGACGATGATGAACATCGGAAATGGTTGGACATGTTAGGTCTTGATTCCGATCCCCTGGTATGGGTCGCCGGGAGTATTCATGCCGGGGAAGCCGTGACTGTACTTGAAACGTTCCGAAAACTCCATGCTGTTCATCCGAATTTAGTTCTTATTCTTGCCCCGAGGCGGATAAACGATGCAGAGAAATTTCGCCGTATAGCTCTGGACATGGGGCTGAGATCTCTTTTGAGAAGTGAACTCTCTGAGAAAACCGATCCCTATGATGTCTTGATGCTCAATACGATCGGCGAACTGGGACGGGTATATGGGCTCGGGCATGTCTGTTTCGTGGGGGGCAGCCTGGTGCCTGAAGGAGGGCATAACCCTCTTGAGCCGGCCAGCTTCGGCTCTCCGGTCTTGTTCGGTCCCCATATGGATGATTTTCTGGTTTTATCCGAACTGCTTGTCGAGGCGGGCGGGGGCATCAGGGTAAGAAACGAAGACGAACTCTATCGATCATTGAAATCGGTGTTGGAAAATAATGAGATCCGGAAAGAAACAGGCCTTCGCGCAAAGAGATTCGTGGAGAACAATCAGGGCGCTTTGGAGCGTGTTTTGTCTTATATTGATCGAGTCTATACATGAATAGGGAGGTCTCGGTGAATCATGATTGGTTCCTTTGATTGGCCCCGGCTCCATCAAACAAAGACCTTTGGTCTCCCAATGCTCTTATTGGGACCTTTTTCGATCTTATACGGCGGCGGCGTGAAGTTTCGTTTGTGGGCGTACAAGCAAAGACTCTTTCAAAGAAAATCGCTTCCAGGGTTTGTGGTTAGCATCGGCAACATCACCACTGGTGGCACGGGAAAGACGCCTGCGGTGGTGACAGTGGCGCAATGGGCAAAGGATGAGGGTTTCAGGGTGGCCGTCCTCTCGAGAGGCTATGGAGGACGAAACAGGGAAGGAGTCTTGGAGGTGTCTGATGGGGTTGTTCTCAAATCGACCGCTGTAGAGGCAGGGGATGAGCCCAGTTTCCTTGCGGAAAAACTGCGAGGAATCCCGGTCATAATCGCCAAGAAACGGTTTCGGGCCGGGCAATACGCGCACGAACGCTTTGGCTCGGACTTCTTTGTTCTTGATGACGGGTTTCAGCATTTGGAACTGGAACGTGATCTCGACCTGCTCTTGATGGACGCCTCCAATCCTCTGGGCAATCAACACCTCCTTCCATGGGGGCCGTTACGAGAGCCGATGGAGCAAGTCAGAAGAGCAAACGCCTTTATCCTTTCACGCTTTAAGTCAGATGATAAAAGCTGCAGGATTCACGATTGGCTGCAAAGGGAATTTCCCAAGGTCCCCCTGTTTTGTGCTGATCATCAACCGGAAAAGCTTGTGATACCTGCCCAAAACAAAGACTATGCTCCTGATTTCTTGAGAGGAAAAGAAATTCTAGCCTTTGCCGGTATCGCCAATCCCATAGCCTTTCAAAAGACCTTGGAGGGATTAGGGGCTCGCGTGGTGTCATTCACCGCATTTAGAGACCACCATCCCTTTCAACCCCATGACATAGAGGGTTTGATCCATCGGCAACGGGCCTGCGGAGCCCAATACTTGGTGACAACAGAGAAGGACTGGATGCGGATCAGAGGTCTTGGACTGTATTGTCCCGAATTGACCTATTTGACGATCTCATTCGGATTTGTTTCTCAAAGGGACGCGTTTTTCCGAATGATTAAAACCGGCGTCTCCAACAAGAGAGCTTTCCAAGGAAGCCAACGACATGGATAAGACTTACCCATTGTCTATTACGGCTTTTCTGGACGGCAGGCCCGGCCATGAAAAACAGACCAACGGTATCTTACAGGCCTTGGAGAAGATGACTCCGATTCAGGTGGAATACAGGAGAGTTCACATCCAGGGTCTTGGATCGGATCTTAGAGACTGGCTATCTTATGCCGGCCGTTTCTGGTTGGGCCTCCGATGGAGACCAAGGAGGTTCTCGGGAACCAATCGCGCGGACATGATTATCGGAACCGGTTCCCACGTCCATATTTCCATGCTCCTGACGAAGGGGGATTCCAACTCAAAGGTCGTGACATGCATGACCCCGAACCCTCTATTGATCAGGAAGATGGATCTCTGTTTTGTCCCTCAACATGATAACCAGCGTCCGGCGGACAACATCTTTATTACTATAGGCCCCCCCAACACCTCTCCATTTCTTGGAAGGCATGACAGAAAAGCGGGTCTTATACTGATTGGCGGCATTGATGAGAAAAGCCATGCCTGGAACTCCCAGAAGACGCTCTCTCACATAGATACGATTCTCAATAGATGGGCAGCCATCAGATGGACTATTGCCTCATCACCAAGGACCCCTCAAGAGACTTCAAAGGAACTACATGATATGGCCATTGAACGTTCGAACGTCACCTTTGTCGAACCCGAAGAAACAGGGCCAGGGTGGATCGAGGAACAGTACGGCAGAAATCACTTCGTATGGGTCACGGCCGACAGCATATCCATGATCTACGAGGCCCTGACCGCAGGGTGCCGGGTCGGGATCCTTCCTGTTGACTGGAAGAAAAAGAAAAGCAAGTATGTCAAAGCTGTTGACTATGTTTTGAGCAGGGGCATGTCGTTTTCGTACGATCAATGGATGAATAACAAGATAGACATGGATCATTTTGATCGCCTGGACGAAGCCGGGCGTTGCGCAAAGGAAATCCTGAAGAGATGGTGGCCAGAACGCTTACCGTAGTACAAATGCTTCCCGAACTTAAAAGTGGAGGGGTTGAACGTGGCACTCTCGAGGTAGGGGCCTACCTGAGCCGGCTTGGACATCGATCCATTGTCATTTCCGGAGGAGGCCGTCTAGTCCCTAAACTGACCGAGGATGGAAGCACACACATTGAATGGGGTGTGGGTGTGAAGAGCCCCCTGACTTTGCGATACATATGGCCTTTACGAAGACTTCTTGTTGAAAAGAAGGTGGATATTCTACACGTTCGATCCCGCGTGCCGGCATGGATAGGATACCTGGCGTGGAAAACCATTCCCCCTTTCAAACGTCCTTCATTCGTAACAACAGTCCACGGATTTTATTCCGTTCATTCTTTCAGTGCTGTCATGATGAAGGGAGAGAGCGTCATTGCGGTGTCAGAGTCTATAAAGCGCTATATCGAAGAGAGTTTTCCCTCGACCACTCCGGATCGTATTTGTGTGATACACAGAGGCATTGACCCTGACGAATTTCCTCAAGCCCATTCTCCTTCAGAGGCCTGGTCGAGGGCGTGGCACGACAACTTCCCAGAATTAAAGGGGAAATTCGTCATCGCTATGGTAGGTCGGCTCAGCCGATTAAAAGGACACCTGTTTTTTGCGGGTCTCATAAAACGTCTCTTGGATAGAGGCATGCCTGTGCACGGCTTGGTGGTGGGCGGACATGAAGATGAAAATTCGGGCTTTTTTTCAGAGTTTCGAAGGTTTATCAACGCAAACAACCTCCAAAGCCACATCACTTTTACGGGTTTTCGACGGGACGTGAAAGATATCATGGCTTCTGTTGATCTTGTCACCTCTTTTACGCAAAAGCCGGAATCCTTCGGCCGTAGTGTTTTGGAGGCCTTGAGTCTGGGTGTTCCGGTGGCAGGATTTGAGCATGGCGGAGTCGGCGAGTTGTTGGAGCGGATCTTTCCGCAAGGCTTGGTCAGAGTAAACGATATGGACCATGCCCTCGAAGTCATAACCCACATCCACAAACATCGCCCTCTGCCCCTGAGGACCCATCCATTTACGCTGGACAAAATGCTCAAGGCGACAATAGACCAATACGACAGACTTGTCGAAGAAAAGAAAAGGATAAGATAAGTCCCTCTTGGAAAAGGGGGCTCTTGCGCTGCCCCGGCTTTGACAATTGGATCAAGGATTCAACATTTCTGGTAAGCGTACACGGTGATGTCTTGAAAGACACCCCTCTGAAAAGGCCTCCTGAGGGCACCTCCTATCTGATAACCGAATCCACTCTCCTCAAGCATCATGAGAATGTGTGAAAGCTTGTCGTCTCCCCCTTGAATGTGATGATGGTATTCCATGACGATCTGTCGGATCAATCCTAATTTGCCTTTCTTGAAAAGCTCATGAATCACTGCTGTTTCGGAACCTTCGACATCCAATTTGAGGAAATCAACCTCTGAGGATATGTATTCGGACAGCATCACGGAT
>JAXHUM010000054.1:179654-217981 GCA_034189325.1 Thermodesulfobacteriota bacterium
TCGGATCAATCCTAATTTGCCTTTCTTGAAAAGCTCATGAATCACTGCTGTTTCGGAACCTTCGACATCCAATTTGAGGAAATCAACCTCTGAGGATATGTATTCGGACAGCATCACGGATGTTGTTTTTCTGGATTGTTTCGGCATTCTCTCCTTTATCGTGCTCATGCATTCCGATCCCGGCACGTCGGGGTCGTAGTAGAAATCTATCTCCTCATTCTTGTCGGAAACGGCTTTGTTGTGGACCTGAACATTGTGCAGTTTGTTGATTTTTACATTCCTTTCCAATGTCTGAAATGTTCGTTTGTCAGGCTCAAAGCCGATAATCCTGGACTCAGGATAAAGACTCTTAAAAAACAGGATAGCGATCCCTACATTGCTCCCGCAATCGATAATCAGGGGATCTTTCTTATCGGTTCTAAAATGATACTCTGAATGGACAAAGATCTCTTTGTATTGAAACACGAGGCTTGAGTAGTTGAAGAAGGAGACTTGATGACCTTCAATCCTCTCCGTCGGTTTTGTCTCCGAAGATGGAAACACTTTGTAGTAGTATTTCTTGATTTTCAGGCTGATTAGTAACAGCTTCCTTTTCGTGTCGATACAGAGATTTTTTACAATGGAACTCATCTATTATTCCCTAATTATTCTAGGTGGTTTGCTTTTTTGGCCAGGTGTTGTCGTGGGCATAATGACACATTTTACAATTTTTGCAAGGTGTTTCGCTTATGAGCCCAGCTTGCAGGAGAATCTACAGAGAAGTCCCCTTGCTGTGAGAAAGGCCATAGATCGGCAAGGGCATACCATGACTTCAAAGCACCTCATATGCTTAGATCTTGACAAGTTCCCTGGCCAATTGATACATTTTCAACCGTATTGTGAGGAGTTGTTTTTCCTCATGCTCTGATGTTGTTTGTGCGTCTTTCTTAAGAATACGGATGTCACTTCTCAAATAATGGATCCGGAAAAAGGTCAGGTCGGTTTCCTTCAAAAGCCCTGATCCATGGCTCTACGGCTCTCAAGGAGAGCCTCCTCTTCGAAATATCGAGTGTGGCCGGGTGGTGGGATCTGAGGGAAAAACAGGGGAGCCCTTGCGTATTTGTCAAGTCATGTTGTCTTCCGGCTTTGGAGGAGGCGAACGGCTGTTTGTCGATCTCTGTCTGGCCCTGGCAGATGCCGGACATCTGATCAATGCCGTGTGCCATCCTGAATTTCAGGCAAAATCCCATCTTCATCATCCCGGGGTGGAGGTGTCTCATTTGAAAGCCCACTGGGATTGGAGCCCTCTGGCTTTCTACCGCCTGGCACGTTTGGTAAGAGAATTCAGGCCCGCAGTGATTCACAGCCACTTGGCCAGGGGGGCGTCCGTGGCGGGGCACGGAGGATCTATGGCGGGCGTACCGGTTGTTGCGAATTTGCATAACTATGTGAAGTTAAAATATTATCGAAAGGTCTCCTATTTTCTCCCAGGTACGGAGGATCAGCGACAATACCTTATGGCGCAGGGCGTACCCGCCGATACAATTACGGTCGTGCCCCATTTCTCCCTTGTCCCGATTGTCTTACAGACCGAAACACCCACTATGGAGGTCCCCCTGTTTATCACCTATGGTCGGTTTGTCCGAAAGAAGGGTTTCCATGTCCTTGTTGAAAGCCTGAGGCTGCTTCATGAACGTGGCCTCCCGGCTCGATTGATTCTCGGGGGAGACGGGCCTGAAAGGGACCCCTTGCAGAAGCAGATTTATGAGGCTGGTCTTACAGAAGAGGTCGAACTCGTAGGATGGGTGGAGGATGTGCCTCAATTCTTATCCCAGAGTCCTTTTTTTATTCTTCCCTCCCTGGATGAACCTTTCGGTATCGTGATCTTAGAGGCAATGGCTCGAAAAAAGGTGATCATTTCCACGACAACGCAGGGCCCGAAAGAAGTCCTGGACAATACAACAGCCTATCTACTGCCTCCTGATGATCCTGTCGCCCTGGCTGATTCTATGTATCGTGCTTTTGCCGACAAAGAGGGATCCTGGGGGCGGGCCCAGGCAGCCTGGGACAGATACAAAAGCCGGTATTCTCCGGAAAAGATCATCCCACAATTCGAAGTCGTGTACCGTGATCTTGCAGAACGTTTTGTTTGATTCTGGATCGTCGGGGGTATTATTGACTGAATAGGGATGCAAGGGATTGCATGAGATAGACGGCCGTCCACTCTGTTATGATGTCCTCTATGTTTAAGGTGAGAAACAGCCCAAATGTCATTAATTAAGCGGTTTTCAGATGGCTTGTACCGATTCAATCAGTCTATTAGATTTCGTGGGACATCTGAATACTGGGAAAAAAGATATCAAAAGGGGGGCACCTCCGGTTCCGGTTCTTTTGAGCGACTCGCCCAATTCAAGGCTGAGGTGCTCAACAGATTTGTGCAAGGGCATAAGGTGGCGTCGGTCTTGGAGTTTGGCTGTGGTGATGGGAACCAGTTAGCCCTCGCTGCCTATCCTTTTTATATCGGCCTGGATGTCTCACAAAAGGCTATTTCCCTTTGTCACGAAAGACATAAGAATGATCCGACAAAAAGCTTTTTCCTTTATGATGCTCACGCCTTCTTTGATAATGCGGGGCTATTCTCCGCAGATCTGACTATTTCGCTCGATGTCATCTATCATCTGGTAGAGGATGACGTCTATCATCTGTATATGACCCATCTTTTCAGCTGTTCCAGAAAGAACGTCATTATCTATTCTTCCAACCACGATGAGTACGGCCGCTCAACGGCCCACCATGTGAGACATCGTCACTTTTCGCCCTGGGTTGAGTCGCATTGCCCTGACTATGCATTGATTGAAAAGATAAGAAACAGATATCATTATGATCTCAATAGTGCACATAATACCTCTTTTTCAGATTTCTACATCTATGAGAAAAGATCTCAGAAAAACTCAGGTGATCACGAAAGCGCTTAAGTTTCGGTAGAATTGTGGTGATCGCATGAGGCGTTTTTTGCAGTTGTCCCCTTTTTAGAGACTAGTTCATGAATATTTTGTTTTGCACTGAAGGTTTTATCATTGATGGTGTGGCTTCCTACAACCTTTATCTGTCTGCAGCTCTCAAGCAGGCCGGGCATGAGGTGAGTGTTGTGGGGCGATGGATCGGCAAAAAAGGCTTCCAGGAGCGACACAAGAGATTCGGGGTCGATGTGATACAGTGCCCATCTCCAACGGTGGAAAATCGATGGTTGGTTCGGCAGGCCGAGAAAAGGGGCCCTGACATTATCATTACCGATTCTCGAAGGGCCTTTCCTCTGTCGCAGCGAATCAAAGAGAGGACCGAAGCCAAGGTTGTTACGGTGTTTCACGACCCACCGCAGCATGATCGAGAGGGAGAGAGAAGTCTGGAGGCAATTATGACTGGAAGTGATGCATGGGTTACTGCCGAGCGTCCCATTCTAGAAGAGCTTCAGGCGATCAGGCCCGGCTTTCCCGTCTGTTTTTTCCAGAGGCCCATTACCGGTGTCATCGAAAAAAGCCCCTTGCCTCCGAAAGATCCGTTCAGGGTACTCTGCCTGGGACGGCTCAGTCGTTGGAAGTCCCCAGGTTTTAAAAATCTCATTGAACGAGCAGTGGAGCTGAAAGAAGAGATTCCCTCACTTGAGATGACCTTTGTGGGAGGGGGTGGCCAGTTTCTCAGCTTCTGGCACCGGGCCAAAAGGGAAAACAGGCGCTTTGGAAAGGCCTTTGTTCGAGTCGTAGGCCCACAAAGAGATCCTCAGCCATGGATAAAGGAATCCACTATCGTCTGTGCCGGTGCGACCTCTGCTGTTGAGGCGATTCTGAGCAATCGTCCGGTGCTGGCCTTCAGCGGATTCTGGATCGGTCTCATAACGGAAGATAATCTGGATTACAGCGTGTCGACGCATTTTGGGGAGAGGCAGGGCACTTATCTCGTGCGGGATCGACCGGAGATGGTTCCTGAGGGGCTCAAGGATGTCTATCATGAATGGCATGATGAACGCATGGGGTTGCAGGTGGATGGACTAGGCAAGCGATTGGCCGTGGATTTTGATTCCCAGACCGTGGCCAGGCAGTTTTATGCCCTCTTTGAGCAACTGTGATCGGTCCGCTGGAGCCTGACCACGGTTATTTCTCGCCCCTACTTATCGCTTGGACATAGAGGAAATAGTTGAAACCTGGAGACGAGTAGGAAGGCGAGTCTATTAGATCGATAAGTAACCCTCTAAATACCGTTGATCAAAAAGGCGACTTGGCATTTGTGAGACCGCCTGAAAGGATGCTTAATCTGCCTTACAGAGGGTGATGGATACTTCATGGGAATCCAGCAAAATAAAGAGGTCCTTTTCAAAAGAGGGCTCCAGGGGACGATATCATGTCCAAGGGTAAGAACATGACAGCCCCCTTTAGATAGGTGTAAGTTAAAACCCAATTCCGATCAGGAGGAAGAATCATGGCCGAAGAGCAGGTTGCCGTTGTTGTCAAGTTTTTCGCAAAGCCTGGTGTCGCAGCCCTTGAGGTTGTTGGCGGGAATATCAAAAAAGGGGATAGGCTGAGATACAAAGGCCATACTACCGACTTCACCGAGGAGGTGAACAGTATGGAGATGGATAATCAAGCGGTTGATGAGGCCAAGGTAGGCGATATGATAGGTCTGAAGGTGAAAGAAAGGGTCAGGGAAAACGATAAGGTTTACAAGGTCGTTGAGTAGATGGCCATTTCTTCTAAGGCCTCGGGCATTAATTTCCTGATAAAAGATTCCCGCTCGAAAGCATCTATTTGAGTAAATTCGTCATAGGCGGGGTGTTCTGCATTCAGGGCAAGAGGCTTGTCTTTGAGGCGATCCTTCAGGGCTTCGAAATCCGTTATCAACTCGACTATAGAATATGCCTCCCCGGGATAGGAGTCCAGCCACAGAAGTCTCTTCATGCATTCAAAACGGATCTGATCCAGCAGGAACAGATGCCGATCTATCACTGCTATTTTGTCTTCCGGGCTCAATTCGCCAAACCCGAATCCAGAGCCTAAGCCCTTGAGATTCATAATAAGATCGTATATATAAAATGTCCCTTGCTCGTTATCCTGTGCCAGATAGGCGAGGGTCTTTATGGAGAGATGGCAAAGGCGGGTGTCCGGGCCGAAATCTTCCCTAAACCGGCTTACCCAGTTACGAAAACCCCTTTTGACCGCTTTCTGAATCACACCTTGCTTGAGGTCAATAATTTGAGGCATCTTATCTGGTCTGTGCTTTTAGGTCCTTATGCAACCCGAGGCCGCACTTAGCGCAGAAGGCCGCTTTTGGCTGCTTGAAACCACATTGAGGGCACATGGTAAAATCGCCGAAAGCAGGGACAATGATAGGGGGTGGCAACGGGTTTGAGAGCTTCCAGTCCTTGTGTTCAGCTATCGTTACCCGCCCCCCTGCCTCCTGAACCGTTTGAGCATATTTTTTTGCGGCCTCGAATGAGAGGCCTCCTTTCAGGCTGACCGGGGCCATGTCGATCATCTTGTGAACAGTCTCAGGCGGTACACCCAACTGCGCCATGCGGGCCTTAAAGCTCTCGATATGTTTTGTCAAACCGTGGAAAATAATCCGATATTTGGTCGTCATTGGCGCTTAACGTGTCCGACAGTCATAATCTGTTGCAAAGGTCGTCATGAGGGACGTGGACCCTGACAGGCTTTGACAAACCCATAGAAGAGGGGGGCTGGCTGCTCCAGCCTTGATTTCAGCTCAGGATGGGCCTGGGTGGCCACAAAGTACCTTAATTGGGGGAGTTCGATGAATTCTACCAATCTTCCGTCCCGAGATGTCCCGGAGAAGACCATCCCCTTGTCTTGAAGTGTAGTGTGATAATCAGGATTGACCTCATACCTGTGTCGATGTCTCTCTGAGACCTCCCCGGAGTGGTAAAGGGCGTTGACCAGGGTGCCTTTTTTGATAACCGCTGGATAGGCCCCAAGCCTCATGGTGCCCCCTTTTTCCGTTACGTCCCTCTGCTCGGGGAGGATGTCTATAACCGGATGGGGCGTGTCCTTGTCTAACTCCGTGGAATTTGCCCCTTCCAGCCCGCATACGTTCCTTGCGAATTCGATAATAGCCAGCTGAAGTCCCAGGCAGAGACCCAAAAAAGGAATATCCCTTTCCCTTGCCAAACGGATCATTTCAATCTTGCCTTCGGTACCCCGAGATCCGAATCCACCAGGAACCACGATACCATCTACATGATCTAAAGCCGAAGCCTCGTTAAGATCTGTTGTTTCAATCCATTCGAGGTTGATTTTCAGGCTCGTGTTTGCGGCGCAATGATTGAAAGATTCTACGATGGAGGCGTAAGAATCTTCCAGTTTGGTGTATTTACCGCATATTGCCACCGAAATCTCGTTTTTTGGCTTCTTGATATTGTCAACAAGCCCCTTCCATTTCCTCAAGTTGGGAGGACTGTAGATATTCAGTTTTTTGTGAATGATCTCAGGGAGACCTTCCTTTTCAAAAATAATCGGGATTTCATATATATGTTCGACATCGAGTCCCGTAATCACAGCATCGGAAGGGACATCGCAAAAACTGGAAATCTTTGCCCGTATCTCTTTGGTCAGAAACTGAGAGCACCTGCCTATAATAATATCCGGGAAGATCCCTCTCTGTTTCAGAAGATTAACGCTCTGTTGGGTGGGTTTTGATTTTTGTTCGCTCACACCATAGGGGACAGGTACGTAAGTTAAGTGGATGTACAGAATATTTTCTCTGCCCACATCCTCCTTCATCTGCCGTACAGATTCCAGAAATAACTCGTTTTCTATATCACCAACAGTTCCCCCAATCTCTACCAAGACCAGATCGGTGTTTTCCTCCTGGGCTATCTCAAAAATATGGTCTTTGATAACATCGGTAACATGGGGTATATATTGTACAGTCTTGCCTAGGTACTCCCCCTTTCTTTCTTTTTTCCTGACGATATCAAATACCTTCCCCATGGTCAGGTTCCATTTGGATTTGCATGTGATTCCCAAGAAGCGTTCATAATGACCGAAGTCCATGTCCACCTCACCGCCGTCGTCAAGCACAAAGACTTCCCCATGTTCGAATGGATTCATGGTGCCGGGATCGACGTTAAGATACCCATCGCACTTGATAGGGACAATTCGAAGTTTTGAAGAAAGCAGGTTGGCAATGGAGGCGGCTGCGATTCCTTTTCCAAGTCCGGAGAGTACGCCGCCAGTCACGATGATATATTTGGTGGGGATTTCTGATGCGTGTTTCACAATGACCGATCAAACAAAGAGTAGCACATGGGAAACGTTATCTCCATTTTGGAAATTAGTCAAGGCTTAAATGAGGCGTGAAAGTCTATCCCAGCCTTGATCTTGAACATTTTACAAAACCGTCAAGATGCCGACTTTGTGCGAATCCATAAGGAGTTAAGAGGGCATGATCATATCAGTTCAGGCCTGTCGCTTTAGGCCAAGTTCTTTCAATTGCTCTTCGTCTACGTAAGAAGGTGCTTCTGTAAGGGGACAGGTTGCACTGGTTGTCTTTGGGAAGGCAATCACCTCGCGGATCGACTCTGCGCCGACCATCATGGCCACGAGACGGTCAAGCCCCAGTGCCATGCCCCCATGGGGAGGAGCCCCATGTTTTAGGGCGTTGAGTAAAAAGCCGAATTTATTTTGCGCCTCTTCAGGGGATATACCCAATATATTGAATATTCGGCTCTGTGTGGCCAGGTCATGTATTCTGATGCTTCCGCCCCCGATTTCCGTGCCGTTCAACACCAGATCATAGGACCTTGCCCTGACCCGATCCGGATGATCTTCGAAGAGGTGGAGATCCTGTTCCAGTGGGGCAGTGAAGGGGTGGTGTACTGCTTGCAGACGTTCTTCGGTCTCATCATACTCAAAAAGGGGAAAGTGGGTGATCCACACAAAGGAATAGGCCTCTTCCGGGATAAGGTTGAGCCTTTGGGCCACCTCCAGTCGAAGCATTCCCAGGGTTTCGTTGGCTATGGCGCCCTTGTCCGCTGTAATCAGCAGTAAATCACCCGGTTCACCGCCGACCCTTTCGTTCAGCCTCTTTTTTTCTTCCTCGCCAAAGAATTTCTTGAGGGATGACTGCCAATCATTGTCCGTGACCTTGGCCCAAAAAAGGCCCTTTGCGCCGCATTCGACAGCACGGGCAGAAAGCTCATCCAAGACTTTTCTCGAAAGAGATGAGGCCTCCTGTTTAACGGTGATGGCCTTGATCACCCCTCCCTCTTCGACAATTCCCTGAAACACCTTAAAATCAGACCTGGCAGCGATGTCTGTTATATCGTTGAGTTCCATGTCAAAGCGCCTATCAGGCCTGTCTGTTCCGAATCGGCCCATGGCCTCGGAATATTCCAGACGTTCTATCGGTGTGTGGATCTCCCGGTTCAGCACGAGTTGAAAGATCTCTTTCATCATTCCCTCAAAAATACCTATCACTTGCTTCTCATCAACAAAAGACATCTCGAGGTCGACCTGGGTGAATTCGGGCTGACGGTCGGCTCGAAGATCTTCATCGCGGAAGCAGCGGACAATCTGATAATACCGGTCAAATCCGCCGATCATCAGCAGCTGCTTGAAGAGTTGGGGTGATTGCGGCAGGGCATAAAAGAGCCCTTTGTTCACTCGGCTGGGAACAAGATAATCTCTTGCCCCTTCGGGTGTGCTTTTCGTGAGAAAAGGGGTTTCAACCTCAACAAAACCCTCCCTGTCGAGAAAGGCCCTTATGGAGGAGACAATCTGATGGCGCTTTTTGAAGATATTGAAGACCTGAGGTCTTCGTAATTCGAGGTAACGATGCTTCAACCGCAAAGTCTCCGACGCATCCACAGCGCCATCCACCTGAAAGGGGGGGGTCTCTGTCTCGTTCAGTATTTTCAGATCCTTTGCTCTCAGTTCAATCTTGCCGGTCGACATGTTGGGGTTGTCCTGGCCCTTGATTCGTTTTGCGACCTCCCCTTTGACAGCCACGACCCATTCGTTTCTTAGGATATGGGCCCTTTCATGGGATTCCTGATCCGCCTGGGGATCAAAGACTACCTGCGTTATACCCTCCCTGTCACGAAGATCAATGAAAATGAGGTTTCCTAGGTCGCGTCTGTTATTGACCCATCCCATCAGGAGGACCTCCTGTCCCGCGTCATCCTCCCTTAAGCTTCCGCATCCATGGGTTCTCTTCCAATCACCGAGAGAATCGATTGTCATATGATCCCTATCTTTCATCACCCTGCAATACCTTTCCCAACTCCGCTATTGGATCTTCAAGGGCCACTGTTTCCTGGCCCTTTGTATCCATATTCCTCAAAATTCCCTTATTGGCGGCCAGCTCGTCCTCTCCCACAATCAGGACTTTTGCGGCCCCCAATCGGCCGGCCCTTTTCATCTGGGCCTTGAGCCCCTTGGAGCCGTATTCCATTTCAGCCGTAAAGCCGGACCTCCTTAATTCCGTTACCCATTTAAAGCAGATCTTCTCTGCCTTTTCACCCAGGGCGGCCACAAAAAGATCCGGTCTTTTTGCCTCCTTGACACGGTCTTCTTCCATCAGGGAGACAACCCGCTCAGCCCCCAGGGCAAAACCAATGGCAGGGTGATCAGGCCCGCCCAACAACCTCACGAGTCCATCGTAGCGGCCCCCGCCTGCCACGGCGTTTTGAGCACCCAGTCTGTCGGTTTGTATCTCAAAGGCCGTCCTTGTGTAATAGTCAAGCCCCCGGACAAGTTGCGGATCCAGGACAAAGTCGATGTCCAACACCCTCAGAAAATCTTGAACACCCTCGAAATGATTCCGGCAATCGGTGCACAAAAACTGTATGACGGAGGGGGCATTCACCATGGCCTGGTGACAGCCCTCTACCTTGCAGTCAAAAACCCGCAGGGGATTGGTCTTTGACCGCCTTTGGCAGTCCTCGCAGAGGAGATCGGTCTTCCTCTCCAGAAAGGTGGAGAGGGTCTCCCGGAATCCTGGCCTGCAATCGGGACATCCAAGGGAGTTGAGGTGAAGCGTGAGACCATCGAGACCTATGGCATCGAGGATGGACATGGCCATTACGATGAGATCGGTGTCGCTCTTGGGCCCCGGGTCCCCGAAAAACTCTGCGTTTATCTGGTGAAACTGCCTGAATCGTCCCTTTTGAGGCCTTTCGTGGCGAAACATGGGGCCGATGGTGAAGAGTTTTTGAATGGCGTTGTCATTGTAAAGACTATGCTGAATATAGGCCCTGACCACGGAGGCCGTGGCCTCCGGTCTCAGGGTCAAGCCCCTCCCTTTGCTGTCTTGGAGGGTATACATCTCCTTGGAGACAATATCTGTTTCCTGACCGATTCCGCGACTAAAAAGCTCGGTTCTTTCCAAAAGAGGTGTCCTGATCTCTTGGAAACCGAATACATTTAAGATTCTTCTGGCTGAAAACTCAAGCTCCTGCCAGAGTGCCGTGTCGTGTGGCAGAATATCTTTAAAACCTTTAATCGTTGCAAACTCCAAATCTCTGCTTACTCCTCCACCTAATATCTTTCAAAAAATCGGGAGACAGTCTGAGAATGGGCGCCTCCCCAAAAAGATATCCCTCTCCCGGGAATTTTTGCCATACTACTGCTTTACTCTTTGTCTAAAATGTTGAAATATACACGATACTTTTTGATCTATCCAGACAAAAAGGCCATACACTGCTATTCAGAGGCACTGCCGGGAGTGGAGAAAACAGGATGCTGAGAAAACTGGCCGTAGGCCCTTATCAGGCTAACTGCTACCTTTTGGGTTGTGATAAGACCAAGGAGGGGGTTGTGATCGATCCGGGAGATGAGGTGTTGTGGATTGTCAAAGAGGTAACCGCCCTAGGACTAAAAGTCGGTTATATCCTATTGACACACGGACATTTTGACCATTCCGGAGGGGCCAAAGAAATGAGAGAGATCACCAAGGCGCCCGTATGGATCCATCCTCTTGACGCAAACGGTCTGGGATTTCAGGCTGACGGTGATCTGTCCGACGGCCTGAAGATCCCTGTGGGCTCATTCACCTTGAGCGTGATTCACACCCCGGGCCACTCGCCGGGAGGCGTCTGCTTGCATGCCCCGGGAGCTGTTTTCACAGGCGACACCCTATTCCACGGCTCTATCGGTAGAACGGATTTTCCAGGGGGTGATCACAATCGGTTGGTTCAGGGTGTCATCAATAAAATATTTCCCCTGGGAGACCATCTCCGCGTTTACCCGGGTCACGGACCGCATTCCACTATCGGCTGGGAACGGAAACACAATCCTTTTTTTCGTTTTGGGGCCTAGTCTTCCCGGATCAGGACCCTCAGATACAGATCTCCACGACCGCCATTCATCTGCCTGCCCATTCCTACAAGGCGCAACGTGGTACCCTGGCGAACACCGGCAGGAACTTTTATGGAGAACAGACGCTTCTGGAACGCCCAGGGCATATTAACCAGTTTCTTGGTGCCTGAGGCTGCCTCCTTCGGTGTAATCGTCATAGATCCATAGAGGTGCGGATCGTTTCCTGTGGCAACGGTGTGGATCGCCTGAAGACGGGGGGTTTTTGTCCTGATGGTCTTGCGACGCACCTGATGCGAGACCCCGAGCTGAGGAACCAGTTGAAATAACTTAAGAAAAATGATCCCGAATAGGAACCCGCCTATATGAGCCCACCAGGCAATTCCTCCCCCTTCGGCCCCTGAACCGGCTGCGTTTATAAACTGGAGCACGAGCCAAAGGCCCAGAAAGAAGAAGGCTGACAACTCAACAAAGTAGGGGATAAAAAATATTGGGATGAGCGTCAAGATCTTTGATCGAGGGTACAGCAAAATGTAGGCCCCCATGACACCGGCAATGGCCCCGCTCGCCCCGATTGTCGGGATGGTAGACTGCCAGTTGATGATGAGATGGAAAAGTCCGGAAGCGACGCCGCAAAGGATATAGAAGAGGAGGTACCTGAGGGAGCCGAGGCTGTCCTCCACATTGTCTCCGAATATGTAGAGAGACCACATGTTACCGAGGAGGTGCCAAAAGCCTCCATGGAGGAACATAAAAGAGAAAAAGGAAATAACCTGTTGCGAAAAGGTAAAATAATCAGCAATGTGAGGGACTGAGTATCGGGCGGGGACCAGTCCGTATAAGAGGATGAACCGGTTGAATGCCTCTCCCTGGGCCAGGCTTACAAAATACAGAAACACATTGATGCCGATGATGAGGCTGTTAACCACAGGATAATTTTTAGATTCAATTGTGTCCCGAATAGGTATCATAGGTGATTACTGTGTAGGCTCTCAGTTGCTCGCCATCTTCTTTGCAAAGTATTTCACCATCTGACCGGTGATTAAGGAGAGGAGTTCGGGAGAAAAGAAATTCTTTGGGGCCTCTTTGGAGAACAAAGTGGTGATTTCATCAGCCGTCTTTTTGACATCTTTTGTCCGCCTGTAGGTTTCCTCCAGAATCAGGCGGGTTTTTCGGGCTGTTTCAATCGATTTCGGAAGAAAAAAATGGGCGTCCTCTTCTGTGGACGCGCCGTAATGTTCACTCAACACCAGGTCCACCTCATATTGGGCCAATCTTTCAAGGTTCTGCTGGTACAGATCGTAATTCGAATTGCCGGAGGCGAGGAAATAGCCTTGATGACGAATGCCTGCGGCATCGGAGGGAAAGAGGGCCTTTTCAAATGGCATATATAGGGCCATGGAGCAGGAGGAATGACCAGGTACCTCCATGACCTCCAAGGACAGATCCCCGACGGAAAGGACATCTCCGTCTCTCGCCACCTCTTCCACGTCGATTTGTGTATATTCGAATCCGATTTCCCTCATCCGGTCCGTAAGTCCCATCTTTTCCACCTCCCTATGGTTGAGGGTGGCGATGGACTGAGAGACCTTGGCGTCGCCCAGAAGTTCCTTGGCGCGGCTGGAAGCCGTGACAGCGGCCCATGGCCAACGTTTCTTCAAATAGGGGATTGTGCCGCAATGATCAAAGTGGGAGTGAAGGATGATAAGCCGCTTTATTTTCCTCTCCTCCATACCGAATGATTCGATCTGTTGGAGGAGATCTGGAACAATGTAGGTATTGCCGCCTCCGATCAGGACACTCTCATTACCTCCATCCACCACATAGATGCATGATTCAAGGCGGCCCAGCAGGGTGATTCGCTCAGAGACCTTTCCCGGTGCGGATATGATCATCATTCTCCTCCTTTCCATGAAACCTGTTATGTAAACAGGGGGGCCTTCCATGACTGGAAGTCCGAAAGTCTGACAGTCGGGCACGAATTTCATTGAAAACCGGAACGAATATCAATCATACTAGCAGCTCGAATGCGCCGAAGTCAAACTCGGATCTCTCTTCTTCACAATATGGGTTCTCTTATTCTAGTGGCCATGGAACACCAACATATGGCGGGACAAATGGATACTCCGGATTCAGAAGATACAGAGGATCAGCCTCTGCTTCTTCAACTGGGCCCCCTTCTCTTTCTGGCGGCCATTTTTTTTCTGGGTTTTCTATCCAGGATTATCCTGGGGCCTTTGATGCCCACGATAAAACAGGATCTTGCGTTGAGTCATGGCATGGCAGGGACCCTCTTTCTTTTTATTTCAGCGGGATATTGCGTGTCCCTTCTCGGCTCCGGGTTTATCTCCTCTCGTCTCACCCACAGGAAAATGATAATCCTGTCCGCTACGGCCGTTGCAGCGGCCCTTTTCGGAACTTCTCTGAGTGTTGGCTTGTGGGGCGTTCGCCTGGGACTGTTTACCCTTGGGTTGGCCGCCGGTCTGTATCTTCCCTCCGGTATGGCGACCTTGACTTCGATTGTCGATTCCAGGCATTGGGGCAAGGCAATAGCAATTCATGAACTGGCTCCCAATCTGAGCTTTATGGCCGCACCCCTTGTATCGGAGGCCCTGCTTCCCTGGTTTTCATGGAGAGGCATCCTGGCGTTTCTGGGCCTAACCTCTTTATTGGCGGCCTTTGCCTTTAAGCGTCTCGGGAGAGGGGGAGATTTCCCTGGGGAGGCCCCGACCTTCAGCGTGCTTAAGTCCCTGTTTTGCGATTCCTCCTTCCTGATTATGCTCCTCTTATTCAGCCTGGCCATTGGAGCCTCTCTTGGCGTGTATGCGATGCTGCCCCTCTATTTGACAACGGAACAGGCTATGGACAGGGGCCTGGCAAATACCCTGATCGGTCTGTCACGGTTCTCCGGGCTGATCATGGCCTTTGTTGCTGGATGGACAAGCGATTGCCTTGGCCCACGACTGACCATATGGATCGTCATTTTGCTGACAGGCGTGACGACCTTTCTACTGGGGATCCTTTCAGGCCCATGGCTTGTGATTATGGTGTTTTTGCAGCCCACCCTGGCAGTCTGTTTCTTCCCGGCCGGTTTTGCCGCCATCTCAGCGCTCGGTCCTGAAAGCACTCGGAACGTGGCTGTGTCCTTCACCGTCCCTGTCGCCTTTCTTATCGGAGGCGGGGCCATCCCTGCCGGCATAGGCATCATGGCCGATGCCGGGGCCTTTTCTTTGGGAATCGTTCTTGTGGGAATGGCTACCGTGGTTGGGTTTCTCCTGTCCCTATTCCTGAAACCCACCTGAGTTGTCAAAATGATGGGAGTGGCTTGGTAGCATATCAGTAAAACTCTGGTCTGTCTGGATGGCACCTCCCCCGTTCCGAATTCTGTGAGGCCTTAACTCCTTCGGCAGTGGTCTCGGGAAGCAAAACAGGGGCAATAATCGATTATCAATGGCGAGAGAGGGTTCCCCATTCCAGAAGGGGGCAGGAGTCGCAGAGCGGTTTCTTGTGGCATGTCTCCTTTCCAGTTCGTACGATCAGTGCGTGGAATTCGTTGAAGAGAACCGGATCGTCCGGGAGGTGTTCCATAAACAAAGACTGTAAGGCTTCATAGGATGCGTCTTCTTCAATCATGTTGTGACGGCTCAGTATCCTGTGAGTGTAAGCGTCAACGACAAAAATGGGATGCCCCGCCGCATACAGGAGAATGGTGTCTGCTGTTTCAGGCCCTATGCCGTTGACGGAAAGAAGCCCCTTCCGGAGGAGGTCCGGTTCTTCAGCAAGGCATTCGGAAAGATTCCCGTGATATCTCTCCATTATGAAATGTATCAGGTTTCTCAATCGCCGGGCCTTGACATTGAAGTAGCCGGCTGGGCGAATTGCTTGAGCAAGCTCCTCCTGTTTGAGGGAATAAAGGCGCTCTAAAGAGATCTCTTCACTCTCTTTCAAGTTTTTGATCGCCTTTTCCACGTTTGCCCAATTCGTGTTTTGGGTAAGCATGGCCCCAATGAGGATTTCCAGCCTGGTTTCACCGGGCCACCACCCTTGATGTCCAAAATGATCCAAAAGGAGATGAAACATCGCCATCATTTTCCGACCGGTGGATGTAGAAGAGATCATGCAGCGCTTCCTCCAGGATGGATAGGATCAACCATTCAGCCTTGCCTGCCGGGGTCTGTATTGCCTTGACAGGTGCGCTAAGATACCTTAGATTTACCGTTCATGTCAACGAAGTGCGTCCCTCAACGAATTGGGAAGAAGCGGATTCATATTGTATGGCGGCAGCATCAAAACTAACAAAAACACGCAATATTGGGATAATCGCTCATATCGACGCAGGCAAAACCACTGTGACGGAACGGGTCCTCTTTTATTCAGGGAGGGTCCACAAGATGGGGGAAGTCCATGATGGCGAAGCCACCATGGACTGGATGTTGGAAGAGAAGGAAAGGGGAATTACCATCACCAGCGCCGTCACCTCCTGTGAGTGGCTGGGACATTTTATCAATATTATAGATACTCCTGGTCATGTCGATTTTACTATAGAAGTGGAGCGTTCCCTTCGTGTTCTCGATGGCGCCATCGGCGTATTTTGCGCTGTCGGCGGTGTAGAGCCCCAATCTGAAACCGTGTGGCATCAGGCGGACAAGTACAAGGTTCCCAAAATCGCCTTTATCAATAAACTGGATCGCATAGGAGCGGATTTCTTTAGGGTGGTCGGGATGATTAAGGATCGGCTTGGGGCAACGCCCCTTGTGCTTCAGCTGCCGTGGGGTACGGAGGACAAGCTCAAAGGCGTCATTGATCTGGTAGAGATGAAAGCGATATTGTGGGAGGAGGACACCCTCGGTGCGGAGTTCCGAGAGCTCCCGATACCGGAAGAGCTTGAAGAGGAGGCCTTTCGTTACAGAGAGCAGATGTATGAGACAGTCGCCGACACGAATGATCTGATCATGGAGAAGTACCTTGCCGAAGAAAAGATTGATGTGCGAGAACTTAAGCAGGCTGTAAGAGAGGCGACCATAAATCTGAGAATTGTGCCTGTTCTTTGTGGCGCCGCCTTGAGGAACAAAGGGGTTCAGCCCCTTTTAGATGGGATCGTTGATTACCTCCCCTCTCCCCTGGATATTCCACCGATTACAGGGGAGGACCCCCTTTCGGGTAAAGAGGATACTAGGCCTGCGCAAAGGAAGGGTCCATTTTCGGCCCTGGCCTTTAAAGTGAGCATGGACCAAGGCAGGAAGATGACCTATCTTCGTATTTATTCGGGAACAGTCAAAACGGGGGATGTGGTTTATAATCCAGGGAAAAACAAGGACGAGAAACTGGCCCGACTCTTGAAGATGCACTCCAATAAGAGAGAGAGGATAAATGAGGCATCTGCAGGAGATATTGTCGCGGCCATGGGACTGAAAACAACGGCCACGGGGGACACGATCTGCTCAAAATCCGAGCCGATTCTCCTTGAACCGATTCAGTTCAACGCCCCGGTCATAAGTGTGGCTATTGAGCCGAAGAAAGTACAGGATAACGATAGACTCGTAGGGGTTCTCAAAAAGTTGTCTGAGGAAGACCCCACTTTCAAGCACCGAATCGATGACGAAACAGGACAGACCATTATTTCCGGCATGGGAGAGCTCCACTTAGAGGTTATTGTGGGCAGGATGAAGCGTGAATACCAGATCGAAACAAACCAGGGAAAACCTCAGGTCGTTCATCGGGAGACCATAACGAGCGCCGTCAAGCACGAAGAGGTCTTCGAACGTGAAATCGGGGGGCAGGTGCATTTTGCTGGTGTCACAATAGAGATTTCACCCCTTTCCAGAGGCAAGGGAAATCGGTTCTCCTCTACCTATGAATCCCCGGACCTGACACAAGATTTTCTTCAATCGATCAAAGAAGGGATCTCAGAGGCCGAAGCGAGCGGCGTTGTGATGGGATACCCGGTAATAGATGTGCAGACCACCCTGGTTGGGGTTCAAATAAGAGAGACGTCCGACATTATGGCCTTTAGAGTCGCCGCGACCATGGCGTTCAGAAAGGCCTGTCAGGAGGCGGGTCCCCAGCTTCTCGAACCGATTATGAGGTCGGAAATCGTGGTCCCGGAAGAATTCACCGGCGAGGTGATAAGCGATGTGAACATCCGGCAGGGGAAGATCGAACAGATTACAAACAAGGGAGCTTTCCAGGTTTTAACAGCCGTGGTCCCCCTATCCCGGATGTTTGGTTATTCCACCTCTCTTCGATCGGCGTCGCAGGGACGGGGCACGTTTACCATGCATTTCAGTCACTATGACAGCGTTTAAATCCGCTTCTTGAGAAATGATTTTATGACCAACAGGCCGAAGTGATACGATGAATACGGAAATTAAAAGAGACCAGTGGGTTTGGGTCGTCGTCCAGGACCCCGGCGAACAGGAACAGTTTGTGGGCCAGTATGATGAGGGGATGGACGAATCCTTCATCCCCATTTTCCTCGAAAAAGAAGAGGCCCAGTTCGGACTCAATGTGCTGTCCCGTGAAAAGGGTCACAAGTACGAGGTCCAGGCTATCCTGTATGAAGACCTCGCCGGCATCGCGTCCGACAAAGGCTTTCGGATCTTCGTCCTCAACGGTGAAGGCGAGATCCTGGACAAGATCGAATCCTTCAAATAATCACTCCACCTCAGTCCATCTTCGGTTTTCCACCGCCTCAGTGGTATAGTCGGGTAAGAGGATGGGGGCTGTTGCGGGGTTTTCAATGCCTTCCTCTTCCAGGGCCTTGTTGAATTTTTCAACATGCTCGATGGTTAACCCCTTGAGGTTGACGCCACACTTCACATACTCTGCAGCGCTTATACCGGCGCGTCGACCGAATGTAATGACATCCTGAAGGCTATTTCCCATCAACCGGTTTTCTCCGTGAATACCTCCCACTACCTCGCCTGCCCCGAACAGGCCAGGAATCGTGGTCTCTGTTTTGGCGTTGATGGCTATCCCTCCATTCTGATAGTGGAGTGTAGGGTAAACAAGCATGGGGCTCTTGCTGATATCGATCCCATGGCGCTCAAACTGGGTGAATTTGGCAGGCAACTCCTTTCGTACCGTGCCCTCTCCATGGAGTTGATCGATCATTGGGGAATCCAGCCAGAATCCGAATCTCCCGGTAGGGGTCATCACGCCCTTACCCTTGTCTATGGCCTCTTTTATCAATTCTGCCGATTCCACATCCCTCGGCTCCAAGGGAAAGCAGAATTGCTCGCCGTCAACATTCAGGACATGCGCGCCCAGACCTCGAACCTTCTCCGTTATAAGGAGACCCACGAGTTGTTCCGGGTAGGCCGCCCCTGTCGGATGGTACTGGGTGGAATACAAGAATCTGTTTTCAATCCCGGCACGATAGGCCATGATCACCCCGTCCATGGTTGCACCGTAGTGATTGGTGGTCGCAAAACCCTTGATATGGAGACGGCCAAAACCGCCCGTGGCAATAATGACCGCCTTGGCCCTAGCCACGAAAAACTCCCGGGTTTCCATATTGTATAAGATAGCCCCGGCGCAGGTTCCGTCTTCGTCCAGGAGCAGCTCCACGGCAGGACAAAATTCCAGGATGGTGATGAGATCGGCCCTGTTGCGGGTCTCATCTCTGATGACCCTCATAATTTCCGCGCCGGTCATGTCACCGGACGAATGCATGCGTTTCCTTGAGGAACCTCCGAAGTGTCGCACGTCGAGCCGGCCGTCCGGAAGCTTGTTGAACATCATGCCCAGATTTTCCAGCCAGGCTATGGAAAGCGGGGCATCGTGGGCAAGTGCCGCTACAAGGTCAGACTGGTTGGTGAAATGACCGCCGCCAATAGTGTCGATATAATGATAGAAGGGTGAATCACATTCCTGTGTGGCTGCCTGTATCCCGCCTTCGGCCATGATGGTGTTGGCATCGCCATGACGGAGTTTGGTTGCCATGATAACCTTAAGACCTTCCTGGGAAGCCAGGAGCGCGGCTGAGGTGCCGGCACCGCCGCCACCTATGATCAGTATATCAGCGTCATAATCCACATTGGATAGATCTACCATATTGGGTCGCAAAATCGACCTGGACTCCAGGAGACGGGCGACCTCTTCAGGAAATATCTGACCCTTGTTCGGACCGACCCGCAACTCTCGCCTCCCCTCCTTCTGATAATCGGGGTGGTACTTGTTGAGGACTTCGTCTCGTTCCTCGAGGGAAAGGGCTGGAAAATTCTCCCCTTTTCGGGCCAGCTCCAAACGGGCCGGCCTCGTGGACTCCACTCGCTTTATCAGTTCCTGCATTTCTTGCGTATAACTCATTAGGTTCTCCTTATCATTTCATTGTAGAAAGCCTGGTCTTCAAGAGGTAGGACTACAAAAACTGCCTGTCTTTCGGCATCCACGTGCCAGGAGGAGCCAGGTCAGGCTCCCTTTCCCTCTCCTTGTAAAGTGTCTCCAGCTCCTTTTTGTCCATTTTTGTCAGTTTTTCGAGCATTTCGTCATACTTGCCGCTCTCGATCTCCTGAACTCTTCGCACGAGATGCTCAGCACGAGGCAGTAGATACTTGCCATGGATACGACGGGCCAACTGCGCGATATGATACTGTGGTAATTCACCCATACAACGGCTGGCGCAGAGGCCGCACTGGATACAGTCGGAAGAGATTTCGGCGGCCCTTGAAATATCTCCTTGCTTAAGGGCGGCCACATAATCCATCACCTCAATACCCATGGGACAGGCCTTGGTGCAGTTATTACAAGCGACGCAACGAAAAAGTTCCGGGTAGAGGGCATTGATGGCATCAGGCGTGGGGTCTATGGTTTCAATGTCGTAGCCGGCCCGATTGGCAGGATAAAATGGTATCTGCGTCAAATACATGTCCGGCTCGACAACGGTCTGGCAGGCAAGGCCGAAGTGGAGCTTGAAGTCCCCAGCTTTCCGGTAGACAGTGGGACAGGCCCCACAGATCCCGCCGCGACACCCGGCTCCGCGGATAAATCTGAAACCGGCATATTCCATGGCCTTCATGATGGTTAGCGTCTCAGGTACCTCATATTTTTTTCCCATGATAAAAATAGGAATGGTACGAGCCCCCTCGGGCAATATTGCTCGGTCACCTGTGGCCACCTGTTGGGCGGGTTTTGTGGCGCCTTGGACTGATTGTGCATCGGACATATTTATTCTCCTTATCAAAAAGCGATCTTTATTGGTCTGAAGTTATTTCATGGTGTAAAGACCCTGAGGTCTGCCCAGCCATTCTACTCGTGTAAAGCTTTTTCATTCTAGAGGGACCTGCCGGAGCACTGAAACCTGGAATGCGGGCCTCAGCCGGAAGCGACAAGACCCTTAGTCTTTAGGAATTCAACACTTGAGGGTTCATTCAGCTCAAAACGCCCGGTCTCCGGAGCAAGGCCGAGACTGATAGCAAGAAGCTGTGTGAAGTAAAATGTAGGCATTCTTGCGGAGAGTGCTCCCTCTTGGAGCAGTGTGTCCTGTTTTTTCCCCAGGTTGAACTCACAAAGAGGACAACTGAGAACCATGGCTTCAGCCCCGGATCGGAGGGCCGCCTCGAGAATACCAGTAGAGGCCTGTAAGGCTGCCGCGGGATTGCCAAGGATCTGATAGGAGCCGCAACAAGTTGAAGCGGCAGAAAATGGGACCGGGATGGCACCGAGGGCCCTCAGAAATTCGTTTAAAAGGGCAAAAGAACCGGGTGGCTCAATGGACACCTCTCTTGGGCGAAGAAGCGTACATCCGTAATAAGGCGCGACCTTAAGCCCGTCCAAAGAGACTTTTATTTTCTCACGCACCCTGTCCCAGCCGATCTTGTCTCGCAAAAATCCTAACAGGTGGAGGACTTCCACCTCCCCGTGATAGTCTATCTCCTCATCCATAAAGGAATTGATAGTTTTTCTCTTCTCCTCATCTTCTCTCATCAATAGATTGGCACGGGCCAAGGTATTATAACACATAGAGCAGAGCGTGACGACCTGCCTGCTCCCTGTTTCCAAGACCCTGATCAGGTCACGAACCGGGGCCACGTGATGAATAAGGTCATCGTCTGCAAGAGAATGAACAGCCCCGCAACAATTCCACCGGGGAAGCTCCTCCAATTCAACGCCAAGGGCAGCCATGGAGGCAATCGCAGAATCTTCCAGATTTCTGGCCTTGGTCTTTAACGTGCACCCAGGGTAATAGGTTGTTTTCATGATCCTCCTTAACTGGTCATTTTTCTGAACCCGCTAACCAAAGCAATTTGCGGCATTTCCTCTACAGTTTCCTTGGGCAGTTCGCATATTGTCACATAGTCGGTATTCCGTCTGAGCATGAGAAGTCTAAGCGACTCCATGACTCTTGCGATATCGATCCCCCTGGGACAATTGACACTACAATTGTAACAGGAGGCACATGTCCAAAACGTCTTGTACTCGCAGATCTTCTCTTCAAGGCCGTACTGCACCATTCGCATAATCCGGCGAGGTGAGGCGTCAATCTGTTCCGTCATCGGACAAGAACCTGTGCACATGCCGCATTGCATACAGGTGAAAATGTTCTGTCCGCTCACTTCCCTCAGTTTTTTAATAAAATCCTTTTCCACTGTTTTTGTTGACAGTTTAATGGTCATATTTCCCTCATATTCTGTGTGAACCGCGTGAAGCCTTCACTTGTGTCATTTCGTGGGGCCGGATTTATTAAGACGACACCATTCCTCTCGTATCTGGGCCACCCAAAAGAGAGGCCATTGTCTCAGGTCTGTTGAAGGCCGAGGTTCTTGAGTATCATCAAAACCATACGATGGTCAATGTCCTTACGAGAAGAGGACATATCAGAAATTCGGCCTGTGGTCAAGAGAGTGTTGAGCGTGTGTTTGATGAAATAGAAGGCTTCCATATTCTTGTGGCTACCGGAGAATGTGCCCAAGGCTGTTTCATTAATATTTTAATATGTTAGCCTGCTTCGAAGGTTGTTTTTCGGACATTACCCCAAAAACCGGCTGGAGAGGCTAAAGTTCGGATCGATTCACATATTTTGGGGCTTTGTTGGCATTTTTATTGCAATAGGTGTAAGGATGTCAAAGGATAGTGGGCGAAAAACAGGATGATTCGTGGAAATCCGTTATATGTTAAGGAGGAAAAAGGTGTGAAGGAATATGCAGCTTCAGAGGGAATCACGGAAAAAGCTTGCCTGGGTGGAAACCGTAAAGATCAGTACCACAGCGCTGAATTTTCAATTGACGGCCTTGAAATGTCTTACCAGTTTAAGCTTTGGGACTCGGAGTCCACGTCCAGCAAATGCGTCCTTGTCAAAGAAAACTCGCACATTCTTCCCTGTCTCAGAGAGGGCGACACCTTGAACGTCAAATACTATTCCAGTGGGTCAGAATACACCAGCACAAGTCTGGAGACTGCTATAAAGCAGATCACAAAGAATGACCAGGGGAGGTTCAAGGGTCATTATTCAGTAGACATAGAGATATTGGAAGATATCGACTATAACCAGAGTCAATAAATCTGGAAAAAGTTGAATATTCTATGCGTTTGTCAGTAAGGTTCCCGTCGCAGAGCTCCCATCCCTGGTCAAGAGAATCTGCACAATTTTGTCCTTCCTCAGTGCTCAGAGTAGAGGGGAGATGATCCCTAAATTATGTGGCCCATCTTTCCTTGTTGCAAGAGCCGAAACAGCTGATCATTGAGCAGAATTTCTTTCTAAACAAAGGGAGATCAGCCTATCCAGTAGGTCTGACAGTGAAAGCCCCACAGTTCGAGCTGCGAGCGGAAAAAGGCTGTTTTTTGTCATTCCCGGTATGGTGTTGGTCTCAAGCAGATAGATTGTGCCTTTCCGAACGATCATATCGGTTCTGCTCCAATCACTGCACTCTAATGCCTGGTGCGCCTTTTTGGCCCATGACTGGGCATGCTCCGTCAAGGAGTCGGAAAGGGGTGCCGGACAGATTTCATCGGTCGCAGCTGTCTCATATTTTGCCTTGAAGTCAAAAATACGGGATGGCGGCTTTGGCACGATTTGTATGAGGGGGAGGGTCTCAAGCTGTTGGTTGCCTAAAACACAGCAGGTTATTTCCTGTCCTTCAATGTATTCTTCGACTATAACTTCATTGGCATATTGAAATGCGCCCTCGATGCCTCTTTCGAGGTCCCCTTTGGTTTGGCAGAGGGAAATGCCGTAGCTTGATCCTTCTGACACGGGCTTCACGATTGTCTCAGGGCCGAGCCTACCTGTGATGTCTTCAATCGAGAAATTACTGCTACGCTCCAGAACAACGTCTCTGCTCGTTCGGAGCCCAGCCTGCTCATAAACTCTTTTTGTTATTTTCTTGTTCATGGCCATGGCGCTTGAAAGGACGCCTGATCCGACAAAAGGAATGCCAAGAATATTGAGGACTCCTTGAATACAGCCATCCTCCCCAAGATTTCCATGGGTAAGGACAAAGGCAAGGTCGATCTCGTTTTTCGATTGAATGAGTGTCTCCAGCTGGCGGGCAGGATCGAGTATTTCGGCATGGTACTTGGCCTTATCCAGTGCCTCGTATACCTCTTGTCCGCTCTGAAGGGAAATTCCCTTTTCGCTTGACCAGCCTCCGGCAAGCAGCGCAATCTTCATTGTATTCATTAGGTATTCATATCCTTAAGTTGGGCATAACAGGAGATATGTTCATCACCCCAGCACAGGTTTTGGGATGCTGGATTTTGACAGTCGCCTCCTATGCGGGTATACTAATATATTATGACATTCTTTCACAGGAGGGTGGGGCCCATGGGGAGGATTAAGATCGTGGTGCCGTCTCAGCATCCATCAAACTACCAGAAAAAGCTAAGGTCAAAAGACAGCCTTCAAAGGGAAACTCGCAGGAACTCTGTCGTTGAGTTGCCAAGAAGAACAGAAGAAGACTGAGTCATGGCCCGGGGTGAAAAAACAAAAAAAATATGGCTATGGAGCGCTGTTATCATATGTAGTCTTGGAGCTATTTATCTTGGGCTCTTTGCCTTTGTCTCCCTATCCATAGGTTTCAGCCATACGGAACAGAGTGGCTTCTGGGTTCCTCTCGTCGCCGGTATCCTGTCTCTGATCGCCCTGTTCCTGTTCTTCCTCTTCATAGTCAGACATATTATTTCCCACATCAGGGATGACGATCTGCTTGGCATGTGAGCCGGCCGGTCTGTTGTTTAGTCCTCTTGATAAAAGGATCTCAGAAAATCTTCCTCCTTAGGCGATAGATTGTATATAAGTGAGGCCTCCTGGACAAGTTGGGGAATCGATCTTGTCGGGTCTTCTTTGCGGTTATCGGAAATCCATCTCACAGCCTGGCGAACGTTTTCACCTTTCGGCTGGATTGTAGCCATCGCTCTCCTCCACTTTTCCTCTAAGCTGGTATGAAGTCCTGCGGACGGACCTCGACGAGCGTTATGGCTTCCGTAGGACAGGTGGTTCCGCACAGGCCACAACCCATACATTTTTCCTCAATGATTGAGGCAACTTCATCTCGCATTTCGATGGCCTCAAAAAAGCAGCGATCCAGACATGCCTCGCAGGAGGTGCACAGGTCCTCTTCCACCCTTGCCCTAAAGCGACTTGGATCCACAAGGCGTCTTCCATGTTGAATGAGGACGGGCAACATCTGACAGCAGCAGCCGCAACAGTTACAGATCACGTGGCCCATGCCGGCCTTATTTTCAGTGGTGTGCACCAAGCCGGCTTCCTCAGCCTCTCTCAGAATTTGAATCCCCTCCTCTTTGGTAATGGACCTGCCCGTACCTCGGCGGATACTGTAGTCGGCCGCCTTATCCAGTTGGATACAGGCCTCAAGGGGACGGTCACATCTATGGGCGGTCAGGCGGCATGTACACTTGGTGACCGCGAGAGATCGGGAGTTTTCGATGAGATTGACCGTGGACTCGAAGGGGAGTATCTGGGTCCCGCCCTGAACAGGTTCATCTACGGCAATCACGCGCATGAAGGGTGGGACACCGCTCTTTTCAATCGCTGCAGCCAGGTCGGGCCACTCATTGTCCACATATTCCTGCCATGCGTCCAAGAATTCTTTAGGGGCTTCCTCCCACAAGATGCTGGCGTCATGAAACTGGGTCAGGTTCCTGCACATCCGGTACAATGTTCCCTCGGGTTTCTGAGAATCAAAAACAAGGCCTTTATGAAAAAGGAGCCTTACCATTGAGCTTACCTCATCGGGACTCTTATTGACTTTTTGTGATAGCTGATCAATGGTGCCGGGCATCTGGAGCATTAACTCGGCCTCTTCCTCGTTCGCGATCATTTTGAAAAGGTTGGCAATCCGTTTGGAGCCCGTCAATTGGATTCGGTCTGCAAGTTCGAGGTAAAGGTCTTCTTTTGTCATAGTGGCGCCCTCCTTTCGGATTCGCTGATCAGAGATCCAACGAACCATAAAAGCCGATGAATAGGTCCTGACCAAACTTTCGCTCGGGAAAACTTGCGGCCTCAAGAGCTGCAAGGCCGCGGCAATCGAAATGTCCTGGAAAAAAGATCTGTCTCCACCGGCGGCATCGACCGGTTGAACACTTTTATCTCTCGATCGGGTACAATTTGTCAATGTCAAGCCGATGGGGATATACCTGCCATATTTCAAAGGCTTTTGCAACAAAGAAAGGTTTTGATCTATTCACTGTTCAATCCAAATAACCTTAGATTTGTGCCTTAGATGACCGTGACAGGGTGTCAGCTTTTCTGACAGTCAATATTATGACGCAGACTTGATCAGTCTCTTATCCTTAAGGATATGTAAAGGTCAGAAATAAATAAAGAAAGCAGTGATATGGCGATTTGGCATGATTTCTGCTGACATTGGCCTAAGGCCTGGTCCGCACTTTCAAGCGGATGAGGTGTGTGAGATCCCGGGTGAGACTTTCTCTTGTGAGACATCAGAGCCGTGGGGAGAATATGAAAATTGAAGCAGAGTCACATTACGTCGTATGCGAGATCTAAACGCTATTGATATTGAGTCGACCGTTTCCGAAGCGGTTATTGACGTCTTTGATACGATGGCCTCCATGACCGTTGAGTCTTCCGGTACGGAGGCACGTACAGGTGCAAAGGTTCCTCGAATAGTCGCGTCGGTCAATATTGGCGGCGAGGTGGTGGGAGTCGTTAATATCGGTGTGAAGAGATCCTTTGCTCGTGTCATTGCATCTGAGATCCTCGGTATGGAGCCGGAGGAGATTGAGGAAGAGGATGATGAAGTAAAAGACGTTATCGCTGAAGTGGTTAATATGGTGGGTGGGAATCTCAAGTCTGTTTTGAACGACGGGGGATTCTTTTGCGAACTTTCAACGCCCTCTATAACTACTGGAAATAACTTTAAAATAGACACGCTAAACATGAGCATCTATCAGCGATTTGGCTTCAAGTATCAAGGAGACGTGATCATCGTTGAAGTCGGTTTGAAAGAGGGCGAAAAGCGAGCCACCGAAAAAAGTAATGCCCAGTCCGATCAAGTCAAAAATGACTCGGGCGACACACAGAATCACGCTAAACTGAGCGCCCTGAAAACAAAGGACCTGGTCGACGACGCGGTTGTTGACGTGTTTGACACCATGATGTCCTTTGACCTTGACATCCTTGATGCTGATACCATGGATTTTGAGTCCTCTCGCATCGTCGGGTCTGTAAGCCTTACCGGAGACATCTCCGGGGTCATCAGTATTCAGGTTGAAGATGGTTTCTCCCGCACTATGGCTGCCGCAATGCTTGATATGGATGCGGATGAGTTTGAGAATGACGATGAAATTAAAGATGTCATTTCCGAGGTAACCAACATTATCGGTGGGACCGTCAAGTCCGCCCTAAACGATTTCGGCTTCTTTTGTTACCTAACAACGCCCTCCATCACTACTGGCGATGATTTCAGGATCGAATCGCTTAACATGTCTGTACATGAGAGATATTCGTTTGGATATCAGGATGATACCGTTATTGTTGAGCTCGGGCTTAAGACTGCGGATAACGGCGTAATTCCTGACCTCGAAGAAGGTAATGATCCGACTGACGGAAAGGATGAAGAGGTAGATAGAGGCGATCAACCAGAAGCCGAAGCGGATATGACGGAAAAGGAAGGGGAGGAAGCTTCCGACAGCCAGGAGTTGAGCCCCGATGAGATCGCGAAAATGCTGGAAGAGGAAAACGAGCCACCGGAGGATCTCGAGGAGGTCGATGGCGTTGAGGCTATAGAGGATGAGGAGGGAGAGGCCCTTGAGGAAGAAACTGAGGATGCGGAAGAAGTTGAAGTTCGTAAAGAGATAGTGAACTCGGAACATTCTGAAGCCGCTGGTTCAGAGGCGTCGTCAAGCGGCGAAGAAGATGATTTGATCGCTGATGAGCCTGAAGAGGTACCCGAAAAAGAGAACGACTCGTTTGAGGAACCGACCCAAGATATTGAAGGGGAGGATGTCTCGGAGGAAATGGAAGAAGGCGACTCGGAAGGAGAGGGAACTTCTGATGTGGAGACAAAGGATTCGGAGGAAGTGGAAGATGAAGAAGAAATAGAGGGCACAGAAGCTGATCCAAAAGGCGTTGCCCAATCGCTTGAAGGCAGCGAGGAAGATGATTTGATCGCGGACGAGCCTGAAGGGAGTGCCGAACAAGGGGATTCCTCGCAAAACGAACTAGATGAGGGGGGAGAAATCGATGGCAAGGTTGAAGAAGAGGAGGGCGATGAAAGTCCCCCTGAATCCGATAATGCGGAGGAGGAGAAAAGCAGCGCCGTCCGATTGGATGTTGTAGGGGATCTTGTTCCGAAAAAGGAAAAGGCCTCTGGGAGGCGAAAAGAGGGCAACAGTAGAAGGAAGCGGCCTTTTTTAAGAATCGTGGCCGCTGCTGCGGTTTTTGTGGCGTTGCTGGGAGGCCTTGCAGCATATATTCTTTTTGAGAAACCACGAATTTCGAAGGTTGGGCCTGCGTCTCAGGATTATAGACCATCCGAAGTTATTTCAAAAGGTGCCATATCGGAAAGCGGCGAGTTTGGTGCCATTGATGAAATAGTGATGAAAATCCAAGAGATTAGAGGCGATCTGATTGTCCGCCAACAAGACATCATCGAGCTTAAACAGGATTACTTGTCCGGGATTGAAAGAGTAGAAGGTGAGATTCTAAAAGAGCTGGATATGAAAGCTATCACGACCCTGGAGCAGGCTCAGCAAACGAAAAAGACAGCACTGAGACTTCGTACCATACAGCGACGTAGAGGATTGATCCGGAAATTGGATGAACCCCTCGAGGCTCTCTCTCTTCAGAGTGAAAAATTGCTCTACCTTAAGCGGCAGATAGAGGTTCATGCGCTCTTGGCTCCGCTTGTCAGCCGAGATCTTATGAGTGACTTTGTCAAATGGTCCGACAAGTTGCTCCAGGACGAACTTGCCCTGAGTAAAGATATCTCCTTGGAGATGGATGATCTGAGTTATCCATCTCTTAACAGTGTTTGGAGCGATCTAGGAAAGAGGAAGGTAAATAGAAGACCTGTAATAGAGAAAGTGTCCGGTCCGGATGGGATGAATAGGGTCATCTGGGATGAAATATGTAGAGGAATACATGACAGAAAACATCTGCTAACCAAACTTTCGCCAAGGGCGGCAAAGTGTCTTTCAGAGTGGAAAGGAAAGGATCTGGATTTGAGCGGGCTCAAAGATCTTTCGCCGGAAGTCGCCCGATATCTCTCGGCATGGAAGGGTGATTGGCTAATCCTGAACGGGCTCACGCGTCTTTCCCCGGAAACGGCACGGTATTTGTCCCTGTGGAAAGGAGAGAATCTCTCCCTGAACGGTCTCCTAAAGCTTTCCCACGAAGAGGCCACCTACCTCTCTCAATGGAAGGGAAAGCATCTTGAGTTGATTGGTTTGAAGCATCCTGTCAAGATTAAGGGCGCAGGGAAGAGAATTTTTACGAGACATGCGGTGAGGAAATAAAAGAAGTGTGAAATTATCGCCGTGCCTATTTTTCGATCTCTTTTGGCTTTTGAGGAGAGAAGTCAAGGAATGACATTTAGGTATCCTAGCACGAGGCGACGAACCCCCATAGGAAATGCGAGAGATGATAGATCATGTGAAGTTTAAGAGGGCCCTTTTGATCTCTGCCCTATTAGTGGCTAACACTGTTTTCCATCCCGTTGTATCGTCCGCAGGCCCCGATGCTGACGAGATCAGAGAAAAAATGACGGAGATAGTGTTTCTTCGTGAAAAGGTGAAGCAGAACAAGTCCTTAGCCGTCAAAATATTGGTAAAACTGAAAGACCAAAAAAGCAGACTTTCAGAAGAGGTCAAGGCCGAACATAGCCGACTTGGAAGAATATCATTTGAAGAGGGCATCCAAACTCCGAGGATCTTCTATAATTTAAAGCTGATGGGAAAAATAGATCTGTATATTTCAAGACTCGATGAAAAGATCACTCTTTTTGAAGAAGGGCAGGAAGAGTTGTCCTTTATCTACAGGGAGGCCGACGATCTTTTGAAGATAGTGGAAGCTGTGAAGGACATAGAGCTGGATCAGCTGATGAGTCAAATGGATCATATCCTGAAGAAACAGAGGGGGGCTGGGAATAGGGCCTGTCTCGATTTCATTTTGGATGAACAGGGACCGGACAGGAAGATTTGGACCGAGATTTTCGATGGATAGGATCGATCTCAATGAAAACTCTCATGTCAGATCGTGGAGATAGTTGTTCCCCCAAAACCATCCTGTTTGCCAGACAGGATATTAAGGCGGTAAAAGACCTGTCCATCAAGGCTTTTGAGATATGTATGAGGTGTGCGATGTGTTGACAACCTTTTTACCCATCAGGTCTTTGAGCAAATCGATTGGCAATCACCTTTTCGTCCGGACGGGATGTTTCACGTGAAACATCCCGTCCTTTTTTTGATGCGGGCTTAGGCCTGCCAATGGGCGGGGGAATCTGCAAAATCGATCAGGTGATTGAGAAGCCGCTCTAGTAGAGCGTTTTTAGGGAGACCCGTGTGATGTCCCAAGTTGTTTCATTCAAATCCTTGAGAGGTGACGATGCCCCGTTATAGCGGGCACTGAAACGAAAGGCCTTACTTCATTATCAACAAATAGTCTGCATAGAAGACCTGAGCTATTCAGATTTTCCTGCCAGAGTCAAAACCCTGGAAACCTGCGTTCCGCCATTGCCTGATCAATAATCCATAGGACCCGCCCCCTTTTGTCTTTCAAAAACCAAGTTATTGTGATATCAGTTTTCAAGGTTTTTGGCCCTGTAGGTCAGGATCATTCAACATGAGCGTGGCGTGTAATAACATGGGATGTATTATTTCTATCTCAAACCAAAAGGGAGGCGTGGGCAAGACAACCACCGCCATTAATCTTTCCGCCTCCCTTGCGGCGGCAAAGAAATCTTGTCTGCTTATTGATTGTGATCCTCAAGGAAACGCCACCACAGGCCTTGGAGTTGACCGTACTCAGATGGATAAGGGTCTGTATGATCTTTTGATGAATGGGGCTTTTACAGAAAATCTTGTTGCCGGCACCGGCCTGTCCCGTTTACATCTGATTGCTTCGACATCCAGCTTAACAGGAATAGAGGTCGAATTGGTTGGCATGAAGGACCGCGAATTCCGTCTACGAAACATCCTGAATCAGCTCACAGATGAATATGATTACATTTTCTTGGATTGCCCCCCTTCTTTGGGTTTTCTTACCATAAATGCTCTTGTTGCGGCGGACCTTGTCCTGGTTCCGCTTCAATGCGAATATTACGCGTTGGAAGGCCTGTCTCAATTGCTGAAAACGGTGAAGGCCGTGAAAAGGAGCCTCAACTCGAGCCTTCGGATCGGCGGAATACTGCTGACCATGTATGACAAAAGGAATAATCTTTCATTGCAAGTTGCCAGTGAGATACGTACGCATTTCAAGAAAAGCGTTTTCCAGACTGTAATACCCCGCAATGTGCGCTTGAGTGAGGCCCCCAGCCATGGTAAACCGATCCTACTGTATGATATCCACTCCAAAGGGGCTCAGACTTACCTTGCTTTGGCCAAAGAGCTAATCACAAGAGGAATAAAATAAGATGGTGCAGAGAAAGGCCTTGGGAAAGGGATTGTCCGCCCTTATCCCCGACGCTCACAACCTGGACGAGGGAGTCCCCCGTTTCTTTGATTGTCCCGTTGGCGATATATCGCCGAATCCCCACCAACCGAGACGGACTTTTTCGACGTCTGAGCTTGAGGAAATGGCGGTATCTGTCAAGGAAAAGGGAATACTTACCCCGGTGCTCGTCAGTAAGACAGAGTCGGGATATCAACTTATTGCAGGTGAGAGGAGGTGGAGGGCCGCTCAAATTGCCGGTCTTGAGACTGTTCCTGTGATTGTCCGGGAAGCAGGTCCCACGGAATCACTCGAGCTGGCGCTTATTGAAAATCTACACCGAAAAGACCTGAACCCTATTGAAGAGGCCCTCGCTTACCAAAGACTCTTGGATGAAACTGGGATGACGCAGGAGTCCCTCGGAAAGAGGCTCGGGAAAGAGCGTTCATCCATCACCAATATGATGCGACTGCTGACTTTACCCTCCTCTATTCAGCAAGATTTGGTTGACGGCCGCCTCACCATGGGACACGCACGTGTGCTTGCCGGCGTGAAGGGGAGCAAAGAGCAGATATCTCTTAGGGATATGGTGTTGGAAAAAGGGCTCTCAGTGCGTCAACTCGAGGCATTGGCAAAGAAAATGAACAGGCCCGTCCCGAAAAAAAAGAAGGCACCCGACGACGATTACTACCTTCAGACCGTGGCTGATGACCTGAAGAGGTCCCTTGGCACAAAAGTGGATATCAAAAGGAGGGGAAAGCAGGGGACGATCATTGTCCATTTTTACTCAGACAAGGAGCTTGATCGGATCGTGGAAATGTTGGGGTGACGGATTTACTGTGCTTTTGCTTTTCCCAGGCTCCAATAAAGGTGATAGCCGGGGACAAGCTGGACTCTTATTTGAAAGCCACAGCACAAAGGATTGCTCCTCACGCATATGCCCCGTTGGTCTTCCAGGGCCTTTTGAGAATTGGGGATTAAGGAGTTAGTAACAACATGTTGAGTTAGCAAGTCGCCATTCTACAATATATTGAATAGTAGACCGGTTTCTGTACTCTTAAAAGGATAGGAAGAAAAGTGAGATTAATGGTCATGGATGGGCAAGGGGGAGGAATTGGCGGGGCGATAATAAAGGCGCTCAGGGAATCGGTAGGAAATGATCTCGTGATCCTCGCCCTTGGGACAAACTCCATTGCTACCTCACGAATGATGAAGGCGGGAGCCAATAGAGGGGCTACCGGTGAAAACGCGATTGTCCGGACCTCCCAGGCGGTTGAGGTGATTGTCGGGCCTATTTCCATACTTATGGCCAATTCCATGATGGGGGAGGTCACACCGCAAATGGCTGCGGCCGTGTCGTCGAGTGGAGCGGAAAAAATCCTGGTCCCTTTGACCCAGGAAAAGGTGAACATCATAGGTGTTTCCGGAGAGCCCCTTCCTCATCTGGTGGACAGGGTCGTGCAGATTATCAGGGAGATGCATGATGTGTGAATCAACGGCATATATACTGAGAAATGATGAAGAAGAGCTGTTTATGGATTATGTACAGCTGCTGGAGAACATGGGAAACGAAGTGCGTATCGTCAATATCTTTGGAGAGGAAAAGAGGATCGAGGCGAGGACCAAGACCCTCTCCCTAGTAGACCACAAGATTCTATTTAATACCGGCGTCTCACCTAGAAAGGTAAATGAAGCAAGCGGCTCAACTCAGCGATCATTTACTCTATTATAGTAGCTAACCATCCTGGAAATCGCGCTTGCGGCTCGTTTCACGTTTGAATACACAGGAATACCTGCAGATACGAGTTTCCCCCGCTCCTCAGACAAAGTTTTCCATCTCCAATTTTCCATCTTTTCCTTATCTACAGAGGCGTCCGGCATAATGACAACAATCGGCTTGAGTCCGCTCTCTGCGATGCTGATATACTCCGCGGCCTCCTTTCTTATATGGTCTTCCCAGATGTGCCCCCCCAGGGGGCTATCCTCCGTGAGATTCGCTATGAGGAGGTCCGCTTCTTGATTGCGGGCTAAGACTTGGAGGATTTCAAGGGAAGAGATCTTGTTGCCCAGCAATACGGAGATGTCGACGGGATTCCCAAGCCACGCCTCCAACTTTGGGTCAACTTTTCTGAATATCTGTTTGACCTCCCTGGGAAGGGGATGGATTATGAGCCCGGCCTCCTCGCATTCATCTGCAGACAGCACCCCTTTGCCACCCCCTCCTCCCACAATGAAGGTCTTTTTGTCTTTTATGTGCGACAACATAGAGAATGAAACAGTGGTATCAACCAATTCTTCCAAACAGGATGTCTGGATTACGTTTGATTGCTGGAAAAGGACCTCCCACGTGTTCATAGACCCGGCGATCGCCGCGGTATGGGATGCGGAAGCCCTGATCCCGGCCCGGCCCCTCCCTCCTTTGAGACAGATAACGGGCTTTTCCGGGGTGATATCTCGTAGGGTATTCAGCAACCTGGGTCCCTCTCTCGTTCCTTCGATGTAAAGGGCAATCAGATCCGTGTCAGGATCATGACGGAGGTAGTCCAGGAAATCACATTCATTGAGATCGAGGGCGTTTCCGTAGCTTATGCATTTGCTGAAGCGGACACCTCTTAAACCGGCGTATCGTACAAATTCTCCTGCAATGCCGCCGCTTTGAATAAGGCAACCGACCCTTCCAGGCTCCATGGGTAGATCGTAATTGAAAGTGATACGCTGTTTGGGATGATACAACCCCATGCAATTAGGGCCTATGAGACGGACTCCGACGTCTCTGGCAACCTCCAGGATATTTTGTTCCAACCGGGTCGCGTCCGGGTCTCCGGTTTCACTGAGCCTTCCGGTGAACATCTGAACGGCCTTGACCTTCTTTTCAGGACACTGCCGCAGAAGATCGATCACCAATTCCGCTTTCAGGCAGCAGATAATATAGTCTACGTCATCCGGAACGGTATTGAGAGAGGGATAGGAAGGGAGTCCTAAGATGTTGTCGTACGAGGGATTGACACAGAAGATGTTCCCTTCAAACCCTCCTTCTTGGAGATAGCGAACATAATGGTATCCAAAAGAGAAAGGAGCGTCAGAGGCCCCCACAACCGCTATCGAGTTAGGATGGAGGATGGTATCTATCATCTTGAATCGGGCATGACTTTCTTGCATGAATCGATCTCCAGTTGAGCTGTGAGTTCTCAAAAACTCTGGGGAGGAAGAAGTTGTGTGGCTGAGGGCGGGACCTGGAGGGGCTCATAAAGCCGCTCTATAAACCTGCTCGGGAAGGTGGGCGAATATTCAAGGTTTGGCCAACGCTTGAAGGTAACGGGAATTATACGCCCACTGCCATGCGTGTCGGGTATCCACTTTGATAAAGCAGACTTATGAGACCCTCCAGGTCCGACAGCCGTTGTTTTTGAGATGTTGGTATTAGGTCTCTTAATCGGTAGGGTGTCAAAATCCGCCGCCTTATTTCAACTATTTTACCCGAACTTTTTGACACCTTACCTTAATCGAACAGAAGTATAGGGAAAAAGAGGGGAAGTGTCAATCGCCGTGCAAATGAGACTCTTTTGCCTTGACTTGATGAAGTATTGCCCGGAAAATATGAGGGCACTCTAGTCATCGAGGGAGACTTGACGCAGGTTGTAGGTGTTTCTGCTGTGCACAAGACAATACGAGGCTGCTATTTCAGGCATAACCGAACATGAACAACATCCCGGAATGTCACACATATATCCGATAGGTGGTGGAAAAGGTGGCACGGGAAAGAGTTTCATCACAGTCAATCTCGGCTCTCTTTTGGCCGGCCAAGGCAACCGGGTGGTTTTGGTCGACCTGGACCTGGGGGGCTCAAACCTCCATACCCTCTTGGGGATAAAGAACCCGAGGCCCGGTATCCATGAGTTTTTGACCAAGGAATGCAAATCGCTTGACCAAGTTGTCCTGCCCAGTAATATTCCAAATCTCCATATGATTGCCTCTATGAACTGCTCCCTTGAAATCGCCAACCTCTTCCATGCGCAAAAGCTGAAGATCATACGAGCTGTTCAGAGGCTGCCCTATGACTATATCCTTCTAGACCTTGGAGCTGGAACGAATTTCAACACTTTAGACTTCTTTCTGACATCTCCTGAAGGCCTCTTCGTCTTCACCCCGGAACCCACATCCATTGAAAATGCCTTTCGGTTTGTCAAGGCGGTCTGTTTGCGAAGACTCAAACAGATTCTCAAGCAGGAGGCCTTTGCATCGATAACAAGGGAGCTTCTTGATCATGGGGAAGAGAGGCCTATTGGCTCGGTATCCGACATTATAGAATTTGTCATGGGCCGCGATGGTGATAGAGGTCGGCTGTTGAAAGCGCAATTGGGGCACGTTCGGTTTAACTTTGTTTTAAATCAATTTCGTGATCAGGTGGATGGCGATCTTGGAAACAAAATCGAGAGGGTTTTTAACAGGCACTTTTATTCCGGGTTCAAGTTTTTGGGTCATGTCAGCTATGATGAAAGGGTCCATGACGCGGTGTATTCTCAAAAGGTCTTTGTCAAGAAGTTTCCCTTTACCCTGGCGGCAACAGACCTTCAGAGGATAGCGGAAAAAGTGAAAGAACCTGGGGGATCGGTTCGGAACTTACCTGTTTCCCCACAGGCAGGCATTTAGGTCATTATTCCGATATTACGAACAGGGTGCCCTATGTCCCTGGCCGGAAGTGCAACATCTTTCCGGCAAAATCCAAAACATCGAATGAACAAGACAATGGTGGCGGAATTTGACAATCTGAACTACTATGAAATACTCGAAATCCCCATGAGCGCCTCCTCCCTCGAGGTCAGGCAGGCCTATGAGGAAGCCTTTTCAATGTACAGCGAGGATTCCCTGGTAACCTATTCGCTCTTTGGCGACAAGGAGAGAGAAGAGATTCTAAAGAGGATCGAAGAGGCCTTTGCCACACTAATCGACAGGGAGAAAAGGGCTGAATATGATAGGAATCTGGTAGATATTGCAGGACAAAACCATAAGGCCGGACCCGTAAGGGATACAGGTCTCAAAACCTCCAAGAACTTCCCCTCCAATGTGACAACGGCGCAGGGTCTTCTTTCTCATAGAGTGGCTCAAAAGGCTCAACAGCAGGATATAGTTGATCTCGTGGAATCAGTCCTTTCAAGGGAGGCGATTTCAGGTGAGGACCTCAAAAGAATCAGGCTGTCTTTCGAGGTTGAGCTGGAAGAGATCCATCAAGTCACCAAAGTGAGCCTTCCGGTCTTGCAGGCCATTGAAGCGGATCAATGGGCCGATCTTCCACCGGAAATCTACCTGAGAGGTTTTTTAAAGTCGTACGCCAAGACCCTCCAGATCGACGCCCAAAAAACAGTGGAGGGTTACATGAGGCACGCCCGTTAAAAGCGGGTTTGAAAAGGGAAGCCTGGCAGATGTCTAGCTCTTTTTTGAAGTGACTGCCTGAAATGAAACGATCTGCTGTTTGACTCTGGCGCTCTTGCATTTGGGGCATCTGAACTTGCCCTTTTCATATTCTAAAAGCGACAAGGTCAGAGTGAAAGGCTTGTCACATTTTTCACACCTGAATTCATATGCTGGCATGGCACTGCTCCTTGAGGTCTACGTTCCCGACATTCAAGCCTGTGAGGAGAGTGCTATATCTCGACAGGGTTGTCAAGTTTTTAGGTCGGCTTATTGTCAAATGACGAAGAGGCCGAGATCCGGTCTACAGGGAAGCCATTGCTCCTGATTTCTTAATTAATCCAGGAACTTCGGTGGGAATTGCAGGGCATCCGAAAAGCCCATCTCTGGGAGGAGCATAAGGGTGGAGGTCCCATGGGCCATAAGTCTTCCCTCTTGGTTGAGGACCTCAGCCTCTGTATACCCCAGTGTTTTTCCGAGCTTAATAAGACGGCCTTTGGCCACAAGCTCGCCAGTTGCGGTTGACGCAAGATAGTTTAGCTTGAGGTCGACCGATATGGCGCCCATACTCTCATCTTCAATGGAATAATAGGCTGCCCAGTAAGCCGCCGTATCTATGATGGAAGCAAAGACACCACCATGGACCGCATTGAAGGCATGGAAGTGTTTTTCAGCCACTTTGATCTCGAAGACAGAAAAACCAACACCGATATCTATCAATGACATTGACATCAGGGAGTAGAAAGGCCCCTTGTTGATAAGCATCTTCAGGTGTTCTATATGCTCGGGATTCGGTCTTTTCATGGCAACACCCTTGGTGGAATGGAGACACGTGGGTTCAGGTTTGCGTGGAAAGGCGTCACGTACTGATTCTAGTGAGCTACAAAGAAGAAACCCGGGTGACCCCGGGTTTCTTTGTCGAACTAATCTTAATCTGCTTGTGCAGGGTTAGAATTTATACATAATGCCCCAGGCAAGGAGCCACGCGTCATCGGTGCCAATGGTAACATCATCGCCTGTTGCGTAATCAATCCGGGTGTCCTTAAAGAAATCCCCCGCAATCAGATAGTCGAACTCGCCGCTGAGCGTGAGATTGGGTGTCAGGGCATAGTGGATCTCAAAGTCGAACTCATGCCCTATGACCTCGTCCGCTAAAGGATTGTCATAGGTCAGCGGATCAGCAGGATCCTCAACAGATCGGAGGTACCAGTATTCGCCGACGAATTTCCACTTGCCCATGGGATACGTGATGCCCAGGTTGGTGAACCAATGGCCTAAGTTGTGCGTCCCAGATGGGGGCAGGCAGACAGCGGAGAACTCTTCCGGCGCCACGCCGTTACCCCAGAAATAGAGGTTCGGGCCCATGGCAATGAGACTGCCTGAGGGGAACCTGGAGGGGGCCTCGACAAAACCGAAGACATCATAGTCATCATCCTCGAAATTGTCATCCCCCGAGGAATAGAGCATGCCGGCGTTCACGATGGTCGGTCCGACCTTCATGTTAGCCATGACCCTGCCGTACCAGCCGGACCCGTCCACATCCGGGT
>JAXHUM010000055.1:0-8189 GCA_034189325.1 Thermodesulfobacteriota bacterium
GGTGTTGCCTTTCTCTTTTTTTATCTTCTGGTTACCACTGTCATCGATGATTTAACGGATAAGGATCTCCTCGAACAGGCGGAGAAATTCACAACGATTCTCACAACCAGGGGGATTGAGGCGGTGAAACGCACGGCCGTTGCTGAAGCGAAGGCAGCAGGGGAAAAGAAGGTATTCTTTCGTATTCTTTCAAGGTATGGAGAGGTTTTTTTCTCATCCAATATGTCGTACTGGAAGGATATCAATGTGTCCGGCACGAGCATCAAACATCTTTTTAAAGGGAGCCAACGTGTCTTTGACACTATCGTCATACCAGGTCGGAGGGACGAAGTGCGTATTCTCTACAAAAGGATAGGGACCGGTGGTGTCATGCAATTAGGACTCTCAATGGAAAATCAGACCCGCTTTATCGAGGCTTTCAAGAAGATCTTTATAACAACCATGGGCGTTCTCATCGTTCTTTCCATCCTAGTGGGCTGGTTTATGGCCAGGCGGGCCCTTTCCGGTCTCGGAGAAGTGACACGAACAGCGACACATATATCAGAGGGAGCCTTGGAAAAACGTGTTCCCCTGAAGCGAAGCGGAGATGAAATTGATCAGCTGGCAACAACCTTCAATCAGATGCTTGACCGTATTCAAGACCTTGTCACGGGGATTAGGGAAATGAGTGACAATATCGCCCATGATCTGAAGAGTCCTATCGCAGGAATACGTGGATCTGCAGAGATCGCTCTGACCACCGATACTTCACTCTCAGAGTATAAGGATATGGCTGCCAGTACTATTGAGGAATGCGATCGTCTTCTTGACATGATTAACACGATGTTGGTTATTTCAGAGACTGAAGCAGGGGTCGGTATTCTTAAACATGAAGAGATTGATATGTCGAAAGTCGTCCGCGATGCCTGCTCGCTGTTTGAACCGCTGGCTGAAGAAAAAAAGATCCACCTTAGTTTTCATGTACAAGGGACGAATATGTTCTCAGGTGATGTCCGAATGATACAAAGAATGATCGCAAACATCCTGGATAATGCGATCAAATACACTCACCCTGGGGGAAATGTTGATGTGTCGGTTCAAGAAACTGACTCTCGAGGCATCTCTGTCGCCATTAAGGATACGGGAATCGGCATTTCCGAAAATGATATTGGACATGTTTTTGAACGATTCTATCGATGCGATCCAAGTCGTTCACAGAAGGGAATCGGACTCGGACTCAGTCTGGCCAAGGCAATCGCTCAAGCCCACGGAGGCGATCTGGGTGTGAAAAGCAGACTTGGACAGGGAAGCACATTCATCGTGACACTACCTAGATTGCACGAGATATGATGGACGTCGGGCGGAGTAACTGGGGTCTGCTATTGACAGGTTTTCCGCATGGAAATATATTCAAGAATAGGGGCTATGCTGACGTGATTGAGAGAGAATTTCTTGAAGGTGAACAATAGAGACATGAACACACCATATATGGAGCAATGGGTTTACAGGAGAATCGGGTGGGATCATAATTCGTTCGGGCATATCACAAGATCTGATATCGAAGAGAGTAAATTCACAAAGCTGACCAATGTCTTACGATGTGTATCGGATAAGAGCGGGTTTTATAAAAGGCTCCTATCCTCTCACAATATCAAGATCAACGCCATCAAGTCGTATGAAGATCTTCAGCAAATCCCCTTTACTTCTCCGGACGACATTAAGCTGGATCCTAACAGTTTTTCCTGCGTTCCCTTAAGCGCCATTGCCAAGACCATTAGATTATACAGGTCGGAACACACTTCCGGGACGCTTTATTCGTCCGGGACCACCGGACTAAGCAAAAGGATCTTCTTTACTAGAGAAGACCTCGCAACTGTTGTTGACTTTCTGGGCCTGTGCACCTTTGTAGCGGCCAAAAGGGGGGATGTCGTACAAATCATGCTCCCGGAAAGGAGGGCACTGGGACAGGCGGAATTGCTGGCACGGGCGGTGAGGGCATCTCAATGCATTGCAATTAAGGCTAATCCTCGACTGAGCGCTGAGAAGCAGTTTCAGATCGTTGAGGAATCAGGGACTCAAGTAATTGTAGGTATTGTCTCATATATCTACAGAATCTCACAGATACTAGCTCAAAAATATGATCTCAGAAGCACTAGAGTCCACTCTATTGTAGTGACTTCGGAATATGTGCCTGACATGATTCGTAGAAGACTCGAGGAGGTGTGGGGCTGTAGGCTCTATTCCCACTATGGGATGGCTGAGATGGGGCTCTTTGCGGGGATAGAGTGCTCTGAGAGGAACGGAGTCCATCTGGATGAGGCGGATTATATTTTCGAGATCATTGACCCGGAAACAGGGGTACCAAAGAGACTTGGCGAAGAAGGAGAGCTTGTCGTTACGACGCTATCTCGTGAGGCAATGCCACTTATACGGTATAGGACCGGTGACATCACCTCTATGGTTTCAGAGCCTTGCCGGTGCGGCATCAAAAATCTGTATAGGATTAGCAAAATCACCAGGAGGACGAACACCTTTGTGGGCATCAACGGGGGAGATACGATTTACCCGAATATATTTGATGAGACCCTTTTTTCTTTGCCCGAGATTATAGATTATAAAATAATAATCCAGGAACACAATAACAAGGATCAATTGATATTCCACGTCGAAGTCATAGACAAGGGGGAGGCTGTTCGAAAAGAAATAGACAATAAGTTGCGGACTCATCCCCTGATAAGAACCAATTTGGAAAGGGGGACTTTATCTGATCCTATCATAGAACTGGTGGATCCCGGCAGCCTCAAAAAAGACCGAACACAAAAGAGGGTAATCATTGAGGTCCGAAGATAAGCAAGGGAAGAGGGAGGATAGTCCCCTATCCGACATGGATCCGATCAATGGGATCCGCAGGACCATTCAGTTCTATCTGATAGACTGCCGGACGCCTGTCGGCAAGATAATCGACATCCTGATCATCCTGTTGAACTTGGTGATTTGTGCTATTTTTGTGATCGACACCTATGATATTTCTGAAGACACGCGCAGCATACTGTGGAAAACTGAGGTGATCATCATAGCCTTTTTCATAGTCGAGTATGCGGCGAGACTTTACGGAGCAAGAAATCGAAGAAAGCAATTGATGGACATATACAGCATCATCGACCTTATTGCCATACTCCCGACTCTTTCATTGCTCATGCTCCCTGTCATCGGTGTTTCCATCGACCTGGGTTTGATCAGGGAAATTAGAATTTTCAGGGTGTTCAGGATCTTTAGGTTCCTCCGCTTTACGGCGGACCCCCACTTTTTCTTTGGTACCATCACAATAAAAGTGCTTCAAATCGTAAGGCTCTTTCTTACAATCCTCATGATTTTTTTTATTTCCTCAGGCCTTTTTCTCTATGTTGAAAGAGATATTAATCAGCATGTGGCGACATTCGGCGACGCCTTCTATTTTACCGTTGTCACCCTCACCACTGTGGGTTTTGGGGATATCACTCCTATCTCCGAACCGGGGAAATGGGTCACTGTCCTTATGATCATCTCAGGCATTATTCTCATTCCATGGCAAGTCAGCCGGCTTATAAGGGAATGGATACACCTGGCCACAAAAAAAGAAACTGTATGTCGAAGATGTGGTCTACGTTATCATGACAGAGACGCCTCCCACTGTAAGGCCTGCGGTCACATCATTTATCAGGAGTATGATGGTGATTAAACGAATGGCAGTAAGATCATCGCCGGCCCCATATCCTGCGGACCATTGGACTCCTCAGGAAGGCATTAGTGGCTTTTCGACCTTTTATCAACAATCAGATCAGGTGATATGGGAGGAGTGTCTACTGGAAAATCGGCAATGAACTTATCATAAATGACCTGAGAGGAGAAAATGCCTACCAGACCCATGTTTTCGACTTCACCAGGATTTGCCACTCTCTCAAATCTCTTCAAAAGGGCCCCCACTTTTTTGACATCAAAGAGGCCTGCATCTTGTATTGACTTATCCGACAGTACCTTTTGCGTATAGTCGAATGTGTTCTTATTCATCAGACTCTGTTTAATAGGCGCCCGGTAGGGATGCTTCGGCCTATTCGTAATATCCTGTGGGAGAACACCCTGGAGGGCCTTTTTCAGGATTGTCTTCTCATTTAATCCTTTGATCTTGAACTTGGAAGGAACGCGTCCCATGAACTCTATGATCCTGTAGTCAAGATAGGGGAGCCTGATTTCAATGGAGTGGGCCATGGCGACCCTGTCCCCTTGAGAAGAGAGGAGATAGTTGCTTAAAAAGAGTGACATCTCCAAGTATTGGGCCTTTGCTAAATAATCCCACTCATCAAATGACGAGGGAAGTGTTTGGGCTAACGTATCGAGTTGTTTCCCCTGATCTATCCTTTCCTTAAAATCATCAGAAAGAAACATCATGATTTTGCTTGTATTTTGCCACCGTATAGAATGAGAAAAAAACGGATTCGCTGTCTTGTCCAGCCCAGATGCAAAAAAAGACTGCTGCATCTTCCTGAGTCTCGGGTTGTTAAGGATATAGGGATAGAGCCTATCAATGAGCAGGCCTCGAAGCCGTGAATCAGGATAGGCAGACCAAAACCTCCTCACCTTGGCCTCCCGAAAAATATTGTAACCGCCAAAGACCTCATCGGCACCCTCTCCAGTGAGAACCACCTTAAAACCGTTTTCCTGAACCGCCTGAGACAACAGGTATAGCGGCACCGGGCCTGTCCTTAGAAGCGGCTTCTCGCAATGCCATAGGACATCAGGAAGGCATTCCCCGATCCTTTTGTTTGTCGCCTGAATTTCCGTATGGTCCGTTCCGAGAAAAGACACCATCAGGTTCTGATGAACACCCTCATCAAAACCATCCTCTTGGAAACGGATTCCGAATGTCCTGACTTTGTGATCAAAGTTTTTGACGACCAGGGCTGTGATTCCGGACGAATCCAGACCTCCACTCAAATAACAGCCGACAGGGACATCCGCCCTCAAACGGATCCTAATCGCATCTTCCAATAGCTCCTGGATATGACCGCAAATACGTTCTTCAGACCAGTCCAATTGCTCCTCAGGCCGGCAAAACGGGATATCCCAATAGGCCTTTGTCGTAACCTGACCTTTACAAGTTGTGAGGTAATGACCGGGAGGCAACTCATAGATGTTCTCGAAGACGGTTCTCCCTTGGAGGGTCGTCCAGAAGGTGAATACCTGGCCTGTGGCAACGAGATCGATTTTGCGGTCAACACTCTTGTCGGAAAAGATTGATTTGATTTCAGAGGCAAAAAGGAGTCGGCCATCTTGAACGGTATAGAACAGGGGGCGGATACCCACCCTATCTCTTGCGAGAAAAAGCTCTTTTTTCCTTGAATCCCAAATGGCTATAGCAAATTGTCCATTAAGGCGATTGAGACAGGAGGGTCCCTCCTCTTCATACAGATGGAGAACCACTTCAGTGTCCGTTGCAGTATAGAAGCGGTGTCCCTTTTCCAATAACTCCTCTTTAAGTTCAGGATAATTAAAGACTTCGCCGTTATAGACGATCCACAAGGTATGGTCTTCGTTATGAATCGGCTGGAGACCTCCGGAAAGATCGATAATACTCAAGCGTACCTGTCCCAGGCCCGCTTGATCATCCAGGTATATTCCTGATTCATCGGGACCGCGATAGCGCACAATACCGGCCATCCGTTTGAGCAGATCAGAAGAGATCCTCCCCTTATCATTCAGAAGAATTACACCACAAATTCCGCACATCGTCTAAACTCGATTTTCCTTCTATGGCTCATCCCCTTTATACGATGGGGATGTCTCACGTTCCGGATTGTCCGGCAATAAAGGCATGGCATCATAGGCCCACCAGGCGAAGACACGCAGCCCGATCAACCTTCCCGTTGCTGTTTTTGGGGAGCGCTCGAACAAGCTTGACCTGGGTGGGCAGTTTGTATTTGGGGAGTCTTTTTGCGCATTCCCTTAGTATTTCGACTTCCTGGCAATCGCTGTTTTTTAAAACGGCGATCAAAACCAATCGGTTTTCCAGGAGTTCGTCCGGTACGCCGGCAACAAGGTTCTCAGTTACCAGACCCGTTGCCATTAAAGCGTCTTCGATCTCTTGCGGATTGATTCGGTGCCCGCCCACCTTAACAAGACTGTCTTTCCGCCCATACACATAGAGGTATCCGTCAGTATCCTGATACCCGAGATCCCCTGTATAATAACCATTCTTCCTCAGCACCCTTGAAGTGGCCTCCTCATCCCTCCAATAGCCCTGCATGATATTAGGCCCATAACCTACCAGTTCCCCCTTACGACCAGGCGCAACTTCTACTCCGTTGTTGTCAAGGACCTTCATGGTAACACCGGGAATCGGTTTTCCTATCGAGTCAATCTTATCCATCAACCGGTCCGGTTGGAGATATGTCAATCTGGCCGAAGCTTCGGTGGCACCGTACATGATATAGATCTCCGTATGAGCAGGGAGGGCCTCACGGAGCTCCCTTTTGATCTGCCTCGACATGTGACCGCCTGCTTGTGAACAGTACCTTAGCCTTCCAAGCTTTTCTTGGTATTTCTTGAGCGGAGATCTGTGAAGCAGGTAGGCGTAGGTCGCAGGCACCCCGGAAAAACCGGTAACCCCTTCTTCGACTATCTGTTTAACCACAGAGGTTGGGAAGGCAAATTTGTTATTGATAACAACCGTTCCTCCAACAGCGAAGTGCGTGTTGAGAAGCGATTTTCCCATAACATAAAAGAAAGGCAGGACGACCATCTGGATATCTTTGTCGGTGAGCTTAAGATACTCGCAAATTGCATAAGTATTTGAGACGATGTTCTTGTGGGTAAGCATGACGCCCTTGGGTTTGCCTGTCGAACCCGAGGTATAGATGATACTGGCAAGGGCGGATTCGTCCAACGCCTCAGCCTCATGAAACTCTTCTTCGCCTTTCAAGGCATCTTCCCACGAATACGTATCAAAATGAAAGTCAGACCAATCAAGTTTTGGGCTTTTCAACAAGAGGGCCGTTTCCTCCGAAACCTCGAGGTGCGTCGCCTGCAACAGCCTTTCAAACTTCCAGGAAGAGATAATGATTTTCGGCTCAAGCTCTCTCAACATAGGCACTAAACCGTCCGGTTTCAAATCGCTGCTTAGAGAAGCGACTACCGCCCCGCTCTTCAAAGCCCCATAATACCCCACGATATATTCCAGACAATTGTCCATGATCAATACAACTCTATCGCCAAGCTCGATACCGGCCCGGATCAACCACCCTGCCAATTGATCAGCGCTCTTGTTGATCTCGGAATAGCTTGCCCTGACCTGATCATATATGATCGCCGTCTTGTCAGGATAAGAGTGGGCACTTGTCTCCAGGAAGTGATGGATAAGCGTAGCTTTCTTGGATCTCATATTAGGACCGACCATGCGTGATGAAATGAGTCACAAACCGTGAAAAGGTCTTCAGAAAAGTATGATCAAGCATCGACCTTTCTCTGGAGGTAGGTCACAACATTGTCAATGGAATCCAGATTCTCAGGGATCAGTTCTTCATCATCCACCGTGATTTCGAATTCTTCCTCGAGGAAATTGACGAGTTCAAGGATCCCGGTGGAGTCAATCACTCCTTCGTCTAAAAAGGACGTATCATTCTTGAGGCCGTTATTATTCCCAAAGAGGAAATTTTCTACGACAAAGTCTCTAATCTTTTGAGTCATCTCATTCATTAATTCACTGTTTCCTTTCTAATCTCTAGAATATCCTCCATCAAGAGCGCCGACAAGTGGAGGTAACGGGTGGTTGACCGTTTGGTATCAATGTCAGCAAAAACCGTTTTAACCTGCTCCGGCGTAAGATCCACAACCTCAGCAACGGCTTCAATAGGTATCTTATTGTTCTTTGCATACAAACAGAGATCCATCTTGTTATAGGGCAATGAGAAGTAGAATTCATCCTGCCCCTGTGGCAGAGAATAGGTATCGGTCGTTGGAGGCCTTTTTCTTATCTCCTCTGGTATGCCCAGATATTCGGCGATTTGATAGACCTGGGTTTTATAGAGATGGGCAATCGGCTTCACGTCTGCAGCGCCGTCACCGAGTTTGACGAAAAATCCCTGATCATATTCCAATCGGTTCGGCGTTCCAGCCACGGCAAAGTTCAGTCGATCAGCATGGTAATACTCAAGCATCTTACGTATACGCTGCTTAAA
>JAXHUM010000056.1:0-43708 GCA_034189325.1 Thermodesulfobacteriota bacterium
CGGATTTGAGCTCTACGATGATTTCATTTTCAACAAAAAGATCCACATAAAAATCACCTACTATTTGATTGTCATAGTACACTGTTGAGTGTTTCTCTGCTTCGACATTGAGATCAGACTTTCCTAACTCAATGAGCATTGCCTTCTGGTAAACACTTTCGAGGAAACCAAAGCCGAGTTGGTTGAAGACTTTGTAGGCACAGCCTATGATTTTATGGGTAAGTTCTTCGTGTTCCAAAGTATTTGTTCCGGACAGGATTGACAGGATATAGGGGATATTTGCTTCATGATTTTCCTGAAGGAAATCATGAACACAGTTCGCATGTGGCGAAGAAAAAACTATCCTGTATGATCCTGTTTATCCTGTCTGGTTGCGGTGTTAACATCGTGCTCTTTTACCTGTGATACATCAGGCCTCCTGTTAAACCTGAATACCAGAAAACCTAAAGCCACCCCTAAAACATCAAGACCGATATCCATTGCCGATGCTGTTCGACCGGGGACATATGACTGGTGAAATTCATCGGAAACGGCAAAAGCCAACAGACATACAAGAATTATTGGAGTAATCACCTTGGAACCTCCCCGAAACCCTCTGAGAGAGAATGCCTTAAGCCATAGGAACGTGAGCACGGCATAAGCGGGGATATGAGCCAGGTTGGAGATTACCTGCTCACCCAGTGAACCGCCTCCAAGAATTGATTTGTCCGGGATGGATGACAAATAGACTATAAAAAGAGTACAGGCTAATCCTAATGATGCGAATTTGTAATTCATGCTTTTTAGACAGCATTAACCGGGTCTTCAAGGTTTTCTCCGGTCAGTTGGCATTATTGCCTTTCATCCGGAGAGGGAATAGATGAAAGATCCTGTTGATTCTGTCAGTTTTGCTGGGGCAAGGCAAATCGGAGAGCAGGCCGGCAGTTCACAGGGCGCGGTCGAGCATTTCAGGATGTTTATTGATCCAGCTTAATATATCGTGAAGAATTTTTTCGACGTCACCTATTTCATTGACACAGATTTCATATATTTCTTTGCTGGATATTTCATGGTAGAAGTGAACCATTCGGTTCCGATACCCGGCAAGGATTCGAAGCGTCGTGGCAGCTTCAGCGGTGAGAACTTCAACCTTTTCAAGTTCCGTTGATATCAGCTTATACTCGGGTACAGCTTTACCAAAGCCCTTCGCCAGAGTATGGCGTCCCAGATCAAGCAGGGCTTCGAGTGCCCGGCGGAGGTAGGATTCAGCAGCGGCAATGTTTGTTGGATTTTCTGTAAACGCTTCATAACTTTCGAGGGGAAGGGATCTCACCCCGGCCAGCATCTTGCTGATCCAGTCGGTCCGTCCAGTAATTACTTTTTCTCTCAATTTCAAAGAAATCACTTAGAAGGCTCCCTTCATTATTTCTTCTCTCCTTCTCCTTTCATAGAAAGCAAGATCTCCAGCCTGCCTCATTATTAGCAGCTCATGCTCGGCCTGTGCATCAGGATCTTTACAATATAAAAGCCTTCCATTGACTATTTCAAGCGCCAAAAAGGGAGAAACCTCCGACAAGACAATCAGGTCAACGCGAGAAACTTCTAAAAGGTCTTCAAACTGAAGGGCGATTTCAACCTTCTGTTTTGCAGTCAGCCTCTTCCCTGGAAGAGGTTCAACGCCTATGTCCACATCAGACGTAGAAAAATCAGCTCCAACTTCATCACCTCTCATCCGGCGGGCTGTTTCGTCCGCTCTACTGCCAAAGACGTATATTTCGGAAATGGCGTAGGTATGAGCCATTTTTTCTATCTCTTTTATCATTGTTCGGGATAATGGCGTTCAACAGGGTGTTCGTTTATAGTTGCTGAATATTCTTTGAGTCTCTTTGCTGGCTAGGGGCATTCCGTTCGCGGCCTTATGAGCTTCGGCCATAGTCGTCTTCATAGCGGGTAATATCATCTTCTCCCAGGTAGTCTCCGGTCTGGATTTCAATCATCCGGAGTTTCTCGCTCCCTTGGTTTTCAATTCGATGCGTGCTTTGTCTGGGAATATGAATATGTTCCCCTTGTTCCACAGTAAAGATTCGGCCATCGAGGGTTACTGTTGCCCTTCCGGCCACAACGATCCAATGCTCAGCCCTGTGCTCATGGCTTTGTAAGCTCAGGCGCTCGCCGGGAAACACATCCAGCCACTTCAATTGATAGGCCTCTCCCCTATCAAGAACCTTATAGGCGCCCCAGGGTTTTGGTACTTTCCGGTGAGTAACAGCTTCCTCTCTTCCTTCCTTTATCAATTGACCAACAATTCCCTTTACATGCTGACTCTCTTTTTCCGGACATATCAGAAGTGCGTCATCTGTATCAACGACCACCATATCTTCCAAACCCATCGCGGCGATCAGGCGATCTTGAGCATAGAGAACGGAGCGGTGCGTGTCTACTGTAAGGACATTTCCTTTGATTACATTTCCGTCTTTGTTGTTCTCCATAATCCCCTTTAAGGCCGCCCAACTGCCAACATCGCTCCATCCAACCTCCGCGGAAAGCATGGCCACTCTTTTTGAGGACTCCATGATGCCGTAATCCACCGAGATAGCCTCGAAACTCTCGTATATCTCTTTTGCCCTCTCAAGATCGGGCTTAGGGTCGCCGAGAGCCTCAACTACCTCAAATAGGCCTTTGTGATGTTCAGGAAGAAAATTTTGCATCTCTTCCAAAAAATGATTTGCCTGCCACAGGAAAATACCACTGTTCCAGAAATAGTCGCCCGCGCGCATATACTCCTCTGCAACCTCTGGATTCGGCTTCTCAGTGAACTGTGCCACTTTAAAGGCTTCCACTTCCAGGTCGTTGGGACCGAACAAATCAATAGATTTTCCCCTTCGGATATATCCGTATCCGGTTTCAGGGTGAGTTGGAGTGATTCCAAGTGTCACGAGCCATTTGGCCTGGGCAACCTCTCTGCCGACGCTTAAGAGGTCTAAAAAACGGGCCTTATCCTCTATGTAGTGGTCGGCAGGCAGGACTATCATGATACCTTCAGGATCATCTCTGAGTATTTGGACTGCTGCCAGGCCAATGGCGGCTGCTGTATTGCGCCCTGCCGGTTCTTCAAGTATACGGATTTTGGTGTATCCTTGATTGGAGAATTCGCGTTTTATTTCTCCTGCTTGAGAGCGGGTCGTTACGGTCCATATCTGTTCTTCAGGGACCAGAGAGACAACGCGATCGACAGTCATGGCGAGCATGCTTTTGTCTCCCAATATGTGAAGCAACTGCTTTGGCATTTTCTCGCGACTGAGAGGCCAAAACCGTGTCCCACTTCCACCTGCCAGGATCACTGCGTGCAACACTGTAAGATTCTCCTTTCTCTGAGTAGCGCCTTTTCGTTAGACAGGATGAACAGGATGTTCGGGGTTTCTTATCAAATAGGATGTCATTCGGTTACATGCCTCCTATTACCTCAGAAACGTTGGTATTATTGCCTTCCATCCGGAGAGGGAATAAAGGAAAGATCATATCTATCCAGTTGATCTTGTCAGCATCTACAGATGTGTTTCCATACACCCATTTTCAGCTAAATACTCTTTGCAGGTAAGGAACCGGCAATTGTTAAACCGGGTCAAGAGATCGGCCAGTTTTTTCCACGAAGATGCCAGGTTGATCCTGTGTCTGAATTGGGAGAAAAAAGAGGCTGTTGTGATCCTTGGTTGATTCGAATCGATCTCCCACGGATGAATATAAAAGAGATAGGCGTCTTCTCGCTTTAGTATCCTGCGAATCCCATGCCTGTATATCTTGGAGGGTATCAGGCGAAAATAGCCGCCCCCTCCCCAAGGGACTGAAGAACCTCTGAATGGAAGATTGCTGATGGGGAGTTCATAAAACGAGGGGCCAAGCTCATAAGAAATACCTTTTTTTTTGTATCTCGACAGGTCCATCTGACCGTAACGTTTATTCATCTGAAAGGAGTTATAGCTTGAATCGTATTGAAAACCACATTCCCGAACAACACCCAGGGCATATTCGTTGATAGAGAAGCTGGGGGCCCGATACCCTGAGATTGAATCCCCAATGATATCCTCCAAAAGTTTTTTGCTGTCCGAAAGGTCATTGTGAAGTCTCTTGGATGATTGTTCGTGACACAGCTCATGTTTGAACCCATGAGAAGCCACCTCATGCCCCCTCTGCTTTATTTCCTCAACCAATTTGGGTAGTCGTGCTGCAATCCAGCCGAGAACAAAAAAAGTCGCGTGCACATTGCCTGATGATTCGAGGAGGTCGAGGAGTCGCTGGGTGTTTTCCTGAACGCGCATTCCATAAGAGGGCCAGGATGAAAAAGGGACATATTTCTTAAAATTCTCCACCTGAAACCAGTCTTCGACATCAACAGTGAAAAGAAGGCTTCTTTCAGATGAAACGTCCTCCAAGACCTCTCCATAATGGTCTTCGTCCGATTTCATATGGGCATGCAACGGTTAATGACTTTTCAAGCAAGAGCGCATCGAGACTTTTGCAAAACGCCCCCTTTTGCCCAATTGCGGTGTCAGGTTCAAATTTTAATCCTCGAAATATTCAATATATTTCTCCGGTTAATATTTTCGCCTTCCTTGCACTTGAACAAAATTGAGCATTTTTCAAAGGTCTCGCATCTTCAAAAACAGCTCCGCCCGGTCGATTACTTGTTTGTAATCTATATAACTAATTGATATTCTATTTATTTTTGTGAATTGACTTCCTGAGTCAATTCTTTGTAAAAGGGAAAGACTGGTCTGTGCCCAGACTTACTGAAAGAACCGGCTTTTTCGGAACTTCACATGAGATTCAGGTTTAAGCCTATGTGACAAGCCTTGTTCCCTCTGATCGGCTCGATATGCTTTTTCCTTGGGTATAACAGGAATCGGTCTCTCAAAGATGATAATTTAAGTATATTTATTGATAATCGTCAATACATTGTTAGGATATCATTTTATTTATACGATTAAAAACAAATCCTGGTTCTGCAAGACGTATGCCTGAAGTATGCGTGCCGCTTTTAGGATGAGAAGACAGGACACACAAGCTGTCTGTTATAAGGGAGAGTATGATATTTGCACATAATAATCGGACGCTTAGGAGCATTGCGGCCTATAAAGGAAAACCCCTTTTAAAGACTCCATCCTGAGAAACTCACGGGTTGCTTCAAGTGAAACCGGTGGCCTATTTTGGGCTGAACCACACTGTGGAAGCCGGTATTTCTATTGACATATGCCGGACAGAGTGTTTTTGTCAGGCAGATCGTTCATGAATCAGCAAAACAAGACCTTTTCACACGGGATAAACAATTGGTACGATTCGTCCATAAACATAAATACCTGGGAACATCCGAGATCATTATGAGGGGCGCCCTCAGTAATGACTACGTTATCGATTATATCAGGAGAAAAAAATCGTTTTACGAGATTGATCTCTTGGAATACATCGATTTTATTGCCAGGAATGAACCCAGAGACAATGCGGTGGCTGTTGATGTAGGGGCAAATATAGGCAATCATTCCATTTACTTAGGGAAATATGTTGCCATGGAGGTCATCAGTGTCGAGGCAAATCCTCTCCTGTACGAGGCCCTATACGAAAATTTACGGAACAACATTCACAATTACTCGATTGCTGAATGTGCCCTTGGAGAGTCTCTTGGCAGGGGAAAGATCGTGTATCCTTCCGTATCTGACAATGCCCTAGGCATGGCCACTGTCGAGTCCCTTGAAGCGTGCGACAATGTAACTGAATCAATCGGTATTAAGACCCTGGATTCCATAGTCGAAGATCACAAAGAAAAACATGATGGAAGGGCGAAAATATCACTCATAAAGATAGACGTTGAAGGAGCGGAAATCTCAGTCCTAAAAGGTGCAGCGAAAACACTGAAGACAGACCATCCGCATCTGTTTGTGGAGGTCATGAAGCCCGAACTGAAAGAACCGATTGATAACTATCTTCAGCAATATGAGTACGAGGCGATTTCCTACTGGGCAGGCACTCCTGTTTATCACTATGCCCACCAACCTACTGCAAAGCTAAAGATGAAGGCCGCGCTCATGAAGATGAAATACAAGATGATCACAACACATATCAGGTCTATCATGAGGCGCCTCCAATGAGGTCTTTGAACCCCTTACCCTCCTGTGCCTCTTTCATGTATTGGCGGCTCAGGTAAGTCCTGTCTCATGGAGTTCTTATAGAGATGTCTGAGAGACCGGAAAGCAAGTGGGCATTACGTCTTGACAAGTTCTGCGCTTTTAGTGGTGCATTGATTCCTGCCGCCACAATCGCCGGAAATGTCGCTTTTGAATCCCTTGTAGGTCTTGTCGGTCTTGGCTGGATCGTCCGTGGGATCCTTTCAAAGGAGAATCCCGTAAGGCCGATCCTTAAACATCCGTTGGCCCTCCCATGGCTCGTCTGGTTTTTTACCATTATTCTCAGCCTTCTGGTGAACGGCCCGGGAGCCAAAGGCTGGGGCCACGACATTGCTTTTTTTCGATACGTTCTCTTCGGCCTTGCCCTCCTTGATATTTCGCAGAGACTTCCCCTCCATACTTATCTCCTCTGGGGCCTTGTCGGCGGCATGATCTGGGCAGTGGTCAATATGATGTCGGCTTACATCTTCGGGCACGACCTTATCGGAAAACCGCTTATCCGTTATGCCGAAAAGATGAAGGAGTGCGGTCGAATCGCTGGGCTGGCAGGGTATGTGGGCCCCTTTTTTCTGGCCTGGGCCATGTCGGACAGGAAGCTTTCAAAACTCAGGCGAATAGTCATGATTGGGATTGTCACTGTCTGTCTGGTGCTGTTATTTCAGAGTCATGTTCGCACAATGATTATAGGGTCTTTCGCGGGCATGTTCTTCTTCTTTCTCTATCAATCCAAAAAGCGTATGCGAAACCTCGTCCTATCCGGAATCGTCGGTTTCACTGTGGCATGCGGCGCGATTTATATGGACAAGGGGTTTGGGAGTCTGAGCAGCTTTTATGACAGGGTCTATTACTGGAAGGTGGTCTGGGCCATGTGCCTTGATAATCCGATCTTCGGAGTGGGTGTCTCATCTTTCCAGGATGCCTATACGGACATGGCGACCTCGGGAAGGATCATGCCCTTTGAGGCACCCAACGGGAGAATCTACGAACTAAAGACCGTGATGCATGCCCATAACATTGTCTTGATGCTGCTTTCTTCTACCGGGCTCTTGGGCCTTGGGGCCTTCTCCTGGTTGTTTGTGCGCGCCCTTCGCCTCATTTATCGAGAGCCGAAAGAATGGCGTGCGGGATTGATTACGTGGCCGATCATATTCGTTGTGATAGGCCTTACAGGGTGGAACATATTCGGTAACTGGTACCAGGTGCTTTTTGCCTATTTCCTCGTGTTGGCTGGGTGTTCCTTTTACTCACTCCCTGTTCCCCTTAATCCGGGGATCTCCAGCTTCGATGATAGGGTAGATAATGTTTGAGATAAACGAGTTAACCATCTGAAGATCCCTCAGAATATCCATGTGGAGCGAACTCGTATCGATGCTTTCCGCAAGGCCTTTGTGGAGGCGATCGATGTGTGACTGGCGTAACTCCCACTCCATCTCAATCGCCTTTTGTTTGTGGGTCATGACCTGCCGGGCCAAGGCGTAGTTGTTTTCTACAAATGCGGCCAGGGCCGTCTTGAAGTTTTCCAGGACAAGCTTGTGGTAATTAACGATATCTTGCCATCCTTCTTTGGAGAACTTGGCGCCCATAAGTTGCCTTTTCCTTGCCTTGGTCATGATATTTGATTCGATAATATCGGCGATGTGTTCCAGGTTAACCGTGAAGGTGATCAGCGACATCTCTCTTCGGGATTCCTCAGGTGAAGCATTGGCAAGAGAGAGCTGGGTGAGGTAGAGTTTGATCTCCCTGTTGAGGATATCCACATGACCTTCCAGATTCTCCACTCTTTTGACAGCCTCCAAATCGGTACTCTCCAGGCCTTTGATAGATTCAACAAGCATCAATTCCACAATATCCGCCATCCGCATGACTTCGCGGTGGGCATTGGCCAGTGCCAGGCTTGGGGACATAAGGGCCTTTGGGTCGAGATATTTGGGGACAAATTCATGATGGTCCGAGTCTCGGACCGGCACGATTTTTTCCAGAAACAGGGAAACAAGGCCGGTAGCGGGGAAGAAAAACAGGACAAAGAGGTTGAAGAGCGTGTGAAAATGCGCCACCTGGCGGGCCTGGGAATCTGCCAGGGCAGGCAACCAGTCCGCGATAATCGGGACAAGCGGATAAATAACGGCCGCGCCCATTATTTTGATGAAAACGAACCCATAGGCCACACGCCTGGATGTGATGTCGGCTCCCAAAGCAGAGAGGATCGCCGTGGCGCAGGTCCCTATGTTGGCGCCCAGTGCCAGTGCCAGAGCGCTTTCAAGGTCAATGATTCCCCCTGCCAAAAGGGAGATGACGATCCCCAGGGTGGCCGAGCTCGTCTGGATGATTGCTGTGAATATGGTTGCGAAGACCAGGGCGGAAAGAGGGACGTCGATGAGCTTTCGGATCATCATTGCGGCAATGGGGTTGTCCTTGAGAGGGGAGATCGACTCGGACATGATTTTCATTCCTAGAAAGATCAGGGCGAAATAAAAGACCGCCTCACCCACATTTCTGCCTCTGTCCGAGCGGCTGAACAGCCGAATGATAATCCCCAGGCCGCAAATGATAATGGCCCATTCATATATGTTAAAGGCGATAATCTGGACGGTCAGAGTGGCGCCCACGCCTCCGCCGAGGATCATGGTGAGGGCAGCAGGCAGGGATATAAGGGCGGATGAAACGAGTGTGATGACGATCACGGAGGTGGTAGAGCTGCTCTGGGTAACGAGGCCGAACAGAAATCCAGCAAGGATGGATCGAGGCCGGCTGTTGGAAGCACTATTGAGATAGTTCCGCAGTCTGAAAGAGGCGAGATTCTCCAGACGTCGGCTCCCCTTGAGCATGCCGTAGACAAAAATAAATATCCCTGAAATGAAACTAAGAAAATGAATGAGAGTCATGTTTTAAGCCTGTTAAGTAACCTCTTGTGGATATTGTCAAATCCTCCGTTTGACATGATCAGTATCACGTCTCCTTGTCGGGCCGTCTCAATGATTCCCTCAAGGAGTTGATCCGTATCAGGGAAATAGAAGGCCTCGACTCCCCCTTTCTGAAGGTCCCTTACCAGAAGCTGTGAAGAGAACCTTTCCCGGGGAGGAATCTTTTCCATCAGAGGGGGTTCGGGAATCATGGCAATATCAGCATGATTAAAAGATAGGGCATAGTCGCGCTGAAAGATGTTACGCCTGCTGGAATTCGATCTGGGCTCAAACACGGCTATGAGGCGACGATCTCCATGTTTTTCTTTTACCGCCTGAATGGTCTTTCTGACCGCCGTGGGATGATGGGCGAAATCGTCCAGAACAAGTATCCCTCGCTCTTCGCCCACGATTTCTTGCCTCCGTTTCACACTCTTAAATTCTTTCAGCGCTTTTTTCAGAGAAGGGGAGGAGAGATCGAGAAATTCGGAAAGAACAACAGCCGCAAGGAGGTTGGACATGTTGTGCCGACCGTAGAGGGGCGTTTGAAACGTTATGTATTCCTCTCCCTGCCTCAATATCTTGACATCCGTCAGCCCTTGTTGGTTGTTCGCCGCGAGGACCTTCCACAAGCAATCTCTTGAAAACCCGTAGGTCTCAACCTGGCATTGTGCCCTCTCGATTTCCGCCACAACCCTTGGATCATCGCCGTTTGCTATCAGAAGGCCTTCAGGGGGAATAATAGCGATGAGTTTCCTGAAGCTTGCAATCACCTGGTCAATGTCTCTGTAAATATCGCCATGGTCGAATTCAATGCTGGTCAGGATTGCGACCCAGGGCCTGTAATGCAGGAATTTCGGACCCTTGTCGAAAAAGGCTGTATCATATTCATCACCCTCAATGACGAAATAGGGCCCTTGGCCCAACTTGAAGTTAGTCTCGAAGTTCCGGCTAATGCCACCAATCATAAAGCCCGGGTCCGTGCCGGCGGTTTCAAGGATCCAGGCAACAAGCGTTGCAGTGGTGGTCTTTCCGTGGGTCCCGCTGATTACAATTGACTGTTTCCCCTTAAAGGCAAGTTCTCCAAGGGCTTGGGGAAAGGAGAGATAGGGGAGTTTTATGCGGGAAAGCTCCATTGCCTCGGGATTGTCTCTGGTGATAACATTTCCGACAACCACCAGGTCGGGATTATGAGAGAGGTTTCCCGGGCTGTAGCCCTTAAAAACCGGAATCTCCAGCTTCTTGAGCTGTTCGCTCATAGGTGGATAGATGTTCTGGTCGGAACCGGTGACCCTATACCCTTGATGCTTCAGCATGCCCGCCAGAGAGGCCATGCCGGTCCCGCAAATGCCCATGAGGTGAATCGTCTTTACAAGGTCGGGCATCCTATTGAGAGAAGGGTCAAGGCCGCCTTTTGTTTCAAGGATTTTTTTCTGAATCGAGATATCAAATCTCCTTTCCTCTATTGAAGGTCTCGCAAAAAGTTCGCCATCTGTGTCACGCTGCTTCATTCGTCACTGCGGCGTAGGATAATGACGCCTCATTTCTCAGGATATGCAGGGCTTGATCATGTACATTTTCACGAAAGCGTCGAAATATTGACTTTCCACGAATCCAACAATGTTGAATGCTGGAAAAAATTGCTTGCCATTTGCCCATCGCATATGTAAATTATAAAATTCTTCAGCAAAAAAGTCATGTGTTTCATTTGAGATCGATGGTAGCCCCTTTGAAACCCCTGACAAAGTATATGACCATCTCCATGGTCTTTAAAGGAGTCCTACGATGGCTAAGGTCTGTGAAATTTGTGGTAAAAAACCGGTTGTCGGTTATAATGTCAGTCATGCCCACAACAAAACCAAAAAACGCTGGTACCCGAACCTCCAGAGTGTGAAGGTCGTTGAAAACGGACAAAGAATGAAAATAAAGGTCTGTACAAGCTGTATTAAATCCGGCAGGGTTGAAAAGGGCTAAAGGCCTTTCTGGTTGGGTGTTTAGAGTCTTTCCACGATCAGGATATCCTTTACTTTTCTGATTGCTTCCATGATATCCTCGAGTTGTTTGTAGTCTCCCACTTCAATAGTGAAAATGGACACACCCTTGTTGTCCATGGTCGTCCTTACGTCGGCCTGGACAATGTTAGCATCTTTCTGGGTTATGATCGAACTCACATCGGCCAAAACCCCTTTTCTCTCCACGCTGGTCACTCTCACGTTCGCAAGGTGCAATTCTTCCGGTGATGGATCCCATGAAACCTCAACCAACCTCTCGGGGTCTGCTTTTGTTACGTGGCGGCAGTCTTCATGGTGAACAGTGATACCCCGGCCCCTTGTAATGAAACCGACGATTTTTTCTCCAGGCAAGGGATGACAGCAACTGGCAAAGTGGATCAAAATGTCGCTCATCCCTTTGACCTTTATGTCGTGATCACCCTTTCGTCGCTTTATGTGCTCAACGACCCGTCCCACGATCCCGGAGGGAGGTTTTTCCTGTTTGAGACCCAACTTCAGCCTGAGCCGTCCGAGCACCTGTCTCGACGAGATTTTCCCCAGACCGATCTGGGCAAGAAGGTCCTCTATGGAATGAAACGAGAGGTCTTCGGCAATCGCCCGAATCTGCTCGTTTTTGAGGATATTCGTCAGATTTATATGGTTTTCATGAAGGGCACTCTCTAAAATACTCTTCCCCAGACTGACGCTTTCCTCCCTTTCCTGGCTGTTGATCCATTGCCTGATCCTTGTCTTGGCCCTGGGAGTTTTGACAAATTCCAGCCAGTCCTTACTCGGATGCTGCTTGGGTGAGGTGATAATCTCGACAATATTTCCGTTTTCCAGTTTGTGCCGAAGGGGGACCATTTTCCCATTCACCTTGGCACCCATGCACTTCTGTCCCACTTCCGAATGGATGCTGTACGCAAAATCAACAGGGGTCGCGCCTTTGGGAAACGCCTTAACATCACCTCTGGGGGTAAAGACATAGACCTCATCGGGAAAGAGATCCATCCTGACGGTTTCGAGAAATTCTACCGGATCCTTCAGGTCCTTCTGCCATTCCAGGAGTTGCCGGAGCCATGCAAATTGCTTTTCATCGGTCTTGGTTGCGATGGCCCCCTCTTTGTATTTCCAATGGGCCGCAATACCGGCCTCGGCTATCCTGTCCATTTCCCAGGTCCTGATCTGGATCTCCATTCTCTGGCCGACCGGTCCGATGACCGTGGTATGTAATGACTGGTACATATTCGCCTTCGGCACGGAGACGTAGTCCTTGAATTTCCCTTGGATAGGCTTCCACATGGAATGAATATGACCCAGAGTTTCGTAGCACTCCTTAATGCTGTTGACGATGATACGGAAGGCCACGATATCATAGACCTGGTTGACAGCAAGGTTTTGATCCAACATCTTTTTGTAGATACTATAAAAGTGCTTTTCTCTCCCTTTAATGATGGCCTCGATTCCAAAGCCGGCGAGTTTCTCGGACAGTAGGGCCTTGACCTCCCGAATGAACTTGTCCCTTTCACCCCTCTGTTGGGCCGTCTGTGTCTTGATCTGTTGGTAAATGGCGGGCTCGAGGTAGTAAAGACAGAGATCTTCCAGACTGGACATGACCCAGTGGATCCCGATTCTTCCGGCCAGGGGTGCGTAGATGTCCCGGGTCTCCTGGGCGATCAGCCTCTGTTTTTCCACCGGCTGGAACCCGAGGGTTCGCATGTTATGAAGTCGGTCAGCCAGTTTTACGAGGATCACACGGATATCAGCCGACATGGCAAGGATCATCTTTCGGACGTTTTCCGCCTGTCGTTGCTTGCGACTGGCAAACTGCATCTTACTGATCTTTGAGACACCCTCCACAATATTGGCGGTCTCTTCACCAAAAAGACGCTTGATTTCATCGTAGGTGGCGTTCGTATCCTCGGTCGTGTCGTGGAGAAGACCTGCGACAATACAAACGACATCCATTTTCATCTGTGTGAGAATGTGGGCTGTCTCCAAGGGGTGTGAAAGATAAGGTTCACCTGAAAGACGGATCTGACCCTGATGAACCTTGGCCGAATACACATAGGCCTTTTCTATGAGGCTGATATCCGCTTTGGGGTGGTAGCTCAGGAGATTAGAGGTGATATCATTTAGACGAATCATAAAGGCTTTTTATGCTTTCACTGATCATGGAGCAGGCGTTGTTTAGGGGTATCTCCCTGCTCTCCGATTCGCTGCGCATTTTTATTTCCACCTGATTGTTCTTGACGCCGCGTAGCCCCACAACAACACGGACAGGGAAGCCGAGGAGATCAGCGTCATTGAACTTTATTCCCGCCCGTTCATCTCTATCGTCCAGGAGGGCGTCGATGTTGTTATCGAGGAGTTCCCTATAGATTCTTTCCGCTGTTTCGACCACTTCGCTTTTGTGCATCTGAAGGGGCAGGACCACCACCTCAAACGGGGAAATCGGAGCGGGGAACACGATGCCGTTTTCATCATGATTCTGTTCAATAGCCGCTGCAACGATCCGTCCGATGCCTATGCCGTAACAGCCCATGACAATGGTCCTTTCGGTACCCTGTTCATCAAGAAAGACCGCATTGAGGGCCTTGCTGTATTTCGTGCCCAACCTGAAGATGTGTCCGACTTCGATGCCTCTTCCAAATCGTATCGGAGCTCCGCACCGGGGACACAGATCCCCAGGGGCGATTGTTCGAAGATCACCGAACGTATCTGCTTGAAAGTCTCGCTCCATGTTTACGTTCATGAAATGGGTGTCTTTTTTGTTCCCTCCGGTAACGAAGTTGCTCATCTGCATGACTGCCTGATCCGCTACTATCTTAATGTTGAGGCCGATAGGACCGGCAAATCCCATGGGGGCGCCGGTAGACTCTTCCACCACATCAGGAGTGGCGAGCTCGACCTTTTGAGCCCCTAAAAAGCTCTTGAGTTTTGCCTCATTCAGCTCATGGTCTCCCCTGACCAGTGCGGCGACCACATCGCCGTCAACAACAAATATGAGGGTCTTAATCAGTTGAACGGGGGAGATGTGCAGGAAGCCCGTCACCTCTTCCACACTCTTCATGTCAGGGGTTTCCACCTCCTCAATCTGTTTCATGTCTTCAGTGTTTTTTTCAGGAGAATCGTCTATCCATCTTATCTCGGCCCTTTCCAGGTTGGCGGCATAGTCGCACTCCGTGCAGTTGATTATCTGGTCTTCACCTGTCTCGGCAAGCACCATAAATTCGTGGGAATAACTTCCGCCGATCGCGCCGGTGTCCGCCTCAACAGCCCTGAATTTTAGACCGCATCGAGCGAATATCCTTTCGTACGCTTCATACATGGCCCTGTAACTGATTGCGGCGCTCTCTTCGTCAATGTCGAAACTATAGGCGTCCTTCATAATGAATTCCCGCCCCCGCATCAGCCCAAAGCGCGGTCGTATCTCGTCTCTGAACTTGGTCTGTATCTGATAGAAATTCAGGGGCATCTGCCTGTAAGACTGGATCTCTCTTCTCACCAAATCGGTGACAACCTCTTCATGTGTGGGTCCCAGGCAGGCATCTCTGCCGTGACGGTCTTTAAACCGCAGGAGTTCGCTGCCGTAATAATCCCACCGGCCGCTTTCCTGCCACAGCTCAGCAGGTTGCACGGCAGGCATGAGAATCTCCAGTGCCCCGGCTCGATTCATCTCCTCTCTTACAATGGTTTCCACTTTCTTCAAGGAGCGAAGTCCTGCCGGGAGATAGGTATAGATACCGGATGTCAGTTTCCTGATCATGCCGGCCCTCAGCATAAGCTGGTGACTGATAATCTCGGCGTCGGAAGGCGCCTCCTTGAACGTGGGTAGAAAAAACTTCGAATATTTCATTTGCTTATGGTTCCTTTATCCAACCAGATTCTTGACCTCCTCAATCAAGGTATCCGCCAGTTTGTGTTCCGGGATTTTTCTGACAATCTCTCCCTTTTTGAAAAGTATCCCCTGTCCCCTGCCGCCTGCGACACCGATATCCGCCTCCCTGGCCTCCCCGGGGCCATTGACCACACAGCCCATGATGGCTACCTTTGGAGATGCCTCGATAAATGACAGGGCCTGTTCGACCTTTTCGACCAAGCCGAGGAGGTCTATCTCACATCTCCCGCACGTGGGGCAAGAGATGATCTCAGGTCCTCGATGTCTCATGTCCAGGGCCCTGAGTATTTCATAGGCCACTCTCACCTCTAAAAGAGGATCTCCGGTCAGGGAGACTCGAAAAGTATCACCGATTCCTAGTGCGAGGAGTTGTCCAATACCAATGGCGCTCTTGACTGTGCCGGCTATAAGCGTTCCCGCCTCCGTGACTCCCAGGTGCAGAGGGTAGGGAGCCTTTGCACTCAATAATTCATAGGCCCGGATGGTGTCGAGCACATTGGAAGATTTCAGCGATACCTTCATCTGATCAAAGCCGAGATCTTCCATAAGGGCGATATTGATAAGAGCGCTTTCCACCATGGCCTCAGGTGAGGGCCTCCCATGCCTTTGAAGGACCTCTTTGTGCAGTGAGCCGGAATTGACCCCTATCCGTATAGGCACATTGAGATCGCCCGCTAACTTGGCTATTTTCGAGATTTCTCTCCTGCCGCCTATATTGCCGGGGTTGATCCTCAGCCCGTCCGCTCCTCTTTCTAATGCCGTCAGGGCCAGACGATGGTCAAAATGGATGTCCGCAATGAGGGGCGTGTCGACCTTTCGTCGTATCTCGCCAAAGGCGGCGGCTGCCTCCTTGTCGGGGATGGCCAAACGCACGATTTCACAACCCGCCTCGGATAACCGCACAATCTGGTCAACGGTCGCCGGTACATCCCGCGTATCCGTATTGGTCATCGACTGGACGACGACAGGCGCACCACCTCCTATCGGCACTTTGCCCACATATATTCTCTTTGTTGAGTCCCTTCTTGCTTGTGCCGTCATGGCTACCTGTGCCCACTTCCGGAAGTTCCGGCCGATGTTTGTTGCTCCTCCCGAAAAGTCTGAGGAACAAACCGACGTTTATGGAGAGGATTTCTCCGGAGCTGTCCTTGGATGTAATCTGCGGCCTTTAGAAAAGAGGCCCCATGGCCCTTTTATCTTACCTTACTTATTCGGCACTTCCCGAATCTAGTACAAGAACATCGGTTTTCCGCCCACATGCCGTACCTTGGGTCGGTACTCCTCAATATCGTAGAGTTCCCTCACATCCACCCGTTTTTCGCCTGTGGCGACAGTACTCAGGGGGATATCGGAGTATATGCCTCCACTCAACGAGACGAGCCTGCCGTAAACTCCTTTTAGGAAAAGGTCAATGGCCATGTTGGCGTAATTGACCGCTACCATGAGATCCAGAGAATCAGGAGAACCGCTCCTCATCAGATAGGAGAGCCTCTGGTTCAGGACATCTTCCCCTGTCAGCTTTTTGAGCAGGGTCCCGGTTTCTTCCCCGATGCCCCCCAAACGGCGATGGCCGTAAGCATCCAACTCCCCGGACATGGCCAAGTCTCCTCCCGTCATTCGGGCCCCTTCCGAAATAGTGATCATGGCATAGTTGTTGGGGTTTGCCCGCTTGTCTTTCGTGATCAGTTCAGCAAGCCTCCTTGGGTCAAAAGGAACCTCTGAAATAATGGCCCTGTCCACTCCGGCCAGATAGGCCGATATCAATGAGGTCTCACCACAGTAACGGCCGAACAGTTCAATGATCGCGATCCTTTCATGGGACCCGGCACAGGTCCTGAGGGCATGGATAAAGCCCACGCCTCGAGTAATGGCCGTGGAAAATCCTATGCAGTAGTCAGTGCCGAAGACGTCGTTGTCCATGGTCTTCGGGATGGCAATCACCGGGAACCCTTCTTTGTGGAGCCTTTCTCCAAAACTGAGTGTATCATCCCCTCCAATTGGAATAATCGCGTCAATGCCGAGGGTTTCCAGGTTCTTAATCACATGATCCGTCAGGTCTTTTGTTTCCTCGTCTTTACCAAAGGTCTTTTCCAAGAACTCAGGAACATCCTTCCTTCTTGCCGCGCTCGGGTTTGTCCTGGAGGTATGTAGGTATGTGCCGCCGGCCCTGTCAATTGTCCTTACTTCGGCCGGTATCATCTCCTTGAGACATTTTTCCGAAGTCTCCGGATCATCGGGGTTGTATTCCAGTATTCCGGCCCAACCGCGTTTGATCCCTATGGGTCTGACTCCCTCACTCACCGCCCGCATAACAAGAGTCTTGATGCAGGGATTGAGGCCGGGCACATCTCCGCCTCCCGTGAGTATGGCAACCGTCGGTTTCTTTTTCGGCATTTTTCGCATTTTCTATTCTCCTCTGCCTATGTTGTGCAAAATAACAAAAGCTGAAATACACCGTCTGGACCGAGCATGGTGCAAATTAGAAGAACATATAGACCCTGTCAAGATCATTTCCATTTGCCATGGTCCTTGCAATAAATGAATAAAACAGTGTATATGGCATTCAACAATGACGGTTGCATAAAAAGTCCACTATCTGCGTTATGCTGCATCCTTCGTGACATCGGCATGGGGGAAAGACGCTTCATCCCTCATGATTTTGCAGGCCTTGATCTTGAACATTTTACGCAACCGTGGACATGCTGACTTTGAAGGAACCATCAAGAATATTCCTAAGGAAAAAATATGAGTCTCGTATCAGCCTTTGATATCTCTCTTTCCTTTCCCGAAAACCGAATTTTCGACAAAGTGGGATTTCAGATAGAGAATGGTGATCGAATCGGTCTTGTCGGTCCCAACGGTGCCGGCAAGACCTGCCTCCTCAGGTTGCTGAAAGGGGACATGACCCCTGACAGCGGAGAGATCAGAAGGGCAAAGGGTACCCGGATCAGTTACCTTCCCCAGGATATCGAAGAGGTCTACTCAGGCCCTCTTCTTAAAACCATTCTCGACTCTATTCCAGGACGAGAAAGTCTCAAAAATGAACTGAGTCGTGTTGAGTCGGCTCTGGCAACAGCAGTCGAGAAGCAAGAACAAACACGTCTGGCAAAGATTTTAGCAGATATTATCGAAAAGATACATCTCCTTGACCAGGAATTCCCCCGTCATGATGCCGAAAAGATCCTGGAGGGGCTCGGTTTTTCAGACTCTGATTTTGAAAACCCCGTTTCTACCCTGAGCGGCGGCTGGAAGATGAGAGCAGCCCTTGCAGGTCACCTCTACAGAAGCCCTGAACTGCTGCTTTTGGACGAGCCGACAAACCATCTCGACATTCCCTCCATACGGTGGTTGGAGCAGTTTTTACAGGGTTTTCCCGGAGCTATTGTGGTCGTGTCCCATGATCGAGATTTTCTAAATCGACAAGCCAGGAAAATAATGAGTGTGGATCAGGAAAAGGTCAGGTCTTACAGTGGAAATTATGATTTTTACTTAAGGGCCCGGGAGGAAGAGATAAAGCATATCGAGACGGAGATCCGCAGTCAGGAACAGAAGATCAAAGAGGCACAGAAGTTTATTGACCGGTTTCGGGCCAAGGCCTCCAAGGCCAGGCAGGCACAGAGCAAAATCAAGCTTATCAAGAAGATGGAGATTGTGGAGAGAGTCCAGCACCGGAAATCGATCCGATTTTCCTTTCCCCCTGTCGCAAGAAGTGGCAGGGAGGTCATTGACATTCAGGGATTGTCCAAGGGGTTTGGGGATAAGACCCTTTATGAGGGTATGGACCTGAACGTCCTGCGGGGTGAGAGAATAGCTATTATCGGACCGAACGGTTGCGGCAAGACCACTCTCCTCAAAATGATAGCAGGGGAGCTTTCGCCTGACAGGGGGGAAGTAGTATTGGGCCATGGTGTGGAGATGGCATATTTTGCTCAGCACCATTCAGAGATGCTGAATCCCCAAAAGACCGTTATCGAGGAGGTATACAAGGCTGTTCCCGATCAAAGCGTTGGTTTTGTCAGGGGCGTGTGTGGGGCCTTTCTTTTTTCAGGTTCGGATGTTGATAAGAAGGTAGGGGTCCTTTCCGGGGGTGAAAAGGCCAGGGTGGTGCTCGCGAAACTCCTCGTCAAACCGGGGAACCTCATGGTGATGGATGAACCGACAAACCACCTTGATATTCTGTCTTCCGAGGCCCTCATAGAGGCCCTTGAACAGTATACGGGGACTCTCCTGTATGTCTCGCACAACCAGTCCTTTATTAACAGATTGGCCACCCAGATCTGGGACATCGTCGATAGAGAGATCGTCCCTTATCCGGGCAATCTGGATGAGTATTATGATCATCTTGAAAGGACGAAACAGGAAAGGGAAGACAATCAGAGATCTTCCGGCAACAGCGAGGGTGATGGAGAGGGGGCTCCTCGGAACAAGTGTAATCGAAAGACCCAAAAGAGGGAGAGAGCGGATCAAAGGAGGATCCTACGTGAAACAATAAAACCATTTTTGACGGAACTGGGGAAGGTGGAAGCAGAAATCGAGCTCCTGGAATTAAGGCAGAAAGAACTGGAAAAAACACTAGCAGATCCGGAGTTTTTCAAAGATGAAAAGAGAAGTGTGCCGCTTTTAAAAGAGTATCAAGATGTGAAAGCTCGAATGGATGCCCTGCTGGTGAGGTGGGAACAGGTTCATGAAAAGCTGGAATCGGTCAAGACACGCCTTAACGCGGTCTAAGGACAAAGGATCGTATCTCAAAAAAGCATTGACATGAAAGCTGTGAGGGTCTCCATGGTCCCTGCACGCCCTTCCTACTGCCCCGGTCTGACAGGGTCCACAGGGGAGACCATGGGCCTGTTGACTATTCCTTCGTCGTCAACTACTCTCATAGCAACGGATGTGAGGTTCGTTGATCGGCAAACAGGGTTAAAACAAGAGGAGGGGGGATGTTAAGACGAAGAGTCATTTTTGTTTTGGCCCTGATAGGGGGGACGGTCCTGCTCTCCTGGAGGGCCCATCCGGTTTTTGGCGATCAGATCATTTTGGATGGCAGAGAGCAAATGAATTATGCCGTCAGCCTGATGAAAGATGGAAATTATGCCCTCGCCATTGGAGAATTCGAAAGGTTCGTCCATTTTTTCCCTGAAGACCCCGACATTACCAAAGCCCGCTATCTGATGGGGTTTTGCCGATTCCGGAATCGTGAGTATGAGGCGGCGAGAAAGACCTTTTTCCAACTCATTGAGATCGGTCCTACTTCCCTTATCGCAGGCAAGGCCATTTTTTTGATAGGGGAATCCTATTATCAACAGCGGGTCTATCAAGAGGCCGAGAGATATTTCACGGAGGTCGTCGAAAGATACTCTCACCTTGAATTAAAGAATGCCGCCCTCTTCAGGCTCGGATGGACCAAGATGAATCAAGATATGTGGCAGGAGGCAAGTCAGGCCTTTCAAAGGGTGGATCAGGAGAGCTCATATTATGAGAGGTCCCGGAAACTTGCCCAAAAAGGCTTGGCAGGAGAAACCTTGCCTCAAAAAAGTCCCGGTCTTGCCGGTTCTCTTGCAGCAATTGTCCCCGGATCAGGGCATGTCTATGTCTCGCGTTACAGAGACGGGATAATAGCGCTTCTCATAAACGGCCTCTTTATATGGGGGGCCATAGAATCTTTTGATGAAGACCACGAGGCACTGGGAACCCTCTTGACTCTCGTTGAGATCGGATGGTACGGCGGAAATATTTACAGCGCTGTGAGTGCCGCACATAAGCACAACAGGAATGTAAAGGATAAGTTTAGAAGAGGGCTGAAAGAGGATTTAAACTTCGACCTCCTCATTTCAAAAGAGGATCGCATCGGCCTCGCCCTGACTTATCGATTCTAAATATCCTTCATCAAAATCGAAATCTTACCAAAAGCCCTGCTTTTGTGCCTTGCAAAACAGGCTCTCCTCTGTTAATTTCATCCCAAAATGACTGCGACAATGGCGTCCATAGATATTGGGAGTTATACGACAAGGCTCCTTGTGGCCGGTAGAGAGGGGCCATCCGGGCCGTCTCGGTCTCTCTTGAGAAAAAGAGTCTATACCCGTCTTTCAAAAGGTTTTGACTACTCAGGACGCAGGATCCTTCTACCCGAGGCTATTGAGCGCACACTGGAGGCATTGAGTGATTTTTCCCGCGAAATTGAGAGGCTTGATGTCCCTACGGTATACGCGGTCGCCACGGGAGTGGTACGAGACGCGGTCAACAGGAAAGAATTTCTGGATCGGATCCTGGAGCATACCGGCCTGAGCGTCCGTTTGGTGAGTGGAGAAGAAGAGGCCCTCCTGACAGGGAAAGGAGCGCTCAGCGCTGTTCCTCCTGATAAAGGAGGGTCTCTTGTCTTTGACCTGGGAGGGGGAAGCACGGAATTCTTTTTTTCGGGCGGGTCAGATCCATACCTTGGCTCACTCCCTTTGGGGGCATCGGTTTTAACGGAAAGATTCTTCAAATCAGACCCACCGAGAGAAAAAGAGGTTGATTCGGTTTCTGAATATATAGATCGGTGCCTCGATTCGCTGACCAGGACCCGCGATGAGGCTCGGAACATCTCGGGTCGTATTATCGGGACCGGCGGCACAATAACGACCCTTTCCGCCATGCTCCTTGAAATTCCTTTGACGGAATTGACATATGACAGCATAAACGGATGCATACTCAGTAGAAGAGATCTGCAGACCCTGTTTAGCCACATACGACATCAGGATTTAAACGAGAGACTCAATCTCCCCGGATTGGACAGCCAGAGGGCTCAGGTGATTTTGGCCGGCTCCCTTGTTGTTATGAAGATATTGGATTTCTTCGGGTGTGCTAACCTGACAGCGAGTATGGCCGACCTCCTTGAGGGTTTGATGATCGATCATTTTGAAGGAGAAAAGAATGAGTGAAAAAGAGATTCAATTCGGTTACACATTTGATGATCTGGTCTTGGTCCCTGCCTATTCACAGGTCCTGCCGAATGATGTTGATGTCAAGACGAGGCTCTCACGTAACATCGACTTGAATATACCGATTGTGAGCGCTGCAATGGATACGGTAACCGAATCGGAGACCGCCATCAGCCTGGCCCGGCAAGGGGGCCTGGGGTTTGTACATAAAAACATGAGTATAGAGAAACAGACCCTGGAGGTGGAAAAAGTCAAGAAATCGGAAAGCGGTATGATTGTTGATCCCATCACCATAGAGCCGGACAGAAATATCAATGATGTCCTTGATATTATGAAGAAATATAGGATCTCCGGTGTCCCGGTGGTCAAGGGAGAGAATTTGGTCGGTATCATTACCAACAGGGACTTGAGGTTTGAAACCAACCTGGATCAGAAAGTGGAGGCGGTGATGACCAAAGAAAACCTCGCCACTGCCAAGGTTGGAATCACCCTGGAGGAATCAAAGGCCATACTCCACGAGAGACGTATAGAGAAGCTCCTGGTGGTGGATGAGAAGGGGAAACTGCAGGGCCTGATTACGATCAAAGATATAGAGAAGATAAAAAAATACCCCGATTCGTGTAAGGATGACCTGGGCCGTCTGAGGGTTGGTGCTGCCGTCGGTATAGGAGAGGACATGGTGGAGCGGATCGAAGGCCTTGTGACCTCCTCGGTCGACGTTGTAGTGGTGGACACGGCGCACGGTCACTCAGAGGCGGTTATTCAGGCGATCCGGGAGATAAAGAGACAGTATCCAGGTCTTGAACTGATCGCGGGAAACGTCGCTACTGCCCAAGGCACCGCAGCCCTTATCGACGCCGGTGTGGACGGGGTAAAGGTGGGCGTCGGTCCCGGCTCTATCTGTACCACACGCGTTGTTGCGGGGATCGGTGTGCCCCAGATGACGGCGATTATGGACTGCGCGCCCATAGCAAAAGAGAACGGTGTCCCCATCATTGCCGACGGAGGCATCAAGTATTCAGGAGATATTACAAAGGCCCTGGCCGGAGGAGCTGATTCCACAATGATCGGGGGACTCTTCGCAGGGACGGAAGAGAGCCCTGGAGAGACCATCCTTTTTCAGGGACGGACTTATAAGGTATACAGGGGAATGGGTTCGCTCGAGGCCATGAAAGAGGGAAGCCGAGATCGCTATTTCCAGGAAGAGATCCTTATGGAAAAAAAGCTGGTTCCCGAGGGAATCGTGGGCAGGGTCCCGTATCGTGGCCCTCTGGCGGATACCGTTTACCAGCTTGTAGGGGGACTCAAGGCGGGTATGGGTTATCTCGGGTGCCGGGATATCAAGGCGCTTCAGACAGAACCACGGTTCATGCAGGTGACGGCGGCAGGCCTCAAGGAAAGCCACGTCCATGATGTTATTATAATCAAGGAAGCGCCCAATTACCGTTTGGAGTGAGATCATTGCCCATGACTGAAAACCTGGATCAAAAAGTAATCATCTTGGACTTCGGATCCCAGTACTCGCAGCTGATTGCGAGGAGAGTCCGCGAGGCACAGGTATACTGCGAGATACATCCTTTTAACCTGGACTTTGAAAAACTGCAGGCCTTTGCCCCTAAGGGACTCATCCTGTCGGGAGGGCCTTCCAGCATATACGACACCGACGCACCCATGGCTGACAAACGGATTCTCGAAATGGATGTGCCCATATTGGGAATATGCTATGGCATGCAATTTCTTACCCACATATTGGGTGGCAAAGTGGACAGGGCATCACATCGCGAATATGGAAGCGCCACGATTCGTGTAGTGGATGACGATGATCTGTTTCATGGCCTCGGCACGTCCAAAGAAGAAACCGTGTGGATGAGTCACGGAGACAGGATCGAAAAGATACCCGATGGGTTTTCCATTCTCGCTAACAGCCGCAACAGTCCGGTCGCGGCGATGGTCGATACCACCAGGAGACTTTTTGGGGTTCAGTTTCATCCGGAGGTGGCCCATACACCTCGAGGAAACGAAATTTTAAAGAACTTTCTTTTCAGAATATGCAAGTGTCAACCCTCCTGGACCATGACCTCTTTCATCACCAGGACGATCCGTGATCTCAAAGAGAGGATCGGGAACAGTCGGGTCATATGCGGTCTTTCCGGGGGGGTTGATTCTTCCGTCACGGCTGTCCTGCTGCATGAGGCCATAGACAGCCAGCTTTCCTGTATCCTGGTGGATAACGGTCTGATGAGGACGGGGGAGACCGAGGAAGTGATGTCGCTTTTCAAAGGGAACTATGGAATGGATATCCATCTCGTGGATGCTTCCGACCATTTTCTGAGCTGCCTTCAAGGAGTGACGGATCCGGAGGAGAAAAGGAAGATCATCGGGAGGGAGTTTATAAGGGCTTTTGAAAAAAAGGCCGCGGAACTGGGGAAAGTGGAATACCTGGCCCAGGGGACCCTCTACCCGGATGTCATTGAAAGCGTCTCATTTAAAGGTCCGTCAGCCACGATAAAGAGTCATCACAATGTGGGGGGCCTCCCGGAAGTCATGAAACTCAAGCTTGTTGAACCGCTCCGCGAATTATTCAAAGACGAGGGCCGGCAGGTAGGTATTGAACTGGGCCTGCCCAGGGAACTTGTCATGCGGCAGCCTTTTCCAGGCCCCGGCCTTGCCGTGAGAATCCTCGGCGCGATCACCCCTAAAAGGCTTGAACTGCTCAGGTCTGCCGATGTCATTGTCCTGGAGGAGATCAGGAAGGCCGGTTTGTATGAAAGGGTATGGCAGTCGTTTGCAGTGCTCCTCCCTATAAAGACTGTCGGAGTCATGGGGGATGAGCGGACCTATGAGAATGTCATCGCTGTCAGGATCGTTGACAGCCTCGATGCCATGACGGCGGATTGGTCCAGGGTCCCTTATGAGGTCCTTGAGAGGATATCCAACAGGATCATAAATAGTGTGAAGGGCGTCAACCGGGTCGTGTATGATATATCATCCAAGCCCCCAAGTACCATTGAGTGGGAATAGCCTTCGAGTCTTGCCTTCGCGTATTGAAAAGCTTGCAGATGCTCAGAAAATTCAAGAAGACAGGAAAACATCCATCGCCCGGAAACAACAGGATATCCTTCAGCTTTTGAGAATTTACAAAGGATTTGAGTGATCTTTTCGCTTTGGAACGTGGAACCTTTGGCATGGGAGTTTGTCAATGTTGACAAAAAGACAGATGGACAGGTACGCGGATGTTCTCTTGTGGGGTTTGAAAACCGCACGGAAAGGGATTTTTAAGAAGAACGACATCGTCATGGTCCGGTTTGACCATGCCGCTCTCAAGCTGGCCGATATTCTCCATGGCAAGCTCTTGGATATGGGTTTGAACCCGGTCATACGTCTTGGGCTCACCTCTGTTATGGAACACCATTTCTATGAAAAGTCGAATAACAGGCAGCTTGTTTTTCAAGGTCCGTGGGAAAAAACCATGTACGAGAATCTAAATGGAAGTATCCATTTACACGCCCCTGATTCGTTGACGCATCTCTACAATGTGGATCCCAAAAAGATCGGAAAGGCCCTCGTGGCCCGAAAACCGCTACGCGACATCCTGTGGAAAAGAGAGGAGATCGGGACATACGGATGGACCCTCTGCCAGATGTCGACGTCTGAACAGGCAAACAAGGCAGGCCTCTCGGAGAAGCAACATATAAACCAGATCATCAGGGCCTGTTATCTGGATAAAGCCGATCCGGTAAAAGAATGGAAGACACTCTTCAAAAATGCCCAGGCAATCAAAAAGTGGCTCAACAGTATGGAGATTAAGTATCTCCATATTGAGTCGGACAGCATTGATCTCAGGGTCAAGCCTGGTCAAAAGAGAAGATGGGTCGGGATTTCCGGTCATAATATCCCCAGTTTTGAACTTTTCCTATCGCCTGACTGGAGGGGAACAGAGGGTGTCTATTATGCTGACCAGCCCTCCTATAGGAGCGGAAATTACGTGGAAGGCGTGCGGCTCCTCTTCAGGAGGGGTAGGGCTGTTGAATTCAAGGCCAAAAAGGGGTCGGATTTCCTTGCTCAGCAGATCGGTATGGACAGAGGCGCCTCACGGGTGGGTGAGTTTTCACTCACTGATAAACGATTTTCGAGGATCAACAGGTTTATGGCCAGCACACTCTTTGATGAGAACTATGGGGGGCGGTATGGAAATTGTCATCTGGCAATAGGCTCTTCCTACAGTGACACATACGATGGAGACCCTGCGGAACTGACCAAAGAAATGAAAAAAGATCTGGGCCTTAATGATTCAGCCCTTCACTGGGACCTGGTCAATACTGAGAACAAGAGGGTCATGGCCCATCTCAGTACCGGGGGAAAAACAGTCATCTATGAGGATGGGATATTCAGGTTCTAGTGCCTCGAGGAGATTGCCCGACCATTTGCGCAATATTAAAAAAGACCACCTTTAGAGATCTCTCTCGGACTTGACATTGTTTCTTCCGGAGTTTTTTGCGAAATACAGGGCCTTGTCTGTCCGATCAATCAAAGAGTCGGGGGTGTCGTTTGCATTGACCTGGCTGACTCCCAAGCTGACTGTAATCGTTGATAGTCTCTCCCCTGTCTTGACCCTTTTTCTCTTACCGGCCTCAATATTCTTTCGGATGTTTTCTGCCACCCTACAGGCGTCGTTAAGGTTTGTTTCAGGAAGTATGACAACAAACTCCTCGCCACCATACCGTGCTGGGAAATCTCCTCCCTTCAGGCCCTTGTGTAGTGTGGAGCCGACTATCTTTAAGACCTCGTCACCCACTTGGTGACCGTAGGTGTCGTTGAATTTCTTGAAGAAATCAATGTCCATCATGACGAGGGAGAACTCCGTTCCCTCTCGTTCATACTGATCGAAAAAATTCTTTATTGCCAGATCAAAGCCCTTCCTGTTATGCAGGCCTGTCAGGGTATCAATAAGCGCATCATTTTCAGTCTTCACGAGTTGTTGATTCAGATTTTCAGCGCGGGTTTCAGCCTCTTCAAGTTTTTTCTGGAGGTCCTTGGTGGTTTGCGCCATTTTTTTGGTGTCGCTTATCAGGTCTTTTACCAATCCCACGACTTGTGACAAATGATTGGCTGCCCCCAGTTCAGTGGAAAAGGCCTCCAAGCTGGTCCCGTAGCTGTGTGTGGCAGCGCTTGTCTTTGGGATTTCGTCAATGATATTTTTTATTAACTCCTGCACCCCGTAAAGGGCTTGGATGCCCTCCTGTTCAATATTGTGGTCACAGTATTTGTCATAGAGATAGTCACTGAGTTTACCGTTAAAAGGGCGTCCCGATGAAATGATTTCATCCATTTCACGAACCAGTTCACAATCTCTTTTCGTCAGGTATTCAAACCAGATGGCATAGTACTGTTTAGTAATCGGGAATTTATGTCTTGCCGAAAGAGCATATATCTGTTTGGCAACTTCGGCTACAGACAAATGATTGTCTCGATGATTTCCCATGCCACATCCTTTCTTTGAAAAGTGGTTCGTGATATGTGAAATACCTCTTTTTAGATGATGCGATTTTTTGCATAATATCTAATAAAGTCGGGCTTGTCTGTCAATCAGATTTCCGCTTTTTTTCTCTCTTCATGTTGTCCATCCCCTTATTTATGTGGTAAAGTTAAAAAATATTGTTTTTTGACCGAAAAAAGGCCTTTCGAGGGGAGCCTGAGTCGGTCTATACCCCTTAATCCCCAGTGTGGTAATCATGGAAAATAGTATATTCGCCAGTCAAAAGGAAGAGATCGAGGCCTCTCGTTTTCTCAAGGAGTGGCCCCGTGACGAGAAAGGAATAAAGGACGCCTTTGTCAGATTTCTCGATGTTTTCTCTCAAAAGGAAGATATTGCCCTCTCATTTGTGTCGAGACCGGGGGTGAGCTATTCCCTGAGGGCTATGCGGGATAGGGCAGGTAAAAAAGGGAGGCCTCTTTGTGCTATGGTTGATATCATTGACGACAATCCTCAGGAGCGGTGGCTTTCCGTCTGCTTTTACGCGGACACGATCAGCGATCCTGCCGAGGAAGGTGATCTTATTCCTGCCGGGTTACTCGGTGAAGATGGTTTGTGCTTTGATGTTTTTGAACACAAAGAGTCCATTATTTCCTACTTGGAAAAGAGAATCGACGAGGCCTGTGCCTCTCAAGTCCGTCATGCCGACTGATGAGAATCTGGACATGGTTGAAAGGCCTGGTGGAATCCAACCTCGAGGGTGAGCACAAAAGATGAAAGTCAGCCTTGGCGGCACAGCCAGAAGCCCTGAAGATGTAGAAAAGCTTGGGAATTTGGGGCTCCAGTTCGCTGAAATACCGATCACGGACCCGCAAAAGATCAAGAAAAGCGACATGGACGCCTACAGATCATTGGGAAAGGATTTGGGGCTCTTTTATCTCTGTCACGGCCCGCTGGAAGGAGACCCGAACAATACGACCAATCTGGAAGAGGTATACTATCCAAAACTGGTGACGATCCTTTCGATTATGCCCGAGCTCAAAATGGAGGTTCTGACAATCCATCTATGGCTCGACCCCCGTTTTGTGGGCAAGGAGGTGATAAAGTACAAGATCGGTCTTCTGAGACGAATCATTGATAAGGCAAAACAGCAGGGGGTTGATCTCTGTATCGAAAATCTCAGTGAAGACGCGGGGCATATGATCGACGCCTTCAAAGATCTCCCTGATCTGAACCTGACGCTCGACCTTGGCCATGCCCAGCTCCTATCAGATGAAAACACCAGCCTCGGCTTTATAGAGATGTTTCCGGAAAGGATCAGGCATATTCATCTCCATGACAATCGAGGTGGTGACTCACATGAAGATGACCTCCATCTCCCCGTGGGAGAGGGAATCATCGATTTCAAGACAATCTTCCAAGGATTGGAACAAATCGGCTATGACAAAACAATCACTCTTGAGCTACGGCCCAATGAGATAAATCAATGTCTCGGTTATGTGAGGGATTTGCTCAACCTGTCACAGACTCTCAAATGAATTCCCTGTGATCTAAATTCTGCAATTGTCGCTTTTGCCGGATATGCAAGATGGCAGGCACTTAGCTGTAGTATACTACCGCAAGCGCCTGCCGGCGCAGCAGGTTCGGTGAATGCGGCAACCCCGAAGTGTGGAAAATCGTAAAAAATCAGATCAACTTCTTGATCAGCAATATAGTGCGGTATCAATGGCTTGACGGCATGCTCTATCTTTCTGAATTCATTATTTAAACTCATCCTTTTCATAATTTTACATGCAGATTTTAGGTGTGACTTTTCAGAGATGGTGAGGCAAAAGCAAAGGCCCGGATCAAAATCAGGCCGGGAGGGAAGGACAGAAATCTCACGGAGATGACAGACCTGAATATCCCCGTTTTACTGGAATTTATGGATCACTGCATGAATCCCGGATGGGCACGGGAAGAGGAAGGCAGGTGTGACTATGGAGCACATCTTTATTATCTCCGACGGCACGGGAAGGACTGCTCAACAGGCATTGGACGCAGCTCTCACCCAGTTTGCTGAAACAATCACTGAGGTTCATGTTTTCCCGGAGATTCGAACGGAAAGTCAGGTTGTCCATGCTGTCGAACATGCTGCAAAGGCTAAGGGCTTTATCGTCCACACCGTGGTTTCCAGAGATCTGCGTCGTATCGTACGAAGGATAGGCCGGCTGCACAACGTGGAGACCATTGATCTGATGGGACCGTTGTTGGCAATGTTGTCTCATCAGTTTTCTTATTCCCCTTCTGAAACCCCGGGACTTTTTTATGAAATGAACCAGGCCTATTTTCGGCGTGTGGAAGCGATGGATTTTGCGCTGCATCACGACGACGGCAAGCGAGTTGAGCAGTTGCCCAAGGCGGAAATCGTATTGGTCGGTGTTTCTCGTACATTTAAGACGCCGTTGAGCATTTATCTTGCTTTCAAAGGCTGGTTTGTCGCAAATATCCCCGTTGTCTTGGGCCTGGACCTGCCGGTCGCACTCTTTCAATTGCCTCCCGGACGGGTGTTTGCCCTGACGACGGAGGCTGCGCCTCTTGCAAGGCTGCGCAAAGCCCGTTTGGAGGAATGGCACGGCCTCTCAAGTGAATATTGCAGCTTGGATTCCGTATATCAAGAGCTTCGAAATGCCGAGAACATCTTTGAAACCAACCCTGGTTGGACCGTGATAAATGTAACGAATAAGCCGATTGAGGAGATTGCGACCCAGATCCTATCCGTTATCAGGGAAAGGGAGGCGGGGCAGGTCAATAAAAAGAAAAAGAGGTCGGGTAGTGTGATGTAATGTTAAACTCAGTACTGCCCGAACGTTTGTGGGACTCTAAAGAAGAAAAGCAGATCATGTCAAAGGCCATATTGCGATTTTATGAAGAACTTAATGATTTGCTGCCGGAGCATAAGCAAAAAACCGACTTGGAAGCGGATTTTAAAGGGAGAAGATCTGTGAAAGATATGATCGAAGCTCTTGGTGTGCCCCATACAGAGGTGGATCTTATCCTGGCAAATGGTGAGTCTGTAGATTTCTCATACATTGTTCAAGATGCTGATCGTATCAGTGTGTACCCGGTCTTTGAATCGCTCAATATTGAAAATGTCACTCGCCTCAGGCCAAAACCGCTCCGTAAAACAAGATTCGTCGCGGATATCAATCTGAGAGATATTGCAAAATATATGAGGGCCCTCGGGTTTGATGTGTTTTTCGATCCTTCTCTCTCTCCTCTAGAAATAATCGCCCTCTCAAGAGAGAAAAACAGGATAATCCTCACCAGGAGTAAAAATCTTCTCAAACACAAAGAAGTGTCTCACGGCATCCTGATGCGTCATGGTCCAACCGTCAAGCAAATCGCCTTTATCATAAGACATCTTGATATCAAAGACAGGATAAATCCCTTTTCAAGGTGTCTTCTCTGCAATTCACCACTGGAGAATATCTCAAAAACAGAGATCGAGGACAGAATCCCTCCCCGAACCAAAGAGTTTTGTGATGAATATGCTCACTGTAGAAAATGCGATAAGATATACTGGAAGGGAACACATTACATCAAGATGAAACATATGATTGACGAAATTCTAGCTCACTGCCACTGAATAAGAGCCCTGATGCAATAGGTTTCTAGTTCTGAGTCCATGTTTCCGAGGGCTGAACAATCCTTCGGCAGGTGCGGTCCGATGAGATAAGAGAAGGCCTCCGTCATATGGAGGATTGGACCCAATTCAGGATTAATCCGCAACAATCCCCGACCCATGCCCTATGATCTCTTTTCCGACCTGACGGTTGTCGTTCATTTTCTCTGGATTCTCTTTTTGGTCTTTGGATTTATTTTCGTGCTCAAAAGGTCCTCTATCGCGTGGGTTCATCTCGGGGGCATCCTCTTCTCACTTGTGATAAATTTTTTGGGCCTCTATTGTCCGCTCACCTATTTGGAAAACTTTTTCCGTCATCTTCACGGGGGCCATTCATCTTATGGCGGTTCCTTCATCATCCATTATATGGAATTGATCATCTATCCGGATGTGCCGATAATGGTGATTCGGGTGGGAGAGATTCTCTTTGCATGTATCAACTTAGTGGGATATCTATTTGTCGGCATGAGAATAGTGCAGAGGCGGAGAGGGGGTCCGTCGTTTGGGAGGTAGATCTTTGCTCGAACAGACCTTTGTTCATATCCAGGGAATCGGCCGAAAGACAGAACACAGCTTATGGGAACGGGGAATCAGGACGTGGCATGATTTTCTGGCCCGGAAAGGTCCTGTTTTTTCACCCGCCAGGGATTCTTATATCCGATATGAGCTTGAAAAATCAATCGAACACCGAGACGATGTCCATTTCTTCCGGGATCGTCTCTCCTCTGGGGAAATGTGGCGCCTCTTTCCCGCATTTGAAGACAAGGCAGTGTACCTGGACATTGAAACCAGTGGGGGCTACCAGGGAATGGATGAGATTACAGTGATTGGAATTTATGACGGCATGACCGTTCAGAGTTTTGTCAACGGTGTGAACCTCGATGAGTTTGAAAGAGCCGTGGCCCGATTTGAAATGGTTATCACGTTCAATGGATCCAGTTTCGACCTCCCCTTCATCCGACGCTGGTTTAGGGATATTTCACTGCCCCCGGCCCATATTGATCTTCGCTTCCTATTGAAAAGACTGGGTTACTCAGGGGGGCTCAAAAACATAGAGAGAGAGCTCGGGATTTCCCGGGAAGCTGACATTGAGGGGTTGAATGGGTTCGACGCGGTTATCCTCTGGCAGCGCTATCAGTGGGGAGATCAAAGGGCACTTGATAAATTGATCCGATACAACAGATCCGATATTATCAATTTGAAACCGCTGATGGAACTCGGGTACAGGGAAATGAAGGCACATTTACTGCCCCATTATGGCGAAACCGGAACGAAAACACCATAAAGAGACCAGGGAGGGACAAAGGACCTTTCCGCTAGGAAAGCCACCTTTTCCTTCTCTTATAATGTTTTATCTCCTTATAGCTCTTTCTCTCCCCCACTTGACTGAGACCGAGATAGAACTCCTTAATATCCTCGTTGTCCCTGAGTTTTTCAGCCGGTCCATCCATCACAATCCTTCCGTTTTCCATGACATAGGCGTAATGGGCGACATTCAAGGCGGCCTTAGCGTTCTGCTCCACCAACAGAAAAGATGTCCTTTGCTGCTTGTTGATCGTGGGGACAATCTTAAAAATCTCACGGACAAGGAGAGGGCTCAGTCCAAGGGAAGGTTCGTCCAACAACATGACGGTAGGGCTGGCCATAAGCCCTCTCCCCATGACCAGCATCTGTTTCTCGCCTCCCGAGAGGTACCCGCAGGTCCTCTGGCGCAGAAGCTTGAGATTTGGAAAATAGGTATACATCATTTCCAAGTCTTTTCGTATACTCTCTTTGTCTGTTCGTGAGAAGGCTCCAACAATAAGGTTTTCCTCCACAGTCAGGTAATCAAAGGAGGGACGTCCCTCTTCGACTTGGACGATTCCCGATCTGACGATCATTTCAGGATCTCGTCCCACCAAACTCTTTCCCTGAAATTGAATATCTCCATCCGTGACCTCGCCCAACTCGGTGTACAGCAGACCCGATATTGCCTTGAGGGTCGTGCTCTTCCCGGCGCCGTTCGCGCCGAGGAGGGCAACGATGCCCCCCTCTGCCACTTCCAGGGAAACACCTTTGAGGACCAGGATGACATCGCTGTAAATCACTTCGACATTTTTCAGAGCTAACATCTTTTTCTCATCAGTCGACAGGTCTTCGCCCCCAACGGCCTCGCCTTTTGCCTATGCATCATTGTGACGGCCGGGATGGGGCATTGCCCATATCAGTTGTATGGAATGGTGTCGGTCCTTTCAATTCCATCATTTTTTCTTTGGCGGAGGCATAAGCTCGAGTATAGCCGTACACACCCTGTCGGAATCCATCCCGAGGGCTCTGACGGTATAGGCCCTTGGAGGAAGGGGCTTCATAGTCTTAAAATCCGGCCCTTTCGGTGTAAAATCGACCTGGAAGAACCAACTAAGCGTGGCCAGGGGCTGCATCTTGGTAAAGAAGTCCCCATTTTCATCCGCATCTGCGGTGGCTATTCCAATCTCTCTTTCGTCCGCATTGGCTCCCTTGACCGTTATCCCCGGAGGCAGCAGAAGATCAATGACGACGATCTCATTGGGCGCGAATCCCTTTCCGCTGAATTCAAGAGGACTTTTCTTTATCAGGACCGGAGACAAAACGGTCTTGGCAGGTGTTATGGTCAGCGTGGGGGGGGGAGCCTTACTTCCCGTTGAAGCACATCCCCACATCATTGATAAGACAAAGAGACCAACCAGAAGAGTCTTCAACTCATTATTCCTGTTCATCATTTTCATCCTCCTTTTAGTCCCATTTGTGCATGCTTACGCAGTCCGGGGCCTTAAACCAATCGGTGATGGGGACCAGTTCTCGATTCTTCACCCTGTATATTTTCACGTCATGACTTCCCCGTCTTTCCGTCTTGCTATAGGCGCATGGCCCTGCAATGCCGCCTCGTTCAAGCCCGGTAATCTGTGTGTAGGCCCAGTACATGGCCTCGCCATCCAGCTTATCATAACCAAACTTGTCAATCGCCTTGGTCATGGCCCCTTCCAGGAATTTATACATACCCAATCCGACAAGGTAGATCCCATTCATTTCTTCCACCGGCTTTTTCTGCCATTTTGTCCACAGACTGCTTGCAAGGGGATTTTGCTGTGCCTCCGTGCCCTTCAGATAAAAAGTGGTCGTCACGGAACCCTCAAGGGCCTTTGCGTGCTGACGAACGCCTACAGTCTGCGTGGGTCCCCAATAATCCGTCATGAACTGGATCTTCTTGGTCAATCCCAGTTTGTAGGCGTCTCTTATGACATTCGTCGGCGTTGGATCAACACCTCCGACGTAAATATAGTCGGCGCCTCCCTTTGCCAAACGGTTCAGCCAAACAGCGTGATTGAGTGTGCCTGTCGGGAAGAACTCCAGTGGAAGAAATTCCATCGGAAGGGTCTTGGCATATTCAACGCTGCCCTCAAGCGCTGCTTTGCCGTAAGGATTGTCCCAACTCATATATCCGACCTTTGGTTTTCCTGTCTTACCTTTGGTCTTCCAGTCATCAACCACCCATTTAAGGGTTGCTCCGAAACCATCCTGGTAGGCAGGTCCCCACAGAAAAGTCCATGCCGGATGTGCAGCGGACTTCCCGTCGGGGGGAGGGCATATAATGACTTTATCCCGGGTCATGATAGGCGTCAAAGCACGTTGGGCCCCGGTACACACCATGATGACCTGTATCAGCTTATGGTCCCTACGATGTTTTTTGTAGGCGGATATGTTCCTTGCCACATCATACCGCGTATCAATAGCGATGAATTTGATCTTGATACCCTTGATCCCTCCCTGGGAATTGATCTCCTTGAAACCATCCTCAACGCCCAAAAGCGCCGGTGCGGCAAGGGCGGCGACAGCTCCCGTATAATCCCCTAAAGCCAGAACCGTTACGTATTTCTCTTTGGCAAGTCCTTGGGATGACATCAGCATCCACGCGGTCCATAAAAACAGCAATCCAAAATAAAATGACCTGTTTCTCTTCTTCATTTTCTCCCTCCTTTTCACCTAATAGAGGTTTATCTAAATTGTGAACCGGAGCGTTCATTTGGACAGTTTTGTATGCTGCTTATGAAAACGGTGTTTTTTACAGTGTACAATGTATCGTGAAAAAAGGAGCCTATTGCATTCTCCATGGCGATTCAACCTTCCCGACAATGCCCCCTTATGGACGTTAGACTAGTTGATAAATGGGAAAAGCCTATAGGAAGCCTTAAAAATCTCCCACTTGTGGGCGATTCCTCTCGGTTCAAATATCAGAAATAATACTAAGACAAGGCCAAAGGCGGTGACCCCCATGGCTGCGGCCGGTGCGGTACCGAGCCATGGAAACAATCCGGCCAAAAAGGGCCCTAGGGCCATGACGAATTCGTCAAGCAACAGGAGGGCCACAACACCGAAAAAAACACCTGGGATACTACCCAGGCCCCCCACAATAGTCATGCCCACATAGGTGAGGGCATGGATGAGCGTGTATTGCTCAGGATGGGCATAGAGGGTAAGATGTGTCCAAAGACATCCTGCAACGCCGGCATAAAAGCAGGAGATAAAAAAGGCCAGGAGTTTGTAGTAATAGAGATTAATCCCCATAACCTCCGCCGCCAAATCATTGTCCCTGATCGCTACAAAGGCTCGGCCTATTCGACTTCTCTGGATGTTCCGGGCGCCGTAAGTCAAAATGATCGTTGCAAGGACAATAATGTAATACATGGATTCATCCGTATCAAAGGCGAATGAGCCGATTTGGGGGGCCACGGAACCCAAACCTTGGTTTTCACCAGTGACCTTGAGATGCAGGATAAGCCACATGATGACCGCGTGAATGGCAATAGTGGCCATGGCCAGATAAAACCCTTTGATCCTGAGAGAAGGAGCCCCGCCAATGAGCCCTACGATACCTGCGATAATTCCTGATAAGGGGAGGGCGAACCAGAAAGGCACCTGGTAGTCCATGATCAGAATGACGGATGAGAAGGCCCCGACAGCCATGAAGGCGGGTTGGCCGAAGGAAATCTGACCGCAAAAACCCATAACGACCTGAAGGCCCATGACAACAATAACGGTGACGCAAACATAGTTTATAAAGCTGATGAGAAAGTAGGGGGCAAAGAGAGGTAAGAGAAGAATAAGCACTATGGCACTGATGAGGATGGACCATTGCTGCCAGGTCCTTATGATGGACATATCTTTTTGGTATGTATCATCAAGAATACCGCATGGACGCCACATGATTTCTCAGATCCTTTCTATTTTGACTAACCCCATAAGCCCGTAAGGTTTGACCAGGAGAATAAAGAGAAGCATGACATAGGCCGCCACTTCCCTGATTCCTCCTCCCACAATCGGGTCGAGGTACCCTGCGCCGAGGCTCTCGATGACCCCGAGGAGAAGGCCGGCGAGAAGCGCCCCAGGCAAGGATTCCAAACCGCCGAAAAGGGCCACGATCAATCCCTTGATCCCGATGTTGGGCAAGGGGTAGTGAATGTCCATGATATTGGCCACGGCGACCCCGCCGATAGTCGCTACTACGGCGGAGATGATCCAGATAAGGGAAAAGATCCTCTTCACGATAATCCCGGTTCCCTGAGCGAGCCGATGGTTTTCCGAAGCGGCTCTCATGCCCAGTCCCGATTTTGTGAATTTATAGAAAAGGGCCAAACAAGCAAAGAGGGCGAGAGAGACCAGAAAGCTGATAAATTGCCCAACGGGGATCGAGATGCTACCAAGCTTAAATACCCCTTCAGGCAGATACGAGGTGTAGGCCCATGCCTGTCCTTCGAGGAGGAACTGATAGACACCATCGAAGACCATATAGAGTGAAAAGGTGATCAGAAAGGATGTAAACAGTGGCTGGCCGATTAAAGGGCGAAGGGCAAGTCGCTCAACCAGGAACCCAATGACGGCCATCGATAGGCAGGCCAGGAGGATGCCGATGAAGGGATGGAGGCCCAGGGGAACGAGAAACAGGTAGAAGAAGAGGGCGCCGAATGCCAGGAGTTGGCCGTGGGCCAGGCTGACCACATGGGTGGCCTTATAGACCAGCACAATAGATGAGGCCACAAGGGCATACAAAGAGCCTTCGAGCATACCCAACACGACTAGCTGCAATATATTGCTCAATTCATCACCCCTCTACCCGGTTAACTTGGATAACATTTTCGATCCTGCCTGTCCTGCCGTCCCTGTATTTGATGCTCTCTTCTATTCTGTACTCTGTTTTGTCGCCGTAGATAGCCTTGATCATATCGCCGTACTTGTCCTCTACAAAGACCCTCCTCAGCTTTCTGGTTCGGGTGAGCTCCGATTCATCCGCGTCAAACTCCTTGTGAAGGTTCAAGAATCGCTTCACCCTGGAATGTTCCGGCACACTCCTGTTGACCTTTTTCAGCTCTTCTCTAATGAGTTGAATCACCTCGGGTTTTTGGGAAAGGTCTGTAAATGTTGTGTAGACGATGTGTCTTTTTTCGGCCCACCGCCCCACATTCTCCATGTCTATATTGATGATACTGCTGACAAAATCATGTTCAACGCTCCCTATGACAAGGGCGTCTTTTATATAGGGGGAGAAGCGGAGCCTGATTTCAATAAACTGGGGTGAAAATTTCCGGCCCCCCTTCAGTTCTTTGAGATCCTCCATACGATCAATAACAACAAGGTGATTGTCTTCATCCAGGTGGCCGAAATCCTCCGTATGGTACCAACCGTCGGTCATTTTGTTGTTGTAGGCATCCATCTTTTTGTAGTAACCGACAAAGGTGTTCGGCCCTTTGATCAATATCTCACCCTCGTCGGATAACTTGATTTCGATACCCGGCATGGCCGGCCCGCTGGTCTCCCATTTGATTTCTCCATCACGATGGATAGACACGAGCCCCTGTTCGGAACCGCCGTAGAGTTGCTTGATATTCACCCCGATAGCCTGAAAATACCGCAAGATATCCGGGCTGATCGCCGACCCGGCCGTGTAAGCGCACCGGATGTTGGACAAGCCGACCCTGTCCTTCAGGGCCCTGAACACGAAAAAGTGGGCGAGGGCAAAGAGAAAACGGGGCCAGAGACCTGGAGTCTCTTTAGACGATAAGAGCTTTGCCCTTCTGTAACCGAGGGGCAAAAAAGAATTGTACAGGAACCTTCTGAAAGGCGACGTATCTGTGATCTTGGCCTGAATCATACTGACAACGCTTTCCCACAATCTTGGGCCGTAGAAGAGTACTCCCGGCCCGACCTCCCTGATGTTCTCCTGAACCGTCTCAGGATCTTCAGGAAAATTCACCTCCATCCCGGAAATCAGGCTGCCCGCAACGCCCAGGGCCTGTTCGGTGACCCATGCCGGCGGGAGGAAGGAAAGATACTGCTCTCCGGACTGCCAGCCGTCCACTTCGAGCCAAGACCTGGTCATTGCAACGATATTCCCATGACTCAACATAGCGCCCTTAGGGAGACCTGTGGTGCCGGATGTGTAGCAGATCACGGCAATATCTTCCGGTTGAACCTGAGAGACCAGGTCTTCATAGGTGCCGGGGTGGGACTGATCATACTCTCGACCCAGGGCGATAACTTCCTCAAACCCCATCATGATAGGGTCATCATAGAACCAGAGTCCCTTATGGTCCCAGTAGATCAGTTTTTGAATTTTCGGAAGCTCTTCTTTGATTTCCAGAATCTTATCCACCTGTTCCTGATCATGGACAATCACGAAGGTAGAATCGGAATCCTGGAGATAGTACTTGATCTCGGAAGGAACACAGTCTGTAAAGATGCCTACGGCCGTGGCCCCGGCCGACAGGGAGGCCAGATCAGCCCAATACCATTCGGGCTTATTCTCACCTAGAATGGAGACCTTATCTCCCCGCTTCAGTCCCAAATGGACCAGCCCCAAACAGAAAAATTTTACCTTTTCGTAGTATTCCTTCCAGGTGAAGCTCCGCCAGATACCCCTGTCCTTGACCCGCATGGCGACCTGAGCTTCACCCCGTTTGAGATATTGCTCTTCCAGAAGCTTAGGGAGCGTATTGTTGTAGGCCGTTCCTTCATCCATGGGTCACCTAATCCTCCTCACCCAAATAGGCCCTGATCACTCTAGTGTCTTGTGCCACCTCCATGGGTGAGCCTTCGGCGATCTTATTGCCGAAATCCAAGACTACAGCCTTCATGGCAATGTCGGTGACAACCTGCATATCATGCTCTACAAGGACTATGGGGATTTCCTTCAATTCAAAGACATCCAGGATAAATCGCGCCATATCCTCTTTTTCTTCCACATTCATCCCAGCCATGGGCTCATCCAGGAGAAGAAGACTGGGCTCCGCGCATATGGCCCGTCCCAGTTCAACGCGCTTTCGTAATCCGTATGGAAGGAGACCGACCGGTTTGTGCCTGATAGCCGTCATCTCCAGGAGATCAATCACATCTTCGACAATGGCCCGGTGCTTTATTTCCTCTTTTCGGGTGGGCCCGAAATGAAGGGCCGCTGCCAGTGCGCCCCTCTTCATGTGGATATGTCGCGAGGCCATAAGATTGTCAAGCGTGCTCAATCCTGTGTAGAGTTCTATATTCTGAAAAGTCCGGGAAATGCCTGTTTCCGCGATCTTGTGGGGTCTGAGACGTGTCAGATCAATATCTCTGAACATGAGACGGCCCTTTTGGGGACGGTAAAAACCATTGATACAGTTGAGAACACTGGTCTTGCCCGCCCCATTAGGGCCTATCACGGCAAAAACCTCTTTTTGCCCGACTTCAAAACTCACGTTATTGAGGGCGGTAATACCCCCGAAAGAAAGGGTTACATCCTCAACCTTGAGTATGGAAGTGCCGTTGTCCACTGTTGTCCAGCTCCTTCAGAGGATACTATCCACTCGTGTGAAATCTTCCGACGGCCAAAAGACAATGGTCCGCAACAGGTACCTTCGGCGGCTTTCCGAGCCTTGAGCATCCTAGGCCGATTATCGAAACATCTGTTTGTGAAATAATCAGTATGCTGTTCCAGAGAGTCTGAAAGAAAGGGTGAAACTCTGCTTATCCCTGAGAGCGGAGCAAAATATCGCTCAGTTTTTATTTTGCATCACATCAGTTGACTAAATGAATAACCAAAATAAAAATGGAACCCTAAGTCGAAGAAGCATGTTTCAGTGGAAAAAGATATAATTAACGTGAAGAACATGAATCGACCGCCTACGATATAAGCGTCTGATTCGGTAAGTTAGGTATCATATTCAGAGAATATGGCCGAAGATAAGCACAGGGCTTAGAGGTTTGTCAAGTTTTTTTGAGAGAAAAATGGTTTCAAGTGAAAGAGCGCTTGCTGTTGGAGCCTAGGACGTGTGTTTCATCAGCCCCTCTATCTCTTCAAGACGAGGGATTCCGCTCCGGGACCCCATCTTTTGACACTTGAGCGCGGCAGCAGCAGACGCGAACCGCATGCATCTTCTCATGTCCCATTGCTGGAGCAAACCGTAGATATAGGCCCCATGATACACATCCCCTGCCCCTGTCGTATCCAGTGCGTCGACCTTGAAGGCCTCTGCTCTTATGATCTCCTGATTATCCAGGCCGATACTTCCCTTTGATCCGAGAGTGATCACCACCTGTGCCGGTCCAAGCTTACGGAGGGCTTCCAGGGACTCGGTGGGAGGCCCTCCCATAAGAGGTGCGGCAAATTTTTCAGAGGCGATGAGGATATCAACAAGGGAGAGCAGTTCCCTTGTCCCCTCTCTCATGGTTCCTCCATCGAGGACCACTGTCATACCCAAGGCCTTTGCCTGACGTGCCGCCTCACAAGATGCCTCAACCATCAAACCGTCCAGGTGCAGAACGCTGGCATTTGGAAAGCGACCGATATCGATCTCTTCCGGCTTGAGATGGGGCACGGTTCCCTTGTGCCAGAAGATCGTACGGTTGCCGCTCTTCTCAGTGATGGCGATAAATGCAAACTGTGACGTATAGCCCGGCTTAATGGAGAGACAGGATCTGTCCACCCCCTCCTTCTCGAGGTGTTTGCGGATTTCTTCCCCAAAAAGATCATCCGATATTGACCCCAGAAATGAGGTGGGCACACCCAAACGACCCAGTGTGACAAGGGCTGTCGAGGCGGGTCCTCCGCACTCCATAAAAAGGTCGGTCAGCTCGGCCTTTTCATCTTCACGTGGGTACGAAATAAGCCTGCCCCGGTAATCCACGCAGGCCTGCCCCAGGCCGATGACCTGAGCTGCTTTTTCCATTCTGTTCATTTATGATCCTGGACAAACGGCATCTCAGGGTAGATTTTCATAAAGTCGGAGAAGTCAAGAGAGGCCCTCACGGCTTCGGAACAGTAAGATATCTCCCAACCTATTGAGGACTTACCTTTCAGGCTGTTTCCTTGTTTTCCTCCCGCCTCCGGTAGTAATCAAAGACCCTTCGGAGGACTGAAAAGGCCTGATAGCCGTTTTCGAAACAGGGAATGCCCATAGATGTATAGTAATCACAGGCGATTATCCTTCCCTTTTCAATATCACTGTGATCAGGATGAGAGACAATATTCGGCAGGATCAGAACCAACGGCTTCCCCGTATCTTTACGAATTCGTACCCCTGCTTCTGCAACATCCATATGAAACTCAAAGGCCCTCTCCGGTACCTGTTTCAGGGCCTTTCTTCTTTTACCTTCGTAGAGGATGTAATATAACATCTGATAGAGCACGATGAAGTGGATCCTTTCGGAGGAGGCAATGGCATTCATCATCGGTATCATGACCTTTGGCGGCATAACCGGACTTCCAAGATCCGCTGGATTCCCTGCGCGTCCTCCCGCCGGGGGGAGAAACGATTTGATAAGGGCCCGGGTCTCATCTGAAAGCTCGGGAACGGCAATATTGGAGATCGATGCTGCATCCAGGGCCTCAACGCAACGGAGTCCGCTACCCGCCATGACCGCGGCATTGCCGCCTGTGAATCCTTCCAGGCATTGAAAGGCCATCAGGCATTCTACCAGGTCCTGGACACCGGCCGCGCTCACAGCGCCTGCCGATTTGACGGCCCCCTCCCATACGGATTGCGATCCTGCGAGGGACCCTGTGTGACCGATTGTGCCCCGCTGTCCCTGATCGGTGAGCCCGCTCTTGAAAATGACAACAGGCTTTTTCGCCGAACATGATCGAAGGGCATTAAAAAAGGCACGGCCGTCCCGCACCCCTTCAATATAGGCGCCCACAAATCGGGTCTTCGGGTCGTTTTCAAAATAGCGTAGCAACTCGGTGGCATCTATATCGCATCCGTTGCCGTAGCTGACCATAAAGGAAAAATGGACTCCACGACCTCTCGCCATGTAAGCGGCATCGCATCCTCCCCCTCCGCTTTGTGATATGAAACCGACAGGACCGGTTTTTCTTGAGAATTCCACTCCAGGGAAATAGGTAAGACCCACTGCCGGTGAATACACACCAAAACAGTTAGGTCCTATGACCCGGATCCCCGTTTCTTTGACGATCCTGATCAACTCGTTTTCGAGGGCTTTACCGCTGTGTCCCGCTTCCCTAAAACCGGAAGTCACGACCTCCACTCCCTTGATTCCTTTTCGCGCGCATGCCTCCACAGCGGGGATGACCATTTGGTCGGGCACGGCGATGATTGCAAAATCAACAGGCTCGGGAATCGACTCAACATCCGGCCATGATCGAATCCCATGTACTTCGGCCGCGTTAGGATTGACAGGGAAAATCGTCCCCTTGAATCCATGTCGAATTTGGGCGTCTAAAAGCAGGTTTCCGAATTTCGTCGGGTCGTCAGAGGCCCCGATAAGGGCGATGGTTTCTGGGTAAAAGATCTTCTCATACATTGAACTATCCAGTTGGGTCATGCAAATCTCCTTCTGCGTGAAAATGTCCGGTCACTGAAAAACTCCGCTCCGTTAGAAGTCTCAGTTGTTTTTACTGAAAATAGGAGAAAGCTTAGGCTATGAACAGCACGAATGCAAGTATCATGTTGTTGTCTAATCGAATCCTGCCAATTTGCCCATCCTTTGAGGCGGTCAAGGGATCCGTGGCAATCCGCCAAGGGAAGAATAAATTTTTGTTGACAAAATAGGAATCATCGGTCTAAAAACGAACATTCGTTCATTTCATGATCAAGATAAGCAGCTCAGATAAACAGCGGAACTCGCATAGACCGGTACAGAGGAATGCGAAAAAGAAAAGCAGAGATCATTGAAAAGGCAACGGATCTTTTCTACAAGCACGGTTTTGTCAAGGCATCCATCAGGGATATCGTCAAAGCGGTCGGAATAACCAATTCAACGGTCTATATTTATTTCGAAAACAAGGATGAGATTCTTTACACCATCATTGTAGATATTGGAGAGATTCTTCTCAAAGAGATCCGATCGGCAATCGAAGCCCATGATGATCCGGTCGAGTGTCTTCGAGAGATGATCTTCAGGCAGATCTGCATCATAAAAAGCAAGAGAAAACAGATCAAGATCTACATGGAGGAGCAATATCAATTACCTCCGGTCCTTCAGAAAAAGGTGTACAAGCAGCATCGCCTTATCTATGACCTTTATTTTGACACGATCAGCAAAATCAAGGAGAAAGGCATCACTCGTCCGATCAATGAAACCGTTATGACATTTTCTGTTTTTGCCATGATGAACTGGTCTACCCGATGGTACGACAGCCAAGGAAGCCTTCCAATAGAAGAAATTGCGGAACAGACCATAAGCCTGTTTTTTGGTGGCATTTTTAA
>JAXHUM010000057.1:0-42434 GCA_034189325.1 Thermodesulfobacteriota bacterium
TCAGGGATCTTATTCATCCTGATGACAGACATCTCCTCCTTGGCACAGATGAAAAAGAAAGTTCCCCTTCGGCCGGCTATACTTTTCGGATAATCAACAAGAAAAAGCAGGAACTCTGGATTCGCCTGAATACGGTTTCAACGACGTGGGAAGGACGTCCGGGAGTCCTCAACTTCGCACGAGATGTAACATCCGAGAAGAGATTGGAGATTCAACTGGACCAGGCCCGGAAGATGGAGGCGATCGGCACCCTTGCCGGAGGGGTGGCACATGACCTCAACAATATCCTTTCCGGCATTGTCAGTTACCCGGAATTGTTATTGCTCGATATTCCGGAAAACAGCCGGCTCAGGAAACCCCTTTTGACTATTCAGGAATCAGGACAAAAGGCTGCAGCCATTGTCCAGGATCTATTGACGTTGGCGAGGCGAGGAGTTCCCGTCACGAAGATTGTGGATTTAAACCAGGTGATTCAGCAATACCTGAAGAGCCCTGAATACCGGAAGCTCTTGTCATACCACCCTTATACAAAGGTGAGATCCGATCTTGTGCCCAACGTCCTTAATATCATGGGGTCTCCGGTTCATCTTTCCAAGACGGTTATGAACTTAGTCTCCAATGCCGCCGAAGCCATGCCACAAGGAGGGACTATTCTCGTAAAAACTGGAAATCAATATATTGATGCGCCCATACAAGGATACGAGTCTATTGATGAGGGTGATTATGTCGTTCTTACGATTTCCGATACAGGAACAGGGATACCTTCAAGGGATTTGAACCGGATATTTGAGCCATTCTATACCAAGAAAAAAATGGGGAGGAGCGGCACCGGATTGGGCATGGCGGTTGTGTGGGGAACCATGAAGGACCATAAAGGATATATTGATCTGGAGAGCACTGAAGGAAAAGGGACAAGATTCAGGCTCTATTTTCCTGTCACGAGACAAACACTTCACCAGGAGGAGCCTTTATCCCTGGCCGCATATAAAGGCAGGGGAGAGTCAATCCTTGTGGTTGATGATATCGAAGAACAAAGGATGATCGCCTCTGAAATGCTGGAGAAATTGGGCTATAAGGTGGCTTCGGTCTCAAGTGGTGAGGAAGCCATTGCTTACATAAGAGAAAACCCTACAGACCTTATGGTGCTGGATATGATTATGGAACCAGGCATGGATGGTCTTGAAACGTACAAGAGGGCCATCGAGTTATACCCTGATCAAAAAGCGATTATCGCGAGTGGATTTTCCGAAACGGATCGGGTTAGAAAGGCCCAGGATCTGGGAGTAAAGGCCTATCTGAGAAAGCCGTACTCATTTGAAAAAATGGGGCTGGCCGTTAAGGCCGGGTTGGACCATCCTGTTACAGAGTGTTGATAATTCCAGACACCTATGACACAGACCATAAAGACCCTATTTTACGAAAAGATCAAGTTTGTTTTCAAAATCCCTTTCAGTAGAGCCTTCGGTCATCTGATAATACTCTGCCTCTTCATCCGTTCCCTTGTAGGAATAGGGATGAGGCGCCCTTTTGAAACCGGCCTCATGAATCCTGTCCCAATAGTCTACTCCGCACTTCCGGACATGCTCTGATTGGCCGAATATTTTTTTCCTCTTCCTAGGAGACACGATTTTCGGATCTTCAATGGTCTCTGCCAGATTATTGAAAATCGGCAGCATGATAATAGCCTGACCTCCAGGTTTCATGACCCTGAAAAGCTCTGAGATGGCCTTTCTGTCATCCTGGATATGCTCAAGCACATGGGAGCATATGGAAAGGTCGAAATGGTCGTCTTCGTATGGAAGGTCACAGAGGTCAATTTGCCGGGACGCCACATCAGCGGACTCGCCCTCTCCATTATCAATATCCGTATAAGTCATATGAGGGAACTTTTCTAAAAAAAGATTTTTTAACCCAGGTTCAGGAGCCACGTGCAGCACACTTATCCGGGAGTCGCGATCAAAATGATCCTTTAGCCAGAACGCGATCAAACGGTGCCGGGCATAGGTGATGCAGTTGGGGCATTTACCGACCTTGCCGCCTGTCTTCAGCAGTTCAGCCCTGTACCCGCATATCGGGCATTCCACCCTTTCAGATTCTGATCCATGTCTCTTAAAAAGTTTCTTCAGGAACATGACCTGTCCTTTATCATTTCCGTGGTCATTCGAGGCTATTCTGTTTTTTGATTGATGCTGTGAAACCTGGCCTATCTTAAGGCAGAGAGGCCATGAATTTTTCAAGCTGTTTTCTATAATAATCCCGGTCTTCCGTGGTAAGGGCAATCGCCTCTTTGATCGTCCGGATCGCCTCCTCAATAGACCCGTTCACGTAATATGCCTCTGCCAAAGTATCAAGAAACACGGGAGATCGTTCGATTGCCACAGCTTGTTTGGCAAGCCTAAGGGCCCTGTCGTTGTCTCTTAATCCCTCTTCTGGAGCTGTCACCAGGAGCCAAGCCAGATTATTCAATGCGCTTGCCTGATTCGGGTTCATATCAAGGATCTTCTCGTAGGAACCGGCGGCTTCGTAATATTTCCCATTCTCATGATAGATAGCAGCAAGACTCTGGTAAATGGAAATGTTCTGGGGGTCATCCACAAGTCGTTTTTTGAGTGCCTTTTCGGCGAAAGCATAAGTGAAATGGTCTTTTACGGGGCTGAAATTCACCACATAGACCAGACTGATTATGAAGATGAAATACCCAATGATAGCAAGGAGAACAAACCGGTTGTGTTTCTTGACCACCCCCGGGTCCCTCCGAAGTCGCAAAAGGCAATCCACCCTTTTTTTGATACTGAAATGATGCCAACTGGGTAGATCTCGGATCTTTCCTCCGGCAATTCCAATTTTTTCGAGGGCGCTGATGGTAAGCATGGGAGTTCCCATTGTTACAGCAGAATAGAGATCGGCCTGGCGTTCAAAATGGCGCATGAAAAAACCCATAATGAATCGGAAGTATATGAGCAAGCTGAGAAGCATGGGAATCGACAGGGACAGATGAAAAATGTTCGCAATGCCTGTCTCATTGCCGGAGCCTGCCTCCATGAAGAAGGGGTGGGAGGCAAGGAGGTAAAAGAATATGTCGAACAGCCCGGGAGAGAGGGCCATATAACCTATAAAGAAAAGGATGTAGAACAGCATGTGGCGATATTTGCCGTGCCCCATCTCATGGGCGAGCACGGCCTTCAGCTCCTCAACTGAAAGAGCGTCCATGAGTGAATCGGTAATGAGAATATACCTGTATCTTGGGACAAGTCCCATGATCCCTGCGGTCATCATCCTTTCCTGAAAGATCGGCAACCTCAATAGCTGGCTGTATTTGAAACCTGAGGAATCAAGAAATGCCTCAAGGCTCCTGGCCTTGTCCGAGGCCTTGAGAGGTGCGCACCCCCAAAAAAATCGTATGAACAGAGGCATAAATATCATGAGAATAGAAAGAAAGCCGCCGAAAAAGACTACTTGCCCCGGACCACTACTCAAGAGACTACCCGGCCCGGCCCATGAAGTGAGCAGAATGACATCATATACAAAAGAGAGGACAACCCAGGGAAAAAGGATAGGGACGGTGATTTTGAGGTTGGAAAGGACAAAGGATCGTCTTGTGATGAGAGTCCCAACCGTAGCCTTGTAAGAGGGATACGCATAATACCAGATAGTCCCAAGGTAAACAAGAAATAGGGATAGGGCAACAATACCCGGAAGGACCGTAAACCGATCGAAACCGGCGATCTTCTCCAGCCAATACTTGAGATTCAGAAGATACACATGAAGGGCAAAAAGGAAGATGGCCAGGATAGAGAGCCTCGTGATTAGTCTCCGGTACTGCATGGTAAGAAGACCCTGGTTGATCGGCCCAAGGAGCAAACGTTTTCGAAGTCCTTTGAATCTCCACCAGCTATACAATGAAAAGACAGCCCAGAGGGCAAAAGATATGAAAAAAGAAAAAGGTAGGGAAATCTCTGCGACCTTGTCCGTATGATTCATAGTAAAGATGAGGATTACTACGATAAAATAAATGACATTCTCAAACATTGCGGACTCGCGTTTAACCCCTTCGCCATCATCCCCGGCTGTTTCCTTCCTTCAAGAACTCGAGATCGCCACCTCCCGGCGCAATAGCAGGGTCCCCATGAATGAGGATATTGACACCATGCCTTGATTCAAGCTCCGCAAGTTCCTTTTTCTTGCTGTTCAGGAGATAATTCGCGACATTCAAGGGAAGCCGTCCCCTCACCTGAATGATTCCCTTTTTGGATACACCCATATTGATTTTCCGAAAGAAAGACACGGATGCGGCTTCCACTGAAAGGACAAGACCACGCCCCTCACAATGACAGCATGTCTGGTAGGCTTTAGATTCAATAGAAGGGCTCAACCTCTGTCTCGATAGTTCTAAAAGCCCAAACTTCGAAATAGTGGAAACATCGATTTTGGCCCGATCTTTCTTGACCTCTTCGCGGACCAATTTCTCTATCTCTCTTATATGTTTTCTGTCTTTCATGTCAATGAAATCAATAACAACAAGCCCTCCGAGATCACGAAGGCGCAGCTGGCGGGTAATCTCTGATACGGCCTCGACATTAGAGGTAAAGGCTGTCGTCTCAACATCTTTTCCGGACATGGCACGGCCGGAATTGACATCAATGGCGATTAGGGCCTCAGTAGGATCGATAACAACGGACCCTCCTGACTTGAGCGGGACCTTGTTGCTATAAATCATCCCGATCTGAGTCTCAATCTCATGGTGGGCAAAAATAGGTCGTTTTCCCTTATGAAGCTTGACAATACGTTGATGTCTGGGGGAAATGATCTTCATATAGTCTTTTACTTTCGTAAAGGTCTCTTGATCATCAACGAGTATTTCACTGACGTCGTTTGTAAAGTAGTCTCTGAGAGTTCTCAGGATAATATCCTGTTCTTCGTGGATAAGGGACAAAGAAGGGGCCTTTTTGACCTTTTTTTTGATATTCGACCACATTCTCAATAGGCGGTTCAAGTCCCTTGAAAGATCTCTCTTGTTCTTTTTCAGGGCCGCTGTCCTGACGATATATCCCACCTCATCAGGGATTCTCAGCTCGCTCATAATCGATTTGAGCCGAAGCCTTTCCTTCTCATCTTCGATTTTTCTCGAGATACCGCCCCTACTTCCCGGCATCAGCACAAGATACCGACCCGCCAGGGAGATATAAGTGGTTAACTGGGCGCCCTTGCGCCCAGGCATCTCTTTTTTGATCTGTACCAGCAGTTCCTGCCCCTTTTTTACGATCTTGCCGATAGGGGGGTGAGGATACTCCTTTTCAAGGGGCTGGTAATCAAGATAGTATTCCTGATGAATCTCGCCAGCTTCGAGAAACCCATTTTTGTCCGCCCCAAAATTCACAAAGCAGGCCTGCAGACTCGGTTCGACACGTTCTACGATCCCCTTGTAGAGATTGCCTACACGCTGTTCTTTAGTAGCGAAGTCGATATGGAAACCGTCGAGCAAACCATCTTTGACCAGGGCGACTCTGTATTCCTCCGTCTCCACCGCATTAATAAGGATTTTCGTTGTCATAAAGTTTTATTACTCCTCCGTTGATATCACGACTCTTTCGGCCTTTGTCAATCAATAGGGCCTTGTGAGGCTTTCCAAAAAGTCAGGACGGAATTTCCGGCGCTGCCGGCGCTCATGGTTTCGTGACTTATGCCCTTTTCATCAGGAGAGAAGCCTTCCAAATAGACAGGCACTAATGATATTGTTTCCTGCCGTTTCTCTTAAAATGCTGGAGGGCCTGGTACATAAAGGTCCTGATAGCGGCTTCTCTGCCGGGTTGGGAGCTGGAGTCGTAAGGAGTATCCAGGTACGGAATCCTGAGTTTGTTGGTCATCGGCCGAATAATGGCTGAAGTGATAGTGCTGGGCATGCAAGTGAAGGGGTAAACGTTCACCACGCCATTATATCCTTCGCGGACATACTCTACAATGCCGGGAATGCTCAGACACGCTTCCGTGCCTATATCGAAATAAAACAGCCCGTCTTCCTCGAGGATCTCTTCGAGCTCAGATACCCTGTGATCGTGGGCCAAGTCTATCAATGGAGCTACTCGCTTGTAGACCTGTTTTTGTCGATGCTCCTGATAATACAACTCCGCTCCAAAGCCGAGAATATCTTTCAGATGCTTCCTTATTCGGCCGAGTTTGAGCTGTTTGAGATTCAAGAGAAAATCTGTTTTTGCATTCCTAAACGTGTTGTAGGTCGTATAGTTGACCCATTCGGCAATGGAGGCGTTTACAACTTCAGCCCCGTACTTCTCAAGCACCCGGATCAGATCCTGATTCGCATGGACATGTGTCCTTAAATAGATCTCACCGACAATCCCTATGAGAGGCTTGGGTGGGATGGAGGGATTGATGATAGCCCTTCCTTTGCCGGCTATCTCTTCCAACTGGTCAAGTATCTTGTCAAAGTCTTTACCAGGAGAATGCCTCTCAAAGGCATCTTCCATCAACCTCATGGACTTTTCGATAAACTCATCCGTCATCCCGGGTTCCTTCTCATAGGGTCGGATCCTCCAGAGCATTCGATCAAGAACGTCCGCTATGACAACGGAGAGGTAAGCCGTCTTTCTGAGATCTCTGACTCTCTCCTTTTCAATAATACCGTCCAGGGAATATCCATCCTCTGTTGTCAGGGAACCTATTTTCAAATCCTTGAGCCGGGGAAAGGAATCAAGGACGATTCGCTGGTATTTATTGTACATACCGAAGCGACAGGGTCCATCAGCCTCCGGCATGAAATAGACATATTTTTCAGGGTCAAAGGCCGTGCCCTCCTTCTCCTCCTCCTTTTTCATAAAATGGAGGATATCTCCCATGGTAATTTGACAGGGATAACATTCCTTGCCGGAGGTATATTCCTGGCCGAGGTCAAGTCCCTCGTAAGTGCTCATGACTTCTGCACGAATCCCGAACCCTCTGAAGGTGGCGGCAAGGAGGTGCGCCCCTATCCGGTTCATTTCGGGAATGAGAAAGACCTTACCCCTGAGATTGAACTTGCCCAGATTCCGAGTAAGAGAATCAAAGTTTACTACCTTGTTTGTTTCCATCTTGACATTTCAGCAATGACAACGACTATTTCGGCGAGAAGTCAAGACAGGCCCATGGCTCGGGCCGATCTTTCGGTGCAATGAGGCCTCAGTTGGCCAACTTCAACTTCAATGCCTGGTCCCGACTCGCTCTCTCCAGTCGATTTTCGATTACGTTTTTGAAAGCTTCCAGCCTCGTCATAACCCCGGCCACGGCGCTGTGCTCGTCAAGCTCAAGGATCAGATAGGGTTTGTCTCCCATAATGTGTTTATAAAAGTGCTCAATAAATGAATCCGCCCCACACCCAAAATTTGTCAAATGAAGGCCAAAACAGTTGGGATGATTCGCCGCAAACCGGGCGCCCCTCAGAATCTGTGCCCCGCTCCCCCAGTACATGGATGGGAAATCCGACAGGTCGATCCGAGACACATCAATGAAGTCGATCGGCAGACCCTTCATACCGATTTTGGCAAGATTTCGACCCAGCCTGAGATTCAGCCTTTCATCATAGAGATTATAGGGGCGACCGGTTACAAGCACAAGAGGCTCTTCCAGATTATGGGCATCAAGTATCTCCTGTCCTTTCCTGGTCATTTCTCCTATGAATTGTCGCTCCCGTTCCAGGGCGTAATTGAGTGCCCTCTTTATCTCCCTTCCAGACACGCCGAGCCTGGATTGTATCTGTTCTTTAATTTCAAGGGCAAGCGTATTTGGGTCATGTTTCAAATGAACCACGGGACTCACGGCAGTGTCCATGTTGATGTCCAAGGCCATTCTTACCATGCACGAGTTGCTCTGGACCAGCGGGCAGTAAAAACCTGTTTCCGAGGCCTCCGGCGTGGGCATGGTGATGATATGAGGCATAAAAAGATACCTGGTCTTTCCGATCAGTTCCTTGATATGGCCATGGGAGACCTTTACCGGATAACAGGTCTCAGCAACCATTGACTCTATTCCCGCTTTGGATATACGAGGGTTTGTCGTCGGTGTAAGCACGAGACGGAAGCCTAGCTTATCAAAAAAATGGGCCCACAGAATACTGGTCTGGTGACCATACAGGGCCCTCTGCATCCCTATGGTCGGCCGGTTATCGATATCCAGTATCGGTTCGTCATGAAGCTCTTCATAAACACCGGCCATGTAAGTCTCCCAGATCCTTTGCCTCAAAGCAAAGAAGTTCTCCTTCTTTGGACTATCCGACCTGGTCAGTTCATAGCGTCCGCAGTCTCCTCCCCATATGCTCCGGCGACCATCAAAGTCATAGACCTTCAGTTTGCACTCGTTATGGCAGTTGGGATCTGCATGGCAGATCTTTTCCCTGTACTCCATTTGATCCTTGATAGCCTTTTCAAGACCTCTGAAACTGCTCCTGCTTTTGTTTTTCATGCGGAGCTTTTCCTGTACGCTGATGGCCGCTCCATAAGCCCCTAGAACCTCCCTGTGGGGAGGGACAATAAGGGCATGTCCGGTGATGTTCTCAAACGCGGCGACAACTCCCTTATTCAACGAGGGGCCTCCAAGAAACATGACCCTTTTTCCGATCATCCTTTTGCCTACGACCCGGTTCAAGTAGTTGTGGGCAATGGCATAACATAGCCCGGCTATCAGGTTTTTCTCTTCCACTCCTTTCTGATGATAGGTCACAAGATCTGATTCCATAAATACGGTACATCTTTCCGCCAGCTTGACCGGCTCGGACGATGAAAGAGCGATTTTTTCAAACTCACCGACAATATTGATCCCATACTTGTTGGCCAGCTCGTGGAGGAAACTCCCTGTACCGGCGGCACAGACCTTGTTCATGTCAAAATCGAGGGGGTAGGTATTCTTAAGGCTTATGTACTTAGAGTCCTGCCCCCCGATTTCAAAAATCGTGTCCACTTCAGGATCTATCTCAACGGCTCCCCTGGCATGGGCTGTTATTTCGTCAATAATCAGATCAACATTAAGGAAATCTCCAACCACTCCCCTACCTGATCCGGTGGTGGCAGTGCCGACGATCTCGATCTTCTTGCCTATGTCATCCCTAAGATGCTTCAGGAGAAACTGTGCCACCTCTATAGGTTTGCCCTGTGTGGGCACGTAGCTCTTGTGGACGATCGCGCGGTCCTCATTGATCAGGGCGTATTTGGTGGTCGTTGATCCGATATCGATACCAAGATAGACATTGCTTTTCTTGCGGATCGGCTTGACCTTGAGTCTGTCTCCCCCTGGAAAGGCGGTCTTTTTTAGTGTCAGTCGGGGGGCCAGAGGGACGGAATCATTCCTTTTGAGTCCGATATCTCGTAGCTTTTCCAGGTCCAGGGTCTTCGTGATCCCTGAATGAAGGGCCTGCAGGGCAACGCCCAGTGCCCCAATAGAGGTAGAGTAAGGGGGTACGATCAATTGAGGGAAATAGCTCCTAAAGGCCTTTACCTGGAGACGATTCAGGGAAAGCCCTCCAATAAAAACAATCGGCTGTTCGAGTTCGCGATTTGACACTATGGTACTAAGATAGTTCCTGGCATTTCCCACATGGAGGCCGTAGATGATGTCTTCCAGCCTCTCCCCTTTGTTTTGGAGGTGAATCATGTCGGATTTCGTGAATACAGTGCACCGACACGCCACGTTAGCGGCCTTCTCGCTCTTGGATCCAAGATCAATAAAGTCGGTCAGGATCTTTTCAATCCGGCCCTTGGAAATATCCGCTTCGTCCGTGTAGATGGACGTAGCCAGTCTCTGGGCCTGCTGATCAATAAAGGAGCCTGTGCCTGACGCGCAAGGTCCGTTCGTGTTGAAGTACTCCAGTTCCCAATCCTCACCAAAATGATTGATCTGGAGAAGAGCCGTGTCCTGTCCGCCCATACTGATAATCGTCCTAATATCCGGTACAATGTGGAGTGTGCCAAGGACCTGGCTGATGGTCTCGAATTCGTAAAAGGCGTCTAGTTTGTCGCTGAATTGCTTTCCATGGTTCCCGGTAAACGATACGGAAAGGATATTGTCTTCCCCAAATCTCTCAAACAAGTTTTCGACAAGGGCAGAAAGCACCTCCTCGACTTTACCGAGATGACGCTCATAGGGAGATTCTGAGACAATCTCTCCCTTGGTGTTGATAACAACGCTGTTCAGACTGACGGATCCGGCATCAATTCCTACGTGGAATTGATCCTTTTTCGTAATTCTTCCCCTTTCCGACATATGCTTCCTTTAAAAGGTTCTTTTTATCAACCAATCAACAGACAGATCGCTTTCATTAAACCCCAGGAGGTTTTCTCGAACAATCCCCTGAGAATCCACTGGCCTCTCATTGCCTGCACGTTGCATAATAGACCTCTCCTCCGTGTTCTTGGCTTCTGAGATAACCCTTTATCAGCAAACCCTTCACAAGGGACTCGACGTCGGCCATGGAGAGGTTAAGGGCGCATGAAATATCAACGGACCGAAGTGGCCTCCTTGCGGCCATATCCAGTAAGGTACGGATAAGGGATTGCTCCTCCACGCTCTCTCCCAGCTTGGGACCGCCAGCCACAATTTCCGCTTTTTCACCAAAGTATATTTTTATATCCTCTAACCTTTTCCTGTCAACAGAAATGGCCCCTTGATCCGCCGGGGGTCTGACGACCGTGTTCAGTTGGATCTTATCGGGATCAATCCTTTCAATTGCCTGTTTAAGCCCCTCGATCTCCTTCTCTGTATCATTGATTCCCGCCAACAGCACGACCTCAAGAAACAGCCTTCCCTTGAAATCCTGTCGAAGGGTTTCCAGCCCCTCGAGGACAGCATCCAATGAGAGTCCTGGGTGGGGCCTGTGTATTCTCTTGAATGTCTTATCAGAGGTGGTCGTCAGCGTCGGCATAATGATATCCGCCTCCAATACCCTTTTCCTAACCTCGTGCCGGAACAACAGTGCCCCGTTTGTCAGGAGGACAAGGTCTGTTTTTGTTATCTCTTTGATCGAAGAGATCAGTTTATCGATCTCAGAGTAGAGGGTCGGTTCCCCTGATCCGGCCAGAGTTATGACATCAGGGGCGCTTTTTTGAAGCCTCTTTTCCAGCTCCGCAATCACGTCCCCCACAGGAACGAAGGCCTGCGGATCAAGAATTTTTGATGTGGTCCTTCCCACTTGGCAATAGAGACAGTCATAGGTACAGGTCTTTGCGGGGATCAGATCAATCCCCATGGACAAGCCCAGTCTCCTGGAAGGGACAGGCCCGAAAACGTGAGGCATGGGCTAATACCTCTTTAAAAGCGTATGAAATCGACTAATGCGCTTCATCCCAGTTCTTTCCTTTGTTGATGTCCACCTTGAGCGGGACTCTCAATGCATAGGCCCTCTCCATCTCCTCCTTCACAAGAGGCATTACGATAGCCAGCTCCTCCTCGGGGACCTCAAAGACAAGCTCGTCATGCACCTGAAGAAGCATCTTTGCTCCTAGATGCTCTTTATTCAGGCGCTCATGGATATTGATCATCGCCCTCTTGATCAGGTCCGCCGCCGTACCCTGGATCGGCGTGTTAACGGCCATGCGCTCAGCCTCGGCACGAATTACCTGATTGCTGTGTTTGATATCGGGGAGATACCGCCGCCTGTTGAAGAGTGTACAGACATAACCTTCTTTCAGGGCCTTTTCAATCATTTCTTCCTTGTACCTCACCACTCCTTCATATCTCTCGTAATAGGATTGGATATAGTCCTTTGCTCTGGCATAGTCAATTTCCAATTCATCACTTAACTTTCGAGGCCCCATTCCGTAAATGATACCAAAATTGATTGCTTTTGCGATCCGTCTCATTTCAGAGTTAACCAGGTCTTCCGGCACCCCCAAGATCTCAGAGGCAGTGCGGGTATGAATATCCTTGTCTTCTCTGAAGGCCTTTATAAAGGCCTCATCTTTTGAATAATGGGCAAAGACACGGAGCTCTATCTGGCTATAGTCTGCTGAAACCAGATAACAGCCCTCTTCAGCGATAAAACCCTTTCGTATCTCCCGCCCCTCCTCACTGCGAATCGGTATGTTCTGAAGATTCGGTTCACTGCTGCTCAATCTCCCGGTGGCCGCAACCGTCTGGTTGAAAGATGTGTGAAGCCTCCCAGTGGAGGTGTCGACCATCTTCACCATTGCGTCAAGATAGGTCGATTTGAGCTTTGAAAAAGCCCTGTATTGGATGACAAGTCCCGGTATCCTAAAGGGAAGGGCCGCGAGTTTTTTGAGGACCTTGAGATCGGTGGAGTACTTCTTGGTCTTGGCGGTTTTTTTCTGAACCGGGAGTCCGAGCTTATCAAAAAGCACGTGCCCCAACTGTTGCGGTGAATTGATATTGAATTCCATGCCCGCTTCTTCGAAGATATCATTTTCAATATTCTTGATCTTCCTTGAAAAATCATCGGACATTTTTGCAAAAAAAGGGATATCGATCTTGATCCCGGTCATCTCCATGTCCATCAAAACGGGCAGGAGTCTCATTTCCAGGTCATGAAAAAGCTCCACATTGCCGTCCGATTCAAGCTTATCCTTCAAAAGCGTCATAAGCCTGAGGGTGATATCAGCGTCTTCGCAGGAGTACTCACATGCCTTGTAGATTTCCACCTCACCGAAATGCGTGGTCCCTCGGCCCTTACCAACGATATCACTAAAGGCGATCATCTTATGGTTTAGATAGTGTTGCGCAAGGAAGTCAAGGTTGTGCTGCCTGAGACCTGGATTGATCACATAGGAAGCGATCATGGTATCAAAATAGATCCCTTTAAGATCAACGCCATGGAGTTTCAATACCTCCGCGTCATATTTGATATTCTGTCCTACCTTTCTGATCTTATCGTCTTCAAATAGGTCCCTTAAAATGTCGAGAGTTTCGGGCCAGGTCGGTTGCCGCGGGACTCCGGGGTAGCTGTGGGCAAGAGGAACGTACCAGGCACTATGATCGTCACAGGAAAAGGCCAGACCCACAAGATCGGCATTGTGAGAATCTTTGCTGGTTGTCTCCGTATCAAAAGAGACTATCCCTTCCTCTTTAATGCGTTGTGCCAAAACCTTGACATCTTCCAGGGAGAGGCACAGCGTGTAATCGGTTTCCACCTCCTCTTTTCGACCGAATTGATCCCACAAACCCTTAAACTCGAGCTCCCGAAAAATCTCGGTCAACTCAACATGGTCGGGTTCCCCTATAGTGAATCGTTTTATGTCGTTACTTATAGGCACAAAACGATCAATCGTGACGAGTCTTTTGCTGAGGAGGGCCTCGCTGTGGTATTTTTTCAGGTTCTCCTTGAGCTTCTTGCCTTTTATGTCTCCCACATGTTCATAGACATTTTCGAAACTCCCGAATTCATTTATCAGCTTGACCGCCGTCTTTTCTCCGACGCCGGGCACCCCGGGAATATTGTCTCCTGCGTCTCCTGCGAGTCCCATGACGTCAACAAATTTTTCAGGCTCAAACCCGTAGATCTCTTTGAGGAGGTTGTAGTCCGTCATTGCCCCTTTCATCGTATCCAATAAGGATATATCGGGCGTGACAACCTGTCTGAAGTCCTTGTCACCTGTCACGATCACTACGCCAAAGCCTTTCTCTTCACTGATCCTGGCCAGGGTTCCGATAAGATCATCCGCTTCAAAGCCCTGCATCTCCATCGCGGCAATATTGAGATGATTCACGATCGATTTTATGATCGGAATCTGGATCGCCATGTCCTCAGGCATGGATGGACGGTTCGCCTTGTAGTCTTGATAGATCTCATGCCTGAAGGTCGGGCCTCTGGCGTCGAACACGACTGCGAGGTATTCCGGATGATTGTCGGAAATCAGTTTGAGGAGCATCTTTGTGAATCCAAAGACGGCATTCGTGGGCAACCCCTTGGAGTTGGTGAGGTTTCGTATGGCATGATAGGCCCGATGAATATAGGAACTGCCGTCTACCAGATAGACTGTTTTCTTCTCATAAGCCATAGAGAATTCTCTATTCCCCTCGTATTTGTGTGAATTGAGTGACCACGGCAGATTGTCTGATATTCTTCCGGTATGATGGCGATGTCGCTCATAATGCTCATATTAGTCAACAAGGTCCCGGAATGATCGACACGGGCTAGTAGATAACCTCTTGCTCTCTGAGACGCATGATTTCATCCTCCTCCAAACCGAGGAGTTCCTTGAAGACCTGATCTGTGTGTTGACCAAACAAAGGGGCTGCAGATCCTATTGTCGCAGGGGTTTCCGAAAATTTCCAGGGGGAAGTGAGCACGCTCTGTTCCTTCAGCATTGGGTGGAAGATCTTTGTCCAGCACTGTCGATGATTGAGGTGCGGGTCGTCATATAACTCATCAGAGCTAAAACAGGGGACTGCCGCGACATCCGCCTCTTGGAGGATTTCCATAATTTCGTAATGGGTGTGGGCCTTTGTCCATTCTTCAATCAACCTGTCGAGATGCACACGGTGTTCAAGCCGCCCGGAAAGAGTTGAAAAACGTTCGTCCTCTATCCAGTCGGGTCGTCCCAAGACCCTCTTGAACGCCTCCCACTCTTCATCCGTGGCAATTGCAATACTTACCCATTTATCGTTGCCCCTGCAACGGTAAAAATTGTGGGGGGCCATGAAATCGTCAAGATTTCCACAACGGGTTTGCACTTTCCGGTTTGTCGTGTAGTCCATCAGGACTTCACCGATAAGGACGTTTATGCTCTCAGCGGAAGAAACATCTATCTCCTGTCCCTCTCCCGTTCTCAGGCGATGGTTCAAGGCGGCCAATATGGCAAAGGCGGAGGTCACTGCACTCAAAAGGTCCACCTCCCCGGCTATATAGGAAGGTTTTCCATTCGGCTGGCCGGTAATATAGGATATCCCCCCGAAAGCAGCAAAATTCGGGGCATAACCGGAGTATCTTCGTTCAGGGCCGCTGCTGCCACGGGCTGAAGAAGAGAGATAGATAATATCGGGCCTGACATCTCTCAGAGACTCGTAGCCCAGTCCCAGCCTCTCCATAACCCCGGGCCGCATGTTTTGCGTGACCACATCGCTTACACTGACCAGCTGTTTGGCCAGCTTTATTCCCTCCGGATGACTCAAGTTGATCTCTATGCTCAATTTTCCAAGATTTATATCATTGAATACAGGAGACTCATTAACGCTATTGAACTCTTGTCCGGTGGTCAGGGAACCGAGCCTTGTAGGATCAACATGCCTTTTGCTTTCGACTTTAATGACCTCAGCGCCCAGGAAGGCCAGTAATTCCGTGGCATACGCCCCGGCCCATGCCCAGGCGAAGTCTGCAACCCTCACTCCCGCGAGGGGCCCTTTTTTTGCTGTGGCACTCTCGTTGACAGTTTCGGTGTTCCTCGAAGAAGCAAGTGGAATCTCGGGATTTGCGTCTATTAGGCTGGAAAAGATATCATCCGTGTCCTGTCCCAATAACGGCGCTGTTCGCTCAATGGATGGAGGAGTGGCAGACATACGATAAGGGGGCATGGGATAGGTCAGTCTGCCGGCCACCGGATGGTCCGACTCCCTGAAGAACTCTCTTGCCTTTGATTGCTCTGAATTCACAATGTCTTCAGATGTCATGATCGGCGATACGGGACAGCCCAATGCCTGCCCTTTGTGATAAATTTTTTCTCTTTCGTGTTCCAGCATCCATTCAGACACATAGTCTTCAATTTCATCCCAGTGGTCGGTACGGAATTTCATGCTCCCATATTGGTTGTTTTCCCATTCCGGCTTGTTTAGAAATCTTGCAAAAGCATGCCACTCGCGCGCCTGGAGGATCATCTCAACGATATAGCCATCCTTGCATTGAAAGATACAGCCCATCGCCTTGGTACTGTCGAACCTGCTCTGGACCAATCCCTCGTTTGGATATCGATCTATCTGGACCCTGCAGAGACTCAGGAGGGCCTCCTGTTTTGATACATCAACCTCTTGTCCCACACCGGTTGCTTGTCGGGCGTACAGGGCCGCTAGGGTTCCGGCAGCGCTCACCAAGCCGGAGCCATACTCCATAAACAGGCCTCCGGGCCTCACAGGAGGGTCATTGGAGTTCGGTCCGATCTGGGGGCTCAGATGTCCCAAGCCACCGCCGCTATAGGTATTGATAGGATAGGCCTTATAACATTGGTAAGGGCCGGTTTGACCAAAGGGGGTGATGGATGTCATAACCAAACCGGGATTGATCTGACGCAGGTATCGGTAACTCAACTTCAGTTTGTTTAGTATCTGCGGCTGCTTATCGTGTATAAAGATATCGGCCCACTGGACCAACTGGATAAATTTCTCCCTTTCACTCGGGCTTGCCGCATCCAGAGCGATCCCCGATTTGTTAGTATTGACGTAGAGGAAAAGCAGACTCTTTTCAAGGTGGGGGACATGGCCGATAAACTCGCCTCTGCTTCTTGATTCGTCACCTTTTCCGGGCTTTTCTATTTTAATAACATCCGCTCCGAGATCAGCCAATAACTTCGAACAATAGGGGCCCGAAACGAGATCAGCCCATTCGAGCACCTTGACACCTTCGAGGGCCTTTCGAGGGGGGAGAGCTGAGGCCTTCTCAGAATTTCCCTCACTCGTTGTTTTTGCTTCCATATAAGATTTTCCCTTTTTTCTGATAAACGCATTTGAGCAGAACCCGGGAAGAACAGGATATTTACCAAATGTTCATGCATCTTAGAAAAAGGTTCATAACACAGCAGGGAGGATTCTTCAATAATTACTCTGTAGGAGACATTGGGGAAGACGTAGAGGTTGAAAGATTGAAACAATCAGCCAAAATCAAAACGGATGAGTCAGTCTGCCGTCGTGCACAGCCAAAATCAAACCCGAGGCAATTGATCAATCCTTGTATGGACAGGTTTATGGGATGAAAAAAAGCAGGGCCGAAAACGGCCCTGCCGTGAAGGTTTAGTTGATTTGTTTTGACTCTGACTTCAAATGAGCTAAAGGTTATGCTGATCGTTGACTATCCACTTGGGCCAAAGCTAAGGTGGTCTCCTGTAAAGGAACACCCAGTCTGCCGTTGTTCTCTCCAGGACTAGTCTCTCCCATAAAATGTTTGAAGATGCCTGAAAGAGTAGATGCACATGCGACCGAGAAGTCCTTGATGACTTAAGTCAAGCCTTCCTTAAAACGGACAACTCAGAGCATCCCCGACCGCCAGACGTCTTGTCAGCCTGATGCATGATTTAGTGTCGGAGAAACTTGATTTGTGGATTTCCAAAGAACAGATCATAATCAAAACACGTTGTATTAAGAGTACTGCAAAATACTTGCCATAAGCCATGCAAAAAAAATACGTTTGATGACAGATACTTATTGTCAATTAAGACCTTAAGGGCACCTTCAGGAATGTCAAAATATGTTAAGATCAGTCAAAAATTGTACCTGCCGCCTCTTCCAAGTCCTTACTCCCGGCTGGACCCTGACTCATCAGAAAGGTGTTGGGTTCATCCTTGACCTTTTCCCCCGCTTCATCGGAGACTATCGTTCTTGTGAAAAATCCCTGATCCATGGTTACGTTTGTTGAGCGAGGGAGCTTTCCGGTGGTTCGAGCTGGTCGCTGTTTTGTTTTCTATCTCAGAGATGGTTTTTTCAAACTGCTCCAAATCTTCTCTTATAATGTCCCGGACATCCTCGCTGCTAATGGCTGATCTTGACATGCCTTTTCCCCTGCTGATTGAGAGATATTCTCTTAGACGATGCGTTTGCTGTCTTTAAAAGATATATCGAACTTATAAAGCGGATTCTTAAGTGCTTTTTTCAATGAAAGGCGAAGGGAATCCCCTCAATCAGGGCAATGGAAGCTCCAAAAAAGGGAGGGCGGTAGTGCCTAAGATGGGGTGCAGAGAAGGTCATTGGAAATGGTTAGATTTCTTTTTCAGTGGCTGCACGATTTTTGCCCAGTTTTTTCGCGACGTACAGGGCCTGATCGGCCCGTTCAGACGCGGACGTCACTGTATCGCCCTTTGTGTAGGTTGCCAAGCCAATGCTGACAGTCGTTGAGAAGGTCCGGCCATCCTGTAGTTCATTGAGCGTATATCGACTTGATGAGATCGCCTTGCAAATCTGTTTTGCTTTTTTTAAGGCGTTTCTGAGTGAAGCGCCTGGCAGAATAATGACAAATTCGTCACCACCGTAACGGGCCAAGAAATCCTGTTTGCGTATAATCTCCTTGCATTTGTTGACGGTAGCCAGCAGGACGCGGTCGCCTATCTGATGACCAAAAGTGTCGTTGATCTCCTTGAAATCATCAATATCCAAAATGAGCATTGAAAATGGTGAATGTGTTACGGAATTCTCCTCCACAAGATCTCTCAGATAGCTGTCATAGGCCTGACGGTTGTATACTTTCGTCAGACCGTCTTTGAGGGACTGCTCTTTTGCTTTCTCGAGTTCAGCTTCAAGGGAGGTAACCTGAGTGGAAAGGACCTCTATCTTTCTGTTGTCGTATGATTGCTTTTCCTTGATCGTTTCCCTGAAGCTGTCTATCTGCAGCTTCAGACTGTTTTTAATCTTCTTTATATCGTCCAGCATCGTTATCTTGTCAAGTTCTTCACTCTGTTTAAGCAGTTTCCGGCTGAACTCAAGGTTGTCAACGTTGAGTGAAGCCACAGCCTTGGTTAAGAGATCGATGATGTCCTTTAACTCTTTCTCCCTGTCTTGAAGATACTTCTTTTGCTTTGCGATTTGCCTGGATATGGTTTTTTTGTGCTTGTCAAAGGAGGATTTTAAGGTTTTTGTTTTTTCCTCAGGAACGAATACATCGGTTAGCGCCTGCATCTCCTTGCCAAAGCTGCCATCATCTATTTCACCAAGATCGGAAGAGAAATCTTTAATGAAATAGAGCAATCCCCTCGCAGCGAGTAAAAGGAAGGCTTCTTTTTGCTCGTGCTCTTCCAACTGTTTTATAAGTTCTTTTCGGTCAAGGGGTGAATCATTTTTGTTCTTGGAGAGTAATCCCATCGTCACCTCCCGCGCTTTAGGCCATGTGCATAGGCATGAAAGTTGTTCGCTTGGATCGAAATGTCAGGATATCAGTTCTGTTGTGTTGAACGTACATTCCTGTACTGACAAAAATACTGGAAATGGATTGCAAAATGACTATAATTATAAAATAAGTCTCTAATATCCGTAATTTTAAGAATTAAGAATAAGATATCTGTGACACAGAATTCAACCATTTTTTGGCTTTTCATAGATCTCTACAAAACTATGGATGGAGACGGGGTAACACTTAATCAATGAGGAGGAATTGGAATGCCGATCTTTGAATATGAATGCCGGAATTGCGGAAAGATCTTCGAATTCTTATGTTTTAGGAGTGGGGAGGACACTGGTATAAGCTGCCCTTCCTGTGGTGCAACCACAACTGAAAAGGTCTTGTCGACCTTTTCTTCGGCTTCTCCCGGTTTAGGGGTTTCTGAATCACATTCCTGCTCGCCCAGCGGCGGCTTTTCGTGAGCAGGCTAACAGGCGGCCGTGTGTCGTCCAGATCTCAGGATTGTTCAGGGAGAGGGTCATGAAGAAAGAAAAACCGAGTGAAATCGATCAAAATGCTCGACAAAGAGATAAGAGGATCTACTCGGAGGAGAAGAATTTGAATAAAGGGAGGGATCAGATGAGTGGCGTTTGGGTTATCATATTGATTGTGTTGGCATGGATCGTTTTACAGGCATATATCCTGCCGAAGTTCGGTATTTCCACCTGAATGAGAAACAGCTGTCAGGTGGACAGCCTAGAGGATCATAAGAAGGATATAATCAAAAAAGAGGTGAAATAGACTGTGACGTTTACCTGAAATAGCGCCCAGTGGATTCTAAATTGTCCAAAAACTGTGTGAACAGTTTGTTGTCGTCATCCATGGAAATCTCTTTGGTCAACTTATCCGTCACCATGGAAATAGCCGCATCAACCATTTCATCTGCGAGGGCCTTTTTTGCGGCGAGAATTCTCTGCTGTGAGTAGATCTCAGCGTCACGTATCATTTTATCGGCGCTTGCCTTGGCTTGTTCGATCAAGTTGTCCTTTTCTCGAATGCCCATCTGAATGATACTCGATTTGATTTCTTCCATGCGCTCATCAATGCCCGTGAACTTATCAGACTCAAGGTCCATCATTGCCTTTGCGTCCTTGAATTTGTCATCAACAGTCTTAAGGTCTTCTTCTATTTTCTTTCCTTCTCCACGGAGGAAATCGATCAGAGGTTTTCTTGCGAACTTCATAAAAACAAAAACGAGAATCCCGAAGTTGACCCACAACATGATGTTGTCCCAAAGCTTTCGCCCTGAACTGATCTCTTCCTCAGCGAAAACATCGGGACAAAGAGAAAAAAAGGAAATCACACAACCTAAGATTACAACCGTTGATAAACCAAGAATTCTGCTGTTACGAGTCAACTGCTATCCTCCTGCCGATGACGCTTTCCACAATTTCTTCTGCAAGCGATATTGCCTCTCCGCGTAAGAGGGGTCTCGCCCGATTGAATTCTCCCTCCACCTCTTCATCAGCTTTGGCCCTGATAGAGGAGACCTTTTTTCGGGACTCACTGAGGAATTTCTCGGCCTCAACAAGGCCTGAATTCCTTATTTCGGATCTTTCCTCACCTGCCTTTTTTCTTGTTGTGGCAGTAAGCGAGACAAATTTCTCTTTGAGTGTTTCGATCTCAAGTCCAATATTTTCGATGTCTGCCTTCTTCTTTTCTATATGCCCACTTCTTTCACTCATAATTCTTAGAATCGGCCGAAACATCAGACGATTCAGAATAAAAATGAGAATAAGAAAATGTATTATCTGGAGAAGCAGAGTTGCATTAATGCTTATCATGAGCTCACACCACCGACCGGTTTTGTTACACTACAAAGAGAAGCAACAACGCGACAACAAGCGAGTAGATGCCTGTTGATTCCGAAACAGCCTGACCCACCAGCATGGTCCTTGTCAGAAGACCCGCTTCTTCCGGCTTTCTCCCGATTGCTTCACAGGCCTTTCCGCCGACAAAACCTTCGCCCACGCCTGGCCCTATGGCTCCTAAACCCATTGCGATACCAGCTCCTAGGAAAGCCGCCGCCTTTATTAGATCTACACCTTCAATTGCCATTTTTCTTCCTCCTAAATATTCACAATTAGACTACAAAAATAAGGACAAGACTTACAACCATGGCATAAATTGCCGTGGACTGGGAAACGGCCTGTCCTACTAGCATTGTACGTGTTAATGACCCCGCAGCATCTATATTCCTGGCTACCCATTTGACGGCGCCTTCTGCAGTGAGACCATTGCCGATTCCTGGACCTATGCCTCCAAAGCCCATGCTTATACCGGCGCCCAGTAGAGCCATGGATGCGCTGAGAGCAACGGTTTCGGGAAAGGCCTTGAACATCAAGACAAAACTGATGAGTAAACCAAAGATAGAGGGTGTTTGCGATACGGCCTGACCCACCAGCATAGTAGTGGTGACCTGACCAAAGGTATCAGGATTTCTCGCGATGCCGCCGCAGCTCGCACCTGCCGCCATTCCTCCTCCGAGACCGGACCCTATGGCCGCTAGGCCGGTACTGATACCGGCTCCCAAGAATGCCGCCCATGTGGGGGAAAGCGGTAGGTTTCCGAAGTCCATGAACATGAGCATCAATGCCACAACCATGGAGAAGATGGCCGGAGTTTGGCATACGGCAGAACCGATCAGCATATTTGTCGTCAGTTTACCTATGATTGCCGGTTGTCTTGCCATCCCGAGACAGGCCTCGCCACCTGGAAATCCTGAACCGATCCCGGAACCTATGGCCCCAAATCCCATGCTAAGGCCGGCGCCTAAAAGCGCTGCCGCTTTTAATAGACTTGTTGTGGGAGCATCCAAAAAAAGCAGGAGAATAGCGATGACCAAGGCAAAGATCGCCGCAGATTCAGCCACTGCTTGCCCAACAAGCATATTTTTGAGAATATCCCCCGATTGCTCAGGCTTCTGGGAAAGACCCTCGTTAGCCAGCCCGGCAGTGTACCCTTCGCCCAAGGCTGCGCCAATAGCCCCCAGACCGATACACAAACCGGCGCCTCCATAAGAGGCCAACTGCACAATTGTAGAAGCATCAGATAACATGATTACTTAACCTGAACCGAAATGTAAACGAGCGTTAACATGGTAAAGACAAAAGCCTGAATAGTCCCGATAAAAAGGCTGAAAAAACAGATGAGAAAGGGTGGGAGGATCAGACTGTAAATCAGATGAGAAACAACCAGAATGATAATGGCGCCTCCGAGTATGTTTCCATAGAGACGAAAGGAGATAGAGACGACTTTGGCAAGTTCTCCAATGATATTGAGAGGCGCCATGAAAAACATCGGCTCCATGTATTCCTTGCTGTACTTCTTGAATCCCTTCGCCTTGATGCCTGCATGATGAGCCAGTACAAACCCCAAAATACCCAGCCCGAGAGGCGTGTTGAGGTCTTTGGTCGGCTCAGAGAGCTTTGGTATAATACCTAACCAGTTACTCAACAGGAGAAACATAAAGAGGCTACAGATGATAGGAAAGTATTTCTTCGCCATTTCTTCGTCTAGGGCATCCGCCGTAAGGTCATAAAAGGTCTTGACCAGTAGTTCCCCCACGACCTGGAAAGGATTCGGTAAGAACCCGAGATTTTTCGTAGACAAAAAGGCAAGAACGATCAGAGATACGATGACAATCCAGGTCATGATCATCGTCTGCGTATTAAAAACGAGGTCGATGCCTAAGAGCTTCAGGGTATATTGCGGTATTACTGTAAGGTCTTCCATCTTTCACTTCCCACCAAGCCGAGGTTACCCGACGAAAAATCGTTTGGTAGAGTCTATTTGCCCTCCAAGACAGGTTTGATCAGAATGTAGTTAAGCAAGGTCACGATCTGTACTGAAAAAATGCCCACTACCACGGCGACAAAGCTAAATGAGGCTGATTTCACTCCCACTATCATTGGAATTGCCAAAAGCACATATCTCATGAGGATGGAAGCCATACCAATCATACGTGCCCTTGGGCGTGATTTCCCGATAACCATTGGGATTGATTTTCCCATAAGTATGAAATTGATAATGCTAAAAAAGGTCCCCAATATTAGACCTTTGGCAATCGCCTTTTCATCAAACAGCAAAAAAACAAGGGCAGCCAAAAGGGCAAAGGAAATAGCCCAAGAGCATATCTTTTTCTGAACCTGACTAATCTCTTTTTGCGGGTCCTTCATCCTCTTTCTTTGCATCCCTTCCTTGATCTGTGCCCTCCATGATCTGGCGATAGGTGGTGTAGCCCCCGCCCGCGATTCCCAGGAGGATAAAGATCGTGATGAACAGGCCCTTCGTATGAAGCCATTTGTCGAGAAAATACCCTATGGCAAAGCAGAAAAGGATTGACCCTGCCATGGTCAGGCCTAGTTGAATGCCAAGGGTCAGATGATCAGACCATTCTCGATGTTTCTTGAAGTCGAAAATAATGCACTCACACCTTTTTGAGCCGGATAATCAACGAGAGGGAATATATCACTCCCTCATTCACGGATCACGGGGCAATCTATAAATCAACCATCTCGATGTGTCAAGGATAAAGTCTTAAAAAAGCTAGAATGTTTTTAGAAACAATACAATCTCCTTGCCGTCGGGATTTTATTGTTTTTCAAGGGGCCTTTGGGTGGGCTTGGAATTCGGCCATCTATCCGGAGCTGATGATTCTAATGGCCTTTCCCTTTTTTACCGTTACTGATATGCTGTGAAAAGAGCTTTTTGAGGGGCCGGAAAGAAGCCCCGCAACAACAGGCAACCGGACTACTGCGGTTGGTTTGGATTTTGAGGTGGATGCTTCATGATGGGTAAACGGAAACGAATCGGTCTTGCTCTTGGCGGGGGAGGAGCCAGGGGTATGGCCCACATTGGAGTCCTGAAGGTATTGGACGCGGAGACCATCCCAATCGATATCATTGCGGGAACGAGTATTGGAGCCCTTGTAGGGGCTGCCTATTCAAGTGGCTTAGCCCCATCCGAACTCGAAGAAATGATAGAGTCCTTTCTGGATAGCTCGACCTTTCAGAACTCAGCTCTCAAATCCATGAAGGAGTTTCAAGACAGGAAAAAACTGAGCTTTACACAGAAAATCCAGGGGTTTTTTAAGAATCAAATACTCCTTTTCCAGGCGATGTTCAAACCGGGTATGCTCGATACGGAAGATTTTCAGGCAATGATCGACTTTTTTCTCCCCGATATCCAGATCGAGGATACTCGAGTGCCTTTCAGGGCCGTTGCAACCGATCTTGTGAGCGGACAAGCCCTGGTGATGTCTCAGGGATCGTTGCGAAGGGCGGTAATGGCAAGTTGCGCCGTTCCAGGGGCCGTCCCTCCTTTGAATGAAGGTGGAATGTTTTTGTCCGACGGAGGAATTATCAACATGGTCCCCGCCTCAGTGGTCAGGGAGGAGGGGGCAGAGTTTGTTGTGGCCGTAAGTGTGAATGGCGATATCAACGAGGGCGAAGATTTCAAGTCGGTGATGGATATCTATGTGCGGGCCCATGAGATAATGAGCTATCACCTTGAAAACCTGAAGCTGGAAGAGGCGGATGTCTCTATCCGCCCCGATGTCGGTTCCCTTCACTGGACGGATTTTGTTCTGGCCGAGGATCTGATCGAAGAGGGAGAAAGAGCGGCCAAAGAGAAACTCCATGATCTGCGAAAAGCCCTGCCTCTTGCAAAGAGGTGGGCTGTTCTCTCTTTCCTGAACAGGTTGTTATAGGTTTTGACAAAGTCCGCGCCGTAAACGACCATAATTCCCGCCTGTCCTGCGTCAGGTCAACGATCAGCCCCTGTGGTGTGATGCACGCCACCATTCAAACTGAATTCCTTTTTGCCCAGAAGGTCATGGAGGTGTGCAACTCCCTTAACTTGGCCTTTGACATCCACAACCACCAGGTGGGTGATTTCATGAAATTCCATAAGCTTCAAGGCCTCGGCCGCAGTCTGGTTCTCATCTATGGTCATGGGGGAGGGAGACATGATCTCTCGAACGCCCAAATGGAGTATGTTGCCATACGACAGAATAGCCCTTCTGATATCTCCGTCAGTAATGATCCCTCTAATTTTTCTTTCGCCTCCTTCAATGACCAAGGTAACCCCTATACCCTTTGCCGTAATCTCCTCAATCGCCTGTTGGACCTTTGAATCAGGAGAAACCATTGGCGTGCGATCGTAAGTTATCATCACCTCTTTCAATTCAAGCCTAAGTCGTTCCCCAAGACTTCCCCCCGGATGGAATTTTTTGAAATCATCTTGATTGAAATGTCGTCGATTAATCAGGACAACGGCGAGAGCATCCCCCATGGCCAGGGCCGCGGTTGTGCTTGTTGTAGGTGCCAGGCCCATGGGGCAAGCTTCTCTTTCAACACCGACATCAACGACGACATCGCTCATCAGCGCCATCGGCGAGTTGAGGCCCCCGGTGAAACTGACAATATTGGCTCCCATCTTCTTGAGAATAGGTAAGATCGCGTTTATCTCAGATGTCTCCCCGCTGTTTGAAACGGCGAGGACAATATCGTCTCTTGTTACCATCCCCAAATCGCCGTGAATCGCTTCGGCAGGATGGAGAAATAGTGAAGGCGTGCCGGTGCTGTTCAGAGTGGCGGATATCTTCCTGGCAATCAGGCCGGACTTTCCCATGCCGGTGAGGATGACCCTTCCCCTGGCCTGAAGAATCATCTCAATGCCCTTTTTGAAGTCTTCTCCCAGTCTGTCAACAAGACCGAGAATACCCTCTGCCTCTATTTTCAAAACTTCTCGTGCTTGTTCAATGATCATTTAAAAACCTGTCTAAGTTTACGGCCTTCGCTCTCTTTTATCTGCAGAGTTTAATTAACATTTTGAAGGTCCCTTAACAAGGGATATGTCAAAGGTATCACTGTTGCAAGGGCTGTCCACAAAAAAAATACCTGTCTGGGAGGGCAAGGGGGATCTGTGGATAATACCTTTTGAGGAATAAGAAAGACCCTGAGGTGAGATGATCAATGTTGTTGGTATTGATTGTACTTGTCAAATTCCTTCTTGAGCCAATCGGGCCAGAATTTCCATTCTATGGGGTAACTGGCATCCAATGCCTGGAAAGAACCGTTACCGGCGACCTTCCGGATTCTCTCCAGAGTATTATACTTCACTTCATCAACTCCGACGAGGTTTGCGACGGCCTTGTTGATCTCGTCCAGATCCTTGTCATATGGATTGTCTTCCTTAAAGGCTCTTTGAACAGCGAGTTCGTGCAGACAGTCAATGCCGCGGTGCCATTCCTTGAAGGAAGGGAAGAACATCGGTCCATAGGATATCCAGAACTCGATGAACTTGGCGCCTGCATTATACACCACCCATACGGACCCTCCTTCGCTCACACTGCCTCTGACGATGCTGTCGTCACCCATTGCAATGTTCTTGCCCTTTAAGAGAGAGTCAATTCCGCCGAACTTCAGGCCCACCTCCTGATTTCTTGTCTTTCTCGCCCCCTCCTGGAATGTCCTGATCGCCTGTGGGAGTTTTATAAGGGCGGGGAGCAAATCCTTTTTGAGACCTTCGGCTATTCCTACGGTGACTCCCCATCCCGACTCGGGGTTGGGAGTCACAATGTCGGCCCTCGAGGTCTTGTAATAATCGGTCAGTTCCAGGCCCAGTTCTCGCCTTATTTGAAATACCTCTTTACCTCTGAAAAGGGAACCGACACTCCCGAAATAGACACCCTGGAATATATCAGGCATAAGAGGTTCTTCCCAGAGCCTCTTGGTTTCTATCCCCTGGGAGGAGCAGATGGTCATCTCGCCGCCGTCGTATTCCTTCTCGGTGATGCCGTTCAACCTCCTGTGGGAGCATGATTCGGAACTCGCGACAAAGACACCATCAATGGTCGCACAACAGAAAGGCTCAAAGGCCTTGGCATCGTTTAGGGCGATCAGATAAATCTCTTTTCCCGTATGGATCAGGGCGGTGAGGGCAAAGGTGGCCCTGCCGTGCAGTCTTTTCAGGAGTTTTGCGCCGGCCTCAAACCCAACCCCTTCCTGGGAGATGTATTTATGCAAGAGGGCCCCGATAATCTCCGTCTTGTTGTCTGTTCGCAGACTGTAATCCGTCTCTAGTTCCGCCCCCAGGTCGTCATCCTTGATGAGATAGCCGTCCAGCGTCAAAACCAGACTGTATTCTGAGGCGGTTTTAGGTCGGATTTCAATGGGCTCCGCATTGATTTTTTCCGGGATTCTTCGCTTTGTATAACCGATATTCCCAATGGCGGCCACCGGTTCTAAGTCCTGGAAGGTCTTGATAATATTATCGTCAATGACTTCGGCGATCCGTCCCAGGCCCTTATGAATATAGATCCCCTTTGAGGTGGCAACAGCCAATCCGGTACTGGCCTTGCCCCTGTGTTGACAGGCCCCTGTCGCCAAAAAGGCCTTGGTCACAAGTTCCTTATCGTCGATGCCGTACAGGCCCACAATACCATCCATCTCTAGAAGCCCCCTATACTCTATTCACCTTCGTGAGGTGCTGTCCGGTTTTCCCTGTTGCAGGGTCCTTTCTTGCTGCCTAAAGCCCCCTTTTGCCTCACAGTGCCTCAGACCAAGCCCTGGAAACGTCTAACGAAGACTCTCATGGTAACTCTGGAGGGATCGGACCATTCCGTGGCCGCGACGAACTGTTGATATGCCCCGGGCAGCGGCCAAGGCCGCAGACAGTGTGGTGATGTACGGGATTTTGTACTTGATGGCCGATTTGCGGATATAGGAATCATCATGCTTACTCAACTTTCCGCTGGGTGTATTGATGACCAATTGAATCTCCAGGTTTTTGATGCTGTCCACGATGTTGGGTCGGCCCTCGTGCATTTTCAAGATCAATTCTGACGGGATGCCCTGTTCATTCAGGAATTTATGCGTTCCGTTCGTGGCCTTGATGGAAAAGCCCAGCTTTTTGAACTCCCGGGCAGCCTCCAGGACGGCCGGGCGATCCTTTTCCGAAACCGTAATCAGGACCGTCCCATCCGAGGGAAGCGTCTGCTGGGCCGCTTCCTGTGCCTTGTAAAAGGCAAGTCCGAAAGAATCGGCCATACCCAGCACCTCGCCGGTGGATCGCATTTCCGGGCCCAGAATCGGATCCACCTCTGGAAACATATTGAAGGGAAAAACAGCCTCTTTGACCCCGAAATGAGGAATCGATTTCGGTTTTATATCGAGGTCGGCCAACTTGTTTCCCAGCATGAGCTGCGTAGCAATACGCGCCATGGAGATGTTGCAGACCTTGGACACAAGGGGAACCGTGCGGGACGCCCGAGGGTTGGCCTCAAGGATATAGACCGTGTCATGGGCAATGGCATACTGGATGTTCATGAGCCCCACCACTTTAAGCTCAATGGCGATTCTTCTTGTGTACTCATAAATCGTATCCAGGTGTTTGGCCGGTATACTGATGGGAGGGATCACACAGGCTGAATCCCCGGAATGGACCCCGGCCAGTTCGATATGCTCCATAACGGCGGGCACAAAGGCATCTGTGCCGTCGGCAACAGCGTCCGCTTCCGCCTCAATGGCGTTTTCGAGGAACTTGTCGATCAGTATCGGCCGTTCTTGAGATACGTCCACCGCAGCGGCCACATAATGTCTGAGCATTTCTTCGTCATGGATCACCTCCATGGCCCGGCCCCCAAGCACATAGGAGGGCCTCACCATCAGGGGATAACCGATCCTTTCAGCCGCCCTGAGGGCCTCCTCCAAGGTGCTTGCCATGTCCGATTCGGGTTGAGGAATGCCGAGCTTACGCATTTTTTTGCGAAAACGGTCGCGATCTTCGGCAAGGTCAATGGTATCGGGCGACGTGCCGATGATTTTTACGCCGGCCTGTGCCAATTCATTGGCAATATTCAGGGGCGTCTGGCCTCCGAACTGCACAATCACACCTTCTGGTTGTTCTTTCTCGTAAATGCTCAGGACATCTTCGACGGTAAGGGGTTCGAAGTAGAGTTTGTCCGAGGTGTCGTAGTCGGTGGATACGGTCTCGGGATTGCAGTTGACCATGATCGATTCAAGACCCTCATCTCTAATGGCAAAGGCCGCATGCACGCAACAGTAATCGAATTCAATACCCTGTCCGATCCTGTTCGGACCGCCGCCCAACACCATGATCTTTCGCCTCTCACTGCTGACTACCTTATCAGGCGCATTGTAGGTGGAGAAGTAATAGGCAGCATCTTCCACTCCACTCACCGGCACGGGCTCCCACCCCTCTACAACATGCAGGGCCGTCCGTTTTTTGCGGACATCATTCTCGGGAATCCGTAGGAGACCCGCAATATACCGGTCTGAGAATCCGTCTTTTTTCGCCTGCACCAGCAGTTCATCCGGGATGTTACCCCCTCGGCATTCAAGAATCTTCTCCTCAAGGTCGACCAGCTCTTTCATCTGCTCAATAAACCAGGGCTTGATGTGGGTCTTCTTGTGAAGGGTTTCCACGTCCGCTCCCTTTCTGAGGGCCTCATACAGGATAAACTGACGTTCGCTTGTGGGTTCCGACAAGAGGTCGATGAGATCTTCAAGAGATTTTTCGTGAAAATCCTTGGCAAATCCCAGGCCGTACCTTCCTGTTTCTAAAGACCTTATGGATTTGTGAAAGGCCTCTTTATAATTCTTGCCGATACTCATCACCTCTCCCACGGCCCGCATCTGTGTGCCCAGTTTGTCCTCGGCACCCTCATACTTTTCAAAGGCCCACCTGGCAAACTTCACCACCACATAATCCCCGGATGGGGTGTACTTATCGAGAGTCCCTTCACGCCAATAGGGGATTTCATCGAGGGTCATGCCACCCGCCAACATGGCTGATATGAGAGCGATCGGAAAACCTGTGGCCTTGGAGGCCAGGGCGGATGACCTGGATGTCCTCGGGTTGATCTCAATCACCACGACCCGACCGGTCTTGGGGTCGTGGGCAAACTGGATATTGGTCCCCCCTATGACCTTAATGGCCTCGACAATGTCATAGGAGTATTTTTGAAGCCTTTCTTGAAGCTCCGGTGCGATGGTGAGCATGGGGGCGGTGCAATAGGAGTCGCCCGTATGGACCCCCATGGCATCGACATTCTCAATAAAACAGACCGTGATCATCTGGTTCTTTTTATCACGAACCACTTCAAGCTCCAACTCCTCCCATCCGAGGACCGATTCCTCCACCAAAATCTGGCCCACCAGACTTGCAGATAAACCGCGGCCGGCAATGACCCGCAGCTCTTCCACATTATAGACCAGGCCGCCCCCCGTGCCTCCCATGGTGTATGCGGGACGAATGACCACCGGATATCCCAGTGAATCGGCTATTTTTTCAGCCTCTTCAACGCTGAAGGCCGGCTCGCTCTTGGGCATTTCGATGCCGAGTCGGTTCATGGTCTCCTTAAAGGCGATTCGATCTTCTCCTCGTTTGATGGCATCAATCTCGACGCCGATGATTCTGACGCCATATTTGTCGAGGACGCCGGTTCGAGCCAGTTCCGATGACAGGTTGAGGCCGGATTGGCCGCCAAGATTGGGGAGTATGGCGTCCGGCCGCTCCTTTTCAATGATCTCAGTCATGGCCTGAACGTTCAGTGGCTCGATATAGGTGGCCTCGGCCATCCCAGGATCGGTCATTATCGTAGCCGGGTTGGAATTGGCCAGGACAATCTCATAACCCAATTTCCGAAGGGCCTTGCAGGCCTGGGTACCCGAATAATCAAACTCACAGGCCTGACCGATGACAATAGGGCCGGAACTAATAATCATCACTTTCTTGATATCGTCGAGTCGCGGCATAAGGATGGATTTCCTTTCAAGTTGGAGTCATATTTAAGCTAAGAGGTTAAGCCTAGCTAAAGACATGCTTGGCCGAATATAGGCAAGGTGTGAATCATAGTCAAGGTGAAATGAGCGGTGACGGATACAGTCTGTGCCCCAGAGGTCTATTGAAATGCCTGGTCGCTTGAAGAGTATGGGACAGTTTAGAGAAATGTGTCGATAGGTTCGACAAGGAGACCGTGTGGGATACAAGAGCTCCAAGTAAAAAGAGACTCCCGAAAAGTCTATCCCGGGAGTCTCTAAGGTAATTCATTCATCTTAGATGTCATGAAGACTCAGGAACTGAGTATCTTTCTGGCGCTTTCATCATTCACATCGGAGACGTGAGGAATGCCTGTCTCTTTGGCGGTCTCTCTGTTCCCTGACATGATATCTCCACGAGATATTTTGTTTAAAGAAAAGTTTCTCGCTCCTGCCATGAGTTGCTGCAGTCCGCATGAGAGTTTGTCGGCCAGGGTGCAGAAGGCAATGGCGCCGTAAGGAATGTTCTTCATCTCATCCTTACCGACTTGCTTCTCCACGTCGAAGTAGGAGGCGAAGATTTCTTTGGCACTATTGCCTACCTGTTTGACAGTCTTTGGTAATTCAGACCAGTGGCCGTTTACTTTTTCTCTTTTTTCGGGATGAAGGGCGCCTTCGATGTTGGAACCCACAAAACCGGGAATCATAATCGCTCTTCCCATGCATACGAGTTTTGTGAAAGGAGCGCCTAATGCGAGGGCCTTAAAGATGTGGTCTTCAAGGGCAAAACCGCCGGCAAAAGACATATCGACAACCTTTTCTCCCTTGGCTGCCAGAATGCTCGCATATTCATAGGCCTTGGAATGGAGATTAATGGAAGGCACGCCCCAACTCTGCATCATGTTCCACGGGCTCATTCCGGTACCACCGCCGGAACCGTCAATCGTAAGGAGATCCAGTTTTGCGTCTGAGGCAAATTTAATAGCCATTGCGAGCTCTTCCATTCCATAAGAGCCCGTCTTGAGGGTGATTCTTTTGAACCCGATGCTCCTTAGATAATCCACGCTTCCCATGAAGTCTTCACGAACCTGATCCACGGTGTCCAGATTGGTGCTGCCCAAGCGGCTGTGGCGAGCAAAGGATTTTACGGAGCCGTTTTTGAAGGCCTCCTGTACTTCCGGTATGGTCGGGTCAGGATCAACAACATAACCCCGGTTTTTGAGAAACAGGGCATAATCAAGACTTGTCACCTGTATTTCACCGCCGATGTCCTTGGCGCCTTGCCCCCATTTCAGTTCGATGATGCATTTATCGCCATACTTGTCGACGACGAATTCGGCAACGCCGTTACGTGTATCTTCAACATTAAGCTGGATAATAATGGCTCCGTAACCATCATAATAACGAAGATAACCATTGATGCGCCTTTCCAGCTCGGGGGCGCTTTTGATTTTGCCTTTTTTGGTCTCGCCTGTGCCTATTTCTGATTTCAGGTCGACGCCGACGACGTTTTCACCGATAACCACGGGGATGCCGCAGAGCGCGCCTCCTATGGCAAATGAATCCCAATATTTGGCGGCCACAAAAGTTGAACCGAGGGCTCCCGTCATAAGGGGCATACGAATCTTGGTCTTGACCTCATTTCCGAATTCGCTTTCAAGGCTCACATTGGGGAAGATGCAATCATCAGGATCATTGGTGAGCCCCTTGCCCAGCCCGTCGGCGCCGTAAGCATAGCCCTGGATTCTTAGAGAGTTGTAAGATACACCCACATGGGTTGTGTTGTTGCCTCCGGCGGTCACAATGCCGTAACTCCTGGGGTAAAGAAGCTTACGACCGACAAGACTGGAGAGCCAGGTCTCACACCTTCCTTGGCAGTCTGCCCGGCAAAGAGTACATAGACTGGACTCTGCCGGATTACCCCTATTTGTTGTTCCGAGTACGTCATTGCTTTTTGAAAATCGCATCCTAAAGTCTCCTTTCGTTTGGGTATTATGGTTTTAGAGTGGTCTCTGCCTTGGGGAAAATCACCTTTTCAAGGATCAGAACAACTGGATCATAAGGCAAAAGCTCAAAAGCGAAAAAAAAAGGCCCCTTCCCCGATTCCGAGGTAGACGCCTTTGTCCAATCTAAAAAACTCGGCACACCTTTGTGCCGAAAATTATTTAGACTAATAGAAAGTCAACTACTTTATTCGCACTAATTAGGCTTGTCAAGGTATTTCTTCTGGTCCTGCTCGAAATTATTTGATAACTTACTGATGATTGAGTTAGTTTGCCTTTTGATTCTCAGAGGTAAGACCAAGCTTTCAGCGGGACCACAGAACTGCATGAGGAATCCAGATGCCAAGGACAAGGATCAGTGACGAGACAAGGCAAATGGTTATTGAGGCCCGGACAAGAGGAGTTTCGGTAAGGGAGGTTTCAAAGGAATTCGGCATAAGCGTTTCAAGCGTACGAAGAATACTGAAGGGAAAGCAAACAGAGACGGCACCTGATGAAAAGACCAAGGACCGTGCGGGGATAGAGCGGCAAAGAAAGATCGAAGATATCGAAAGAAGAATCGCCGAACTGGAAAGAAAAATCCGTGCGGCTGATAAATGACGGTCTCGTATAAGATCCACTCTCTGCGTTAGACTGCAACCTTCGTCATCGCGGAGGAGGATAAAGAGGTCTTATTCCTCAGGATTTGCAGGCCTTGACCTTGTACATGTTGCGAAGCCGTCATAATTCTCACTTTTTACGGAACCATCCATAGGTGAAAGGCCTAAGTTTGACCGAGGTGGGCGATGAGAATGCTACATTGCTCCTGAACCAAAATAATAATTGTGAAAGCAGATAGATAAAACAAAGACAGTGCCCATTGGGCTGTAGTGTGACGTCTCAAAATGTCTTGACAATGACTGCCGATTAAACTATTGATTGTCCATCGATAAATGGTCATTGTTGAGTCTCGCTGGCTCGCTTACCTGGCCGTTCTCCTCTTATGCTTGAACAGAATCTTAAGAATAATCATTGCCTTCCCAAGGTTGTTTTTCAAGGTCCTTGGTTATGAGTAAGAATTGAGAAAATCCTTTATTTTGTGAGGAGCACATATGATGGATCATGAGTTTCAGAGTAGAGAACTGATGTGCATGCAATGCGGTACATGCACCGGAAGCTGTCCTGAGGCTGGCATAACACCCTTCAATATACGCATGCTGGTGAAAAAGAGACAGTTGGATAGGAATATTGAAAAACTGATCGCCTGGTACTGTACATCATGTGGTGAATGCACACTGCGATGTCCTAGGGATGTAAAGCCGTCCGAAATGATTATCGACATTAGGTCGGGCTTTGTCGAGAAAGGACAGATACCCGTATCGATTCAAAATGCCCTTGAAAACACCTTCATCCAGAAAAACCCGTGGGGTCGTCCCCAGAGCAAAAGAGGCGCATGGCTGGATGAATGTGATCTTGATGTTCCCCATATCAGCCAGACGGAATCGAAGAGACTCCTCTTCACCTGTTGTATCCAGGCCTATGATCCCAGGTGCATGGTCATACCGATGAACGTGGCGGCAATACTTAATAGGGGCGGCGTGGAATTCGGTATCCTCGGGAAAGAGGAGGCCTGTTGCGGCAATGAGATACGAAGGATGGGGGAGTATGGCCTTTTTGAAGAGCTTCAGGAAGAGAACATCCCCACATTTGAGAAGTACGGCGTAAAGGAGATTGTCGCCCTGTCCCCTCACTGTATGAATGCGCTGAAAAATGAATACGGCGATCTGGGGATCAAAGTGTCCCACTATACGGAATTGGTGGCCCCGATGATAGAGGATGGCACTATAACCTTGCAGGGATCTTTCCCAAAGAAGGTTATCTATCATGACCCCTGCTTCCTGGGGAAGCAGAACAAGATCTTCGATGAGCCTCGTCGTATCCTCAAGGCGATCGACGGCCTTGATCTCCTGGAGTTTAATGCCTCCCATGAGAATTCCCTTTGCTGTGAAGGCGGGGGAGGGAGAATGTTCTATGAGGCGGAGAGCAACTATGAGAGAAACAGCACCAAAAGGGTCCTCGAAGCAGTCGAAAAGGGGGCTGATGTGCTGACGACGAGCTGCCCTTTCTGCCTGATGACTCTTGAAGATCCAGCCACGGAAAAAGACCTGCCTGTCATGGAGCTATCCGAAATCATTATGGAGGTATTGTGAAGTCCAACCTTGAACGACAGTTCCGGAAGCATTGATGTTGGAGCAGGGCACTCTATGGCAAAAGACACTGGATAGTACGGAAAGAGCACTGCAAGCAGGCACGCTCCTTCCGATTGCTACAAGGAGTCGGATAATCCATGACAGAGGTGTTGATTTCCTGGTCCGGATCGTGTCAAGCCTTTCCCGCAAGTCGGAAGACAAAAAAGAGTCCAACCCTTTTCTCCCCTATGAAGAAAGCATGTTTGTGGCGGACATTTCCGATACCCATGTTTGCCTCCTAAACAAATTCAACGTTATTGATCACCATCTGCTTATTGTCACCCGATCTTTCGAGGACCAGGAATCCCTGCTCACTCTGCAGGACTTCGAGGCGATGGGGATCTGCATGGCCGAATTCGATGGATTGGCTTTCTACAATGGCGGGGAAATAGCCGGGGCAAGTCAACAGCATAAGCACCTTCAGATGATCCCCCTTCCCATGAGTGACAGGACCCCCAAAGTACCCATAGAACCGCTTTTTGCCTCGGCCGGTTTTAAAGACGAGTTAGGCGTGGTTGGCGATCTTCCTTTCCTTCACTCCTTTGCCAGACTGGACTGGTCTTCTCTGAGAGTATCCCCCAATGCATCAGCGTCGTTACTAAAGCTGTATCTAAAGATGCTTTCTGCCGTCGGCCTCAATAGTCCTTTTGAATCCCGAAATAGAAGGCAATCCGGTCCCTATAACTTTTTATTCACACGAGAGTGGATGCTATTGGTGCCGAGGCGGAACGAGTTCTTCGAATCTATCTCCGTCAATGCCCTGGGATTCGCCGGGGCCCTCCTTGTGCGAAACGAACAAGAGATGCAGGTTTTAGAGGAAAAGGGTTGCATGTCAGCACTGAAAACAACCTCCCTTCCTGTCGATGGGTCGCTGAATATGGGGGTTCAATAATGTCCTCAACCAGAGGGGAGAAGAGTGTTGACAAATTGAGACCTATTCATCATCTGAAAAGGAAGTGGTCTTTAAAAGATTGCCGTTTCTAATTCGCCCTCTTCCCCAAGGCCGCCTCTGCCTCGTCCAGGGATCCGTATCCATATCTCCTGACCTGATGTTCGTGCACCAGCTCCGATCCGTTGATATCCTTAGACATCTTATCAACGATGTCCCGGAAGTATGCCTTGAGGGTGTTGAGGGAGTAAGTCTCAAGCTCTCCTCTCAGGTAAGTCTCAATAGATACGGCTAAGGGGGAGTCGTCCCTGCTGTAGATCGGTCTTCCTCTTCCACTGATGGAGGGATATTTATCGATAAACTCTTCCTGCCATACAAGCTCGATAGCCACAATTTTGTCCACCAAGTCAAGGATCTCTTCATCCAATACCGGGAGCATCTCCTTCACCTTTTGATATTCATCAGGAGCGTTGAAACGCATCATCCTGGCATACTTTTCCGTCGGGAGATTTCTTCCCTCTTTCAAGGCCTTGTTAAGGTCATCTAAATAGCTTTCCAGACAATCATTTGACCAGGTCATAAACTGGCTCGACCTCATGATCTCAAAGGCCTTGGGGTCTTCCTGGCAAGAGGCTTTGCCCCCAACATTTTGTACTCGAGAAAACATGTTCCATTCAATCTGGAGGATCTTTTCAATGGTCTTGATTTTGTCCTCCACCATTGTTTGCCAACATATCTGCTCAAAATTCCAGATATCCTCATTGGCTTTTCCCCTTTCGTCGAACATGGAAGAAAGCATCTTGTCGTAGTTCTTCTGCGTGACATCCCTGAGTTTCTGGGCCTTTTCCGGACTCAATTTATAATGTTCAATCCACTTTTCCATGAGCATCCCGCCCGGCTTCCACATATCAAGGGTCTGGCGTTCATAGTACCAAGCCTTTTCAGTGACCCCCTCTTGGGCCAGGATCCCCCAAACTCGGTCTCTGTCTCTGTCATCACAGAAGACGCACATACCGAGAGCGTCACCAAGGCCTATAAACTCCTGGGGAGTCTGGTCGTACTTGATGCTGTAAATACTCCTATCCTCCACGTAGGGTTCCAGCTTGGCAGCCAGAGCATCAAGGGTCTCCTTGCTCTCCATAATGACCCACTTGCCCCAGTGTTCGAGATAATCCTCCTTTGTAGTGGGAAAATCCCATTGGGTTTTATACGGCAGGTTCGGATTCGAAGGATTAATGTAGATCCACTGAAAGTTCGGGTCCTTGATTATCATATGAGCCTCCTTTCATTTTCATCGAAATGAACGCAACTCCTGATCAGGTCTATTTCTCAGACCCATGGATCAGGAAGGGGCATATTGGTCGTCCTAGGCGGTGAGTAAGTATCCTTGCCGGAAACCTCTCCTCTTATCCGCCGGCAACGGCAGGAATGATACTGATTTCATCGTCCGTGCCGAGAGGGGTGAGTAAACTCTGAAGGGAATTTATATTCTCACCATTGACAAACACGCCTAGGAATGGATTTAGCCCCCCCTCGTTATTCCAGAGCTCCTGTTTCAGTGATGGGAAGAGGTCCTGCAGGCTGCGAAGGCATTCTCCCACATTGGCTGCCTTTAATTCAACGTATGCCCGGCCGTCGGTAAAGCGCCGGAGCGGCGCAGAAAATCTTATGGTAACATTCATGCATGACCTCTCTTTGTTTCGTGATTTTCTTATTCCTCGATCTCCATCAACCGTGCGATCCGGCAAGGCTCCGAAAATCTTTGTTCACATGATAAATTTTATGCTACCAAAAAAAAACTCAGTGCACAATGATTCGATGAATCCTGAATCAGGCGATTGGCCTGCCGAGATTGGCCGGTGAGGCAGACGGCGGCTTTTCAAACTCGTTCCTCTTCTCTGTCGCCCCTATTGGTGAATCTTTTGAATTGACAAAACTTTCCCTGCCCTGCAAAAATACCAAGCCGATTTGGAATGGTTGCGCGTGTTATCTCATGGGAAAGGTTGTCGCTGTTTATGAATGAACAGTACTCGTCTTACAGGGAAGCGATCACATACCTGTACGGTCTTCAAAAATTCGGGATCAAATTCGGGCTCTCAAAGACATCCAATCTCCTGGAAGCCTTAGGGAATCCCCATGTGGGAAGGAAGTATATCCACATAGGGGGAACAAACGGCAAGGGCTCGGTTGGGGCGTTCATTGCCACTATCCTAAAAGAAGCGGGGCTGAAAGTAGGCATGTACTCCTCTCCCCACCTGATACGATTTACAGAAAGGTTCCGAATCAATAATGAGGAAATGACTCCGGCTCAGGCAACCGCGCTGATCAATGAACTGAGGGATGTCTTTGTACGGGACGAACCTCCAACTTTTTTTGAGGCCACTACTGCCATGGCCCTTGTCTATTTTGCCCGTGAAAAGACGGATGTTGCCATTATGGAAGTGGGCATGGGGGGTCGTTTGGACGCTACCAATGTGATCACGCCTCTTGTTTCAGTGATTACGAATATATCACTGGAGCATCAGTTCTATCTGGGAAACAGACTGCTCGATATCGGAGCAGAAAAAGGGGGAATCATCAAGGAGGGCATTGATCTCGTTACAGGAGCAACCCAGTCCCAGGTCATCGACCTATTTCGGTCTCTCTGTCAAGAGAAGGGAGCTCCCTTTTGGCGACTGGGCAAGGAGATGCGCTATCGCAGGGGCAAAGGATCGACGCTCGATTACTTCGGAATAGCACGACACCTCCAAAAACTGGAACTCGGTCTTAAGGGGCGGTTCCAGATACGCAATGGGGCCTTGTCCCTTGCCGCACTGGAGCTCCTTGAAAAAAAAGGTATAAAGATCACATCGGAACAGATCCGGGAGGGACTGAAAAAGACCATCTGGCCGGGAAGAATGCAGATCATGGGCAAAGCGCCGACCATTCTACTGGATGGTTCGCACAACCCTGCTGCTGTCAGTGCCCTTGCAGCATCCATCAAGGGCGACTTCCGTTACAGGCGGTTGATCCTTGTTATAGGAGTTATGGAGGACAAGGAGATCGGGAAGATTCTCCGCGCTATTGTGCCTATTTCCGACTATGCCATCTACACGAGGCCGGTCTATTCAAGAGCCGCCTCTCCTGAAACCCTGGCAACAGAGGCGGGCCCTCTTCACAAGGAGGGGGAAGTGGTGCCCCGGTTGACCGAGGCCCTCGACAGGGCCAGGGACCTGGCGGATCCTGAGGACCTGATTGTGGTCTGCGGTTCACTGTTTACCGTGGGAGAAGCCATGTCTTATTTGGATCCTGAAACCTACAAACCGGATGGCTTCTAGAACGCCCCAAAGAGTTAGAGCTGATAAGACAAAAGGAGTGAATCATCCGTAAAAAAAGAGTGGTTATACAAAGAGCTCTACTGATATGGGTCCTTCTGTGGGCCATATCCTCTGTCCAGATATCCCACGGGGGACAAAAATCGATAGGGGATCGTCTTTCCGCAGACGATGACGGGCCCTGGAATATTTCGGCGGGAACCCTCTCCTACAATGAAGATCAAGGCGTCTATCATGCCCAAGGAGATGTTGTCATATCCAAAGGCGGCGTGACCCTCCATGCCCAAAGAGTAACATACAGCACCCAGACAGGGATCGCCCATGTGTGGGGAGATGTAAAGATGGAATCGGAGGGAGATGTCCTGACGGGAGATCAGGGCCTGTTTAATCTCAGAGATCACACAGGTAAAATCGAGAAGGGCCGTCTTTTTCTAAAATCGAATCACTACTATATAAGTGGCGAGGTCATGGAAAAAGAGGGGAAGGATACCTATCTTGTGAAGGATTGTCACTTGACTACATGCGATGGAGAGGATCCGGCCTGGAGCCTGACCGGTTCGGAAGTCAGGGTGACGATTGAAGGGTATGGGAAGGTTAAGCATGCGGCTTTGAGGGTAAAAGATTGGCCCTTGCTGTACTTTCCATATTTTGTTTTTCCGGCAAAGACCAAAAGACAAAGCGGACTCCTGCCTCCCAGGTTTGGGTATTCCTCGAGAAACGGACTCGATGCTGAGATCCCATTTTTCTGGGCCATCTCAGACCAGACAGACGCCACTTTCTATCAACGCTACATGGATAAACGTGGATACATGCAGGGAGTCGAATTTCGTTATATCGCGGGAGAGGCGTCCAAGGGTGCCTTTCTCTTTGATATCCTCTCAGACAAAAAAGAAGAAAAGGATCTGAACGATCCGGATGAGGTTGAGATCAGCCCCTTTGCCAGGAACAACCAGACACGATACTGGTTCAGAGGCAAGGCGGATCAGGACCTGTTTCTCGGTTGGTCAGCCCGTCTGGACGCCGATTTTGTGAGCGACCAGGATTATCTGAGGGAATTCGACGAAGGGGGCCTCGGTCTTGAGACCAGACCGGATCTTGTAGATGACTGGGGGCGTCCTGTTGAGGAAGAGGTCTCTCCCACACGAAGATCCGCTCTAAGACTGGCCCATGACGGGGACGATTACAGCCTTCAGGCCCTTGCGAGCTATCACCAGAGGCCTGAAAATCCTTCTCTAGACGATACGGCCCAACCTCTGGGAGGGCTTAATTTTCTTCTTCTCCCCCAACAGGTGTTTGGCTGGCCCTTGTATTTCAACATAGGTTCAGACTACGGGTATGTCTGGCGCGATACAGGTCAAAAGGGCCATCGGATATCTATTGTCCCCGAGATAAAGATCCCCTTGTGGCTCGGTCCTCACATAGAATGTGAACCCTTTTTCCAGTACTCTCATAATTCTCAATGGTTTGAGGAGGAGGGTGAGGAAGAGGACCATCAGAACAGGAGAGCTTACGAGGCAGGCCTCAGGTTAGCCACGAATGTGGAACGGGTCTTTGATCCGGGTTGGCAAAATGTCAAAAGGCTTAAGCATAAGATACGGCCCACGCTGGAATACTCTTACAGGGCATACCAGGACAAAGAGGATGAGGAGCCCTGGTTTGAGTCGATTGACCAGGAGGGTGACGCCAACCTCGTAACCCTCTCGTTTGAAAACTTCCTGGATGCCCGTATGGAAGACAAGAAGGGAAACATCACCTATCGCCAATGGGGGACGTTCACCGTTAGCCAGACTTACGATATTGAGGAGGCAAGGCGGGATCAGGATCCGGATTATGACAGGGAACCCTTTAAACCCCTCAAGGCGGATATCAGCCTGAACCCCTTTCCCAATCTTGATTTTTCAGGTGTTGCCTATTGGGACCACTACGACAACAGAATCACTTCGGCGGATCTTTCTCTTGAGCTGATAGTCGATAGGTCGGGCAACAGAAAGGATCTCTTTGAGGTCGACTATCAGTATGAAAGGGACACAGACAAGAACCTGAGCCTCTCTGTAGATCTGAACCTCCTGTATGGATTTTCCACCGGCGGTTCCCTTGAAAAGGACCTTATGGTTGATCAGGATATTTCAAAAAGCCTATGGTTGGAATACGAGAGCCAGTGCTGGGCTGTACGTCTCGGCGCTGAATGGGAAGATGAAGACACCCAGGTGATGATCGTATTCAGACTCCTGGGCCTGGGGGATTTTAAGACACGAAAGAGCATCGAGACTGACTAAGCACTCGATTGAGATTGGAGTCGGTCCAACAATATCACGGATAAAAGGCCAATGGCACCCAGACCTATTCCAAGAAAGACTTCACCTGTCCATTGGGCGGGAAGGATATTTGTCTGAACAATGGGGATCACCCTTCCGTGGGCGTCCATCAGGCTCTCGACGGTTTGCTTCCATGGCCACACTTTTCTCAAGGACCCGATCATAAGCCCGGTTAATGCGGCCACTACGAGATCATGGTAGTTGTCCAGCAGCCAGCCGAGGAGCCGAGAAAAAGCGATAATCCCCACACAAGCCCCTGCGGCCACTATGAACAGTATGACAAAATCCCTCTGATTGAGAGCTTCCAGAATATATCGGTACTTTCCCAGTAGCAGGAGGATAAAGGATCCTGATATTCCTGGAAGGATCATTGCGCAGATGGCGATTGCCCCACAGAGGAAGAGAAACCAGGGGGCATTAGGGGTTGAGACAGGTACGATGCCCACAAGGAAGTAGGCCCCCACCAGGCCTCCGAAGAGGCAGACCAGGACGGGCGCCCTCCATGACTCGATGCGACGGCTGACGCTGAGCACGGACGCCAGTATTAATCCGAAAAAAAAGGACCAGATGAGAACAGGTCTGTTCTCAAGGAGCCAGGAGAGGATCCTTGCCAAGGTAAATATGGCCGCGGCCACCCCAACACCGACGGCCAAGAGGAATTTCCATGCGACGTGATCCAGAAGCCCCCGGATATTGAAACCTGCTAGGAATTTAAGGGCTCTGAGGTCAAATGACTTTATGGCAGTGACCAGCTCTTCATAGATACCTAGGATAAAGGCCATGGTCCCGCCTGAGACACCGGGTACAACGTCAGAGGCCCCCATGCAGAATCCTTTTGA
>JAXHUM010000058.1:0-4403 GCA_034189325.1 Thermodesulfobacteriota bacterium
AATATAGAGGACTTCATGCTTTGGGCACTGGACAGGATGCTTGTCTTACTGATATTATCTGGAGGAACTGTCGAAGGCTACACCACATTGTATCGGCGGTTGAAATCACCTTTTACCCCCCTCATACCATCTTTACCGATGCTTAGTCTTAACCCGGGGATGCGTTATTCTTTCTTAGAAATTCGTTAGGCAAAAGCCTTTGTTGGCATATCATTTTGAAAAAACGACATTTTCATTGCTGTGAAGCCCCGGAATGATATTAATGAATACAAGGCTGTTACGTAGGCAGACGACAACCCAACATTTCTGAAGAATGAGTCTTTTATGCTAGTGGAGGATCTTCAATGGCAGAAAAGCCGACCTACGAAGAGTTGGAAAAGAGGGTGAGAGATTGTGAGTCCCGCCTTAATGTGCCGATCTCATCAGATAGGGAGTCTACTCCCCTGCACTCAAGGACATTCCAGGTCCTTTATGATTTAACAACGGCCGTGACATCAAACCAGGGCCTCAAAGAGAATTTGAGGCTTGTCGTGGAAAAAAGCAGAGCCCTGTTCCCTGCAGATGTCTCTTTTATCGCCTTGCGTGATGAATTAGCAGAAGACATGTTTCTTCACAGTTTTGCCGGCGTGAAAACAGAGGCATTTAAAAACATGCGATTTCCTTTCAAACAGGGATTGAGCAAACCTCCAAGAGAGACAGGAAAAGGTTGGATCATTGATGATTGCGTGGCCAACAAGGAACTCACAAAACTATTTCACAGGATTATCCATGAAGAGGGCCTTGTCTCCGGAATAATGGTCCCTATTCAGATGGGTCAAAAAGACCTGGGCTTACTCTGTCTCTTTAATCGAACAAAGACCCTATTCTCCCGGTCCGATCTTGATGCCCTGTTCTTGTTTGGCAACATCGCAGCCATAGAGATCTCACGGATCCATGCCCAAGAGGCACGGCTTAAAGCAGATAATGACATTGAAAGGCAACTCGCTGAACGAACTGCGAACATCCTGGAATCGAACAATCTCTTGAGAGATGAAATCGCCGAACGAAAGCAAACGCTGAAAACACTCCGTGAAAGACAGGCATGGTTCAGGGGACTCCTTGATTTCGCTCCCTATCCTATAGTGGTCTTCACCCTGGATGGACTTGTCTATTATCTGAATCCGGCATTCACCGAGGTGTTTGGCTGGTCCCTTCCTGAATTAGAAGGAAAACGTATCCCTTACGTGCCCCAGGGACTCGAAAAAGAGGTCACCGAGAGCATTAAACAACTTTTTGAGAAAAAGGCCATACTTCGTTACGAAACCAGACGGCTGGCCAAGGATGGCCGGATTCTGGATGTTGTTATAAGGGCCGCTATTTTCTATGACACTAAGAACGAGCCGGCAGGAGAACTCGTCATCCTGAGGGACATCACGAGAGAGAAAAGGATCACCCAGAACAACGAGGCCATGCTTCGGATCAGCATGGCGCTCCCGCAATACCCTGACCTGGAGACGCTCTTAGATTACATTACCTATGAGATAAAACGGCTCCTGAAAACAGAGGGCGGCACTGTCGCGCTGTTGGATGAGGGAAGACAAGAGGTCTTTTTCCTGAGCGCGGCCTATGACGACAAGATCACCCAGAAGAAAATCAAGGAGATGCGCTTCAGCATGGAGGTGATAGATCAGTTTATCGTGAGCAAGGTCCTCAGGACCGGGGAACCGGCTATTGTCCGCGACACCTCCAAAGTAGCCAAATCCTTTGCGGTTAGGGATAGAGTTCTTGGATATGAGACCAGAAACTTCATACAGGTGCCGCTCAAAAGCAGCGATCGAATAACCGGCGTTTTATCCGCGATAAATAAAAAAGAGGGGGTGTTTGATGAAACAGATGTAGAGGTCTTGAATATGATAGCCGGGACAGTGGCGCTTTCCATTGAAAATGCCCGGTTCTCTGAAGAATTGAAACAGGCCTACCAGGAAATGGCCGGTTTGAATAGGGCCAAAGACAAGGTCTTCCAGCATCTGTCCCATGAATTGAAGACGCCCGTCTCCGTGCTTTCAGGGTCTTTGAAGATACTGGCAAAAAAACTGGCTATGCTGCCTGAAGAATCGTGGAAGCCCTCTATAGAAAGGGCCAAAAGAAATCTGGACCGCATTGTCGATATTCAGGCGGAGACGGAAGACATCGTACATCAACGGGAATACAGGGCCCATGATACTCTCTCAATGATGATAGATGAGTGCGCCGATGAACTGGAGACGCTCATCGTTGAAGAAGTGGGGGAGGTCCCTTTAATTGACCGTTTAAGAGAGCGTATCCGTGAGATATTCGCCACAGAAGAGATGGTTCCCGAAAAGATCATTCTTTCCGAATTTGTCAAAGAAAGACTCTCAAGCCTTCAGCCCCTCTTTTCCCACCGTAATGTGGATATTTTAACCTCCCTTGAAACAGCACCCCCCATCGTTATACCTCGAGAACCGCTCCAAAAGGTGTTTGACGGACTGGTAAGAAATGCCGTGGAAAACACACCCGACGAGGGAAGGATCAAGATAGCCGTCAAAAAGAAGGGAAATGCCTCAGAGTTGGAGGTCCGTGATTTTGGTGTGGGCATTACGGAAGAGAATCAAAGACGGATATTTGAAGGCTTTTTTCCAACTCAGGAGACAATGGAGTATTCCTCAAAAAGGCCTTTTGATTTCAATGCAGGAGGAAAAGGAGCGGACCTGCTACGGATGAGAATGTTTTCCGAACGTTTCGATTTTAAGATTGACATGTTCTCCACGAGATGTAAATGCCTTGAGGACCCCGGTGACGGCTGCATAGGCAGGATCAGTGAATGCCCCTTGTGCAGGGATAAAGAGGACTGTGAACTCTCAGGCGGTACGACATTCAGGCTTCAATTCCATGGGGAACCACAGGAGCCTCTCCAGACAAAGGCCCATTCCTGATGACTGGAAAGGGGGGCACAGCAGATGGAATTGATTGGGCTATGGATATAGCACGTTAGAAGTCAGTGGAAGTTAGGGTCAAGAGTAGGTTTGCCCCCTCCCCACGAAAGACAATATTGCACCCAGATCATTCAAAAATAATGGCGGATAATTGAATCGAAAGGGACTGAAATGAGTTTACCCTTTTTTGATTTCATCCAAAAACTTCTGGTCTGGATTTCCGCCACTTAGTTTATAAAATTTAAGAATCTCCAATAATTCATTGCTTATAGACTTTCGTTTAAATCGAAGACCAATCTTTGTTTTTATTTTTTTCCCATCTGGCGCAGTGATAACATTACCTGCTACGAAATAACCTAGTAGGAAATAATTTGATTTGAGTGTTAGTTCGTCTGAAGCGGTATCCATCGCAGCAGCCCCAAACCCTCCAAAAAAATCTTTATTTAAGCCTTTTATGTTCGATGTACAATTGTTTTTGCGATCTGATGCTTCACGACATCCAAAATCAAGTCTCCATTTACCTTTATGTTTGCCAAGATGTGCCACCATTATACAGTCGTGATTTGGTGCATAAACAATCCCGTAAAATTGTTCTTTTTTGTTCGGTTTATCCCAAAGAACCATTTCAATACGTTGATTATCAACGATTGTTTCCCATGATCCAGCGAACTTAGGTTTAGAAACGTCAGATTGACTCATTTTCTTTTCATTCGATTGAATATAGCCAGGACTTTTCCATTCAGAGGATCTTGTTGTCAATGAGATAAGGTTTTTTTCAAACTGTTTTATATCAGGGCTGTCACACTTATTTGTTTGTTGAAGAATATCTATTCCATCGAATATTTTAATCACCTTTCTTAATCGAAAATACTTAGCCGCCATCTCCATATGATCCGATCCCATATTGCTACCTAACCTTTCAAGTAAATAATAAAACTCTTTAGGAACTACATAGGTTGCAGAGGAAGTCCAGGATGGGATTGATCCCATGTCCATGCCATAAATGTTTTCATATTTTTTTTCTTTAATTGTAACGGAGAATCTCCTTCTCCTCTTTTCGCGCTGGTGACAATATGGCCAGTTTTGATTAAAGGCATACATATATTTATTTGCAACAAGATTGAGCAGTGATGAGCCGGAATTCAGACTTTTTAGACCACTTGTAATTTCAACTTCTTTTACAGTTTTCATATCATTTCTATAAATTGCATCTATTAATTTCCCTCCTGGAAGATTGTAAAAAGGGCCCTTTTCTATTCTGTCAAACAGTACCTTTTTTGAATAGCTATGGCCTTGATCTGCGGCCTTTTGAAACCATTTGGTTGCTTCTGCATCGTTTTTTGGGACACCCAGGCCATTTTTATAAAGGCATGCTATTTTGAATGCAGAATCGACATCGCCTTGATCTGATGCTTTTTTAAACCATTTCATTGCTTCCACATAGTCCTGTGGATCCGCATTGTATTTTAA
>JAXHUM010000059.1:0-22544 GCA_034189325.1 Thermodesulfobacteriota bacterium
AAACCAATATTCAAGAGCCTATGGCTGACCGCACATGTGGGGACGGTCTTTTTAGGTAATGGTGTATTCGCCATCGCCTTTCTGTCTGCCATTATGTATCTTATTCAGGAACGTCAGATCAAAAAAAAGAGGCTTGGTTCCATTCACAACAGACTGCCTTCCCTGGCTACCCTTGATAGTATTAACCATTATTCCCTGATATACGGCTTCCCTTTTCTGACTGTCGGAATGATCACCGGGTCCATTTACGCACAACATGCCTTTGGTTCTTACTGGCAGTGGGACCCCAAGGAAGTATGGTCATTGATCACCTGGCTTTCTTACGCGGCCCTTCTTCATGAAAGACTTGTTGTAGGGTGGCAGGGACGTAGGGCCGCCGTGATGTCTATTGTCTGTTTCTGTCTCCTGCTCTTCACGTTTGCCGGGGCCAGCCTCCTACTCGGGGGTTATCACAGTTTCGGCAGCCTAGGGGCAGAAAGTGAGCTTTGATGAAGATTATCAACATAGGCATGAACCATGAATCAGCTCCTGTCGAGCTGAGAGAGCGCCTGGCTTCTAAAGAGGACAATTCCGCAAAGGCCGTCGCCCTACTGAGAGATATCGGATGTGTAAAGGAAGGACTTTTTTTGTCTACCTGCAACCGAGTAGAGGCCGTTGTAACGACCGATGATGATGAAAAGGCCAAACGTTCGATTATATCCTTGATGTCAAAACTTGGGGAAATCCCCGAGGAGAGTTTTATCTCAAACCTCTACATCTATGAAGACACGGACGCCGTGCGACATTTGTTCAGAGTCGCCTCCAGCCTGGATTCGATGGTGGTTGGTGAAGCCCAGATTTTGGGGCAGATCAAAGATGCTTATTCCCTGGCGACCCAACAGAAGACATCGGGGGTGATTATTAACCGTTTGATGCACAAGGCCTTCCATGTGGCAAAGAGGGTAAGAACGGAGACTGGGATCTGTGAGGCCGCTGTTTCGGTGAGCTACGCAGCAGTTGAACTGGCCAAAAAGATCTTTTACGAATTAGATGGAAAGAAGGTCCTACTTATTGGTGCCGGGGACATGGCTGAACTTGCCGCCAAACACCTTATGGCTCAGGGCGTAAGCTCGATGGTCGTGGCTAACCGGACCATTGATCGTGCCATCCGGGTGGCGAGGAATTTTGACGCAAGCCCCATCTCATTTGATGAAATCGGCGCTCATTTGCGTGACGCCCATATCGTTGTGTCGTCCACTGCTTCCGAAGAATATGTGATCACCTATGACCAGGTCAAAAAGTCTCTGAAGAAGAGAAGAAACCATCCACTTTTTTTTATCGACATCGCAGTGCCGAGGGATGTCCAGCCTGAGGTGAACAATCTACCGAACGTCTATGTGTATGATATTGATGATCTGAAAGGGGTCGTGCGCCAGAATATGGCACAAAGAAGAGAAGAAGCCCTGGTTGCTGAGAGGATCGTACAGGAGGAGGTGATCAAGTTCAAAAACTGGTTGGAGACACTCGAAGTCGTCCCTACCATTATCTCTTTGAGAGAAAGGGCGGAGTCTATTATCCGGACCGAATTAAAAAGAGGCGGTCCGGCATTAAAAAACCTCTCCTCTGCCCAACAAGAGGCTGTCCAGGGCCTTGTTCGATCTGTAGCGGAGAAGATCCTGAACAATCCTATCCTGTATCTGAAGAAAAAGGCAGGAAGGAAAACCCTGGATACATACCTGGATATGACCAGAAAACTCTTTGACCTGGATGATAATCATTAGGCTCTGGAGTCTGATATGGATTTGAACAGAATAGTGAGTCGTGTTAAGGAGCATGCGGATTACGCCAAGATCGGAATGATCGCCACCCACTTGGGAGTCGTCAGAGGCAACTCCTTAGAGGGCGGACAAGTGAAGTCTGTTGAAGTGACTTTTGATGAAGAAGCGATCAGCAGGATCGTTGAAGAGATAAAGAATATGCCCGGCATAGTTGAAGTTGTCATCGAGACCTGCGGGGGAACTCTGGAGGTCGGGCAGGACATTATGGCCGTTGCGGTGGGGGGTGACACGAGGGAGCATGTTTTCCCAGCCCTGATCGCCGCTGTAGACCGGGTAAAGAAGGAAGGCTCGGGAAAGAGGGAAATTTTTTAGAAGAGGTACCGGTATGGGAATGGTGGATGTCACGGATAAACCGATCATAAAGCGTCAAGCAAAGACAGTAGGAAAGATTTTCCTCTCACCTGATACCATCGTCAAGATCAAGAAGGGGGAGATCAAGAAGGGAGATCCTCTGTCAGTGGCCGAGATAGCATCTATGAATGCAGCCAAACAGACCCATCTCTTGATTCCTCATTGTCACCAGATACCCCTTGACACGATCAAGGTGAATTTCGAAGTCTCTGAAGATTGTATTGAGGCCACTTGCGTGGTAAGGGCCCAGGCCCGCACAGGCGTTGAGATGGAGGCCCTTGTGGGAGTCACTACCGCCCTCAATACCATCTGGGACATGGTAAAATATATCGAGAAGGATGGGGAGGGGCAGTACCCTTTCACCAGGATAGCCGATATCAGGGTGGTGGAGAAACTCAAAGGGTAGAGATTTGCCGAATTGCCTTTGAGACGTCTAAGGAAATCATGAAAAGGCATGGTCGATTGTAGGCCGTGACGCTGAGACTTTGGAGATGCATCGCATGATGGAAAACATGGATAAGATTGTTATCTTCGTTACTGCCGGATCACCGGAGGAGGCCGAGAAAATAGCGGATTTGCTGGTCAAGAAGAGAAAGACCGCTTGCGCCAATCTAGTCCCGAAGATACACTCACTGTTTTGGTGGTGTGGCAAAATTGACTCATCTGATGAGGTGCTCTTGATTTTCAAGAGCAAGGCCTGTCTGCTGCAGGATATTGTTAGCCTAGTCAAAGAGGCCCACAGCTATGATGTCCCGGAAATTATCGCTCTGCCTATCATCGGTGGGAATGAGGATTATCTCAGGTGGATTGAAGAGGAGACCGAGGGATAAGGTGGCTTGAACGAAGTTTGGCTTGACATTGCCCGAGTTCTTATAGGTGTCAAGCCAAGTTCGTCAGAAAAAACGCTCTTCCGTTCGAATGGTTTCGCTATTTCCTTGAAAATGGTGTCACTTCTATGGGAACAAGAACGATATCTATTCGCCGGTTCTTGGCTTTCCCCTCAGCCGTATCATTGCTTGCAATCGGATGAAATTCTCCATAGCCTGTGGCGGAAAGAAGGGAGGGCTCGATGCCGATCGTTTCCTGTAAGTACCGTGCCACATTGGTTGCCCTGGCGGATGAGAGTTCCCAGTTTGTAGGATATCTCTTCTTGAGTTCTATTCCTATGGGAACGTTGTCTGTGTGCCCTTCAATGTTAATGGCCCGTTCTTTGACCTCCAGCAGGATATTTCCAACCCGCTTGAGCACCTCAATCCCCTGTGGCTTAATCACTGTCTTGCCTGAATCAAAGAGTATTTCATCGAGCATGTTTACCTTTAACTTTCCTTTCAATTGGGTAATCGTAATCTGCCCCTTATCTATCTCAGATTTCATATCCTCAAGCAAGTTTTCGTAGGTCCCCTTCATCTGTCTGATATCCGTATCCCTCTTTCTTTCCAGGGCTTCGGCCTTGGCGTGTAGTGATTGGACCTCTTCTTTCAACAGGCTATTTTCGTTTTCAAGATCAGATATCCTGGACTTTTGGTCAATAATGGTTTTCCCCAACTCTTTTTTCTCTTCCTGCAATCTCGCGTGGTCGGACTTTAGAATTGACAATTCTTTGGATAATTTCTCGCTTTCCTCCACCTTCATCAGATGTTCCTTCTTACTCACACAATTTGACAGGGCCAATAAGCAGAACATCGAAAACAAGAAAATGCCAAGACCTCTTTTCCTTTCCATCGTGAACCTCCAATTCGTCTGTTGAAACGTTAAACCTTAATAAGCCTATGTAACTTTTAGATGTTTTCCAAAAATAAGCAAGTTTCAGGCCATCAGATAAGATCTTCTTGGCCCCATAGGATTTCGTTATCCTTTACTTCGAGTTCGATCGGCTGTGGTCGGACTTCTCTATGCCAGTTTTGAACCGCACTTGCCGCAGAACTCGAACTCTTCCGGCAACCATCTGGCATGGCAGTTTGGGCAGGTCACTGTCGGCGGTCCCCAGAGAAAGGTATGAGACTTTCCCGAGGCGGACTTCTGCCGCAACGCCACATGTTGGGGGGGCCTTTTGTTAATAAAGGCGTCAATGCCTTCAAGGGTTTCCGGGCTTGTCGACTGCAAGCTCCAGAAGTCATTTCCCTGTCTGAGGGTATGTGAGACCGAATCGAACCAGACATTGATCTGGTCTTTGGTAAATCTGAGGGACCAAGGAGCTTTCTTTAGAAGCGTCTTACAGAGTTTTTCGACTTCTTTGTCAAGCTCCTCAAAGGGCACGACTCTATTCACAAGCCCGTATTCAAGGGCTGTCTTGGCATCAATGACCTCATCGGTGAACAAAAACCACCGGGTCTTTCTGTCGCCCATAATCGGCGTGAGGGATTGTGTGGCATAGCTAGCGACGGCTCCCACTGCTCCTTCCCCCTGTTGAAACCGTGCAGTATCAGCAGCGATCGCCAAGTCGGCGGCAATCAGGAACTCACACCCCCCGCCTGCGGTAATGCCGTTAATTCTGGCAATAACCGGTTTTCCATTATACCTCATGTCGTAAATGATACGGGCATATTGACTGTTCATCGCCCAAACATCATTGGTATTATGAAAGAGGTCCTTTGCCCAGGTCAGGTCCAGCCCGGGGCAAAAGAACCGGTCGCCGGTTGCTGTCAGGACTACTACACCGACGGCAGGATCGTTCTCAGCCTCTTCCAGGGCAGTGCAGAGATCCTTCATCAGCTGAATGGTCAACGAATTCTTGTTGTCGGGCCTGTTGATGGTTATCGTCGCCACCATATCTTTTACATCGTAAATGACGGTTTCCAATTGAATATCCATTTCTGATTTTGTCCCTCCTTCTGGATTATTGATTAGCGTGTAATGCCTCTACCGACTGTAAGGGTTTTTTCAGGTTTGGAAGTCCTTTTGGTGAGTCTTGTGTTGAGTCCATCCCAGGGAAGAATCCCTTTCTGACTATAAGGTAAGACAAGTATATTAAAGCGGACCCTGAGTGTCAAATCTGTTAATGCCTGGGCGATGGATAAATAGAGGATAAAAGGTGAGTTCCTTGGTGCGAAGTCTTTGCTCCCCGGAGACTTTTCTTAAAGCCGATAGTCAGATCGTAGAAGACCCCAGTACCTTATTCCCAGCACTTCCCTCCAAGGTTGATCTGTGTTGACACAAAAATGCAGGTGTGATATCCAAAATAACACGTCAGCGTTATCGATCTGAACTGAACGTATACGACACACTCATTAATGGCCTTCATTAGTCTCGGGCGGATTTCCATCTCCATTTTGGAAGTTATTCCGGCGTCTGACCCTACCTTATACTGATCACCTTTTTTAACATTTTTAACGATTTGAGTCTTTTATTTTCAGGAGGTTTTTGATGGAATTTGATGAAATTATTTATGAGAAGAAAGATGGAGTCGCAAAAGTGATTATCAACCGGCCCTCTCTATACAACGCGTTTACAGCGACCACGTTGGAAGAGATGTATCAGGCATTCCGCGATTCATGGGCTGATAAAAGCGTGGGTGTTGTCGTCCTCACTGGAAAGGGAGATAGGGCCTTTTGCACCGGTGGAGACCAGAAGATCAAGGATGATTCCGGATATGGAAAAGGGAAGGCGAAATTTGAGCTGTTGGATGCCCACGGCCAGGTTATTAGTATTATAAGGGCAATACCGAAACCGGTTATTGCGGCAGTCAATGGATTTGCCATTGGAGGCGGACATGTGCTTCAAGTCGTCTGTGATCTCTCTATTGCCTCCGAAACCGCTCGTTTTGGACAGGCCGGCCCCAAGGTCGGTAGCTTTGACGCTGGTTTTGGAACCGTGTTCTTGGCACGGATCGTCGGGGAAAAGAAGGCAAGAGAAATATGGTATATGTGTAGGCAGTATTCCGCCCAAGAAGCCCTTGAAATGGGGTTGGTAAACAAGGTTGTTCCTGCAGATGAACTGGAAAGTGAGGTTGATAAGTGGTGTCAGGAGATTCTTGAGAAGGCGCCCTATTCCTTGGCCTACCTCAAGGCTTCCTTTAACGCGGATACCGACCATGTATATGGTATCGGGAAAATGGCTGCCCACGCAGTCGACCTATACTATGGAACAGATGAGTCTCACGAAGGAGTTCAGGCCTTTTTGGAAAAAAGGCCTCCGGAATTCAGCCGATTTAGAAAGTAGATAGCGGCACTCCGTCTATCCGAAAATTGGCGAAAGGTCATGGATGAGATCGTAACTCGATCAGGTCGGGGATCATTGTCGTCAATGAACAAAGGGGCCTTTTGGAAGGGCGCAAGAGCAATGAAGGAAGGAGCGAGGTGATTCATGGCAAAGGGAGAAATAGTCATTAATGAAGGATTGTGCAAAGGGTGTGGGTATTGCATTATCAATTGTAAGAAGGAATGCCTTGGTTTTTCAGAGGAGAAACTAAGTGCGTTCGGAACCCCTGTAGCGTCTTTTGAGAACCCTGAAGATTGCATAGCCTGCTGCATGTGCGCGTGGATGTGTCCTGATTTTGCTATTGAGGTGTACCGATTTGTTGAAGAATAGGATCGCCATTGGTAATGGTTTGAGTTTTGAGTGATCATAGCCATTGAGGGAGGTTTGAATCTTTTCGAGGTCTTGAATAAGTATTCACCAGAAAGGAGGAAAAAATGACATTAAAGGTGGCTCAACTCATGGTCGTTGACGGAATGCCTGATTATCAAGCGATGATGCAAAAGGCCGGGCTGGATGTGGAATTAACAAAACAGATGGCCCAAACTGAGGACGATATCATATCCATTGCCAAGGACGCCGATGCTGTCATAGGGATCGGTTCTCTTCAACCCTTCACGACCAAGGTCATGGCAAATCTCCCGAATTGTCGGTTCATTGCGAGTTTGGGGATCGGCTATGACAATATGGATATTGAAAAGGCCAGCGAGAATTGCATTATGGTGGCCAATGTCCCCGATTACTGCTGGGAAGAGGTATCGGATCATATCATGGCCCTCATTCTGGCCTGTACGAGGAAAATTGTCTGGCTGAATAATGACGTCAAGAGAGGCGGATGGAAGGCCGAGCCTGATCCTGATATGCAAAAAAATATCTGGCCCGGCATGACCAGCCTTAGGGGGCAGACTCTGGGAATAATAGGCTTCGGCGGTGTCTCACGGACCCTTACACCTAAGGCCAAGGGTTTCGGCTTGAATCTCATTACCTATGACCCCTATGTGCCGGCTGACGTATTGGATGAATATGGAGTGGGAGCAGTCAGTGATCTTGATCAACTGCTGGCCGAATCTGATATCGTTGCGATCAATACTAATCTGACACCTGAAACGAGACATATTATCGGAATAGAACAGCTGAAAAAAATGAAGCCTACCGCTGTTATTGTCAATGCGGCAAGGGGTCCGTTAATTGACCCAAAGGCCTTGTACACGGCCCTTTCAGAAAGGATTATTCTGATGGCTGGCCTGGATGTGACCGAACCGGAACCGATCACCGTGGATGATCCCTTACTTTCCCTCGAAAACTGCCTGGTGACGGCTCATTCAGCACATTTTTCTCCAAGTGCCTTTGGGAAGCTGTTGAGTCGGCCTGCCGAAGAGATTGTCAGGGTTTTTAAGGATGGCGAATGGCCCATAGGTATGATCAATAAGGATATCAAGGACGCGTGGGCAAAGAAATGGGGTCCTCTCAAATAGACGGCCTCTTTTTCGACAGCTCTCTCCCTGACCCAGTCGTGGAGAGGGCTGAGTCCCTTCCCAACCATGAATTTGCCTTCATAGCCTGTGCCTCAGGTAGGTGAACCTCTTTTGTGTTTTGTCATTTTTGATCCCTACTGCGAGGGCCTTTTTTGTTCCTACCAATATGACAAGTTTCCTCCCCCGGGTAACGGCCGTGTAAACGAGATTTCGTTGCAGAAGAATGTAGTGTTGCATTAGTATGGGCATGATGACTACAGGATATTCCGAGCCTTGGGATTTGTGAACGGAGACTGCGTAGGCCAGGACAATTTCATCCAGTTCAGAGTAGTCGTAAATCACCTCCCGACCGTCAAAGGCAATGGCAATATCCCTGTTTTCCGGCTCTATGCGGGTGACTCTTCCGATATCGCCGTTGAAAACCTCTTTATCATAATTGTTCTTGATCTGCATAACCTTGTCTCTCACCCTGAAGTTTCTGTTGCCCGTTGTGATCCCTCCTTCGTGCGGGTTGAGTTCCTTCTGCAACTCTACGTTGAGATTCTCCGCTCCCACGGTTCCTCTGTGCATGGGCGTAATAACCTGAATCTCCTCAAACGGATCAAAACCGAAACGATGGGGGACCCTGTTTTTGACCAGTTCTAGTATGATCTTGAGGGCCTCATCAGGGTTTTCTTGTTCAATGAAATAGAAATCATCCTTCGTGCTCGATGAGGAGAGAGACGGCATAATACCCTTGTTTATCTTATGGGCATTGACGATTATGCGGCTTTCCCTGGCCTGCCGGAAGATATCGTGAAGTCTCGCGACAGGTGCTATGCCCGAGGCGATGATATCTTCAAGGATATTCCCGGCACCTACAGATGGCAGTTGATTGACATCTCCTACCAGGATCAGGGTTGCCTGAGGAGGGACAGCCTTCAGCAAATGATGCATCAGAATCGTGTCGATCATGGACGCCTCATCCACTATGAGGAGATCGCAAGGTAGCGGTTGATCCTCATTTTTTTTGAAACCGCCGCTCTTAAAACTATACTCCAGCATCCTGTGGATCGTCTTTGCCTGACGACCGGTTGCCTCGCCCATCCTTTTTGCGGCCCTACCTGTGGGCGCAGCGAGCAGGATCTCTATTCCAAGCTCCGCAAAGATCTTCAAAATAGCATGGATGATTGTGGTCTTACCTGTGCCAGGCCCTCCGGTAATGATCAATAGCTTGTTCTCCGCAGCACTTCTGATCGCCTCTATTTGGTTCGCGGCCAATGTAATATCAAGACGACCTTGGACCCATTCAATAGCCTTGTGGGAATCAATACTTCGTATAGATTTCGGTGCTTGGGCGAGCAGTTTGAGCCTTTCGGCAATACTGGTTTCACAGAGATGAAACTTGGCTAGATAAACGGCTTTTCTGTTCTCTTTAAATTCTTCAAAACTATCGTTCAAGTCCTCAATGACGATCCTGTTGTCAGCGGCTATTGCCCCGAAGGAGCTGGTGATCATATCCCGATTGAGATCGAGAATCTCTTGGCACTTGGCCACCAGCGGCTCGTAAGGATAGTAGACGTGCCCTTCATCAGCCAGTTGGTGGAGTACATAAACAATGCCTGCTTCGGCCCTCAATGGAGAGTCCTTAGAGAATCCAAGCTTTTGGGCTATATTGTCAGCAGTAACAAAACCGATGCCGAAGATATCGGTGGCCAGTCGATAGGGATTTTCCATGACGACTTCAATCGCCCTGTTACCGTATTGTCTGAATATCTTTGTCGCATAAACGGGACTCACTCCGTTGGATTGGAGAAAGATCATGACTTCCCGAATCTCTTTTTGGTCATCCCAGGCCTTTTTGATCATATCGATCCGCTTTTGACCGATGCCCTCAACCTCTGTAAGTTTTTCGATGTTGTTTTCAATGACATCCAGGGTCTGGGTATCGAACTCCTTGACAATCCGTTTGGCCATGACAGGGCCGATTCCTTTGACAAGGCCGGAGGCGAGGTATTTCTGAATGCCGTAGACCGACGCCGGCAACGAGGTCGTATAGTTGATTATCTTGAATTGCTCTCCGTACGTAGGGTGCTGTGTCCACTCACCCTTCATCCTCAATATTTCTCCCGGCGTGGGAGACATGATATGTCCGACAACCGTGACAAGCTTCTGCTGTCCATATACTTTCACCCGGGCTATGGTAAAGCCGTTTTCCTGGTTGGTGTAGGTAACTCTTTCGATTTGGCCTTGTAGGTCAGTGTCCATGCCTCTATTTTCATTTTCTTCGGTCAAGAGTTTCGAAGAAGGCCCTTGGAAGCAGAAAGGTTTCAAAAAATCTTTGCATCAGCTGCAATATTTTTCCAATATACTTTCCCAGAGGCCTTGAGCCTTAAGTATTGATTCGCAGACCTCTCTCACCGCTCCAGACCCGCCTCTGTTTTGCGTGACTATATCAGCGTGGTCACGGACTATGGCGTGGCCGTCTTTGGCAGCCACAGACACCCCTACCTTCTGCATGATCTGAAAATCCATGAGGTCGTCTCCAACAAAGGCCACTTCCTCAGCCGATACCTGTTTCTTTTTCAAAATGAGATCGAGCAGGGAAGACTTGTCTTTCACTCCATCAAAGACGAGAGATATCCCGAGATTGTCCAGGCGATGGCGAAGGGCCATCGAGGCCCTCCCCGTGACAATGCCGACTTCTATTCCGGAACTCATCAGAAGTCTTATCCCAAACCCGTCTTTCACATTAAAAGACTTGATCTCCGAACCGTTGTCATCGTAAATGATACTCCCATCAGTAAGCACGCCGTCAACGTCAAGGAGCAAGAGCTTTATCCTTTTTAATTTGTTTGTCAGGTTGCTCATGGTCATATTTGCCTTTATTTTTCCGGAAAAAAGGTTTAGCTTTATTTTACACGAGATTGATTCTGCACAATACCATACACTCCTTCCCAGATGATGGAAAGAAACAAAACAGCAGATATCCCACAACCACCGCAAAAGACGATATGGCGCTTTGTCTGGGTGATTGTCTTTGCTATTGCCTTTGCATGGGTAGAGGGCTCAGTTGTCGTCTATCTCCGGGATATCTATTTTGAAGGGCAATTCCGTTTTCCCGTTGTCAAGGAGTTGGTGGACGGCACCTTTGTCGCTGATGCCCTCACAAGAATCGAGTTCGTTCGCGAGATAGCGACGATTCTCATGCTCTTGGCTGTGGGGTGCGTTGCCGGGAAGAACCCTTTGCAGCGATTCTGCTATTTCATGATCTCATTTGGGGTATGGGACATTTTCTATTATGTCTGGCTTTGGGTCATGGTCGGGTGGCCGGATAGCCTTATGACCTGGGACCTCCTCTTCTTTGTACCCTTACCCTGGGTGGGCCCGGTGATTACCCCTATCTTGATTGCATCTGCCATGATCGTTGCAGGATCGATAATCATTTACCAGAACGAAAAGCAACGTCTCCTGAGCTTGCCCTGGTATGACTGGGTTGTTGAAGGAATGTGCGGTCTTTTGCTGATCATTGCCTTCTGTTGGGACTGGAAGAATATAATGCGCCTTCCTCAGAGTGTACCGGGAAACGGTATCCCCAACCCATTTGCCTGGTGGATGTATCTGCCTGTGTTTGTTTTTTCTGTCGCCTACTTCGCCTTCAGGTTGAAACGGATTCTATCAGCAGGAAGAGGGTGAGTTCGCTCCAAGGCACACGTCACAACAAACCTGCTGTGGCGAAATCTTCCGCGACAAATGAAAGTCCCAACTCGTTAAGCTTTTGCCTGCTGGGGTTTCCTGTTTCCTTGTCCCATCCCCTTTCGTCATAGTAATGATCCAGGACCATTTTCAGGTCATCCCTTGTCAAGACCTTTTGATGATAATAATCCATGATCTTCAAAACATTTCCTTCCGCATCTTTCATCGGTTTAAACCATATCTCCGGAAAGATGTCGTCTTTCCTTGAAAAGCCCTCTCGGGCGTTCAATATTCGCAGCATGTTCCAGACCCGATCAGCATTGTCCATCATTTCTTTGGAGCTAATCTCAATCCCTGTGGCGGAAGAATAAAGTTCTGAAATAATATCGACATGATAGAATCGATTGTTCACATGGCGGTTGCATATGCCGAGGGAATTAAATACACTGGCCCAATCCTCAGAATATCTGGTGAGTCTTCCAATATCAACTCCGAACGGGCCTGAGAGAATCCTCTCCTTTGCGTCAGGAAAGACCCCCATACGATCAAGATGCCTGTGAAATTGTTCGGGCGGCATATTAGGGATGTAGGTGGGAGAGCCTCCTGATCCGGCCTGAGGCCCTCTGGGGCAAACAACCTGTTCAAAATCGTTTGTCCCCAGGCCTGTGATCCGTGGTTCCCACACAATGTCCTGACCTTTGATTATCGGGGCATCTTCGCCGCAACCCTTCCCGATCTTTTCGATCGTCTCAATCCAGCCGTCGGCTATCACACCGCCAAAACCCTCTCGTTTGTTGACCTTCTGGATCATGGTTAGTATTGTGTTGAAGTCTCGCTTCAACTCCCACCCGCCTGTGTCTTCTTGGTCGATGATTCCCTGCTCATAGAGAGAAATAAGAAAATCAGCCAGTCCGCAAAAGGTCATCATGCATATACCGTACTCGTCGAGGAGATGGATCAATTTGGCCGCCTGGGTATAGTCATTGATCTCGAATCGCGTCCCGATCATGGCGATATTCACAAATGAGGAGGTGTATTGCACCAGACCTTCGTACTCACCTTCGGTCAACTTAATGATTTCTTTGTCAGCAATGAAACAGGAGGGACACGCTACGGCCCGTTTTTGGATTTTTTCGTACAGGTGGGGACCATACCTCTCTGTTGCCTTGTCCGCTGGATAGATTTCAGAATAGTTTTTATAGTAGAATAGTTGTTTGACGTAGTTGTTCCAGTTGGACATGATCCCGTAATCAACAATGGCCTGGTGAAGGGGATATCTCTTGCATCGTTGATACATGTCGTCTACAATCTTCATAAACCTTTTGCGGTCAGCGATCCTTATTCCCCTCGTCCCGCGAACAACGATACTCTTGAGGTTTTTGCTTCCCATGACCGCACCAAAACCGCCCCGTCCAAGAGTCGCCATCCTGTCAACCAGAGTGAGGGCGTATTTCACCATGTTTTCGCCGCCCTGGCCGATTCCGATGATTCCGCTTTTTTCATGGTGTTTCCAGAGTTCATCCGCAGATTCATGGATTGTCTTTCCCCAGAGATGGCGGGCATCACAAATCTCTACCTGATCATCGAGAATACTGATATAGACCGGAGATTCGGCTCTACCTGTTATGACGACATGATCGTATCCCGCCCATTTGAGCTGGGTCCCAAAACTCATGCTCCCGGCCCCCCAGGCTACCGCCCCCGTGAGTGGGAATTTCGTGGCGCCCATGATCCTGACTGCCCCAGGGGCCATTGTACCTACAAGGGGGCCGGCGCCCAGTATAACCGGGTTCTTGGGAGAGAGTGTATCCTCGCCAGGCTCGATATTATCGTAGGCCAATCTGTTGTTAACACCAAATCCGCCTAGAAATTCTTTTGCCATATCCATATCAAGGGGTTCTACATTCACTTTGCCACTGCTCAAATCCACATAAAGGACTCTCCCTGCATAGCCGTAGTATTCCATTCAGTTCACCTCCTCCTTCAGTTTGAGCGTGCCGTAGACGCAGTACTTGACGCAAAGATTACATTCGGTACAATCCTCTTTAAAACTTATTGCTTCGCCGGGCGTTTGACTTATGGAGATTCTTGCCTTGGAAGGATTGAATGCCTTGCTGTAGGTCAATGAACATATCAACTGGCAATTGCAGCAGCCGGTACACCTCTCCAAATCTATCCATACCTTTTCATTGTTCGTATCAGCCGATAAACCCATGCTCAAGCCTCCTTCCAGAATGAACTGTTCTTGTTTAAACACCCTTCATTTTGATCCAAAGAGCCTTCTGTTAGTGTTCATCTTGGACGTTGCGAAACAGTCCCAGGGTATCAAGTCCCCATAAAAGGTCATGATCCTTTGTTATTTGTGACAAAATCTAAATATTAACAGCCAGTTTTTGAGAAAAGGGCTCCAAAAAAGCCATCCATGTCATGGATATGAGGAAGGGTTCTGAAGAAACCACCTTTATCGACCAGATCACGTCCCCATTCAGGGATATAATTCCTAAGATCCAGTAAGGTCATTTCTCTATTTTTCGCCAAGAAGTCTCTGACCACCTCTTCGTTCTCATCTCTTGAAATGGTACAGGTCACGTAGAGCATTCTTCCACCTTCGGCAAGGAGGGGGGCCGCCTGTTCAAGGATTTTCAACTGAATGAGCGAGATCCTTTTTAAGTCGTTTTTGTCTCTTCCCCACTTTGCGTCAGGATGCCTGGAAATAGTCCCCAAGGCGGAGCAGGGCACGTCAACCAGGATCTTTTCAAAAGGTTGCCCCAATAATAAAGGGATGTTTTGAGAGGCGTCTGCACGTACAGGCCGGATATTAGAAATCCTTAGGCGATTCATATTCTCAATGAGACCTAATAATCTGGCGTGATGAATGTCTATTGAGAAAACCGTCCCCTCCCGGCCTATAAGTTCCGCGAGATGAGTTGACTTTCCCCCCAAGCCCGAACAGAGGTCAAGCACCCGGTCTTTCGGAGCAGGTGATAGAAGGTGGGAGACTATCTGGGCTGGTTCATCCTGTACCTGGAAAAGACCCTTTTTGAAAGAATCAAGTCTATGGACGGGGCCGGTAAGAGTATTGATTGTTAGACCTTCGGGGGAAAAGGAAGTCGGGGTAGCTTCAATACCCTCCTGTCGTAAACACCTGATAAGTCCAGGACGATCAACCTTGAGACTATTCGTCCTAATGACCAGCCGGGGGATCCTGTTGCCTGCCGCAAGAAGGCGTTCAGTTGAATGGTCCCCCAATTCACTTGTCCATTTTTCCACCAACCAGACGGGATAGGAATAAAAGGTGGAAAGATAATTCACAAGATCATTTTTGCGGTCGGGAAAAGGTATACGCTCTTTTTCTCTGCAGATATGTCTCAGAATACCATTGACAAAGCCTACGACATGCTTTCTGCTTGTTGCCTTGGCCTGCTTCACCGCCTCATCAACCGCTGCTGACTGTGGCACTCGATCAAAGAAAAAAATCTGGCAGAGGGCAAGACGAAGGATATTCAAAACAGTGGGGTCGATTTTATCAAAGGAAAACTTCACATGCTGCTTGATGATCCAATCCAAACGAAGTCGCCATCGCAGGACCCCTTTGACCAGATTCATGATGAATGCGCGATCTCTATCCGTTAAATCAGGACTGCCATTGAAACGCTTTTCCAAGATTCGGTCCTGAAAGGAGAGTCTCTGCCCCATTCTATCTAGTATCTCAAGTGCCTCGTCCCTTGCCGTCACTGGTTTCTCAATTCAAAAAGGTCCTTATTCCCGATTCAACCAATTGCAGATCCACGTCGGTATCGTAGCAGGGTCCGAATGGCCTTTTGTTTAGGATGCCGAAGACAGGAATAGGAAAACTGTCCTGGATACCGCTGGTTAGATCACGCTCGCAGGCCACTGCTATAATGACATCCGGTTTTTTTTGAGTAACGATCCTCCGTGCGAGAGTCCCTCCCGTTGCAACCGATACGGAAACGTTGAATTTTTCTGAAAGGGCAACGAGATCTTTGATCCTGCACTTACCGCATCCTTCACAGTTGTCTATTTCCCCTGTGATTCTTACGCGGCAGCCGTGGTTCTGTAAGCAATGGGGCAGGAGAATAAGGAGTTTTTCCGGTCTGACCTTCTTGGCTTCAGCCAGGACCAGCTGGTTGTTCACTGAGACAAAAGAACGACGTAGTTTGTCTCTGGCAATGCCAAAGCACTTTCCCACTGCTACCAGCAGGGGGAAAAGAATGCGAATAACCACGCCCCGAATACGGCGGTTGAAAAAAAGGTTCTTACCTCGGATGATGGTAAGAACGAGTGTTAAGGCCCCGCCGATGCAAAACAGGATGATACTTCCGAGCACGATAGCCAAGGCAAGGGGGAGACCAGGATGAATATTTTCCAGACCTATGAAGGGAATCCACCACAACAGAAAGGCCAGGCCGACAAGGAAAACACAAGTAACCAGAAGAAGCGCAATGAATGTCCCTGATCTTGGTTCCAGCATTCCCTTCAGATCATCCGTAGTCTCTGTCTTGTCGGGCAATATTTAGTCTATCTCCCCAGAATCAGGCCTTTTTCTAATGGAAATCCCGTGAGGAAATTCCTGGCCCTGAGTCTTCTTTTACCCAAGACTTGCATTTCCCGGATCTGTATGAGGCCATTTGAGGTCTCCACCTCCAGACCGCCTTCTCCATGCCCCGAAATACGCCCGGGCACGGGATTGCCCATCTGCCCTGTTTTTACTTTGGACGAGAATAACTTAATCTTCTTTCCTTTGAAGGTCGTATAGGCCCCTGGCCAGGGATCGAGTGCCCGGATTAGAGAGGATATATCCCTCGCCGGTTTGTCCCAATCGATCAGGGACATGGAACGATCAATTTTTGGCGCATAGGTTGCTTTCTCCTCATCCTGAGGGATCTCTTCCAGCGATCCTTCTGCAAGGCCTCTCAGAGTTTTGACAAGAAAAGCACCCGATATCCTTGCCAGTCTGTCATGGAGTTGACCTGCTGTTTCCTCTTGGTGGATAGGAACCTCTTCTTGAAGAAGGATAGGTCCGGTGTCCAGACCTACATCCATGCGCATGGCAGTGAGACCTGTCCCGGTTTCATTTTTGAGGATAGCCCAGTGGATAGGTGCCGGACCTCGATACTTGGGTAAGAGGGAGGCGTGAATATTGAGTCCGCCATATCGAGCTTTGGTAAGGAGTTCCTTTTTGAGGATTTGGCCAAAGGCAACAACGACCAGTAAATCGGGATCTAATCTGCCTATCTGATCCAGGAATGACCGGTCCCATGCCTTTTGTGGCTGCAATACTCTAATATCCCTCTCCATTGCTGCTTGTTTGACCGACGAGGGAAGTACCTTCCTGCCCCTGCCTTTGGGCCTGTCCGGCTGCGTCACCACGGCAACGACATCATAGCCCTCATTCAGGAGATCCTGAAGGGAGGGGACCGAGAAATCAGGGGTTCCCATGAAAACGATTCTGGGATTATGTGGAAGCTTGGCTCTCGGTTCTTTGGTCATTGATATCCGCAAGTAAAAATGCGTTTCTTCTCAAGTATGCGTAATTGTCAGGTTAGCAGTCTGAGCGGTGAGGAGAGATTGTGGAATTAGGTATCCCATAAGATTGTTTAGGCTGTTTTGAGCTTTTTCAACAGCCTTTTTTTATAGAGGGCCCTTTTTACGCTGCTCATATAGTCAATAAAAAGGACACCTTTTAAATGATCAATTTCATGTTGAAGGCAAATGGCAAGCAAACCTTCCGCTTCAATATCCAAGGGACTACCGTGTCTATCCAGTCCCTGGACTTTCACATGTGAGCTCCGCGTGACTTCTGTTGAGAAGTCGATGACGCTGAGGCATGATTCCTCGTAAGATATAAGCCCTTCACTCATGACTATTTCAGGATTTATCAGGGCAACCGGATCTTGTCCCTCTTTGGTGGGGCGAAGATCGAAGACAATAACCTGTTTCAGCTTGCCTACTTGGTTGGCGGCCAATCCGATCCCAGGGGCCGAGTACATTGTGTGGAGCATATCATCTATCAATCGCTGAAGTTCTCCATCGATTTCTTCAATCGTCTCCGCCTTATTTCGTAACACAGGATCAGGATATGTAAGAATGTCTAAGGTATCGTCTGGTTGTTCCATGTCTTTTATTGCATTTTGAAGTCAAAGAATTATTAGATAGAATGTAATATAGACCCGGATGGTAAATATTGCAAGCTGGTCTTGCTGTAAAGCTGACATTTTGACTGGAGTAAGACATTGTGTAAAGATAGAGACTGATCTTCAGAGTGGCATTAATTTTGCAAATTTTCTTCTTTGTACTCTAATGAGACAGTCGTTTGTCGCAATTCATTTTGAAGGGCTTTCCGATACTGTAATTTTGTGCGTTATGGCTGGATTGGATTGAAATTGCTTTTATTTGCTTGACAATCTCCACGTGCCTGTTTTAAAGTATTAAGAGGATGGGGGAGTGTGTGTCAATTTTTGTGGTCGGTTTCGCTCTGAAGGACCTTATCCTTTTCCAGAGTGTCGACCTGAGTTGGGAAAACATTGAAATCAATTTTTTGACAAGGAGGTCAGCGCTTTGGGAGACGGGATTGTTAAGTGGTTTAGCGAGAAGAAAGGGTATGGGTTTATTGAACAAGAAGATGGTCCGGATATCTTTGTTCATTTTTCTTCAATCAATGCACCTGGTTTCAAGACTCTTTCCGAAGGTGAGCATGTAAGTTTTGATATAGAAGAGAGCGATCGGGGGCCAGTTGCAAAAAACGTGAATAAACAGTAGCTTACATTCCTCTTTAACCCAAGGGCATCTAGTCGGATTTTGACGGGATGCCTTTTTGCTTTTCGGCCTGTTTGTTTCTGGCTTTTGGATGTATGGGCAATCCGAATTAGAGGGAAAACCACCTAGCCGGTGTCTGAAGTGAAGACTGGGGGGAAGGTCCTGTTTCTGCTTCCATTCAGACACTGTTTCGAAGAGGAGATGTCATGAAGAATCTAATGCATAGCCTGGTTTGTCTGGTCTCGATAGTGATGGTCTCTACACTCTATCCCGGAATATCTAGTGGTCAGGAGAAGACCTCTCTCTGGGTGTCTGATGGCGCAATTTGTACAGGCGTTGCTGATCGCGAGTGTGTCGGAGCTAATACACGTTTTAGCTCAGGTATCGGCACACTTTTCTGCTTTACCCGCATAAATGGAGCGCAAGGGACGACAGAGGTTTTCCACGTGTGGTATTTTGGGGACATAGAACGTGCCAGGGTCAGGTTAGGAGTTAAATCTTCGAATTGGAGAACGTACAGCTCCAAGATTATCCTCCCCCAAGAGATAGGCACTTGGAAGGTAGATATCATTGACGCAGAGGGGAACCTCTTACAGGTCATTGATTTCGATATTATTCCCTAATTCTCTGACCTTCAAGAGGGCTTTCGTTGCCTGTTACGCTTTGTTTTTTGATAGAAATAGACTGCCCGGTTGTGCTCCGAAAGAGTCCTTGAGAAGTGGTGAGTTCCATCATTCTTTGAGACAAAATAGAGATAGTCTGTTTTTGCAGGATAGAGAACAGCCTTGATGGCATCCAGACCTGGATTTGCAATAGGTCCCGGAGGGAGTCCTCGTATAATATAGGTATTATATGGGGTATGTGTTCTTAAGTCTTTCTTTGTCAGGTTGCCGTCGAATTCCTCAAGGCCGTAAATAACCGTCGGATCACTGGCGAGTCTCATTCTTTTATTTAAGCGATTCAAGAAGACACTTGCGATAAGTGGTCTTTCTTGAGCGCAGCCGGTTTCCCTCTCAACGATAGAGGCGAGCGTGATTGTCTGTTCAATCGTGTTGTCACGTGCTGTTACCTGCTTTCGTAACGGGGCAACTGATTTCATGAAGTTCTTTAACATGACATCCACCAAAGCGGCTGTAGCGAGGCCTTTTGGAAATTCGTAGGTATCGGGATAGAGATATCCTTCCAGACTGGGGGCAGAGATACCATAGCGCTCAGCAGCTTCCGGAGTGCCTGTAAATGCCAGGAAGTCCTGTTTGTCAACCAGTCCTTTTTTCTCCAATAGTTCACCAATCTGTTCCCTTGTAAAGCCTTCGGGGATAGTCACCATATGAGTAATGGATATACCTCTGCTTAAGGTCTCAAGGATCTTGATCGGCGGCATAGCAGAACTCAAATTATATTCCCCGGCTTTGATGCTCGTCCCCTGCCCCATAATTCTTGCCCAAAGACGAAACAGGAACTTGCTTCTGATAATCTCCTTTTTTTCCAGCTCGCCAGCTACGGTGCTCAGCGTTGAACCCGCATGCACAAAGAAGATCTGCTCAGCCCCTGCTCTTTTTCCTGGCGTCAGGAGATAATAGGCGAATCCCGTTGCCATACACAGGGCTAGAGCAAAAGTGGCGACAATAAAGAAATATATGATTCTTTTTTTGGACATGTGAACTTATAGATGGCTTAACTCTCTGTAATTTGCTAATGAAACATCCTATATTTTATTTTAGTTAAACGACCGATTGCAAGAGGATTCTGAGTGTTTGAAGACTATGGAAGATATAACATCACTGAGTATTCATGAGGTCCTTGGAAGGAGTGGACTACTTGAAGCATCGCTTAGAGGTTTTGAGTATCGGGCCTCCCAGATTGAGATGGCCCATCTTGTTCAGGAATCACTCATACAAGAGATGCCCGCCATTGTGGAGGCCGGGACCGGCACTGGGAAGACTTTCGGCTACCTTATCCCTATTATGATCAGTAAGAAGAAGACCGTCATTTCTACGGGGACAAAGAACTTGCAGGAACAGATTTATGTAAAAGATCTGCCTTTTCTCGAAGAGGTGATTGGCTTCCAAGTCGATGCCGCGATTATGAAGGGCAGAAAGAACTATCTCTGTCTTCATCGATACCATCAATGTTTTTCTCAATCGTCTTTTATAGACGATGCCAAAGAGGCGGCCCAGGAACGACTGGAAAGATGGCTTGAGAATACGGAGCTTGCTGATAGAGCGGAACTCCCGTGGCTCGGCGATCATGATGTCTTGTGGGACGCCCTCTCCTCCACCTCTGAGAAGTGCCTGGGGACTGGCTGTGGTTTTTGGGACGATTGTTTCCTTGGGAAACTTCGCGCTAAGGCTGCGAAAGCACAGATAATTATCGTCAATCATCATCTACTCTTTGCGGACCTGAAAATCAAGAATAGAGGATTCGGTGAGATAATCCCGAGATTCCAGGCCGCTGTGTTTGATGAGGCACACAACATAGAGGAGATAGCCACACCCTATTTGGGTGAAAGCCTGAGTACCCATCAACTCGTTGAGTTGGCCAATGACCTGGAAAAGGAAGTCAAGGGACAGAGAGACATAGATGAAGAAAGAATAAAAAAAGGTCTGAATGCTATAAAGGAAGGATCAGAACGACTAAAAACTCTGATGAAGAGTGACGAAAACAGGGGTAGGCTGACCAAAGACGAACTGTCAGTCATCAAAGAGGGTCCGGGCAGGGATATCAGCCGTGGATTGCGACACATAGGGGAAGCGTCCGACCTTGGAAAATGTATCGATCCCAATATACATTGCCTGGCTGGAAGGGCGAGGGAAATGGATCGGATATATCAGCAGATTGTAGGTCAGAGGGATGATAACTGGCTCAAGTGGTTTGAAAGGAGGGGACGAAGCATGGTACTTCATGTTTCACCCCTGGATATATCGGGTGAGATGGAGAGCCTTCTGTACGAGAAGACCCGTACAGTGGTCTTTACGTCGGCGACCCTTTCAGTAAAGGGGACATTTGATTACTTCCGATCCCGTCTCGGCCTATCGGCTGAAAGTCTGCAGGGGATATACCCGTCTCACTTTGATTTCAAGAAGCAGAGCCTTCTGTATATACCAAGAGACCTTCCCCTCCCTAATGCCCCTGATTTCGGGTCGAAGGCAGCTTACAGAATTGTGGAGATCTTGGAAAGGACACGAGGAAGGAGCTTGGTGCTCTTCACCAGTCATCATAATCTGAGTCTTGTATACAGGTTAATCAGGGACAAGGTGAAGTATACCCTCTTCAAGCAGGGGGATGCCCCGAGGTCCCTGCTCTTGGAGGCGTTTAGACGTGATATCCATTCCGTTCTCCTAGCAACAGGGTCTTTCTGGCAGGGAGTTGACGTCCCTGGAGAGGCCTTGAGCTGCCTTATTATTGATAAATTGCCCTTTGAATCTCCCGGCGAGCCTCTCGTCTCCGCCAGAATTGATGCGATTAGGAATCAGGGAGGGAACCCCTTTATGGAATACCAGGTCCCATCGGCCATCATTTCGTTGAAACAGGGTTTGGGTAGACTGATTAGAAACAGTTCTGACAGGGGGATCCTTTCCGTCCTGGATGTCCGAATTGTGACCAGTCCATACGGCAGGCTCTTCCTGGAGAGCCTGCCCCACATTCCTGTGAGTCATAAACTGTCAGATATAAGCCGCTTTATGATGGAAGGGAAGGAGTGAGCGGATGAGTGTGAAACCTTGGAAATTAATTTCGAGCAGATTGGATAGGGCCAACCATATCCTGAGTATTAGAACCGACAAGGCCCTGTCCCCCCGTACAGGACGGGCACACAGATTCTTTGTGCTGGAGTCTTCTGAGTGGGTAAATGTCATACCTATAACGCCCCAGAATGAGGTGGTCATGGTAAGCCAGTATAGACACGGTATAAGAGAGATTACTCTTGAAACCCCGGGCGGAGTTGTTGAGCCGACCGACAGTCCTGAAGAGGCGGCAAAAAGAGAGCTTTTCGAAGAAACCGGATACCAGGCTTCTGAGATGATCCCTTTGCAGAGCGTACACGCCAACCCAGCGATTCAGAACAACCGATGCTGGTTTTTTCTCGCCAGAGATGTCTTTCTCGCCGGGAACCAGCAACAGGACGACAAGGAGGATATTGATGTCATGACCCTGCCGCTCGATGACATCCCTCGGCTTATTCGGGAAGGGCGGATCACCCACTCATTGGTCTTGGCCGCCTTTTGCATGTATTATACGGAGTTTCAATTTGAGACTT
>JAXHUM010000006.1:0-26217 GCA_034189325.1 Thermodesulfobacteriota bacterium
ATCGTACTGATTTATCTACATTGGCCCCACGTCTTCCCCGGGGAAATTCGACCGGGCTTCTCGAAAGATGGTGCGGAAAGAAACAGGGCAAGCCTGCCAATGATTAACCTGCCGGTTATCCAAAAGCTGTATGCTTTGAAAAGGATCGTCTATCTGGCCCCCTGGGCCTGGGACAAAGATCTTGATCCTATCGGTTTTCAGATGGCTAAAGCGGCGATCATAGAGTTTACCAAAAGCATGGCAGGGTTGTTGGCGGATGTATCCACTACCGTAAATTGTATTGTTCCCGGCTATATCGGCGGGGTCAGGCCTTTGAAGGTGCAAACGGAAAAATCGTCCGAAGGGGTCAACAATATTCCTATGGGTTTTATTGGGGAGATATCAGACATGCTAGAAGCCGTCAACTTTCTAATCTCAGACAAATCGAAATATCTTACCGGCCAGGTGCTAAAAGTGACCGGTGGGATGGAATAAGATCGCCACGGAATGTTGTGTCCGCGAACACGTCTAGATAGATCCGTCAATAAATCTATGGATTCGATTAGGAGGAATCAAATGGGCTTTAAAAATGATAAGGAATATCTGGATTTTAAGCAATCAATCACCGATTTTCTCTGGAAAGAGGTGGACCCGTTGGTCCCGGAGATGGAGGAAACAAACCATGTTCCCCAAGACATACTTTTCCCCAAGTTTCGAGAAAAAGGCCTGTTCGGGTTGATCATCCCCGAGGAGTATGGTGGGCTAGGTTTGACCACAGTTCAATACCTGCCTATCCTGGCCGAGCTCTCCAAGGTAAGCGGGGCGATCAGGGCGCTCATCCATGTGCATCTCACGGCGGCTCGGGCCATTGTCTACTTCGGCAGAGAGGAACAGAAGAAAGAATTGTTACCGAGTATTGCAACAGGGGATTTGTCCGTTGCCTTTGCCATAACCGAAGCCGATTCGGGCTCAGGCCTGGATTGCAAAACCACAGGGGTAAGGGATGGGGATAATTTTATACTGAACGGTGAGAAGCATCTGATAACAAACGCTGACTTCACAAAGCTCTTTATGGTCGCCTGTTACACCAAGCCCAGGGAGCTGGGACGGGATGCCATGAGCGCCCTTTTGGTGGACCTCGACACCCCAGGATTCACTAACGAGGCCATGCCCCACCTCATGGGCTGTAAAGGGTTGGGCCATGGAATCCTGACCTTCAAGGACTGCGTAGTGCCTGTCAAGAATGTCTTGGGCGAGGAAGGGCAGGGATTGCCCATCTTTTTGGGTGAATTGGAAGCAAGCCGGGTATTTGTGGCTGCCAGTTCATTGGGGACCGCTGAAAGGGCCCTGGAACTCTCACTGGATTATGCCAAACAGCGGGTCACTTTCGGCAAGCCTATTGCCAGCAGGGAATCGATTCGCACGCTTCTCGCTGATATGGCCATGGATATATACGGCCTCAGACTGATGCTTGAAGATGTCGCGCGAAAAATTGACGAGGGTAAGGAATGCCCCCTCGAGGCCTCCATTGCCAAGACGCATGGGCTGGAGACGGTGTGTCGGGTGACCGACAAGGCGATGCTGGTCCACGGGGGAAGGTCTTATCTGCAAAGCTTTCCAATAGAAAGACTTGTAAGGGAAGGGCGGCTCAATGTCCTTGAAGAGGGGACCCCTTCCATCCAGAGAATGGTTACGACCAGGGCCCTGTTGTCAGGCGATCTTCCCTGGACTGCTCCCTGGTGAAAAGAAAGAAAATCGTGGCGATTTGAGAGGGTACGACTTATCCTCAATCTCGAGGAGAATGAGGGGAAGGGTCGTCCTGATGAGCATGGAGGATCTTCTGGATGTCTTGGGTGATCTTGGATCTATAATGATTTATAGATACATCCGAGGTCATGACCATGTCCAGTTGTCTGGTGTGGATGGTCAGATAACCGAGTATTTTCAGATGATCTTTCATGAATGCCATGTCCCTGTCTTCCAGGCGGGCGATCAAGTTGTCTTTCCTTATTTCCACCCTGAAATCATGTTCTTCCAATATGTCCTTTACAAAAAAGACCCTTTTTTTTCTCCGCTCATAATTCGCAGCCCCTCCCATGAACTGAAAACTGATGTAGTTTTCGCTCGACCTTTCACTGACCATGGCTTCAACCGTGGAGAAATGAAACCCGAGCCGTGAGGTGAGACTGCAATAATGTTTCGATATCATGAAGTAGTTCCGACTGGCATATTGGGATCGTACGCCCGGTGTCAAGGCCCTGTTTGTGGTCGCTTCGAACATGACGGACATAAGGCCCTTCCCGTTGATGGGGGGGGGACCTTCCCACGGAACAGTCGCAATCCCTTCCCACAGCGCCAGCATGGGGATAGAACAGATCTCCTCGAGTCTGATGAATTTCCCCTCAATCTCCTCACTAAATCCATCGTCCAGGTTCAATACCCACCATTGCATGGCAACATCACAATAAAGCTGTTTGCTCGACCGCTCCGGGAAGTGGTGGTCTTTGCCGAACCGAAACATTTCGATCACAACCTTTTCATGGCAGAATCGAGTGATATCATGAAAAGTTGTGCAATGTTTAGGTCTAAATTCAGGAGCGTCAGGGTCGAGGAGGTTCAATGGTATGATATAACCGCCCGCGCCTTTAGCCGCCTCAAAAACCGGACTTCCTTCCATTAAGTTTTTCGGCGGCTCCCTCTCTTTCAAGAGATCCTCGATGCGGCCTTTGTAAATCCTTTGATTGTCGGCATCAACTGTGATCCATTGTCCCTTTTGGAGCCTATCGATCAAATGCTTAATTCCGAAAACCGCAGGGACCCCAAACTCTCTGGCCACATTTGCAAGATGGCCCGTTATACTCCCCTGTTCGGTTAATACGGCGGCAGCCCGGTTGAGCACCGTGGCCCAGCGGGGGAGGGCCTGGGGCGTTACAAGGACCGCGCCTTCCGGGAACTGAAGGGCCTCCATATCTTTTCTTATGATAAAGACCGGACCGGCCCCAACGCCCGGACTCGCAGTGGTCCCTTCCTGAAAAACCAGCTCGTCCAGGTGCTTCTCATGCGCTGATTCATGGCCATTCCTCCTGTTGGCCCCTGCCTGTTTGAGGGGCCTGCATTGGAGCAAAACCGTGGCCCCATCTTTGGTGACGGCCCACTCAATATCCTGTGGAGACCCGTAATAGGCCTCCAGTTGCATGGCGAGACGCGCCAGCTCCAGGGCCTTGTTGTCATCCAGAGAGGCCAGACCCGCCTTGTTGCCTGTTATGTCCATTCTACAGACACCTTCGTCCGGATAACAGACAAACTCGCGCTCTTTTACGGGAATCTCTTTTTTGATGATCTTCATGGGGCTTGTTCGGGAAACCATGAAGAGGTCTGTTGCGGCGCTCCCATCAACAACCGTTTTGGGGAGCCCCCATACCGAATTAATGTAAATTGTCTCGTCCCTTGTGTTCATGGGGTTCCTGGAATAGACGACCCCGCCTGAAACCGCATCCACCATGCTGATACACCCCACGCACATGGCCACATCTTCGTCCCGGATGCCTCGGTTGAGCCGATAGGCCATGGCCTGCACACCATACTTCCCCGCCACGATCTCCTTATAGGATTGAAATAGGTTCTCTCTGCTTACGTTCAGCATAGAGCGATATTGTCCGGCAAAGGATGTCTCGGCAAAATCTTCCCCAAGGGCACTGCTCCGCATGGACACGGTCACCCCTTGTTTGCCTGCCTCTTGTTCAAGAATCCCGTATTGTTCCCATATATCCTCCTCAAGGTCCCTTGGTATGGAAGCGCGGATGATCAACTGTTGAATATCAGAACTCAGCTCATAGAGTTGATCAATCCGTGAAATATCGGCGGCCTGTATGCGACGATCGATCTCGGTCTGCAAGTCGTTATGGGCCATGAATCGATGGTAGGCGCGGGCGGTAACGGCAAATCCGCTGGAGACTTGGATGTCGGTCCTGTTTTTGATTTCCCCCAGGTTGGCCATCTTGCTGCCCACCTGGTCTGTAAGGTTCTTGTCGATTTGGTTTAAGGAGATGGTCAACCTCCCATCCTCGAAGGGCCCGGCTTGGACGAGAAAGGGATTGATCTTCATCTGTATCTCTTTGAATCTCTCGTAGAGTTCTTCATACTTTAAAGGAGCCAATTCGTTGAGATGTTGAATGATTTGCCAGACATTGGTGGCAATCAAGGTGCACCAGGACTTGACATGGGTCATTCCGAAAGGCTTTCCTCCTTGCAGGGCCTCTTCCATTTCAGCCATGACATCAAGGGCCTTATTGTTGGCGCTCAAAAGGAGCTTGAAATGGTGATACCGGTCCTTAAAGGCGTTTCTGAGTTCTTCAACCTCGATCTCATCCAATTCGCGCTTCTTATAAACAAGCCTTTTCAGGTATTTCAGTACTTTACCCATAACGGAGATAGTATACTGCTTAATAGTCTGTTCTTCAAATCATCATTATCGATGAAAAAGACCCGTGACCCCGGTACAAATACTCATATTCCTGCCAATCTATCCATCGCCTGCATAATCCTTTTTTCGATCGGATAGGTAGGGAGACGACAAACCTGAAAAAAAGGCCAAAGGCAAGAGAACCCTGTGTCTTGCCTAAGGCCTTCTAAACGGAATGTCTCGTCCGTTAAGGGGATAAGACCAAAACTAATGGTCCTCCAGCTGGAGCCCCCACCCTTCAAACAGGTACATGATCGAAAAACCATACCACAGGGTATAAATCACGTAGAAAATCAAAGAAAAGGCCACGACCCCCAACCGATCGCCTATTTTTTGAGGTTCGATTGTGTAATAGTTGTATGAGGTCTCCACGGCCTTGTTCTTCAGCGTATCCACGACCTGTGCCTCTTTGAACTTTTTTTGCCTTTTGAGATCTTTGTCCATCTCTTTACAGGTCTTCCACCAGTTATACAGGGCGAGCCTTTCATTGTAGCCGTACTTTGCGACAATGGCATCGCCGTCATTCCTGTACATGGTGTCAGCGTCATTCAGACAGCTATCAAGGATCTTGCCCAGGTCGCCTGAAACCGTTAATCTATTTTCCGAAACATCAACAGAGGCTCCGGCCTTATTGAACAGTATGGCTGTCTGTTCCGCGCAGTCTTTGCTCCCCATATTTAGAGTCATACGTACGGATTGGCCCATGAATGGTTCTGCCTCTTGTTTCACTTTAGGAATATAGTACGCCGAGCCTTTGGATATGGAATTATAGAGATCATCCAGGTATTCCAGGCCGTTCTTGTCCCCGAAAACCGGAAAAAATATCAATGCGAGCACAGCGGCAAAAATAATCATCATGAATGTGCCCCTGTACAATGCCTTTTTCTTCTCTTTCACGACATCACCTCCTTACCCTTTAAAACGGATATGTTTTTTAAAAAGGTTCCGATCACCCAGACTGAGAAACCGCCTATCACAATAAAAAAGGCCCACACCCCGATGGTGTCGAGGGTGGCTCCCATCTCTTTGGATATGGGAATCACCTCCATTTCTCCCAGTTTTCCGGGAAGGGCAAAGATACGGTTGACAAAGCCGGACAGCACAGCCATGGCATAGAAACCTCGAATCGTAATACCCGGCACAACTTTGGTGACCATGGCGCCTATCTGGATCCCGACAAGAGAGCCGAGGAGCATGCCCATGGCCAAGGTGTAAAAGATGAATCCATAAATCGCATACTGGCTTATTGCCGCGTACCCTGCGGTAAACACGATCTGAAAAATATCCGTGCCCACTGTAGTCATGGAGGAAACCCCCATGACGTAGACAAAAATAGGAAAGGTCAAGAAACCACCGCCAACACCCATAATACCTGCTGCAAGCCCGACAAGAGCCCCGCTCAAGACCAGAAACACCCAGGAAATACTGCGCCCGCCTGGTGTAAGGTCGCTGTCAAAACGGATCATGGGAGGGACCTTGATGCCTTGGAGTTTTTTCGGAAGGTTTCCGAGTTCAGCACCTTCCGCGCTTCCACCATGGGCGTCTCCAGTATCCCCAGACTTACGGGCCTTTAAGAAGTCCGTCAGTGCATAGATCCCAAGAAACCCCAACATAAGGGAATAGACCGTTGTAATAAAGGCGTCGCTCAGGACAGGATTGAGTTCATACAACACACGGTTAAGGATTCCGCCCGCTGTTGCTCCCAAAATGGCGCCCAAGAGAAAAACCACGGCCAGGGGCACGGAGACATTGCCCAGTTTCCTATGAATAACACTCCCCATGATGGCCTTGGCAAAAATATGAAACAGGTCCGTCCCGACCGCCAAAATTCCCTTGATACCCGCGCTCATCAGGGCAGGGGCGATGATGAATCCACCGCCCGCTCCGATGCATCCGGTGATGAGTCCCGCGCCGACGCCGATAAGTATCGAAACGATAAATATGCCCGTTGAATAGAAGGCCGGGCTGTAGGCCTTTTTCCCTCCCAGCAGGTCCGGCAGGGCTTCACTGATCTCCTCGGCAAAGGCAACCCCGAACAGGATAATAGGAACGGTAAGCAAGAGAAGTATGAACATACGTCTCTTATCACGAAGGATGGTGTTGGAAACACTCATCTCCCACTTGGCATGGGCTTTCGCGCCCATCAGCATAAATTGACCCCACTGCCTCAAAAAGTCCATCTTGACCTCATTCCTCCTTTAAATCCTCAAGTTTTTTTATCTTCTCTTCCTGTATGGATTTTTTCTTATATGCGTCCTGGAGCTTGTAGACCAGTTCATCAATATCAACAGGTTTCATCATATAGTCAAAAGCCCCTATCTCCATGCCCTCGATGGCTACCTCCATGCTGGCGTGACCCGTGAGCATCACCACTTCGATCAAGGGATGGGCCTTTTTGATCTCTCTCAAGATCTCTATGCCATCCATGCCCGGCATTCTTACGTCCAGGACAACCACATCTACGGGTTCCCGTCCTAATACCAATAATGCTTCCTCGCCATTTCCGATCCCTTCAGCGTCGACGTTTCTTTTTTTTAGACGTTTTATCAGAGTATCGAGGAATTCTTTCTCATCATCAACAACCAAAGCCCGAAAAGAATTCATATGCATCACCTCCCCTTGCTAACCGCCTCCCTGATCTTTTCAACCAGTTCCTGGAGTTCGCAGGGTTTGCTTAAGTAGTCGAATGCGCCCTGTTCAATGCCTTCTTTGGCCGCACGAGCTGAGCCATGGCCGGTAAGCATGATCACCGGCATGTTCGGCACCATTTTCTTGAAGATCTTGAGGACCTCGATACCGTCCATATCTTCCATCTTAAGGTCCAGCACGGCAACGTCAAAGTCTTGTTTCCGAAGGGCTTGGATGGCATCTATACCGTTTAATACCTTGGTCGTGTCTATCCCTCGTCTTGACATCCTGTTGGCAATGACATTGACAAAGCCCTCTTCATCGTCCACCAGAAGAAGTTTGAGTCGACGCTCCTCACCCTCATTATGTCCTGCCATTGTATCACTCATGATGCTTATGATTGTCCTCTCTACTTACACCCCATGGTCTGAAATCGCCTCTTTGACCTGTGCCTCCCTGATCTTATCCTCATGATCCCTCTTTTTCTTGGTGGCTTCCCCCACCTTTACCATGAGCTGCTCCAGGTCGCAAGGTTTCATGAGGTAATCAAAAGCCCCCGCCTTCATGCCCTCAATGGCCGATTCAACGGTGGCATGACCGGTCAACATAATGACTTCCGTTAAGGGATAGGACTTCTTGATCTCGCTAAGAGTCTCAATTCCGTCCATGCCCGGCATCTTGACATCCAGGATGACAACATCGAGATTTCTGTTTTTCGTCAGCTTTTCCAAGGCCTCCTGCCCGCTAAAGGCCATAATGACCCTCAGGTTTCTCTTTGTCAGTCTTTTGGTCATTGTTTCAACAAAGGGAACTTCGTCATCGACCAGTAATACAAATGGTGCATTCATAAGCTATTCTCCTTTCTTGGTTAACATCTCAATTGCTAATCAAAGGGTTCGGAAATGTCACTGTCTTTGCCGTCGGACTCCTTTTCTCTTTCTCCTGAGATGGGAATATAGACACGAAATTTGGTCCCTACTCCTTTTGTACTGCTAACCTTAATTTCACCGCCTAATTTCTTTATGATGCCGTAGCAGATGGATAGGCCCAGACCTGTTCCCTTCCCAACCGGTTTGGTCGTATAAAAGGGGTCAAATATGCGATTGAGATTGCCAGCGGCAATACCTTGCCCATTATCATCTACGCCGACAAGGACATTATTTCCCCTTACTCGAGTCTTTATGTCAATCCTCCCTCCATCCTTCCCCATTGCGTCTAGGGCGTTATTAATCAGGTTTAAAAAGACCTGTTGCAGCTCCGACTGAGAGACCCTCAGAGAGGGCATATCGGTTTTGAAATCCGAATGGATAGTGACATTGGCATAGCGTGCCCTCTGGGCCGATAGGGCGATAATCTCTTCCATCATTTCGTTGATATTGACGTCCTGGATAATCGAGTCCGTCTTTCTTGCGAAGCTCAGGAGCTTATGGGTTATTTCCTTGCACCGCTTTCCCTGGGTATTGATCTGTTTCAAGGCCCTTCTAAACTCCTCCAAGTTTTTACCTTCCCGAAATTCTTCTTCTTCCAGGAGATCTTCTATCCAACCTGCCTCTTCCACCATGATGGCGACTGGATTGTTGATTTCATGGGCAATCCCCGAGGCCAATTCACCGACGGATGCCAGTTTGCCTGTCTCAACAATCTGTTCGTTCATCATTTCCTTTTCCTGATCCGCTTGAGCAATCAAGCCGACTATCCTTCTGGAAAGGACAAAGGCCGTTGTCAAAATCGAGATACCGGCGATTAGTATAATGACCAGAGCCACCCTGAGGGCGTTCTTAAAGTCGGAAAAGGCGTCGGATGCCCCTTGTTGGTAAACCAGCAGCCAGTCACCATGTTTCAGGAAGGCTGCCACATAAATATTCTCGTTTCCTGAGTCATCCTTCCTTTCAACGATATGTATCTTGTCCCTGGCCTTTTCGTCATAGCCGAGAAATTCCGTATAGGGGGCTCTGTCCGGTCTGATTTCCCTGAGGGGTTTGGTCTGAAATTGGCCCTCGTTGTTGAGGATAAAGGCGAATCCGGTTTCACCGACGCGGATTTCTTGCACGAGATTATTAAAGGCTACAAAGTCTATCGTGGCCCTCAGTATCCATTCTTCTCCCTTCCACGTTTCCTTCACCGCAATAATAAAGTGGGGAAAACCTCGGAGCCCTAAAAAGACATCGCTCTTGTAATACTCTGTCTTGAGGGCCTTTTTGAACCACTCGGCCTCCGAGTATTTTGCACGGCCCAGCTTGAAGGGGCCGGCATAGGCGATTTGAATCCCCTCGGCATTGATGACTCCCAGGTCCACAAAAACACGGCCGTAGCTCTGCTGAAGGATATGCAGGCGATCTTGAAGAAAGGATTCATGACTCATCTCCTCAAGAGTGTAGCTCTTGGCCAGGGTCTGGATATCACTTAGCTTGTCTCTTAAAAAGCCGTCAATATTCTGTTTGTGTTTCCATATGAGCTCTTCAAGATGATCTTCAACCTTTTCGTAATAGGATGTTTTGAACTGGTACAGGATGATGCAACTGATCAGGATCAACGGGGTAATAGAGACGATGATAACCCATGAGCGTAAATTCCTTTTTAACAAACGGTAAGGACTCGTATCATTCTGTTGACTCTGTTTCATCTAATGCCACTCCTGACAAAAGCACCCTGCTGAAAAAGATTGAATAATCTGCAAAAATCAGATTTTCAGCCATTTTGGTGTAAAGCTATCCCGCAGAGTGTAATCTGGGGTAATATAATAAGCAACAGATATGCCATAGATCAATCCCGATGTCTCATTGATCCCAACTGATGGATATGATGAAACTATTTAACTTAAGCTGGATTTGAATCCTATCAAAAACGCATAGCATATTGTCGGTTTCTTTAACAAGGTGTAAAGGGAAAGTCAAGAAGCGTTGCTCTGGGATATCAAAGGGAAAACCGGGGAGTGAATATCTTGAAAAACGAAAGGGAGGGGGTATGGTAAAGGTTCTATGGCTGTGTCATGATTGGATATTTCTCAATGCTGCATGCTGTAGATAAGTCTTATTCCTCAGTACTTACATGATCTGGATATAGAGGTTTTCCCTGCCGCCTCAGTAACGGCTTCTTCCCGGCCTATTTCATCCGGTTGTCATCCCCCGTTATCATAATGGACGGACCTCCCTCAATCTCTATTAGATAGTGATTGTGTCTAAGCAGACTGATATTTACGAGTATCGGAAAAGCTTCTTGATCTGGGCACTCCGGATCTTTTGATCTTGTGAATCTTTTTTTTCAAATGCTTTTGCGAGCTTTGGGAGAAGCTCTTCCAGTTTGACAGGTTTCAAGAGATAGTCAAAGGCCCCTAGTTTCATTCCTTCAATACTGGTCTCCATGGATCCATGCCCGGTAAGGAGAATAACTTCGCAAATGGGTTGAATTTTCTTGATTTCCCTTAGAGTTTCAATGCCATCTATGCCTCCGGGCATTTTTATGTCGAGGATGACCACGTCAATGGGCCTTTCCTTGATCACCTCCAGGGCCTCTTCACCACTTTTGACTCCGGTGGCGTTGATCTTCCTTTTGTTCAGGCGCTTGACAAGGGTATCGAGGAAGTCTTCTTCATCATCCACGACCAAAACACTGAAATAATCCATCTTTGTCTCCTTACTTAAAATTGATGTTAATGCCCTATTTCTTTTCAGGGCTTATGTTGGGTATCCGGACAATGAAAGTAGTGCCTTTATCTACCTGACTTTTCAGGGAAACAGAACCCCCCAGTTTTTCCATGATGCTGTAGGTCACCCATAGGCCGAGCCCCGTACCTTTATTGCCATATTTTGTAGTAAAGAAGGGATCAAAGACTTTTTTTTGCTGATCTTCCGATATCCCGGGACCGTTGTCTCTAATATAGACATCGATCATCGAATCAGAACTGCTGCTCTCTATTTCAATATGGCCATCGTTACCAATCGCGTCTATGGCATTGGATATGATGTTCAAAAATACCTGCTGGAGTTGCGACTGATCACTTGCAATGATGGGCAGGTTTTGTTCGAGTCTGGTTGTGATTTCGATATTGTTAATTCGAGCATAATTTTCAAGAAGAGAAATTGTCTGATTCACGGTTTCATTAACATCGACATCCTCCAGCCTCGGCTCCATCCTCCTAGCATAACCAAGCATATTGTGGACTACTTTTCGCGCACGTTCAACATGTTCTTCTATTTTTTTAAGCGAGGTCTTGTATTCGTTAAGCCCTTGGCTATTTTGGAGATCTTCTTCATTAAGAAGATCTTCCATCCATCCTGTCTTTTGGAGAATAACGGCAAGGGGATTGTTGATTTCATGGGCAACACCGGCGGCCATTTTTCCAAGGGCCGCCAGTTTATCGGACTGGACAAGTTGAGCATTGAGTTCGTCCATTTTCTGATCGGCCTGTTTCAAACCTGATATGGCCATTCGTGTTGTAAAGATGGTTGTCAAAACGATTGCCACGATACCGAAGATGATAATAAGGGCCTGAATATTCCGCGTCGCTATCAGGCCGGTCATCTCCTCAAACGCCCCTTGTGAAATGATTAAGATCCAGTGTTTGTTCTTCAACCACGCGCCCGCATAAATAAGTTTTTGACCATGCTGGCTTATTTGTTCAACAACGGTAGCGTTACTGCCGAAGATGGTGGTATTGAGATTGCTTTTAGCCAGAATCTGGCCACCGAAACGGGAAGTTGTCTGATAGATTCCCGCCTTGTTGATAAGATAGGCGTCCCCTGTTTTCCCTATCTGGGCCGACCGTACGATCCCACCAAAGATATCAGGGTCTATGGTCGATCTCAGGATCCAGCTCTTTTTGTCTTCATGCTTGCGCACGGCGATAATGAAGTGGGGCAGCTCTCTGAAACCCATATACACGTCACTGATATATATACCTTTGCTCATGGCCTCGTCAAACCAGGGTTGGTGGTAGTAGTTACGCCCCTTCAGGTCATAAGGGCCGACATAGGCCTGCTGTTGTCCTGAACCGTCAATAACGCCGATGTCCACAAAGGCGCTGGCCCTCTGGTTCATGAGGTTGAATATCCTGAGGAGTTTCCCTTGATCCAGCATATCCTCATAATCATGGGAATCGGCGATGGAGCCCAGAATGGCGGTGCGCTCCTTTAAGAATAGATCTACAGCCTCTGCCTGGGCCCCGGCCCTGTATTTTATCTGTTCCTCGATCTTATCATTATATAGCCTTTCTATTCTATTATACATGGTAACCCCAAGAATAATGAGAGGGGTAAAGGAAACGGCCAGGGTGATGGCTATGATTTTTCTTCTGAGTTTTTCGTAAAACAGACTTTTCATGGTAAGTAGCTCCCTACTGCATCCGGATTAGACGAGGCCTAGTATTCTCCACCACAAAAAGGCCACCACTACCAGGACAAGTAGCAAGACGGGCGTTGCCACGATACCTACTTTCGTAAGATCGGCGGACTTAAAATACCTGTAGCTGTAAGCAATGGCATTGGGCGGGCACCCGATGACCAAAAGCATGGCAAAAGAGGTCGCCGTTCCGAGACACAAGGCCAAAACAGTGGGGTCCACACCTTCCTTGACAGCCATCGGAATGACTATCGGCAATATAAGGGCCGCCGCGGCCACGTTGGCCATGGCATTCGTTACGAGGGCCCCGAAGAGCCCCACGCCCACAAACAGCAGGAGCCAACCCCCACCCTGGATCAGGGGGAAAAACAGGTTGGCAAAATAGGCCGCAGCTCCGGAATGACCCATGGCAAGACCGAGGGCGATGCCGCCTCCGAAGATAAACAGCGCCGTTCCCCATTCAAGATTTTCATGAATATCCTCCCACTTCAAGACTCCTGAAAGGACAAGGGCCGCAACACCCAGCATACCGGTTGCAGAATAATCTATACCATGAATCCCTTTGGTGAGCCATAAAAGGAATGATAGTGCAATGACAATAACGGTCTTCTTCTCTATAAAGGTCCACGGACCTATCTCTTCTTCGAATTCAGGGAGCTTGAATTTCGGGTCTGGTCTGAACACAAAATAAACAATCAGGACGGCAATGGGAACGCAGATAATGGCCGCAGGCATGCAGTACTTTATCCAGTCAAAGAAAGTGATTTCAAGGCCCGTGAATTCCTTCAAGAATGCCGCGGATACCATGCACCGGCCTCCACCGACCAGAGTCCCCATGCCGCCACAGGAACAGGCAAAGGGCAGCGAGAGCATCATGAACTTCGCCGTGTTCGTATGGGGCTCTATGCCCACGGCCCTCATCAGGGGAAGCATGGTAACGATTCCGATGGCACAGGCAGCAGCGTCGTGCATAAATGAGGAAGCCAGGCCCAGACCTATGGAGATGATAAATGTAAACTTCACAACACTGTTCCCGGCCTTCTTGACGATAAAATACCCAAGACGTTTCGTGATCCCGGCCTTATCCAAGGCAATAGCGAAAATAAGACAACACATGATAAAGACGACAACAGGATGCATGTAGGGAGCCCAGGCCCCTTTGACGTCGACAATCCCCATGAACACCAGAGAAACGCCGATACAGACGGCTGTGATTTCAAGGGGGATAGGTTCCGCCACAAAGAGAAAGACCAGGACGGCAAGGACGGCAAGGAATCTCTTTGCCTTTGGCGAAAGGCCATCCACGTAATCAACCTGTATCTTCTCCAATCCCATTTCTTTCTTGGTTTTTTCCAGGAATGCCGCCGTGGCTTCTCTGGTCCCGGGAAATTTGGCCTCTACCGTATAATAGCCTTGGCTTTCCTTTTCTGCAGGCACTAAGGTGAAATACCCGCTTATGTTTCGAAAAAGTTCCTTGTCTTTATCCCCGGTAATCCTAAATTTGGTTCCTTCCGGTCTGGGCAGGAAAAAAACAATAATCCCGAGTGAGACTGCAAGACAGAGCTGAAACCACTTGTTTTTAAAAATCATTTATTATCCCCCTCGTCAACTTGCATGGTTGCAAGTACAATCATCGATTAAAAGCGAGTCCTGAACCCTATCTAACCGACCCTCGGCAAAACAATAGGCAAGACCGACCAAAACAACAGGGCCACAATAGCGAAAGAAACAACAAGAATAAGGATAGCCTGGGTCCATCGGAGTCCAAGCGCTTTGATCATTCCCGTTCCAATAAGCCACCATTTCCAGGGCTCGGTCAGCCAGACAAAAAACGGAAGCCAGGAGGCAAGGAGTACGACTCCTGAGGAAAATGCGTACACACTGAAAAAGGAGAGAAATGTCACCCCTTTTCTTACGAACATCAACATCAACATATAACCGATTCCTGCAGTGATGAAGGTCATGCCTACGGCATTTACCAACAAGATACTTCCCAACAAAATCGGATCCGAAGGCATGCTTCTCGCCAGACCTGCAGCCGCGTATATGAGACCGGAGATCAATAAAAACCCCAATGGACGTTTCACTCCGATATCGGCGGGTAAGTCACTGAAAAATTTGCCGGGTTCTCGCACCATCTCCGTGAGGGCCGAGAAGTAGAATCGAAGATTGAATTTCCCGGTTTTTTCCATTTTAGTGACTAAAACAGACCGATTTTTGCCAGGATACCCAGCAAAAGCATGATTAGTGTCAGTCCAAAAAAGATCCTTTTTTCTGTTTCCCTGGTAAAGTAGATCTTTCCCTCTTCCCGTATCCATGTCTTCTTCTGTTTCTCCATAACTTTAATTCAAACCTCCCTCACGGAGTTGGATGACTTGTTAAAAACCGGGAAGTCCTCCAAACCCCCTTATTCCCCAGTAGACTGCGGTGAGAAGGACTAGGAGGACATTGGCCACCACCCACATGATGGCCCCGACCCTCAGGTAATCCCTAGGCTCAAGGTAGCCGCTGGCGTAAACAATGGCATTCGGCGGTGTGCCGATGATCAGGCAATAGGCAAAAGAGGAGGCTGCGGCCGTGCTCATTGCAATAAAGGGGAGAAAAGTGGTCCCCGGATGGACCAGGCCGGCCATGTTCAAAGATATCGGCCCCACTGCCGCGGCCGCAGGACCGTCCGCCATAAGATTGGTGAGCACGGATGTCAGACCGTTGTTGACCAGCATGAGTGGGATTCCCGCGTCCATTCCCAAAGGGGCAAGAGCGTCAATGCATGTCCTTGCCAGCCAATAGGCGGCGCCTGTCTCGTCCAGGGTCCGGCCGAAGATAATGGCCCCGGCATAGAGCCAGACCACACCCCAGTCCACCTTTTCCTGGTAGTCTCTCCAATTGACTATCCCCGTGAGAAGGTAGGCAACTGCGCCGGCTATAGCGATGACTCCTATGCCGAGACGGACCGGGTATATCCCCAGATCAAAGAATATCTTTTCCGTAAACCATCCCCACAGCATGATCAGAAAGATAATGATAGCCATAATCTGAGTCCGGTTCCATCCTCCCATCCTTTTGATTTCGTTTTTCAGATGCTCCATAGCAGGAGCCAGAGAGGTAACCTTTGGTTTAAACCGCCAGTTGGTCACGAACCAGGCGATGGGGATCATGCCCAGGACAAATGGCATGGCATAGCTCACCCACTGAAAATATCCGATGTCAAAACCGAACATATCTTCCAAATAGGTCATCATGATCACATTTCTCGCTCCCCCTGAGGGGGCCCCGAAGCCTCCTACATTGCATGCCATTGCAATGGCGATCATCAACATCTTGGCCAGTTCAGGATCTTCCGGCACCTCTTTGGTCAGGCTGTTCTGATAAAGGAGTATGCCGATGGGTAGAAACATGGCCGCCAGGGCATGGTCGGATATAAACGAGGCGAGGGGGGCGATAATGATAAAAAAGATGAGCGTAACCCACCTTACATTGGGAACGGCGAGCTTGCCGAAAAGGGCCAGGCATACCCTCTTGTCCACCTGCGTCTTGACAAAGGCGGTGGCAAACATAAGGCTCCCCATAATAAACCAGCACGCGTCGCTCCAGTAAAGCATGGCCACCTCTTTTCTGGTTACCACGCCGGTAAACACCAGGATCAGGCCGATACAGAAGGCCACCCCCGGAAGGGGAATACACTCGGTCATGAAGCAAAAAACGACGAAGACCACCATGGCAACGGCCACCTTGATATGCCAGGCCCCTTTATCCGCTTCCGTCTTGTCTTTTCCCGTTAAGTCGGCATATTTGAGGTCATCCCTTCTGAGTTTCAGGGACGATGCCATAACGGTCTTATATTTCTCCCCGCTCACATGTTCTTTTATGAACTGGCGGGCCCTTTCAATGTTTTTTGGGTCCCCCTGGATGTTGTATTTTTTGCACCATTTGATATCCCGTTTCAAAAACCTTTCTTTGGTGAGGGCTCCCATCCGCATGTTCTGTTCCATGATCTTTGCGGTGAGGAGCTGCCATTGAGACGCGTCCGGGGTCTCCTGGTTATAGAGTTCTTTTATAATATATTGTGTGACTACCTTAGGCCCTACCTTGTATTCCGTTCCCACATCTCTCATGCCGGACGGCGTTGGCAGAATAAGTATAAGAAAAAACAGGACCACAGGGATAAAAAACAACTTCCAGTCCACGTATTTGTCATATCCGGCGGCCTTTTTTTTGTCCCTAATTTCCATATTCAATCCTTTCCCGCCTGCAATAATGCTTATTGCGGAGAATCAGGCAGGAAATCCCTGCCGATGGATGGTTTTTCTCAACCTTTTCGTATAATAATATTGGCCATCTCAAAAAAGATCTCCTGCTCCCTGACAATACCTACGACCCTGTCACCGCTTCTAACGACGACTCTTCTCCGTTTCTCACGAAACATGAGGTCCGCCACCTCCATGAGGTTAGCATCTTCATCCACACTCAGGGGAGGGTCGGACATGATGTCTTTGACCTTTTTATGAGCCAACATCTTTGTCTGCGTGGTGAACAGGCCTTTCCAGAACATGAAAGAGTACTCCATACTGTCAGCAGTGGATGGCTTTGGAGCCGATAGATAGGCGGGCCGTATCGCTCTAATCAGGTCAGGGATGCTCAGGATACCGGCCAGATTGTCCTTTTTGTCGAAAACCAGGAGGGAGCGATGCCCCGTTTCCATGATCCGGCTGCTCGATACAAGGTGTTTGAACGATTCCATCAGCTTCATGATAGTGTCTCTGATTGTCTCATCCACTGTAACCGTGGTGTAATCTTCAATGCGTATCATGATATCCCTGACTGCTTTTTCCTCTCTTGGCTCACCATGATGCTTTGCCGCATAAGCTTCATTGATCTTCAAGCAGAGCACGTCGATATCACACGGTTTGTTCAGATAGTCGAAAGCCTCACGAATCAATGACTCCCTCGCGGAATCGGGAGTCCCGTGACCGGTGAGCATAATCACCTTTGTGTCGGGATTGATTCGTTTGATCTCCGACAGGGCTTCATGTCCATCCATTCCGGGCATTTTGATATCCAGCACCACCACGTCATGCGGTTTTTGTTTCAGTATTTCGATCGCTTCTTCGCCTGTCCCGGCTATGGTTGTGTGGTAGCCCCTCCTTGTCAAAAGTCTTGAGGTCGTGGCCCGAAATTGTTCCTCATCATCTACCATCAGCACATTGATATTCTCTGACATTTATTCCTCCTCTTATATCCTCTCCCATGCCCCGAATCTTGTTTGAGCCTGCGACGACTATGCAGGTTGTTCAGATTGAGGGGCATCGGCGTGGCATGGCAGCCGCACCCGACACCAAGATCTCCTTCCCTGTTCTTTGAGGGATTAAGGATTATCACTCCGGTCCTTATCAAACACCTCAAGGGGATGGCTGATTATTTTATCGATCTTTGTCTTTCGTAGATTCTCTAGAGCGGTCTCTTTTTTTGCATAGGCTCCGTTGATCTTGTCGATAAGAGTCTGGATGTCGCAAGGTTTCATGAGATAATCAAATGCGCCCAGGTTCAATCCGCCCACGGCCGATTCCGCGGACGCGTGACCAGTCAGCATGATAACCTCAACCAGAGGATGCCTTTTCTTTATCACCCGCAATACCTCAACACCGTCGAGCCCCGGCATCTTGACATCCAAGATGACCACGTCAATAGACTCCCTCTCCAATATCTCCATAGCCTTGGTTCCGTTTGTTGATGTAAAAGTAACGATTCCTCTCTTTTGGAGGAGTGCTTTTGTCGTTGTCAGGAATCTCTCCTCGTCGTCGACTATCAGCAATCGTGGATCGGCCATTATATCTTTCCTCCTTCCTCTGTTGTTCTATCCTGGGTCACAAGCGGGAGCCGAATCAAAAACATAGTCCCGTTGTTGATTTCGCTTTCAACTGTTATTTCTCCTCCCAGACCGTTCACTATCCCATATACTGTGCTTAATCCAAGGCCGGTGCCCTGTCCGACAGGCTTGGTTGTAAAAAAGGGAAGATAGATCTTTTCCATATCCTCGGGAGAAATTCCACATCCGTTATCCATCACTTTTATTATCAAATCATCCCCCTTCTTTGAGCACTGGATGCGTATCTCCGCCGGCATCCTCCCTTTGAGCGCATGTATGGCATTGTTGAGGAGATTCAAGAAAACCTGCTGTAGCTGGTTTGAATCAGTCATAAGGGGCGGGATATCAGGATCAAGCTCCTGAATAATACGGATGTTTTCAAGGTATGCCCTCTGTTCGACCATCCTCACCACCTCAGGGATAAACTCTTGCATCTCTATCGGCTGTCTTGAGCTATCCGTCTTCCTGGCAAACTTCAGGAGACCCTGCGTTATGTTTCCGCAACGGTCGATCTGGATCCCGATCTGTTCCACCGAATCAGTTAAAAGCCTCAGGTTCTCAGGGTCGGGATCATGTGCTCTGACGATTTTTTCAATATCAGGGATAATATCCTTGATCATGGTGATTTCCGACTTCATTACCTGGAGGGGGTTGTTTATTTCATGGGCAAGGCCTGTGCTCATCTCTCCTACCTCCGCCAGTTTTCCAGCGATCACAAGCTGTGTTTTCATCTGCTGTTTTTCCATATCAGCAAAATTAAGACTATTAACCATGCGCGTGGCCTGGATATAACCCATAATGATCACCACGATCACCCCTCCGATGATAATGATAATCGAAACCATGACCGAAAATCTCAAAGGGGCGTAGGCATCGTTCGCGGCCTGTCGCACGACCATGATCCAGCCTGTGGATCGGAGCTCCCCAGCGGCGTACAGATATTGGCGATCAAAATAGTTTCCCGTCGTAAAAGAATTTATCTTCTCCTTTTCAATCTGGTAGGTGTCAAAATCGGGATCAGGCTCCATTAATCGTCCCCCTGACCTGCGTCTGCTCTGCAAAATACCTTTCCGGTTGACAAGGTATGCCTCACCGGTACTGCCTATCCTTATGTTTTCAACCAGGTCATTGAATGCGAAGGTGTCTATTGTGGCCCGGAGATACCATGAGTGGTCGCCCTGATTCCGGCTAACGGCGACCACGAAGTGGGGGATGTTTCGATAACCTAAAAACACATCGGAGATATATAGGCCCTTTTCTTGAACAGCTTTGAACCACTCTGTTTGAGCGTAGTTCCTGCCTGCCAGATCATAAGGGCCGGCATAGGCCAGGTGGTTTCCCTTTTCGTCAAATACGCCGAGATCAAAAAACGCCACAGACACGGACTGGAGCCTGCGGAATATCTCGGTCAGGCTCGTCGTGCTTTTCAGTTCATCAATACTGTATGAAGATGATATAAATGTGAGATCGGCCACTTTTTCAGCAAGAAACTGAAGGATGAGGGTGCGATGGTCCATTGCAACGCGCTCAAGTTCCGACCTGACCTGCTTGCTTGAATAGGTGGCAAAATTGTATACAAGGATGCCGAACACTATCAGGATTATGATGAACGGCAGCAACAGCACCCGGACAAGGATCGTTTTTCTGGTCTGTCTGAAATCATTATTTCCCAATGTTTTTCCCCGGCCTATTGATTCCTGCGGCAAGGCCCTATTCGTTATCGATCTCTTTCAGCCTGCGAAGCATATCCCTCGGGGAGCTGGACTGAGAGATCTTCAGCAGTTCGTTCATCTTTTTCTCTTCAATAGCCTTTCTGTTCATGACCCGCTTTTTATAGGCGTCCTTGAGCACATCAAGGAGCTGGTCCAGCTCACATGGTTTCTGGAGATAGAAGTATGCGCCGCTTTTGGTGCATTCCACGGCGGAATCTACGGACCCATGACCCGTCAGTATCACCACCTCCATCCATTTGTGTTCTTTCTTAAGGGCCTTGAGAGTCTCTTCACCATCTATTCCCGGCATTTTGAGATCCACAAGGGCGATGTCCACGGGATAATTCCTGGCCGCTTCAAGGGCCTTTTCCCCGCGATTGACTGCGATTACATGGAAGTCCCTGAGAGAGAGCCTCGTGCTCATGGACTTCAAGAACTCCTCTTCATCATCGACCAGCAAGAGGTTTATTTTGTCTTTTTCCATATGACGAACTCCTTTTTTGTGAAGTGCGATTTGAGCATCCATTCTTCCTTCACTTCAAATGCGATTTTAGAGAGTTATCCATCGCCAGTATCCAAAAAACACCCAGATCCATAGGACAGCGAGACTCAGCATGAAGACCGCAAAGCCATGGATAAAGAAGTCTTTCATTGTCACCAATTGTTCTCCTGTTTCAGGATCCCTTGCCATGCTATAGACAATCGCGTTATTGGGCGTGCCGATAATAAGCATGTGGGCAAATGAAGACGCAAACGCGGTTGCAAGCCCGATCATCAAGGGTGAGGTCCCGGAAAGGGTGGCCATGGGAACTGTTATCGGTCCCACCGCTGCCACTGTGGCCCCGTCACTCATGAAATTGGTTAGGAGCCCTGTGATAAGGCTGGTGGACATGCAGAGTCCGGTTCCGCTTCGCAGGAAGTCAGGAAGAATCGATACGAAGCTGTTGGCAAGCCAGAGGGCCGCCCCTGTGCTCGCCAGGCCGTAGCCCATGGCGCTGGCCGCGGCGTATAGGGCGACCACGTCCATATGTATGTTGTTTATGTCCTTCCACGTGAGAATACCCAGGATGTTTAAAAGGACCAGAGCAAGGATGACCGGTCCTCCCATTCCGACGCGGCTCGAGAGGGTGATCCACAGTACGATGAGAAGTACCAAAACGAACGCGGCCTTATACTCATCCTTTGTCATCCTGCCGATCTTTTCCGATTCCCGTCTGACCTCGGCCGCGACATTCACCGATTTGACCAGTATTTTCTTCCTGAATACCACAAGGAAATAGAGGGCAATGGTCAGGGACATCACCGGCACAAAGGGGAGCCCCATTTTCACCCACTGCCCAAAAGAGATATCAATGCCGTAGTCCGAAAAGATGCCCAGCATAACAGCGTTGCGTCCTCCCGCGGCGGGCGAACCAGGACCTCCGATGTTGGCGCAAAAAGTGAGCATAAGAAGAAGCATGATCACCATGCCCTTGTCCTGCTTCACGTTGGCAGATTTTATGGCACCCATATACACGAGCATCAGGATGGGGGCGATAAAGGCAACGAGAGCATGTTCTGAAAGAAATGATGCCGTCACCGACAGAAGGGGCGCGAAGATAAGGGCGAACCGGCGTAGTGAGCTGCTGGTGCCCAAAAGGAGAATGCCGATCCTGCGATCAAGGCCTGTCTTTCCTATAGCCGCTGCAAAGGCAAGGACGCCGAAGATAAAAATCACCGAATCCTTTGCATAGGCCTTTGCCACCTGGCTCGGGGGAAGGACCCCGAAAAAATACATGAGCACACCGACCAGAAGGGCGGTGATTCCGATCGGGATGGCGCCGGTCGCCCAGAAGAGCGCGGCAACTACCAGAATGCCCACCATGACCTTCGCGCGAAAGCTAATCTGTTCTATGTTGTAGGGCGTCTTTATCGTCCTTCCATCCATACCCTTTGTTTTTGTGTACAAATCGGCCTTTGTCGAATAATAGTCCGATATTGTTTGACCGACTCTCATCTTTTGATAGTCCGAGTATCCTGAAATGCTTTCTCCCACTTTTCCGCTCTTTTCCTGGATCAGAAAGGCCTTAAGGGTCTCGGGTGTCGGCATATAGGCAATGGAAAGGAAAAGAATGAGCCCCAGTATCATGATGCCGGGCCTGGCGTTCTGAACACCGAAGAACCATTCTTTCAGACTGCTCCTCTGAACCACCGGTATTTCGTGCCTGGCAAGGGCGTAAATACGTTCCTCAGCCGCCATCTTGATCATGCTGATCAACTCATCGAGGCCGCAAGGCTTTTCCAGATAACAGAAAACATCATGCTTTCCCGTGATTCGGGCCGATTCGATGTTGCCGTAGGCCGTATGCATAATGACCTGGACCTCGGGTCGGATTTTTTTCAATTCCTGAAGGGTCTCTATTCCATCCATCCCGGGCATCTTTTGGTCCAGAATAACAACCTGGGGATTGTTGTGGCGTAGCACTTTAATGGCGTCTTCACCGTTGTTCGTTTGATAGACCTTGAATCCGCGATGGGTCAATTGTTGTGATAATGACTCGCGAAATCTGTCTTCATCATCGACCAGCAATATCTTTGGCAGTTTTTCTTTTCTGTTCTCCACTCTGTTTTTCTCCATACTCCGCTCCTTTTGAACTCCGTATGGGAAGGGAGACCCTGAATGAGCTTCCCGATCCCTTCAGACTTTGCACGTCTATTGATCCACCCATTGCCTCCACAATGCCGCGAGACACGCTGAGGCCGAGTCCCGTGCCCTTTCCGGTTTCTTTTGTACTGAAAAAAGGATTGAATATTCGATCAATATCGTCCGGGTCAATGCCGGCGCCGGTATCGCTTATGGTGACATAGACATTTTTGTCATCATTGCGGGTTGTTATGGTAATGGTCCCTGGTCCGGCAATCGCGTCGCCGGCATTATTGATCAGGTTCAGAAAGACCTGTCGGATCTGATCATGGTCAAGGAGGACCTCCGGGATGTGAGACCCGTAATCACGTCGGACCTCAATATCCTCAACCCTGAATTCGCGCTCCTTGAGGCCGCTCAATACCTCATCGAGGATCCTGTGAATATTGTACGAAACGAGGCAGGGAGTGTTCTTTCGTCCCAAATCAAGGAGCTGTCTTGTAATCTTCCTCGCCCTGTAGGCCGCAGAATCGATGGTATCAAGCTCTTTGGTGATATTCTCAGGGCTGGGGTCCAGACCAAAAGTAGGATCGAGCATATCCCTGACCACACCGCTGGTAGCGGTTATAATGGCAAGGGGGTTGTTGATCTCATGGGCCACGCCTGTGGCCAGCTCACCCACGGATGCGAGTTTAGAGGCATGGACGAGCTGGGATTGCAGCTCATCCCTTTTTTCTGTGATGGTCTGTGCGTGACCTATCAACCTGTTTGCTGTAAAGGAGATTAGTCCGCCCACGGTAATGAGGATGACCGTGAGGCCTGCGATCATGATTCGCCGAGTGCGATACATACCGGCGTGAACGATGCTCAATGGCTGTCTGACAAGGAGGGCCCACGGGGTTTCCTTGAGCCAGGCATAGGCGATCAGGACGGTATCTCCATCTTTTTCAATCTCCCTTACACCGGGGCCGGCTGTTTGTGGCGGCATATAGTCACTCATCCCCAGCAATTCTCCCCTATCAGGGTCAACGATCTGATAAAGCCCCTTGTTGTTTATAATGGCGCACTCAACCTCCTTGCCGTGACTTATGCTCCGGAGAAACATGTAAAATTTATCCGGGTCAAGGGTTGATCGCATCACATAAAACCTGCCGTCAATCATCTGCCTGGTTGCGATGGTAAAGTGCGGCTTTTTCCTGAAACCAAGGTAGATATCACTGATAAAATACTCCTGTTTGTGATCCATCAGTCTCTTGAACCACACTTCCCCTCTGTAGTCTCTGCCCTCGAGATTTGGAAAGGGGCCGGCGTAGCCCACCTGGATTCCCTCCGCATTGAGAAAACCGACATCGATAAAGGCGTCACTCGCCTGCCTCAGGTGCTGAAGATGATATTCCATATCGTGCCTGGAAGGATTGAGATTGAATTCGCTGCTGTGAAAGAGATTAAAGAGATTTACGACCCTCTCCTGGAGAAAAAGGTCAATGGTATTTCTCTGGCTCTCTGAAAGGGCGGTCAGATTGAGTATGCCTGTTTTCCTAAGTGTCCTGTCAAACTGGATGTGAAAATATATGGATAGCGCGGCATAGGGCAGTATAAAACTGGCCATAAGCCCTATGATCAGCCTCAGCCGAATCCGCCTAAAATAGCCACTGATATTGCCCTGTCCGTTTAAGGTGTTATTCTCTGAATTAACGGCATCCATATTTCTCTTGCCTTGGCTCTCTATTTTGCCCACGAAAATGCTGCCCGAGAAGTTTCAGGCAAATAGTTAAACCCTTATGAAAGGGGCGTTGTTTCTTTTTTTCTATTGAATTTCGACGGATGGAAATTCTCTGACAATTTTTCTAACAACTCGGTCACCACTTCTTTGAGGCGGTCAATGCTGTCTCCCTCTTTTTCCACATAAGCGGCCGCCTGAAGGGTCTCTAAATGATTGTTGAAGTCTGAAAGGAACGAATGGACCACCACGGGCAAGGAGGGGACCTGCTCATGGACCTTTGTCATGAGATCGATCGGCCCGACATCCGGCAAGTCGGGGTCTATGATAAGGAGGTCAATAAGACCCTGATGGGATATCCAATTCAAAACCTCACGACCGTTTCTTGCCGATCGAATACTGTATCCTTCCTTTGTCATCTCACGCGTTAGAAAATCTCGAACGTGTGGATTCCTATCGGCTATTAGAATGATCGATTTATTTCTCATGCTCATTTGACTGAATTACATGTAAGATCGTTCACATTTGTTGTGCGCCTTATCACCAGATTACATGTTGCACATTTGGTGTGGAAAGAATCTGTTTTATGATTGCATGTTTGTTTTTCTTGCCACGGCTTCGGATATATAAGACGAGTTTTCTTTCCCCGGTCTCTGAGCACGCGGATACCGAAGTATCCTGAAGAACAATTGAATGCTTTCGTAGAATCTCAAGACATCTGCTTTCAATGTTCTCAGCCGACTCCAGGGAAGAGCCGATTTCTATTTTCCCATATTTTAAGGAGGGTATTCGCCGACCAAATGGGTGAAGGCCAATCAACACGAATAAAGCGACTGTTGTGACCATAATCGCAGGGACGAAAAGTCCTATGCCTATGACAATTCCGATTGCCGCGACAAACCAGATGCATGCGGCTGTTGTCAAACCCCGGATCAGATCGTTGCTCTTAAGAATGGCTCCACCCCCAAGAAAACCTATGCCCGTTACAATCCCTGCTGCAATTCGCCAAGGGTCGATCCTGAATACGGATTCGGCGCCTTGAGATGAAAATGTAACCTGAAAGACCTGGGAGATCGCCATGATGATAGTCGCTCCCAAACAGACGAGAATATGGGTCCTGATCCCAGCGGCTCTCCCATGGAATTCCCTTTCAAGGCCTATGGCTCCGCTTAAGACAGTTGCCGTTAACAGCTTAAGTAGCAGGTCAATGCATTCCTTCGGAATCGCAAGCATGAGGCGGTCTCTTTCAGAGTAACCCCGTATCCGCCCAATAAGTCCTGTAGACAGTCTTCATAACCAATTCCTTGAGCGTCTATGGTTTTCTCCACTAGTTCAACTATGTCACACGGTTTCGTAAAACAGTCATAGGCCCCGGCTTGACGACCTCCGGCGGGGTGTCAAAAGTGCATCGCCCGTAAGGGTAACGGTGTCTATAGTAAGACTTAACTTTTTCAAGGTGCCCATCCCTTCCATCCCGGACATTTTTAAGTTAACCGCCACCAGGTCGAGATCCTTCTCGTCAAGCTTTTTGATGGCCCTTTCCCCGTTGTTTGCTGGCATAACCTGATATCCCCTCCCCATCAAAAGGGAAACCACCTTCATAGTGATTAGGACTTCATCGTCTACCAGCAGATCCCACTTGACTGTTTATGATGGAGCAACCTCTGTGCCATAGAGAAGATTGGGTGAAGATGGACGTTAAACGGTTGGAATTAAAGCATTAAACGGTGTGATGTGGTAAGGGATGTTGAAAAGTCTTTATGCGGTGCTGTCGGATGTTTTTACAGACTGTAAAGCGAAAGAAAGTTTGGCTTGACATAATCGGGTCACTTTTCTTTGACCGAGGCCTCAATTTTCAGATTGTATTTTTCGATCTTCGAATGGAGGGTA
>JAXHUM010000060.1:0-8352 GCA_034189325.1 Thermodesulfobacteriota bacterium
TACTTAGATTCGTGAAATATGATCCGTCACCGTACCCGCCAAGTGATAATCGCGCTAAAGGGCGGCTAACGGTTTAGGTGAGGAGGGGCGGTTTAAAGGCTGTGAAGCTGAATATGCAAATAAAGAATTGAATAAAGAGAAAAGTTCAGCAACCGCCTTTTGGCAGCCCTCTGCTCCACCTGCGGGTTATGTGATTAGAATTTTTTTAAGTACCAGGGAGTATTTTTCTTGTATGACTCAAGTTGTTCAATGCATTTTTTGCATTTATCTTCGTAATAAAGTCTGGAGAGTTCATTCTCATATTCCATATTTTTTAACTCTTGGACAGCTTTCTCTTGATAGGAAAGTGCATTTTCAAAATCACCTATATCTGCATAGGCGGCCGCCATAGTACGGAAAGTATCATGTTTGTGATCAGAATCAGGAAACTCCAATGCAATTTTTAATGCTTTTTCACCATCTCGGATATTTCTGTCAGGGCATGCTGCAAGTATCCAGGCAATATCACCTTTTGTGTTGAATTTTTCTGGATCAAAACTCATTGCCTTTTCATAATCTTCAATGGCGGCCTGACAATCTCCTTTCAGCTCTATTATTTGAGCTCTAACAATATATAACATTGGATGTTTTGGGTCTATTTCTATGGCTGTGTTGAGATCATCAAGCGCTGAATCAATTCTCCCTAGCATTGATTTTATGATACCTCTTGTACCGTATGGCTCAATGTGCTTAGGATCAACTTCTATAGCTTTGGAGTAAAAACTAATGCCTTTTTCTAAGTCTCCTTGATCACACCAAACGCCACCGATCTGAAAGTATGGCCACGAATCACTAGGATCGAGTTTTATACAATAGTTCAAATCTGCTATTGCATTCTTGTACTCATTAATATTTTTGTATGCTAGGCCCCTATTGTAATAAGCCAGGTAATTTTCAGGATCTATTTCGAGAACTTTATTAAAATGCTGAAGGCCTTCATTAAAGTTCCCTTTTTCAGCATTTTTAATTCCGAGTTCAAGTAGTTCGTTTATTTGTTGCTGATCCTTATTAAGGCAACCGATGAAATTTCCGAATAAAATCAAAACAAAAGCAATGAATGCAATTCTGTAGTAAGCTATATTTTTTGGAATCATCTACATGCTCCTTCATATTTGACATAACGCCGTTAATCAGCCGGGCAGCTTTTTGCGTCGGATGAATTAGCCTTCTTAGCGATATGATTTTATTCACGCCAATGCTGCGGTTTATTCAGCATGTCTGCACATCTGATTTTTCCGGATACACTGTTTATCACTCCTGATCGTAATTCCTGAACCATCCAAGCATTAGCATGCTCTTCCGGGATTGGATAAGGAGCGTCAAAGCCTTGTATTCCAGCAGGTTTAAAACCATATTGAGGATAATATTCCGGATGTCCAAGCACAAATACCAAATCGACGCCAAAGGTTGTTAAATGTTGCAAACCGTGCTCTATGAGTTTTCCTCCCACACCTTGTTTTTGAAATTCAGGTATTACGGCTAAGGGAGCCAAGAGCGATATGGATGTGTCATGTTGTGTACCTTCCAATTGTGCCGAGGTAAACAAAATATGCCCCACAGCTCTATCGTTTTTAAAAGCAAGAAAAGAAAAATAGGGCTTTGCAGTTGAATCACTTAGTAAATCCTTTACAAGATTGGCTTCTTTGTCATATCCAAATGCATCTTTTTCTACTTGCAATACATCATTCAATTCTGTGTCTGTAGCTTCTTTGATTTCCATCGTATGTCCGATGCCTTTCTACTTGTCGCTAACACTTTGGATCATTGGCGCTGTGGGCAAACCGACAAAGCTGCTACAAGCTAAAATGGTTGATAACCAACTACTCCTCTTTGGCAAGGCGTCCACTGGACCCGGTTGATATACGTCGATTTGTCTTATTGCTTCCATTTCTTTTTTAAATTGAGAGAATGAAGCAATTTGTATAGACACATGTGCGGTATTTTGCCAATCTTCAGTTTCGTTGGCAGATGAATAGTCAACAACTATCCAAATAATTTCATTCTTACTTTCACTAACCCAGGATGTAGAGTATCTGGCTGGAATTTTATTCGTCTCTTCCCACTCTCCACTCTTAGGATTAAAATTTGACCATTTAAAACCTGGTAAAGCCATAAATGATATATTGTACCTGATAAAATCTTTTGCAGTTACGTTGTGTTCAATGAAATTAATTGTTTCACTAGCTGGAAAAGGGATTTTGACTTTGTACGTTAAAGATGCGACTCCCTTAGCAACATGATCATTAAAATACTGCGCGTTTATTGCTTCTGGGTAAACTGGCAATTCCGTAAAAGATCTTTTTTGCTCTTTGGAGCAAGAAGTAAATGCTATTAGTCCTACGACCATTAAAACATAAACAGGTTTCATAATATTTTTTACGTATAACATTAATTATGTGTTTTTACATAATCTCCCATTTTAGCATTGAATAACCGTATTTTCGTAAAACTGATTGTGGGCATTTTACTGAACTTTCAAGCAATATCCATTATATCGATTATGCCTAGAGACGTATAATCAATATACTGAATGACGATTCTGAAAAACATCTTTCCTATAAGATGATTGAATTAACTGTAAAAGTTGAGACCTCGTATCCAAAAACCCGTTGCCATCTTGTCCGGGCACTCTGACAGAGCTTGTATGCCACAGCACTGTTTCACAGCATCTGCCTTATCAGAAGCCATGCATATCTGACAAAGCCTCTTCCTTCTCGTCCCCTTCCGGACCCACCCACGCCCCTTTTGTGCGATCTCTACGTCGGGCTCAGCTTTTAATCCTCGAAATACTCCATGTATCCCTGTACTAAAAATTTCTGCCTTCCTTGACCTCGAACAAAATGGAACATTTTGGAACAGGCTCTACAGTGCAAAACAAATGGAGATATTCAAGAATGGAATCGATAAATTATAAAATGGGCAAAAACTGCAAATCAAGGAAATTGTCACGGATAGAGGGGAAAACAAGGGGGTCGCCGGGTAAATAGAGAGCAGATACAGCAATAACTTCTCCGGAAGATCAGTTAATGGACCGAGATGGCGGTCGGTCATAGGGAAACAATTAACTCAGCCTTTGATCTGATAATTATTTGACCTTGAGATTGCTTCTCCTTTGCTGACAGCATGTCCCACAACAGGTTGGTTCATATCCAGTCTTCTCGCCAACTCTCTCTGCGCATAGCCAAGTTCTCTCACCGCCCAAAAACAAAAAAGGGCTCTCGCGTAGGACTTCACCTTCTGTCTGCTCCTGGGATAATTATCTTCTTTCTCACTTTTTTCCCGGTCACAACTCAACCTATCTGAGGCATGAGCGTCCATTTGATAAACCACGTTTTCTTATCCGGATCTTTATCAAGGCAGACAATCCCGCCGTTCTGGAATTTAAAGACCGAGACATCCACAGACCCGGTTATGAGATAAGATACAAGCCGCTCCATGAAAGGGAGATGTCCCACCAACATGACATCTTCTCTTTGGTCTATTGTTTCCGCAAAGGCCTTGACATCATCCATCGGGTTCAGCCCGTCCGTCTCTTCAACCCCCTTTTCAGGTTGAAGAAAAGAGGCGATCAACTCGGCGGTCTGTTGGGCCCGTGCCTTGCCGCTATGTTTGATCATGGAGACGAAAACCCCATAACCGGCTGCCACTGAGGCAATACGTGAGACGGTCTCTTTCCCCTCTTTTGACAATGACCGATCGGGATCCATATCCTTGGGCAGACTTTGACCATGCTGTACAAGAAAAAGCGCCATGTTGCTCCTCCCCTGGGTTCTTTCTCATCCGATGTTCTCAATAAAAAACGCTCTATCGCCTCAATTATATAAAAGGCCCCTGCCCCAGGCAATAGATTTTGGGCGGTTCCGCCGGAAAGCAGACTCTTCGTGTCTTGGATGGTGGCGAGGTCGTGGGAGGATGATATTCGGGACAGCCCCAGGCCTTCGGTCCTGAGACCGATGCGTCGCATGGCAGAGTCCCGAGGAATAAGACGCTCCTATTTGTTATCTGAACAACCGCACGAGCAGGAAGGATCAATGTGAGAGTCTTTGAGAGGAATCTCATTCTTCTCTTGGCAACAGGCGCCATCCGCATCGTGGTCCTGCTTGTTCTTGGCAGAAAAAATTCCGACCAGCCCTGAACAGAGCGGTCTTATAGAAAAGACAAGGAGCATAAAGGCCCCTGAGATCTTCAGCCATTCCGGCATGGTCTCAGATGCCTTGCCCATGACAGCCTGGGCTGAAAGGCCTAAGGAGAGATAGACCTGGTCCAGCGCCAGCCCGCACAGAATCGCAAAGAGGGCTATGGTCCCGAAATAGATGGTCGTGGCCCTCTTACCCAACATGCCGAAGAGAACCGTAAGAGAGGTGATGTTCGTTGCCGGACCGGCAAGGAGAAAGACCAGGGCCGCACCGGGGCTGACACCTTTCAGGATGAGCGCGGCGGCAATGGGCGTGGAGGCTGTCGCGCAAATGTAAAGAGGCATGCCCACAGCCAGCATGATAAACATGGCCTTCAGCCCCCCTTGGCCCATGTGTCGTATCAACAGATCATCGGGGATCAAAGCGGCTATGAGACCTGCAAGGACCAGTCCCACAAAAAACCATCCTGCGATATCTCCCCAATAATCGGTTATGGCATACCTCGTCCCGGCCCCGATCTTTTGGAGGATCGAATGATGGTTTTTGTGCTCCTCAGGGGGGCAGTCTGTTCCGTCACAGCAGGCGTCCACCGTGCAGGTCCGATCCGACGCCATGGGGAGACCCCTTTTCTCAGGATCAACGATATTCTCCGCAATGCCTGCGGCGGAAGCCGTGGCAAAGGCGGCCAGGGGCCGGGCAACGGTCATGACCGGGTCCATCATGGCATAGGTAACGGAAATGGAGTCCACACCCGATTCGGGCGTAGATATAAGAAAGGCGGTGGTGGCCCCTTTATTGGCGCCCTGTTTCCGCAGCGACACGGCCGCGGGCAGCACTCCGCACGATCAGAGCGGTATGGGTATGCCCAGAACAGCCGCCTTGAATACGGATACGAACCGCCCGCTCCCCAGATGGCGGGCAATGAAATCAGGGTTGAGGAAAACGCGCATCAGCCCGCTGATCAGAAGTCCGAAAAGGATATAGACCGATGATTCAAGAAGAAGGTGCCACGCCTCCTGAAATATATGTGCTATGTATATCATGTCTGCCTGCTCTCAATCTATAGTAGTCTACAACATGAGCATCCTGTCCAGGGCTGATCGGGCCTCCTTCTTCACCTCGTCAGGAACAAGGACCACATTCTTTTGCCCGATCTCTTCCAGGGTCTCCAGGAGATTTTCCAGGTTTATCTTGAACATGTTGGGGCAGAGGGAGTTATGAAGAGCCAGAACGGTCTTGTCCTGATGCTCCCACGACAAGCGGTCGATCAGGTTGATCTCCGTGCCGATAATGATGGTGCTTTTGCTAGGGGCCTCCTGGACATATCGGACAATAAAACTTGTCGACCCAACCGCGTCAGCCTCTTTAACCACCTCTTCCGTACACTCCGGATGGACAACGATCCCTGCGTGCGGGTACTTCTCTCGCATCGATCGGATATGTTCCACCTGGAATCGCGTATGCACCAGGCAATAGCCGTCCCACAGGATGAGCCTCGCCCTCTTTATGCGCTCGGGAGTATTTCCACCAAGAGGTTTTTCAGGATTCCAGACGATCATTTCCTCGGAGGGTATGCCGAGACTGTTTCCGCTGTTACGGCCCAGGTGCTGGTCGGGGAAGAAAATAATCTTGTCATGCCTTTCAAACCCCCACTCAAAGGCCTTGGCAGCATTGGACGACGTACAGACCAGACCGCCGTGGCGCCCGCAGAAGGCCTTTAGCTCGGCATCGGAATTCATATACACGATCGGCACAATCGATTGATCATCGATGACGGAGTGGATATCCTCCCACGCCCTTTCAATGGTCACGATATCCGCCATATCAGCCATCCAGCAGCCCGCTTCTACAGCCGGAATCTGTACGGTCTGATGCGGTCCGGCCAGGATCGCTGCGCTCTCAGCCATAAAGTGGACCCCGCAAAAGACAATGAACCGGGCCTCTTTGTCGGCAGCCGCCTTTTGCGACAGACCAAAGGAGTCCCCCTTGAAATCTCCCAGATCCACGATCTCCTTGCGCTGGTAGTGATGGGTGAGTATAAGGAGCTCCTTGTCGAGATCTTTTTTGATCTCGAGGATTCGCTCTTTTATCCTGTTTTCATCCTCTGTTTTCTGCATGTCCCTGTTTCCTGTCCAAAGGAGGAGAGATTGTGATGACATCATTGCGCCGTATTGTTCCGCCTTTCAGAACACGGCCAAAGACGCCCTCTTTGGGCATAATGCAATCTCCCGCCTGGTAGTAAATGGCGCACTTGTTATGGCACTCCTTGCCGATCTGCGTTATTTCTACAAGGGCCTGCTCTCCGAGGGTGATCCGAGTTCCAATAGGTATCTCGCTCCAATCCATGCCGGAGGTGGCGATATTTTCGGCGAAATCGCCGAAGGAGACATCCAAACCCCTGTCGCATGATGCCTGAATGCTCTCTCCGGCAAGGAAACTCACCTGCCTGTGCCAGGGTCCTGCATGGGCGTCTCCCTTGAGCCCATGGTTTTCAATAAGATCAGCAGATTCCACAGGGACTTTGCGTGTCCCCTTTTTTTTGCTGATCGCAATTGAAACGACTTTCATCTCGTTCACGGCGTCAGGCCTCCATCAGTGTTTTCGCTGGAAGGCCGCACCAGATCGGCCAGACTCTTATCATTGAGCTTTTCATACATGGCGTCCGAGGCCTCTTGCCATACCTTTCTCATCAAGCAATGCCCCGACCTCTCGCATAAATCAACCTCTTCAAGACACCCTGTCAGGTCAATCCCTCCCTCAAGCACTGTGACGATTTCACCAATGGTGATCTCCTCCGGAGGTCTTGACAGCATGTGTCCTCCCCTGGGACCCCGAACACTCTTGATAAAGCCGGACCTCTTGAGTGGAATAATCAGTTGCTCGAGGTACTTGACGGAAACATCCTGACGTTTTGCTATGCTGCCTATTTGAACCGGCCCTTCATCATAGTGTTCGGCCAGATCGGCCATCATCCTGGTTCCATAACGACTTCGCGTTGACAGCTTCATATCACTTCTTTTTTGCCCCTTCACCCCTTGTGGCCCGACCGATGTTTGCTCACCCTGACAAGAGCTCGCTAAGACCTGTTTGTCTTCCTTCAAACCTGACGTCCCACCCCTTTCGTCATGAGTGATTCAACGGCGTCCTTATCTATACTGTTTTAGTATAGTTTAAGAATCGCACAACATGTTGTCAAGGGGTGATTCCATATGGGCCATCCGCTTACAGGATCGGCAATTTCCACTTCAAATGAACGAAAAATCGTTTATTTGACTTAGGTCAAGGAGAATTTCCTTCTGTTTTTGCAGGTTATTATATTATATAACATGCCGACATGTTGTTGATCCTGAAAGCGAGTACAAGAGGGCCGCGACAATTGGACGAACGAGAATCCTCAGAAGAAAGGCGCGCCCATGGACTATGACAGTCCGGTGCCGTCGGAAAAGTTGAAATGGTTCCAGACAAAAGTCAACCTCGATAAAGAGGCCTTTATGAAGTTGGATCCCTACAGGCCTCTTTTTCTCGATGAGGAGGAGAACTTTACTGAATATTTCTTCACACATTTTCACGAAATATCCGAAACAAGAATCTATCTGGATCATGAAAAACATAAAGGGCATCTCCAAATGCTCTGGCTAGAGTGGTTCGTCTCCCTCTTTTCCGAAGATTTCAGCGAAGATTTTTTGGCCTATCACTGGACAAGCGGATTGCGGCATGTGGAACTCGGGATTGATCACAGGTTCATCACCCTGGCCTATTCCTATTTAAGGCAGTTCTGCCAAGAGAGCACAATGACCGGGATTCCGTAAGACGACCGAGAGGAAGTCTTACAGGTCATCGATAAAATGGTGGATTTCTGCCTCTTAGTGGAGACTCAGGTCTTGTATGTCCATGGGGATGGAGAAGATCTCGAAACCATGTTCATTTATCTCTTGCAAAACAGCATGGAGACGGCGGATCCAGAGGAACCTTTGATCAGGATTTGGTCAAGGCCGTGGCAACGGGAAGCTTCATTTGTTGAAGTGGAAATATTCAATACCGGAAAACCACCGGAGCCTGAGGAGATGGACCATCTTTTTGTTCCCTTCTATTCGTCGAAACCCTATGGAACCGGTTTTGGTCTCCCAATCGCACAACTCGCCGCTCGAAAGAACCTTGGAGACATATACCTCGAACC
>JAXHUM010000060.1:8452-39108 GCA_034189325.1 Thermodesulfobacteriota bacterium
CTGAGGAGATGGACCATCTTTTTGTTCCCTTCTATTCGTCGAAACCCTATGGAACCGGTTTTGGTCTCCCAATCGCACAACTCGCCGCTCGAAAGAACCTTGGAGACATATACCTCGAACCGGTGGGTGATGAGGGCATAAAATGCGTCATCAAATTGCCCGCCGTAATAGAGGGCACAGGAGCCCTTTAAAAGGGGCTATTCCCACGCCTTGCGGTGGACATCTTCTCACAAAGGGCTGACGATTGATCACCCAGGATTCGGGGAGAATCATTTTGATAAGAAAGGACATGAAGGATATGCCAAACCCCACAGTCAAGTTTGTGCCCCACAACATCACTCTCTCGGTTTCTCCGGGGACGGTCCTTTTGCGGGCTGCCCTGGAGGCGGGAGTTCATGTCAATGCCTCTTGCGGCGGAGAGGGGGCCTGCGGCAAATGTCGCGTCATGATCGAACAGGGACAGGTAGAGGGAGGCGTGAGTGAAAAACTCAGCGACCAGGACCGGGAAGAGGGTTTCCGGTTGGCCTGTCGCAGTCGCATCTATGAAGACCTGGTGATCCGCGTACCTGTGGAATCATCGCTCGAATCCGCCGTGCTGAATAGGAAACAACCTCCCAGACAGACGGCTCAAGTTCGCCGGTTCGATATTGACGAACTCAAAGAACAGGGCCTTTTTATCCCACCGATCGAAAAACGCCTCTTAGACCTGCCCCCACCTTCCGCCAAGGACAACCTGGCCGACGTGACCCGCCTGGTCAGCTTCCTTAAGGCACGTTACAATGAGCACAGATTGGTGGTGGATTTGCCGGTGATAAGAAAGACTCCGGATATCCTTCGTCAAGACAATTTCAGGGTAACGGCCACCCTGGCCCGCCCCGTACGTCCCGACAGCAAGACCAGGGTCATCAACATCCAAGGAGGTGACACGACCGACCGCAACTATGCCGTTGCCATGGATATAGGCACCACCACAATCTACGGACAGGTCATAAACCTGGCCGACGGGCAGGTATTGGGGGAACATGGTGAGTTCAATGGACAGATCAGCTATGGAGAAGATGTTATCACCCGGATTGTGTACGGGGAAAAGCCGGGCGGCCTCCAAAAGCTCCACGAGGTGGTGATTGCCACAATGAACAGGGTGATCCGGAAGATCCTCAGGCAGGCAAAAGTGGATCCCGACGAGATTTCCACCATTACCCTCGCCGGCAACACCACCATGACCCAATTGATGCTCAAGATCAATCCGAGGTATGTCAGACTTTCTCCCTATGTGCCCGCCTCTACCCTGTTTCCGCCTATTCCTGCTGCGGAGCTGGGGATTGCGCTGGGAGACCATGTTGAGGCCCTCATATATCCCGTTATTTCGAGCTATGTGGGAGGGGATATCGTCGCAGGGGTCATGTCTTCTGGGATATATCGCACCGACAAAGTGACCCTCTTTATGGACATAGGCACAAATGCCGAGATCGTCATCGGCAACAGATCCTGGCTTGCCTGTGCGGCCTGTTCCGCCGGTCCCGCCTTTGAGGGCGGAGGCATCACCTTCGGTATGCATGCGGCCAAAGGCGCCATTGAGGACCTCTTGCTTGATCCTCAAAGTTTTGAGCCGATGATTATCACCATCGGCGACGTGCGCGCCAAAGGTATCTGCGGTTCCGGCCTCATCAATATAGTGGCCCTCCTTTTTGAAATGGGTCTTATCGACAGCCGCGGCAAGTTCAGACAGGACCTTGACACCCCACGTATTCGTGTTGCTGAGGGGGTTTATGAATATGTGTTGGCCTGGGCCGAAGAAACTCAGATAAACAGGGATATCACTCTGACCGAAATCGATATTGCCAATCTGATCCGCGCCAAGGGGGCTATCTTCAGCGGTTGCCGGACCCTTCTGGAAGAGGTGGGACTGAGCCTCGACGACATTGAGCAGGTCATCTTGGCGGGAGGATTCGGCAGCTATGTCGACCTTCAAAAGGCCATGACCATCGGGCTCTTGCCGGAAATGGATCCCAACAAGATCACCTATGTGGGGAACAGCTCTCTTATGGGATGCAGAATGAGTTCCCTGACGAACCGTATACGCCGAGATGTCGTGGATGTCACCAAGAGAATGACCAATTTTGAACTCTCGGAAACCCCCTCCTACATGGACCATTATACGGCCTCCCTTTTCCTCCCCCACACCGATATGAGACTCTTTCCCAACCTTGAAAAACGGCTTGGGAGTCTTAGAAATAACAGGACCGATTATCAAGATATGACGACGGCCTGATGCGGCCGATTTCACACCTCTGAAAGGAACAAAAGGAATGAAAAAAGGTGCCCCCCTCAAAATGAAATGGTCTGAAGAGGCAAAAGAGGCCGTCTTAAGGGTCCCCTTCTTTGTCAGGAAAAGGGTGATAGACCAAGTAGAAGAGGAGGCCTTGAAAAAAGGGGCCGATTCCGTAACACTGGGGCATGTACGGTCCTGTCAAAAGAGGTTCCTGAACCGGATGGAAGACGAGGTCAAGGGCTATCAAGTAGAGACATGTTTCGGCCCGGGAGGATGTTGTCATAGGGCATTCACTTGTGATAGTCTTGTTCACGATTTGGAGCAGCAGATGTCACGGCAGGATTTGAAGGCCTTTTTCAAGGAAAGGGTTGACGGCCCCTTGAAAATGCATCATGAGTTTCGAATCTCGATCTCAGATTGTCCCAATGCCTGCTCCCGTCCTCAGATCGCCGATATCGGCTTGATAGGAGCCTGCGAACCCATTGTAACGGACAAGGATTGCAGTGAGTGCGGGGCATGTGTTGAAGCGTGCAAAGAAAAGGCCCTTTCAATACAACATGGGCGACCTGTTGTCGATGAAGGCTTATGCCTTTATTGCGGGGCGTGCGTGCGTCTGTGCCCCTCCGGAACAATTGCTGAGGGGCGTGCCGGATATCGTATCCAGATAGGAGGAAAACTGGGAAGACATCCCAGGCTGGCAATTGATTTGCCCGGGATATACAAACCGGACGATCTGACGGAGGTTATAGACAAGTGTCTTCAGCACTACAAACGCCATTGTTTGAACGGGGAAAGGTTTGGGGAGGTGTTGAAGAGAACAGGAAGTGATATCGGACTGTAGCGGTCATGTGACGAGTTGTTCAGAGTGGTTTGTTGACCCGGGAAAAAGCCCGTACGCTCTATTCACCCGTCGGTGACCTGCCGCAGGACCTTTCATAGGAATGAAAAAAAAGCGCCACTGAGTATTCCAGTTTACGAAAAAACCAGAGGCAAACCGTGTTAGGTTATATTTTCAATAAAATATCCGGCAAAGTCACGATAGATGTTAATCCGGAACTTCTTGTTTTCACAAGGCGGGCCAGATCAATCGGTATTGCAACGTTCTTGTACCTATCCAACAACAATGGAACGTATAAAATACAGAGTATAGGAGAGGAATGTGAAGGCTCTGGGTCGTTTTCACGTGTCGAGTTGTTTAGAGATGGACCTAACCCGGGGGAATCCTATTCACGATCTGAATTACTTGAAGCGTTTCTCAGATATGGTCTCAAAAAAGTCATTGGAAGAAACTTTATAAGACCAACCGTCATATTCCAGGGAACTCAGACCCTTGACAGTATATTGGCAGGATATCAAGACGCAATATTGAGTAAGACCGCATTGAATGCCGGGGCTCATGAGGTTGAGTTTACAGCTTCATAGTGACTTCGGACAATCCTGTAAAGCGATCCGACCCCAAACCCCAATCGCTGCAAAAAGTCCTTAAATGACCTCGGAATAACGAATGAAGGCTATAGTACACACCAAATACGGTCCTCCAGGTCTCCTTCAACTTAGGGATGTCGTAAGGCCAACACCCAAAAAGGATGAAGTACTTGTCAGAGTCATGGCGGCAACAGTGAATCGAACAGACTGTGCCAGGCTCCGGGCACGTCCTTTCATTATGCGGTTCACGACGGGATTACTGAGACCCAGGAGCCCGATACCGGGCACTGACTTTGCAGGCAGAATCGAAGCTGTGGGGAGGGATGTCGGATCATTAAAAGTCGGAGACGATGTCTTTGGTTTTGACGACAACGGCTCAAGCTCTCAAGCCCAATACATGTCGTTTCCCGAACATAAAGGGATAGGCCCTATGCCGCGTAACCTGACCTATGAACAGGCCGCCGCCTGCTTGGAAGGGGCACATTACGCCTATAACTTCCTTAACAAGATATATCTTGAAAAAGGTCGAAAGATCCTGGTTAATGGCGCGACAGGCGCTATCGGGAGTGCAGCGGTACAACTTCTGAAGCATTATGGTGCCGATGTGACCGCCGTATGCGCTTCAGAGAATGAAGATCTGGTCAAATCATTGGGAGCCGGTACGGTAATTGATTACACAAAAGGTGATTTCACGAGAATCAACGGAAAGTACGCCTCTGTTTTGGATACGGTCGGCAAGAGCTCATTTAAGAGGTGCAGAAGATTGCTGCAACCGGGTGGCATCTACATGTCCTCTGAACTGGGGTGGATGGTCCAAAACCTTGTTTTGTCACTGTTTACGCCGATTCTTGGGGGTAAAAAGGTCAAGTTTCCATTTCCCTCAGATCCCAGACGAACCGTTCTTTTTGTCAAAAAGCTCTGCGAAGAAGGTGCGTTCAGGGCTGTTATCGATAGGGTATACCCTCTCGAGGACATTACCGAGGCCTATCAATATGTTGAAAAAGGGCGGAAAATCGGAAATGTGGTTATCACCGTGGGAGAAACCTGAGGGCCCTTTCCATTTCATGATCCGGCGGCATCACCCCGCCGGATGGGTGAACGTCGGGCTTCCGGCTTAGAATGGCTTTTTATCGCGCTATTCCATTGTTACCTCTTATGCATGGCCATCAGACTCTATTTATAAACCTCTCTCAGCAATAGAAGAAGCATCTTTGAGCCCCCTGCCCTCCTTGATCCGAGCATAAAAAGATCGTTAGCGACTTGATTATCAATCGAGGTGACTCTATAGTATACCCTCGATTTCAGACCGGGTATGTCTCCTGTTACAGGTCGGAACAACAAGATGGAGTCTGTTTGTGAGGTCCCATGATATCCTTTAATGCCTTTCTCATCCTCTTTCTTATTATCTATTCGGCGACCTCCTTTGCCGACCTCGTCATCGAGCGGATCAATATATGGTACGGCAAAAAAAACGAGGGAGAGATTCCCAATGAGTTCCGAGACATTATCGATAGAAAAGAACTCAAGCGAATAAACGAATATACCTTTGACAATACCCGATTCAGCATTGTCCATTCCATCTTCAGTAAAGCCCTTTTCCTGAGTATCCTTCTTTCCGGGCTCTTGCCATGGCTGGTGCAAGCCCTTTCTGAGACCCACTTTATTCTTGCCGGACTCATCTTTTTTGCTCTTCCCGGTATTCTTTCCAGTCTATTGGGCCTTCCCTTTGATTATTATCACGCCTTTATTATTGAGGAGAGGTACGGGTTTAATACCCAAACCATCAAGATTTGGCTCTCAGATCTGCTGAAATCCACAATCCTGGTCGCCCTTTTTGGAACGATCCTCCTGTCTGCCCTCCTCTCAATGATAAGATATTTCGGTCAGACCTGGTGGATATGGGCCTGGGCCTTTTTCCTGGGGTTCCAAACAATCATGTTGGTGCTGTATCCAACCGTCATTGCTCCCCTTTTCAACAAGTTTACATTGATTGAGGACCCTGATCTCGCGGGTAAAATAGAGGATCTGGCTAAGAAGGAGGGTTTAAGTATCAAGGGTATATACCGCATGGATGCATCCAAACGGAGCAGGCACACCAACGCCTACCTTACGGGATTGGGGAGAGCCAAGAGAATTGTCCTATTTGACTCATTGATCGAATCTCATGAAATCGATGAGATCCTGGCGGTTTTGGCGCATGAGATCGCCCATCTCAAAAGAGGTCATATCAAGAAACAGATGGCCCTTATGGCTGTTTTCTCGCTCCTCCTCTTTTTCCTCGCCTCCAAATTGATGTTGTGGGAGGTGATCTATGAATCCTTTGGCTTTTCCACCATGCCTCCCTATGCCGGGCTCTTTTTGGTGGGTGCCCTATGGGAACCTATCGGATTCCTTATCGCACCCCTGGGGCATGCTGTCTCCAGATATTTTGAGAAACAGGCAGACTTGGATTCCCTCAGGACAGTGGGGACGAGGGGACCTCTTCTAGGGGCCTTCAAGAAAATGGCCAAGGACAATCTGGCCAACCTGCGGCCCCACCCGCTCTATGTGTTTTTCAATTATTCCCACCCGACCCTGCTCAGCCGGATACGGTATATTCAGTCCGACAGGGGCCTACGGGAGGGAGGAACGATTTTAGAACATTCTTGAAGTTTTACCCATACTATATTATATTAGAAAGGATATCTGTTTAACGTGAATGACTTAAATGCGTCGACCCGGCATAGACACGTTGGGTCGACAATGGCTGCCACGTGCAGCATTCTGAAGTGTCAAATTAAAAAAACATATGGCTGATCGGAGGTAAAAGCAATGTCAAGAGAGGCTGTTACAAGACCAAGTTCCGACGTCTTGGTCAATAGTTTCATCAGAAGTGTTTACAACTGGATGGGGATTGGCCTGGCATTGACCGGGTTCATGGCCTTTTATGTTTCCAATAGCCCAACCATAATCAATCTCATATTCGGAAATAAGATCCTCTTTTTCGTCTTGATCATAGCGGAGTTGGGCCTAGTCTTTTCCATTAGTGGGATGATCAACAAGCTGAGCGCGGGTACTGCGACATCCCTCTTTGTTCTGTACGCGGCCCTTAACGGCGTGACGCTTTCATTTATCTTCCTTATCTACACCCGATCCTCTATTGTAAGCACCTTTTTTGTGTGCGCGGCGACATTTATTGCCTGCAGTATCTACGGGTGGGTAACAAAGAGAGATTTGACCTCGTGGGGCGGTTTTTTCATGATGGGCCTGATCGGGATAATCATCGCCTCACTGGTAAACATGTTTGTCCGCAGCAGCGCCATGAGCATGATCATCAGTTATATAGGCGTGTTGGTTTTTATAGGTCTGACGGCCTATGACACGCAAAAGCTCAAGGACATGGCCTTGACGCAACCGGCCGACCTTGATGGAACAGTTGTAAGGAAGGGGGCAATCCTCGGAGCTCTCAGTCTTTACCTTGATTTCATTAACCTGTTTTTAATGCTCCTCAGGATACTGGGTCAGGGCAGAGATTAATCAGATTCAGAGGGAATCTTCTGTTATTGTCTTCTGAAGATTGTGGAACCTTCTTACCTAAAACTATACCGAAAGGGCGAACTCTTAGATCGAGTGGAAAGGGCTCTCGAGCTCCTGGAGTCCTGCACGATCTGCCCCCGTATGTGCAATGTCAATCGTCTTGAGGGGGAGACAGGTTTCTGTGGTATCGGCAGGCAGGCAAAGGTCGCGAGCTATAACTCCCACTTTGGTGAAGAGCTTCCTTTGGTGGGCAGATGCGGTTCCGGAACGATATTCATGAGTTCCTGTAACCTGTTCTGCACTTTTTGTCAAAATTTCGATATCAGCCATCATGCCGAAGGTATAGCCATAGAACCGGAGCAGATGGCTGAAATCATGATCCAGCTGGCTGAAAGGGGCTGTCATAACATCAACTTCGTCACTCCAACCCATGTTGTCCCGCAGATCCTCGAGGCTCTCCCCCTTGCCATCCAAAGGGGTCTTAATATCCCGCTCGTCTATAATTCGGGTGGTTACGATTCTGCAGAGACCATTAGGCTCCTTGAGGGGATTTTCGATATCTACATGCCGGACTTCAAGTTTTGGGATAAAAAGTGGGCCGACAGGTTTTGCAAGGCCCCTGATTACAGGAGTGTCGTGATAGAGGCAATCAAAGAGATGTATCGTCAGGTGGGAGATCTTGCCACTGATGATGATGGGATAGCCTACAAGGGTCTTCTTGTCAGACACCTCGTCATGCCTAACAACGTTTCAGGTTTTCAAGAAATCATGCCGTTTCTCGCAAAAGAGATCTCAACGAATACGTACGTAAATATTATGGACCAATACAGGCCTTGCGGCAAGGCGGATCAGGACGAAATAATTAACCGCCTACCGACGTCTCAAGAATACAGCGAGGCTCTTGATGCGGCCGAAAAAGCGGGACTGACCCGACTCGACTCCAAAACAAGACCCCGCCTGGTCTTTCAATTCTGATGGAAGATCAGAAGATATTCGTCATAGGAGACATCCATGGTTGTGCTGACATGCTCACACGACTTGTGGATAAGATCAAATGGCGGCCCGACAAAGACAGGTTGATCTTTTTGGGTGACTACGTTGACAGGGGTAAGAACCCCAAGGGCGTTGTAGACTATATTCTCTCGCTTACCAGATATTCCTCTCATATTCAATGTCTCCTCGGCAATCACGAGAGTCTTCTTCTCGACTACCTCAACAACAAAGGCATCAATCTCTTCCTCACAAATGGTGGGTGGAGCACACTTGAAAGCTACGAGGTCGACAGATTCAAAAAGGACCAGTCCCCCCTGATTCCCGAGGATCATGTGACCTTTTTCCAGTCCCTCGTCCCATTGATCGAGCTCGAGGATTACTATGTCGTCCACGCAGGGTTCAGGCCGGGTGTCGATGTAAAGGATCAGACCCTTGAAGACATGTTATGGATCAGAGACTCTTTTATCAATTCCAAATATGATTTTGGAAAACGGGTTATCTTCGGGCACACACCCTTTTCCGATCCTTTTGTCAGCAAGACGAAAATCGGCATTGACACCGGTGCCGTGTACGGCAACAAGCTGACCTGTCTGGAACTTCCTGACATCAGGTTCTATTCCGTGGAGCCCTGAGATCATGATCGGATTTACGGCAACCATACCTATGGAGATCATCTTTGCCTCCGACCAAAGGCCCGTGGACTTGAACAACCTCTTTATCACGTCCAATGAGGCCGATAAATTGGTGGAACAGGCTGAGATGGAGGGTTTTTCTCATACCACCTGTTCGTGGATCAAGGGTATCTACTCGACAGTGCTCAAACATGACATCCGAAAGGTCATCACGGTAACCGGAGGAGATTGCAGTAATTCAATCGCACTTGGAGAGCTCTTCGCCAGGAATGGGATCGAGGTGATACCCTTTGAATACCCTTTCAACCGTGATAGAAAGAGACTGTCGGAACAGATTGAGTTGCTGGCCGACAGCCTTTCAGCCGCGCCCTCCAGAATAGATGAGGAAAAATCAAGGCTGGACAGGATCAGGGCGAAACTCCACACACTGGATCGACACACCTACCTTCACAATCGAGTCTCCGGAGAGGAGAATCACCAATTCCTCGTGAGTAGCTCAGACTTCTGGGGAGACCCTGATCAGTTCGAAAAAGAACTCGACCGGTTTTTGCTTTCAATAGAGAATAGAGAACCCAAAAAGGAGAAGGTACGGCTGGGGTACCTGGGGGTCCCACCCATTCTCACGGGTGTCTATGACCTCGTTGAATCGATGGGGGCACGGGTTGTGTTCAATGAGGTTCAGAGGCAGTTCAGCATGCCTTATCACAGCGAGAGTATTGTTGATCAGTATCTGGCCTACACCTATCCCTACAGTATAGAACAAAGAATTTCCGACATTCGTGAAGCTATTGTTGAAAGAGAGCTGGACGGTGTTATCCACTACACACAGACCTTTTGCTACAGGCAGATTTACGACATCATTTTGAGGAAAACCCTTTCCGTTCCCATTTTTACGATGGAGGGGGACCGACCGGGAGAGATCGACGACCGCGAATCCATGCGTATCGAGACCTTTATCAATATGTTGCGAAGGAAAAAGGCCGTCTCTCGATAGCCCTGCCTGTCATGCCCTTTGCCTGACAATCTCCGACATAATCACCCCACCTGCCACAGATACATTGAGGGAATCGACCCTGCCCGATCGAGGAATGCGTACCATCTGCTGGCACTGTTTTTCCACTACCCTGCTTATTCCCTTTTTTTCATTCCCCAAAACGAGCACTATGTCCAGATTCCAGTCAACCTTGTAGATAGACTTTGACGCATTGCCGGACGCGCCCATTATCCAGAATCCCCTCTTGTTCAATAGGTCGAGCGTCCTGGCTAGATTGACGACCCTTGCGATGGGGAGATAAGCAAAGGCCCCGGATGAACGTTTGAGCAGTGAGGGACTGACTTGAGCCGACCGGTCCTTGGGTATTATCAGACCGTCGCTCCCGAAAAATGCCGCAGACCTTATGAGTGCACCCAGGTTCCCTTCGTCGGTAATATGATCCGCAACGATCAGCAAGGCCTTGCCCCTCTTGTTCAAACCGGCATCGATGATCTCGTCCAGGTCGGCATAGGGAAATTCTTCGGTCCTGGCCATGATCGCTTGATGAGCTGCGTTGGGCACTATCTTATTGAGTTCCTCTTTTGTCACGAAACAAAGGGGGATATCTCGATCCCGCGCCATGGATATCAGTTCCTCCATTCGAGCAGGACGCTTGCCCTCTCCTATCAGGAGTTCATGGATCTTGATTTTCCCCCCGAGTAACACTTCCCGTACCGCATGAAAGCCGGGAATGAGGTATTTATTGTCCTTTTTCATTGGATTGACTCCCTTCTCGTATTCCTGAACATAGTCTCGAGGATCTCCATGGTCAACGAAATTTGACCGTTTCCCGAGCCCCTGTCCTGTTGCCGGGTCATCGGGGTTGATTAATCCCCACACTTCCAGTATATGAAGACCTTTGTAGTCAATTCGGGCGCGTTGTCGAAAAGTCCGGGGAGATCCTGTATGGACTTTTGTCGTGCCGAGTTTTTTGAAAAGTTACAAGTATAACCGGACAGATCTATTTTACGGAAGGAGACAAACAATGGGAAAAATAAAAAACGCCATTATCAGCGTTACAGACAAGGCCGGAATTGTCGAATTCGGAAAATCTTTGACGGCATTCGGGGTGGATATCCTGTCTACGGGAGGAACCGCCAAGGCACTTCGTGAAGGCGGAATTCCGGTAACCGATATTTCAGACTATACCGGATTTCCTGAAATGATGGACGGCCGTGTCAAGACGCTCCATCCCAAGGTGCATGGGGGACTCCTGGGACTCCGTGACAACCCGGAGCATGTCAAAAAGATGGAAGAGCATGGGATCAGGCCTATTGATATGGTGGTCGTCAACCTCTACCAGTTTGAAAAGACAGTGGCCAAGGCCGGTGTGACACTTGATGAGGCTATTGAAAATATCGACATTGGGGGCCCCTCCATGCTTCGCTCTTCCGCGAAGAACTTCAGGGATGTGACGGTGATTGTCGACCCCTCCGATTATGAAGCTGTCCTTGAGGAGATGGAAAAGAGCGGAGGAGAGACCACGCTCAAGACGCGCTTTCGCCTGGCGAAAAAGGTATTCAACCTGACTTCTCAATATGACGGCGCGATCAGCGAATATCTGGATCAGACGGAACTCTAAAGGATCGATGAAGACGCCCTCCTTGAGAGGAGAGGCCTTTCAAAGGACCTTTTCCTGGAGTCGAGAGAGGGCCCCGGTTCACGGTGCACCGGTCAGTTTTTCAGCTGACTCCGTAAAGGCAGGAGAATATCTTGGCATCCGTCATGATATTCGAGATAAGGCAGTATTCATTCGGCCTGTGAGGGGTATCCGACATCGTGGACCAGACAACCGCCGGGAGACCGGCTTTTCGAAAGAATGCCGCAACCGTCCCCCCTCCAATACCCATGGGCCTCCCAACCTTCCCCGTCACTGTCCGGATAGCCCCTTTGAGGGCCTCGACCACGGGCGCGTCGGACGGGGTCGGGTCGGTGGCGTCCTGCCTGTATGAGACATCCACAGAGATCTCAACTCCCAGTTCAGATGCCGTGTCCTTGGCTATCTTGTTTATGGCCTCGAGTATTTCGTCGACCTTGTAGTGGGGGAGAACCCTGCAATCCATATAAAACACATCCCTTCCAGGAATCGTATTGACGTTCGGGACGTTCCCCTCTATTTTTGTCGGTTCAAACGTTGACAGGGGCGGCTTGAAAAGCTCATCTGAAAGATCAAACCTTTCTTTCAAGGCACTCAGGGCCACGATCAGTTTTGCCGCAGAAAACAGGCTGTTTTTGCCCTTGTCCGGCGTACTGGCGTGGCATTGTTCTCCGATTATGGTGAACCTGACCCAGAGCATCGATTTCTCAGCCACCTCTATCATGGTGCCCTCTTCATTGCCGCCGTCAGGCACGATGATCAGGTCCTCACCCTTAAAGAGATCATTACGATGTTCAAGGATATAGGTAAGTCCATACTCGCTACCGGTCTCTTCGTCGGCAACAACAACAAGGGCCACGGGTTTGTCAGGCGTCTCTCCTGACTCCAGAATCGCCTTGAGTGCAAGATAAGAACTCACGAATCCATGCTGGTTGTCCTCCACGCCCCGTCCGATAATCTTGTCTCCATCGACCTGGATCGTGTAGGGATCGGTTTTCCAGAGGGAGAGATCACCGGGAGGGACAATGTCCGCATGACTCAGGACACACACGGCCGGTTTTTCCGTGGTCTCTTTCCAGCGCGCGATGAGGTTCGGCCGATACCCGTCCTGCGCCCTTTTATCAGGGGCCCTGATCTCCTCGATCGTCGTCGGGTCCAAGGCCTCAAGCAGGCCTTTCATAAAAGCGACCTTTTCATGCTCCCCTGTACCCTCGTTATCCGGCCCCAGGGCCACTCTCTTGGAGAGTTCAGACTGGAGACGAATAATCTCCTCCCTGTAATCGTCGATCCGCTCAAATACCCTGTCGAGTTTGTTCACGTAGTTCTCTCCTTCCAAAGGACATGGCTTAAAATACCGATATAAGGTACAAGCATTCTGCTATAATTTCAATCCATTTCCTCAAAATCCCATCACATGGAACATCCTGTTTCAACCTCCATCCATAAGATCGATGATGACTCTCAAGACCTCAAAAAACCTCTCCGACTCCCTGCCGGAGGTGATTTCAGCCCTTAGTGCAAAGTTTTTGAAAACGCATGATTTATCTTGACACTATCCTGAAATAACAGTTAATCAAGTTATCAATGGGAGATTCCTGAGGGTTCAAGACTCCTGATTATTACACTTTCTGGAAAGGAAAAATGCCGTGAACATTATTGCCGAAGAGCTGAACAAAATTATTAAGGACTCGAATGAACATGTCTATCACATGCTGGCCGAGGTAGGGAAAAATCTCTTTTTCCCAAAAGGCATACTCTTTCAGAGCGCTGAAGCCAAAGAAAAGGCCTATAAATTCAACGCCACCATCGGGATAGCCACTGAAAAAGGCAGGACCATGCACCTCCCTTCCGTTATGTCCATGATGCAAGGCCTGCGACCCAGAGAGGCGCTTACCTACGCCCCCTCTTTTGGGATTCTCCCTCTCCGGGAGGCCTGGAAAGAGGCTATGCTGGAAAAGAATCCTTCTCTTAAAGACAGGGATACAAGCCTTCCGGTCGTCACAAACGCGATCACACATGGTCTGAGCGTTGTTTCGGATCTCTGGGTAGACCCTGGAGATACCATTATCCTCCCCGACAAGATGTGGGGGAACTATAACCTCATATTCGGGGTACGCAAGGGAGCCGATATTGTCCATTACCCGATGTTTGACGGACAGGGGCGATTTGATCTTGCCGGTTTTGAGGTCTGCGCCCGTGAGGAGGCAAAGAAAAAGGGCAAGATCATCGCGATTCTCAACTTCCCGAACAATCCCACCGGCTACACGGTCAGCCCGGATGAGGCGGACCGCATTGCCGATGTCTTGGCTGATATCGCTGAAAAGGGATCTCATGTCGTTGCCGTCACCGACGACGCGTACTTCGGGCTTTTCTATGAAGATTCCGCCTTTAAAGAATCGATCTTCACGAAACTGGTTGGACGCGATCCCAGACTGCTGGCAATCAAACTGGATGGTGCCACCAAGGAGAATTTTGTATGGGGTTTGAGAGTCGGTTTTATTACTTACGGGGCCCTTTTTGGGGAGAACTCCAGACAGGCCTACGAGGCCCTGGAGAAAAAAACAGCGGGAGCCGTCAGAGGTTCCATTTCCAACACCTCTCATCTGAGTCAAGAAATTGTCCTCAAGTCGATGAAATCCGACGGATACCATCAAGAAAAACAGGACAAGTTCAATATCATGAAGGAGCGCGCCCTAGAGGTCAGAAGGGTCTTGAATGACGAGAAATACAAGGATTTATGGGAGCCCTACCCTTTTAACTCCGGCTATTTCATGTGTCTGAGACTCAAAAAGGTGAACGCAGAGAAGCTGAGGGTTCACCTGCTTGACAAATACGGCGTCGGTCTTATTTCATTGGGGGATACTGATCTCAGGATCGCCTTTTCCTGTGTTGAAAAGGAGGATATTCCCGAACTTTTTGACATCATATCGGCTGGAGCGAATGAATTGGATAAGGAGGAGCGCCCGTCTTAATGTCCCGGGCCCTCTTCATCCAAGGGCTTAGACAGCCGGATTTCTGAAACATAATCGGGCAAAAGATATAAAAAGCTAATCTTGATGGATTCGTAAAAAATTAACATCTCGACGGTTTCGTAAAACATTCCAGATCTAGGTCTGCAAATCCTGAGAAATAAGGCGTCGTTATTTTACGCAGCAATGACGAAGGATGCACCATAAGGCAGATAGGGGACTCTTTACGAGACCGTCAATCTTGTGAAGATATCTCGGATACAGCCTATTTCAGGTGAAAGGAGACTTGAAATCGACAGACAGATCCGGGAACTAAAACGAAATAAAGGAGATCTCAATGTCAACTCCCGTAAAGGATCAGATAGAATCGTTATTCAATCCCACCTCAGTTGCGGTTATCGCCTCATTCAGCGGCCCCGGATGGGGGCTTGGAGTCATGCACAAGCTCGTCGATCCCAACTCAAGAAAGATCTATCCCATCAATCCGAATGTTAACGAGGTCTTTGGAAAGAAGGCCTATCCCTCCATAAAGGAGGTCCCCGATCCTGTGGATATGGCTGTATTGGCCGTTCCCTATAAAGAGCTCCCCAATGCCATGCGTGAATGTGCCTCGAAAGGAGTCAAGACCGCCCTGGTGATCACTGCCGGTTTGTCTGAAACCGGTGCTGAAGGCAAAGCCGTTGAGGATGAAATACTCAAAATAACGAAAGAGGCCGGCATTCGATTTATCGGTCCGAACAGCATGGGGCATATGAACACCTGGGCGGACCTCTCAACAACGGCCTGGGTCGGGAACCTCAGAAAAGGACCGGTAGCGCTGTTGTCTCAGAGCGGCACTTACGGGTGTCGCGTCCTCGAAGAGGGGAACAACTCCGGTATGGGCTTCAGTAAATTCGTCAGTTGCGGTAACGAGGCGGACCTCACACTGGAAGATTACCTGGAGTATCTTGGAGAGGACGAACACACAAAGGTCATTGCTATTTACGCGGAAGGCCTTAGGCGAGGGAAAAGGTTTTTCGATTTGGCCAGCGAGATTACCCGTCGCAAGCCGATCGTCGTCATGAAAGCAGGGAGGACCGAATCCGCCACCAAGGCGGCCAAATCCCACACAGCGGCCATTGGGGGAGCGGACCACATCTATGACGCCATGTTCAAGCAATCAGGTTGTATAAGGGTTGAGGAGGATGACGAGCTGCTCGATATTGTTTACGCCCTCACAGCTCTCCCGTATCCCAAGGGTAGACGAGTCGGCATACTGACCAACGGCGGGGGTATCGGCGTTGTAGCAAGCGATGAGTGTGAAAGGTCCGGGCTGACCCTCCCATCTTTTTCAAAGAAAACATTCGACAAACTGAACCAAATGCTTCCTTCCAGGTGGTCTCACGGGAACCCGGCGGATATGACCGATACAGGGTCTAGAGGTGAGATGGTAGCCCTCCAGTGTTTGTGGGCCATTATGGAAGATGAGAATGTGGATATGATGATGCTTATCGGGGGGGTCGACCAGCCGGCGGGCACGGATTTCGTCAAGATATTTTCCATAACCGAAGAGATGATTGCGGCAAAAAGCAAAAAGCTTGCGGAAGATATTGAAGAGACCGTCAAACGGATGAAAGCGTGCGGCAAGCCCCTTGTGGTTTCCCGGCTGATTGTCGGTCCATCAGCGGGCATGGACAAGTTTAAAGAGTATTGCATACCTGTCCTGGAAGATCCACGGAGGGCGGCCAATGTACTTAGACACCTGGTTTGGTATCAAGAATACCTATCAAGCCGATCTGACACATAAACCTTTGCGTCGGCATGCGTGGACTCCGACCCCTCCACGCTTGTCGGCAATGGCCCATGTGCCTGTCAGATGTAAGGAAGACTCATACGGATACCCATCGGACTAACCAATAGTATCGATTCCTGCAAACTTCGGCTCGTGAAGGGGGAGTATTCTATCCGCCAGATCTTTCACTTTTAGCATGATATCATAGGCCTCATACACATCCACATGGGTGCCGGGCGGTATGACTTCCATTTCCATTCCCCGTATTTCCACAGGAGGATCGAAATTCTGGTTGATGGTGCAGAACCCCGTAATTGCCGCCTTGCCCGCCTTTGTGTCAACCAGTACGGTCATGCCGCCTTCAGTGTGGGCGGGGGTGTGTATGACTTGAATCCCGGGGAGGATCTCCGTGTCACCGGTCAGTATTCGGATCTGTCCATTTTCCTCGACCTCTTCGATGTAATCTTCCAGGTACCGATAATCGAGGGGATGGGGATTATGAATATGGGTCAGTTCCTTTTCGTGAACGTAGATATCGGCATTGACGCACTTATCGTCGTTTTCACAATGGTCGTTGTGAAGATGCGTATGGATGACGATATCAATATCTTCGGCCCTTAATTCCCATCTTGCCAGGCCTTGCTCAAAGGTGTCGATCGTGCCGCCAATGGCCTTTTCTCGTTTTTCAGACTGAATAGGACTCCTTTCACCTGTATCCACAAGGATCTTTTGATCACCGCCCTCGATATACCAGCAGTAAATCGGGATGGTATACTCTACGCCGTTATTGAATTGGTAGGTCATCATACTCTTGTCAAAGACCTTGGTTCCCATGACGATGGGGTGGATCTTATAATTCGTTTCCATTTTTTTTCTCTCACTCCTGAATATGAAACAGGTTTAACAAAAGGCCCCTCCGATGTCCAGATTTGTCGGCAAAACAGAAAATGGAACCTAGCCCGATGACGAGCAAATACGCAAGAACCTCGGGCAGCAACCGGTTGAATGGCCGGGCCTCAATCCGGGGAATTCATATTGATCTCCTCGAGATAGCATCCGCGCTTGTTTTTGGTTTGACACTGATGTCATAGTTTTCTATACAGCTTCATAAACAAATGAAATATAATGTAAATCTTTTTCTTACAACTTGAAAGGACGAAGGCAGAACTCTGGTGAGTGCCAAAATTCCAATGGGAAGGACTCATGGAAAAACGGACGATTACAAAACCCCGGGGACTCAGACGTGGTGACTTGATCGGGATTATCTCTCCCGCCGGCCCTGTCAAAAGACGGGAGCTGGAAGAGGGTATAAGGATGATAGAGTCTTCCGGCTTTGATGTCTTCATAGGCCCCAACACATTTAACGAAAAAGGCTACCTGGCCGGAGAGGACGAGGAGCGACTTTCCGATCTGCATGCCATGTTCTCCCATGGAGGAATAAAGGCGATTTTATGCGCCAGGGGCGGCTATGGGAGCCTGAGACTCCTCGACAAGATAGATTACGACCTCATTGAAAAAAATGGGAAGATCTTCGTCGGGTATAGTGACATCACGGCCCTGCTGATGGCCTTTTATTGCAAAACAGGCCTCAGGACGTTTCACGGACCGGTGGTGAGGGGGCTTTCATTGGAAACAAAAGACCACTTAGATACACTCTTCCAAATCCTCTCGCCGCGACAAGGCCTTGAAATTCCTCTTTCCGACGGCCGTGTGCTCAAGCCTGGAAAGGCAAAGGGACCTCTGATAGGAGGCAACCTGAGTATTCTCACCCATCTGGTGGGAACAGATTACCTCCCCAGCCTGGATGGATCTCTCCTTTTCATTGAAGACACAGCAGAGCCGTTGTATCGAATTGACCGCATGTTAACGCACCTCAAACTCAGCGGATGTTTGAAAAGACTATCCGGTCTTGTGGTAGGTCGTTTTGATAGATGCTGTGAAATGTCCGCGATTGAAAGCCTGCTGCTTGATAAGGTAGGGGATCAGGACATTGTCATGGCCAGCGGTCTTCCTGTGGGGCATGGAGCAAAGAATTCAACACTGCCTATCGGCGCCATGGCCGAACTCGATACCGATCGTAGGACCCTGTCAATAATGGAGGAATGCGTGACTTCCCACGAGCCTATCTGAGTAGGTCTATTCCCTCTTAGAGGGAAGTGAAGAAGTGCCACATGATCATGAAAAATATTCAATCTGAACAGCTTGGTGTCCTTAAAGAGTGGATCAAAGAGGAAAGGACCCGGCCCGGGGTAGTCGGGCTTTCAGGCTCTGCCCGCTCCTACTTCTTGTCACGATTCCTCGGTGATCTGAAAAGACCCTGTCTTATCATTCTTTCCAAAAAGAAAGAGGCTGAAAGGTTGTCCGGTGAACTGAGTTTTTTTATGCGGGACAACGACGGGGAACCCGACCCGGCCCAGGAACGACTCTGCGAGTTTCCCCCATATGATCTCACACCCATGACGGGACTCAGTCCTCATAGAGAACTGATCAGCTTGCGGATTCAGTCCCTCTACGGCCTTGCGACGGACTCAAGTCCTGTCGTCATAACCTCTCTTGAAGCGATCTCATTGAAGGTATTGCCGAAAAAGGCCCTCGTGGATTCAGCGGAATACCTGGAAGTGGGGGAAGAGACGGAGAGGGAGGTATTGATTAAAAAACTGGAAGCCGGCGGCTACAACCGCGTATCTCTTGTGGAAGAAAAGGGAGACTACTCTGTCCGTGGCGGTGTCATCGACCTGTCATCTCCCCTCTATCCCCTGCCGGTTCGCCTGGAGTTCTGGGGAGACCGCCTTGAATCGATCCGGCAATTCGACCCCTTCAGCCAGAGGTCTCAGGCCCTTATGTCGGAGATGGTCCTTGTCCCTGCAAACGAGATCATTCTGGAAAAGGAGAATATCCAAAGGGCCAGGTCCATGGGGAGGCTCCCCATTCAGCGAGAAAATGGGATGAGGTTCTCAGGACAAGAGGCATGGATCCAACACTTCTACCCGAGACTCGATACCATACTCGATTACGTCCCGGAAGAGGGCCTCATCATCCTCTTAGATCCCCATCGTTTGGAAGCCGAATCTCATCGGATCGAAAACAAATTCCATAGAGACGTCGAAAGGTTTCGGACAGAATCAGCGGAAAAGGCCCTACCCTTTCCCGAAACCGAGGGTCTTTTTCTCCCTTTCGAAGAGTTGGAACGGCGCCTTGAGGGATTTAGACGCCTGGATTTCACCGAGATACCTGTGGGCGTTGGGGATCCCTCTGACAAGCTTATCGAGGTTAAGGGTCCTGTTCGAGAGGAGAGCGACCTGGAACTGAGGCTTGCGGGCAAAGGGAAGGTCTCTTTGGCGCCTTTGGCGGAAAGGATTTCCCTGTGGCTTTCCCGTCGGGGCACAGTCGTGCTTGTGACCCGTACCGAGCAACAGGCAGGCCGTCTGAAAGAGATCCTTGGAGACTACGGCCTTGAGGTGGACGCCGTGGTCGGATCGTGGGAGGAAATCAGGGAGGGGAGGGGTCTGAGTATCTGCCTCGGTCGCCTGTCAGAGGGATTCTCATGGCCTGAGATAGACCTCTATGTGGTGAGCGAGGATGAGATCTTCGGGCCTAAAAGGGCAAAATCGAGGCCCAAGGGGAAACCGGGGGCCTCCGCGCTGGCATGGTCCTCACTCAGTCAGCTTGAAGAGGGAGACCTTGTGGTCCACGATGAACATGGAATTGGCCGCTACTGTGGTCTCACCAAGATGGAGATAGCTGAGAGGATCAATGATTTTGTTATTATCGAATACGCCGGTAGCGACAGGCTCTACATCCCGGCCCCTCGCATAAGCATTCTGCAGAAGTACATCGGAGTGGAAGATAGTCACGTTAAGCTTGATAAGCTGTGCGGGCATTCGTGGAGCATGGCCAAGGACAAGGCCAAGAAGTCAATTAAGAGGATAGCAAAACAGCTTACGGAGTTGTATGCCCTCAGAAAATATAGAAAAGGGTTTGCCTTTTCCCAACCGGATCATTATTTCAGGGAATTTGAAGCCTCATTTGAGCATGAAGAGACCGTTGATCAGGGCAAGACCATCGATGCCGTGCTGGATGACATGAGATCGGATCAGCCCATGGACCGTCTCATATGCGGCGATGTCGGATTTGGAAAGACCGAAGTGGCTGTCAGGGCTGCGTTCAAGGCTGTCTCAGATGGAAAGCAGGTGGCCCTCCTGGTCCCTACAACGGTCCTGGCGGAACAGCACAAGGAGACCTTCCGCAAAAGGATGGAGCCCTATTCCATCTCTGTGGATATATTGAGCCGTTTCAAGACCCGGAAAGAGCAGTCGGAGGTCCTGGCCAGGCTGAGATCGGGGAAGTCGGACATTATCATAGGCACTCATAGACTTCTTCAGAAGGATGTCAAATTCGCCAACCTCGGTCTCCTGATCATCGATGAAGAGCAGCGCTTCGGTGTGAAACAGAAGGAGGCCATAAAGAAATATCGTGCCCTGATCGATGTCTTGGCTATAACCGCCACCCCCATTCCCCGCACCTTTCAGATGTCGATGATGGGCCTGAGAGACCTGAGCATTATCGAGACTCCTCCGGAGGATAGGCATGCCATCCAGACCTATCTATCCCCTTATGACGAGGCCCTTATTGTTCGGGCCATCACTGACGAACTTGAGAGAAAGGGGCAGGTGTTTTTTGTCCACAACAGGGTACGTTCCATTGAAGATGTGACGGAAAAACTGCGCCGACTCGTCCCTCACGCGACTTTTACCGTGGCCCATGGTCAGATGAAGGAGAGAGAACTGGAAAGGACCATGTTACGTTTTCTCAGAAAGGAAGCGGATGTACTGGTCTGCACGACCATCATTGAGTCGGGTCTGGATATTCCTTCGGCCAACACCATCATCATTAACGAGGTTGATCGTCTGGGCCTGGCACAGGTCTACCAGTTGAGGGGAAGGGTCGGAAGGGCAAAAGAAGAGGCCTATGCCTACCTCCTCCTTTCTCAGAATGCGAAGCTGTCCAGGCAGGCCGAGAGCAGGTTAAAGGCCCTGATGGATTTCACCCACTTGGGCGCGGGCCTGAATCTTGCCCTGCATGACCTCAAAATCCGGGGAGGAGGCAATGCCCTTGGGTTTTCCCAGTCAGGGCATATTTCCGCCATCGGCTATGAACTGTACATGAAACTGATAGAAAGAGCTGTTGCAGAACTCAAAGGAGAAGAATGGCACGACGAGATCAATCCTGAAATCAATGTGGATATGCCGGCATACCTCCCTGGGGACTATGTGTCTGATACGGATATCAGGCTGAATCTCTACCGTAGACTCTCAGGTCTCCTTGAAAGATCGGAACTGAAGGAGATGGAGGAAGAAATTCAAGACCGATTCGGCGCCCCACCCTTAGAAGCGCGGAATCTCCTGAGCCTTATTTCCATCCGGATCGTCTTGAAAAGACTGGGGATCAACAGACTGGACATAGGTCGCAGCGAGGTTATCCTGACCTTTGCGGAAGAGGGGAAAATCGACCCGGAAAAGATTGTCCGCTTCGTGAGTGAACACAGCAAGAGATTTCGATTCCTCTCCGAAAACAGACTGAAGATCTACTTCGGCCGGCTTTCGATCCCTGAGGATCTTCGTCGTATCGAGGAGAACCTGGAAAAACTCGATTTTTCCGGAGGACAAAAAAAACCCCCTGAGAAAGGAGGTTAACTCAGGGGGTAGGTTGGAGGTTTACACGGAGGCTAAGATTACTCTCTTAAATGACCCTTCCAACAAAATCCGTTAAAGGTTAGGCAATGTGTTGATTTACCTCCAGGTCCTATCTATAAAATCTATAAAAAATTGACTTCCCCAAATGCCGTTATTGACCCCGGCTCCATCCTCCTCTCCATTCTCAAGAAGTGACCAGTGAAAAGATGCACGCACATCCGAGAAGTCATGTTTCCGAATATTTGCTTGTAGTGTATTAGCAAGATGGGTGCCAGAAAATGAAATTGAAAGAGGTTTGATAGGGAGAGTCATCGATTTTATGAGGCTAAAAGTGTCTGATTGAGGGTGAATGGGTCTAATCGACTCTAAGCCGTGCGACTTAGCAAGAAGCGTTTAAGGCGAGAGAATAATTGGATCAAGTAGTCGTAACCACTAAAGATATTCTTCTAATGAAAGCGATTCATTCTATTCATGACGGCCTCAATGGGAAGGGATTCCCTCCTTTGGGGGATCCATATACTTGATGCCGTTTTTTTTTCGTACGACGGAAGAATATCTTGTCGGCGCCTTTTTACTGAATGTGTTCCATTTGCCCCATTTTTAAGGGAGAAAAGGTCAAACCCTGCGAATATAGCCCGATTTGGCCAGTTCAGATTGAACCATCGATAGATTGCGACACCAATCGGGTGAGAGATACCCTGTCAATACAAAGGCCTCAGCGCATCGCCAGGGGCAAAAACCGCCTCCTGGAGCAGGGTTCGAAATATCCTTTGAAAGCGGATGTGAGCGCTCCCCACTGTCCGGTTTGGCTTTGGGCGGGGTTCTATGAGACAATCACATCCGGGGGTCTAGGATGACCCTTACCGAAATCACTCGAATCTCTTCAGGACATCGGGCACTTTGCTGACAATATCCTGGATCACATCCGCGGCGCTCATCATCTCCTTAATCATGCCGGTGCTTGCCCCGCAAAGGATCTGTCCATCGACAATATCCCCCTCCACCAGGCCCCTGACGAGGCTGTTATTAAAGAGTTTCATATACTCTTCGTGAGGGGCGTTTCTGGCCTGTAATTCGAGGACCTTTTCGAGAAACCTGTTTTTCAAGAGGCGGCCCTGGGCCATGGGAGAACGATAGGTAAGCGTATCGACATCTCCTGCTTTCACCATCGCCTCTTTCACTTTTGGATGGGCGTCACTTTCAACACAACTCATAAAACGAGTCCCCATGTTGACTCCTTCGGCACCCAATGCAATCGCGGCAATAAAACTCCTGGCATCGAATATACCTCCTGCCGCGACCACCGGGATACTAACCGCATCGCACACCTGCGGAATCAAGACCATGGTGGTGAGTTGATCAAGGCCTGAGTGCCCACCCCCTTCAAAGCCGCCTGCAATGACTCCATCTACGCCGGCGGCCTCTGCTTTTGCGGCGAACTTGACATTGGAGATGGAGTGAAGGACTTTCACCCCCCCGTCTTTGAATCGTTTCGTAAAGACCTTCGGGTCTCCCACTGCAGTGATGGCTACCTCGATTCCCTCTTCCAGGGCCACGTCCACGCATCTTTCCGTGAACGTCCTTCCCGCCTCGATAGGAAAGTTGACGGCAAAGGGTTTGTCTGTCAGGGTCTTGAGTCTTTTGATCTGTGTCCTCAACCTCTCCCCGGTTTCATTGATATCGTCAGTAATGTTCTTTGCCCCTGCGTTTGGACCGATGCTCCCCAACCCCCCTGCATTGGATACGGCTGCCGCCAGTTCCACACCTGCGACCCAGACCATGGGTGCCTGGATAATCGGATACTCTATCCCAAAAAGTTCACTCAGCCTCGTCTTGAACATAAGAATCCTCCTTTTTCGATGTGGTTTGAAAAATATACAGCACTTTTTCCATAAGAAGTCAAGCCAAGATACTAGAGACAGAAGATCTCCCTGTTCAAGGCCAGGGCTGATTTTCACCCCTTTATTAGACATTGACAGCAAACCCGCTTTACCCTAAAATTTTTTTTTGACTACCGCGAATTTCTCAGATCGATCCGGAATCTTGCCTGCTGATGGAGGTCCTTCACCATGTCGTTCAAACACCTCTTCTCTCCCGCTGTTATTGGAAACGTCACCCTTAAAAACAGGATTGTTATGGCCCCTATTGGGACGTGGTTTTTTGACAAAGGCTATGTTACCCAGAGGGCCAAAGACTTCTACGAGGCCAGGGCCAAGGGAGGTACCGGTCTGATCATTGCCGGAGGGTCCTCTGTTGTCAGGCCTCCCAAACCCGATACCCCCATGGCAAGCTGTCATAGCGGAATAGATGATGACCGATTCATTCCCGGATGGAAGGAACTGGTCCGTGCGGTCCATCAATATGATACCAAGATCGGTATGCAGATTATTCATATGGGGAGACAGGTCCCCTTTGACCAGTGGGGAGAGGAGGCCGTAAGCTCTTCGGCAATTTCCTGTCCTGTGTGCAGATGCCCCACAAGGTCGTTGACCCTTGAAGAGATCGAGGAACTCGTTGGTCGTTTTGTGGATGCTGCCGGACGATGCCGAGAGGCGGGATGCGATCTTGTTGAGATCCATGGGGCGCACGGCTATCTAGGGACCCAATTTCTGTCGCCTTACATGAATAAGAGAACCGATGCATACGGGAACAATGTAGAGGGAAGAACCCGATTTATATGCGAGATCATAAAAAAGACAAAGGAGAAATGGGGAAAGGACTTCGTCATAGGAGTCCGATACAACGGGAGTGACAATATCAGAGGCGGAAGCACCCTCGAGGATGCCAAAGCAACAGGACGTCTCTTTGAAGATGCCGGTGCCGATTATCTGCACATATCCGCCACAGTCTATGGAGGGTATCCTCCCATATCCCCGTTGATCGAACCTCCCGGCTGTTATGTTCCTCTGGCGGAAGGTGTCAAGGGTGTTGTGAAAATACCCGTGGTTACCGTTGGGAAGATTGACACGCCGCAGCTGGCAGAGGATATCCTTCAGCAAAACAGGGCCGACCTCGTTGCCCTGGGGAGGCCCCTGCTGGCCGACCCGGAATGGCCGAACAAGGCAGGTTCGGGTGATCTGGAAAAGATCAGAAAGTGCATTTACTGTAACCAAGGGTGCATGGATAGGGTGAACGATCTGAACCTTGAAGGGCAGTTTACCCCGATCACCTGTCTTGTCAATCCGTCGGTAGGATTGGAGAGGGACTTAAAGCTTCAACCGGCGGAAAACAGAAAGAGAGTATTGGTCATCGGCGGCGGACCCGCCGGTCTTGAAGCGGCAAGAGTCGCCGCGGCAAGAGGTCATGAGGTGATCCTATGTGAGAAGGATAAGGAGCTTGGGGGACAATTTCGATTGGCCTTTAAGCCCCCCTGCAAGGGACACTATCGAGATGCTACGGACTACATCATAAAGGAGATAGAAGAACGTGGAGTGGAGATTCGCTTGAACTCCGTTTGTACGAGTGAGTCTGTTGCCGAGATAGGCCCGGACGCCGTTGTCATCGCTATTGGTGCTGTCCCTCTTATCCCGGATATCCCAGGCGTGAACAGTTCCAGGGTCCTGACTTACGACAAAGTGCTTCTGGGTCAGGGTGAGATAGGAGACAGGGTCCTGGTCATCGGCGGCGGCTCGGTCGGCCTGGAGGTGGCGGACTTTTTGAGTGATCAGGGCAAGCAGGTCCGGGTAGCGGAGATGGAAAAGTCCCTTGCGCGAGACATGGGAAAGGTGGCGTGGTTTGGACTGAGACGAAGACTCAAGGCCAAGAAGGTGGAGATGTTCAAGTCCTGCACGGTCCTTGAGATCTCAAACGGCACAATCGCTGCCGCTCGAAATGGGAGACAGGAGGTGTTTCAAGGCTTTGACAGCATAGTCCTGGCAGTGGGATGTCGATCGAGGGATTTTCCGGTTGATAGCATAGAGTGTGCATGTGACGAAGTCTATGTAATAGGTGACGCCTCCAAACCGAGAAGGGCCCTCGAGGCGATTGAAGAGGGTTCCATGGTAGGGCGTCGGATATGAGTGGATAGAACAAAGGGGGGCGAGAAGATGACCGAAGCAACCAAGAAGCTAAAGGAAAGCATCATATACAAGAGTTACGTCTCCAAGAAAAAGGACGGCGCCCCAGCCACACAGGAATTCAGGAAAGGTCCGAGGATATGTTTTGAACGGGGGAGGCTTATCACCGAGTCTTATAGAGAGACGGAAGGGGAACCGGAGGTCATCAGAAGGGCCAAAGCCCTGGAAAAGATACTGGACGAAATGACGGTTTATATTCGAGACGGTGAGAGGATCGTAGGCAATTACGCCTCTGATCCATCGGCGTACAATATCTTTCCGGAGCTTGCCGTCAACTGGCTGAACAAGTCCATCAACAATGGATACGGTTCCATGGTGGATGACAAAGGCAAGGAAGAGTGGCAGGAGATCTACGATTACTGGCATGATCGCTCTATTGATGGACGCGTCATGCCGATGATGCCTGAACCGCTCAAGGGTTACGTAGACTTCAACGGCGTGTCCCACATGAATCATTGGCGTGACTACATCACGCCTCTTGAACCCAACTACAAAACCGTCTTCACCATTGGGCTGAGAGGCGTTATCGACAAGATAGATAAGAGACTTCACGAGCTCAAGGCTGAGATCAAAATCCATCCAAAGGACTATGTGAGCCAGAGGAATTTTCTGGAGGCAGCGAAGATTTCCTGTGAGGCGGTTGTCCGGTTTTCAAAACGCTACGCGCACAAGGCACGAGAGCTTAGAGAAAATGAAAAAGACCCGAGACGCTTGGAAGAGCTCGAACAGATCATCGAGGCCTGCAGTCATGTCCCGGAGAATCCCCCTCGCAGTCTCTATGAAGCCGTGCAGGGCTTCTGGATCATCTATGTGATCAATCGTTTTATTGAGACCCACGGTCAGGGCCTGGGCCAGCGTTTTGATCAATTGATGTATCCCTTTTATGAACGGGACAAATCTGAGGGGAGGATAACCTATGAGTCGGCCCAGGAACTGGTGGAATACCTCTTTGTAAAAATGGAAGAGTGTGGGCATCTGGTTATTCCGGAGCTTCATACAGGCGGCGTGGGCGTCAGCATCTTTCAGACATTCACCATAGGAGGCCTGGATGCCTATGGCAGGGATGCCTCAAACGAGTTTTCCTTCATCATCCTTGATGCGGCCATAGCCATGAACACCATACACACGAACATCGCCTTTAGATATCACCCCGACATTAATCGGGACCTGGTAAAGAAGGCCATTGATTGCTCTGGAACCGGTATAGGATATCCCGCCTATTTTAACGATCATACCATGATGAACCTCCTCACTCAGAGGGGAATCCCCCGACAAGACGCCATGGATTACTCGATTCTGGGCTGTGTGGCGCTCACTGTGCCGGGGAAATGTATGAAACAAAGCCCTGCCACCGGAGGGGCTGTCAGCCTGGGCAAGTGCCTTGAGCTGGCGTTGAATCAGGGCAAAGATATGCTAAGGGGCACACAGTTGGGCTGTAAGACTCAGGACCCGGGAAGCTTCCAATCGTATGATGATGTCATCAATGCCTACCTGTCACAGTTTCGATATGTTGCCGAAAGGGTGACTGCCGTGGACAACCTTGCACATCATTTCTTCGTGCAATATATGCAGAGGCCCTTTACTTCAGCCCTGGTAGATGGGTGCATCGATCGAGGACAGGACAGCATCGAGTGGGCCTATCATTCACTGAACTTGCTTCTCACCGCCGGCAACACCAATGTGGCTGATTCGCTCGCCGCGATCAAGAAATTTGTTTTTGAAGATAAGGCGTTGACGATGACCGAGCTTGTGGAGGCCCTCAAATTCAACTTTGAGGGGGAAGAAGAGCTGAGGCAGAGGCTCTTGAACGAGGCGCCCAAGTTCGGGAATGACGATGATTGTGTGGATCAGATCATGGCCGACGTGGAGATGCTGACCCAAAAAGAACTGGAAGGCCTCGAAGACTACTATGGGTACCCTTGGAGCCTGGACGGGAGTATCGCGGGCGGCTATTTCCCATGGGGAAGACGTGCTGCTGCTTCTGCAGACGGACGAAAGGCAAAAGAGACCTTTGCCGATGCCGTGGCATCACCCATGCACGGAAAAGACCGTCATGGTCCCACGGCAGTCCTCAAATCCCTGGGCAAGGTGACTCCCACCTGGTCTCACCTGACCAATCAGAAATTCCTTCCCCAATTTCTCAAAGGAGAAAATCAAGATCTCTTTGCCGGGTATCTCAAGACATGGTCCGATCTCGGGTGCTCCCACATCCAGTTCAATGTTGTGGATCGTGAGACATTGCTCGACGCCCAGGCCCGGCCGGAGAAACACCCCTACCTGGCCGTAAGGGTGGCTGGATACAGTGCCTATTTTGCAGATCTGAGTAAAGGTGTGCAGGACGACATCCTTGCCAGGGTAGGACAGAGCTTTTAGATCTCATACACCCTAATTCATTGATGGTACCACTCGATGAAAGGGCATCGGCAACTGGAGTGCTTAACGAATAAAAGGCTGATTTACCTCTTGCAGGGCCTGTTCCCTAAAGCAGATCCCACAGGTCCCAGAAATGGGGGAATGATTTGGCGACACACCCCTCATCTTCGATCTTAACGCCGGGGACCTTCAGGCCTATGACGGCCAGGCTCATAGCCAGCCGGTGATCGTCGTGAGGATCGACAGAGGCACCGATCAGTCTCCTTCCGCCATGGATCACGAGACCGTCTTCGAGTTCTTCCACCCCTGCCCCCAGCCTGTTCCATTCGACGGCCACGGCTGCAAGACGGTCGCTCTCCTTCAACCGGAGGTGGGGAACATTTTTGATGACGGTCCTGCCTTGGGCGAACAGGGCGATTGCGGCCAAGGTAGGGACCATGTCGGGCATGGCGCTCATATCCACCTCGATGCCCTGAAGAGAGTCGGCATGCACATGGACCCGATCGGTTTGCCTTTCAACCACGGCCCCCATCTTTTCAAGGATATCGAGTAAATGGATATCGCCCTGTCTTGTCTGAAAGGGATGGATGTTTTCCGTTACAACGGCCCCACCGGTTATTGCGGCAGCAGCCCAGAAATAGGAGGCCGACGAGGCGTCACCGGGGATCGTGTATTTCCCGGCCTGGTATCCTTGGCCGGCATTGATCTTGAAACGTCTGTACCCCTCCCTCTCCACGGCGACCCCAAACCGGGCCATCACATCGGTTGTGATATCCAGGTAAGGCCGCGAGACAAGATCACCCGTGACATGGACTTCAACGTCGTATTGAGCATAGGGGGCGCACATCAGGATCGATGAAATGAATTGGCTGCTCTGATCGCCGGGCATATGTACGGTTCCCCCGCGAATACCCTCCGGCAGAATCCGGACAGGGGGATATCCCTCCCGGTCAAGGCAGGAGACCCCTGCACCCAGCTCGGACAGGGCTTTGACCAGGGTACCGATAGGCCTTTTTTTCATACGGGGTGTGCCGGTCATGATGAAGCTGCCTTTGGCCAGGGCCGCTATGGACAAAAGCAGCCTAAAGGAAGTCCCGGAGTTTCCCATAAAGAGCTCTTTTTCCTCGTGGATTGAGGGAAATTTCCCTCCCACCCCTTTGACCCTCAGGCTCCCATTCTCATCAGAGATATCCACCCCCAGGGCCTCAAGTGTCCCGGCGGTATAAAGGGTGTCTTCACAGGACAAAAAATCCGAGAGCAGACTCTCGCCCTCTGCGAGGGCAGCCGCAATCATGGCACGATGGGTGATGCTCTTAGAGCCCGGGATCCTGATCGTTGTGCTGATTGAGCTGCGAGGAATGATATCTTTCATTGGCGTCTCACCAGGGATTCTTCGACTACCCGCCTCATGGCGCTGACCGGCGGTTCCATATTGGTCCACAGACGGAATTGTTCCGCGCCTTGGTATACAAACATGCCCAGGCCGTTTATTGTCAGGCAATCTCCGGCCTTTGCCTGTTTCAATAGCCGGGTCTCAATAGGATTGTAGATAATATCCATCACGATCATGCCTTGATGAAGGATATCCTCCTGAACAGGAGATTGGTCAACATGGGGATGCATCCCCACCGGCGTGGTCTGGATAAGGAGGTCCACCCTTTGGTTACCCAACCTTTCAAGGGGAACAAAAGGGCAGTCAAGGGCCCGGGCAAGTCCTTCCCCACGCTCGACAGAACGGTTTGCCACGATAAGCCTGACGCCCTTTTCCTTCAGAATAAAACCAATGGCCCGGGCAGCCCCGCCCGCTCCGATAATCAGACAGCTCTTGTCTTTAAGTTCGGTCTTCTCTTCCAGGGCCTTGGCCGCTCCCATGGCGTCGGTATTATATCCCTTTAACCGACCCTCGTTATTGACGATTGTGTTGACCGCTCCTATCTTTTCGGCTGTTTCATCCACCTCGTCCAAATGTGGAATCACTGATGTTTTCAGGGGGATCGTCACGCTCAGGCCTCTGATTTTAAAGGCCCTCATACCGCTGACGATTCCCTCAGGGTCACCTGTTTCAAAGGCGAGGTACACGGCGTTCAACCCCTTGTCTTCAAATGCCGCGTTATGCATGGCAGGGCTCAGGGAATGACCGATCGGTGTTCCCACCACTCCGAACAACAAGGTATGCTGATCCAGCGACCTCAACAAAGCGCCTCCATGATCTTTTTCATGTCCGATACGGGGATCTGTCCCGCGGCGGACTCCTGGCCCCTCTCAAGAGAGGCAAAGGTGACATAGCCACCCAAAAGAACGGTTGC
>JAXHUM010000061.1:0-45755 GCA_034189325.1 Thermodesulfobacteriota bacterium
CGGCCTTGGACATTACCGCTGCGTTTCGCAAAATCGAACCCAACGATCCGGTTCGTTATGATTTTGCCCTGACTCGTCTCGGCATTAGGGAAGATGTGGACCTTGACGCCTTTCTGAACAGGTGTGAACGACTCTGAAACGAACAAAGGAGACGAACCTATGTTTGTACTCGGCTTACAGGGCAGCCCACGGAAAAAGGGGAACACATCTCTTCTCCTATCGGCCTTTCTCGACCAGGCGGCGAAGCTTGGGGCTGAAACCGAAAGCCTGGATGTTTCCCAAGAAAAGATCTTACCCTGCATTGAGTGCGGTATGTGCGAAAGAGAAGGCTTCTGTTCCATTCAGGACAATATGCAGGAGGTCTATTTCAAGCTTCGCCGAGCGGACATTGTCGTTATGGGAACCCCTATTTTCTTTTACGGACCGACTGCCCAACTGAAGGCACTAATTGATCGATCACAGGCCATGTGGGCGAGAAGATACGTGCACAAGGTTCACGATCCTCTGAGCAAATGGAGACAGGGCCATGTCCTGGCAGTTGGGGCCACAAAGGGGGACAATCTCTTTGAAGGCCTTATTCTAACGGCCAAGTATTTTTTTGACGCTATTGGAGCTCGTTACGAGGGCCTAAGCGGGTACAGGGAGATTGAAGGACCCGGCGAGATCAAGGCCCATCCTACAGCCCTTGAAGATGTAAAGAAAAAGGCCGAGGCCTTGCTGTCGCCTCTCATGAAAAGAGAGCGGATACTCTTTATTTGCAGGGAAAATGCCTGCCGTAGCCAGATGGCGAGCGCCTTTGCCCAGCATATGGCAGGTGATGCGATCGAGGCGGTAAGCGCCGGCAGCGACCCGGCCGAGAGGATCAATCCTCTCATGATGGAGGTCATGGCTGAAAAGGGTATTGACATGGCCTACCGACGACCGAGATCCATTGAAGCGGTTCTCGGTCATTTCCAGCCCAACATGGTCGTATCCATGGGGTGTGGGGACAAATGCCCCTATTTGCCCGGCGTCCAGACCCGGGAATGGGACCTGGAAGATCCGGCAGGAAGGTCTTTGGAGTTTATGCGCGGGATCAGGGACGATATCGAAGAGAGAGTAAAGAGATTATTGTGATGTTTCACAAATAGGAGGACGTAACATGCCTGTGTTGACAGTATGGAAGAATCAGGAGATAGGGAGACTGAAAAAGGATATCGATCGTATCTTTGCAAGGCTGATTGACGATTGTGAAATGCGCATCTTTCCCGAATTGGGCAAGGGGCTCTTTCCGAGAGATCTTTTTGAAACCGACAGGGACCTGGTCTTTCAGGCAAGGATCCCCGGCTTGGATCTTCAATCGGTGGATATCTCGATTTCGGAAGACAGCCTTCATATCAAGGGAGAGATCAACCCGGAGATCACAGAACAGGGTGGTCTCAACCGCAGGGCAAGGGGAATAAGGAAGGGCTTTTTTTCCCGAGTTCTCAGGCTTCCATGCAGGGTGAATATCAAGGATGTGAAGGCCACTTACAAGAATGACGTGCTCCATATCGTGATGCCCAAGACCAGACCGAGCAGGACAAAGATTGTCAGGATTCGGATAGAGTAAACAGTATCCTCTTTGTCATTGCCGTTATGAGAATAACAGAGGACACAGGGTCCCAGAGTCTCGGGAATTTGTTATGGCTCGACAATTTTGTCCTGCTTTGCCTATCATAGACATATCCCTGTGAAGAGGACACAGACATTTTATTATAAAGAGGGAGGAAATTCATGCCGAGAAAAAAATCCAATGAATTGACTGTAGATCAACTGAGGTGGAGATTGGATCCCACCACGCTTCCTTTTCAAACAACCGATGAACTTAATCCGCTGAAAGAAATCATCGGCCAAGACAGAGGCCTTGAAGCATTCCGCTTTGGCATGGGTATGGAAAAGCAGGGTTATAATGTCTTTGTGACGGGAAGAGCGGGATCGGGGAGGATGTCCACTGTCCGGAAGTCATTGGAGGAAATGTCAAAAAAGGGTCAAGTGCCTGAAGATCTGGCTTACGTGAATAATTTCAAGAATATTGAAGCGCCGATCCTGTTACGTTTCGAAGCGGGAAGAGGTAACAACTTCAAGAAGGACATCCATGACCTCATTGAGTCCCTCAAAAAGGAGGTTCCACGTATTTTTGAGAGCCAGGAATATCTGAACAGTAAAAAAGAGACCATGGAGGAGTACGAGAAAAAGGGTAAGAGTTTCTTCAAGAACCTTGACGCCAAGGTGAAGGAGGAGGGCTTCACACTGGTCGATCTTCAGGTGGGGCAATTCAAACGCCCGGAAGTTATGCCGCTTGTTGACGGTAATCCCATGCATATTGACCAGCTCGAGGAACTGGTAGAGAAAGGGAGATTCCCAAAGGAAGAATTTGAGAACCTCAAAGAGAAGGAGGCATCGCTCAGGGAAGAGATCAGCCAGATATTCCTCGAATTGAGGGACCTCCAGAAAGAAATCCAGCAAAAAATCGAGGAAATGGATGACGTCCTGTTCAAAAAGATTGCAGCCGAGGCTGCTGCTTCCTTATATGAGAAATACCCGGGCAAGATTATTCATACTTATCTGGATGATATGATTGAAGACATGGCGGAGAATCTCAAGATCTTTTCCGGAAAGACCCAGCAAGCACAACAGATCATGCCCTTTATGCCTCCTGAGGGGGACCCTTTTCAGCCCTATCAGGTCAATCTGCTGGTGGATAACTCGGAGCAGGAAGCGCCTCCGGTCATTGTTGAATCGTATCCGACTTACAGGAACCTTTTTGGGAGCATCGAGAGGGTGGTCGACCGCAGCGGGATCTGGAAGACCGATTTCAGCAGGATCAAGGCAGGCTCTTTTGTAAAGGCGAATGGAGGCTATCTCGTCTTGAATCTCCTTGACGCCCTTATGGAGCCGGGCGTGTGGCAGGCCCTCAAGAGGTCTCTGAAGACCGAGAAAATGGAAATCCAGACCTATGACCCCTTTTACCTTTTCACGACATCAGGTCTGAAGCCGGAGCCCATAGAGATCGACACCAAGGTGATCGTCATCTCTGATGAGTATATCTATCATATGCTCCTCGCCTTTGATGAGGATGTGAAAAAGATATTCAAGGTAAGGGCCGATTTTGATACCTCCATGAACAAGAACAAGGATTCCATCCAGCAATTCGCCGACTTTATAAAGATGAGGATCGATGCGGACAATCTCAGGCCTTTTGACGGAACAGCGGTGGCCGCCCTCATAGAGGAGGCGGTTCGTATGACCGGAAGGCAAGAAAAGATAAGCACGAGTTTTCCCGCGGTTTCGGACCTTATACGGGAGAGTGACTATTGGGCGGGGCATGAAGATGCGCCCGTCACAAAAGAAGAGCATGTAGAAAAGGCCGTAAAATCCAAGACATACCGGTCGAGCAGAATTGAAGAGAGTCTTCAGGAGATGATCGATCGCGGCACGCTGATGATCGATGTAGATGGAGAGATCGTAGGGCAGGTCAATGGCCTGGCAGTCTACGATGTCGGAGACTACATGTTCGGAAAGCCTTCTCGGATTACCTCCACAGTCTCCATGGGCCGGGCAGGCATCGTCAATATCGAGAGGGAGGCCGACCTGTCGGGTAAGACCCATAACAAAGGGGTTTTGATCCTGACCGGTTTTCTGAGGGAGAAGTTTTCTCAGCAGAAGCCCCTGACCATGAGCGCCAGTATCGCCTTTGAACAGTCCTACGGTGGGGTGGATGGTGACAGTGCGTCGTCGACAGAGATTTACTCCCTCCTGTCCAGCCTGTCCGGGGTTCCGATCAAGCAGAATATTGCCGTAACCGGTTCCGTCAACCAGAAGGGAGACGTCCAGGCCATAGGAGGCGTTAATCAGAAGGTGGAGGGTTTTTATGATTGCTGTGTCAAGCTGGGGATGACCGGCCAACAGGGTGTCATGATACCTGATAGCAACGTTAAGGACCTGATGCTTCGGAAAGATGTCATTGCCTCCGTCAAGAAAGGGGAGTTCCACGTTTACGCTGTCAAGACGATTGACGAAGGAATCGAGATCCTGACAGGGAAAAAGGCCGGCAATATCAAGGCCGATGGCACGTACCCCAAAGATACGATCAATTATCTTGTGAGTGAAAAACTGTCAAACCTGGCCGAGGGGCTGAAAAAATTCGGAGAAAAGGAGGAAGACAACAACTCAAAGGCCGGCAAAGGAGGCAAGGCAAAGAAAAAACAGTCATAGAGAGTGTGTTATCAGGATTGAAGGATCAACGATCTCTTCGGCCAACTCCACCAGATGCCGGTGATGCGTAAAGAATATCACCTGGGTCTTGGAAGCGATCTGTTCCAGGACCTTCAAGGCTGCTGCTGCGCGGTCGTCGTCGAACTTGATCAAGATATCGTCCACAACGAAGGGCATCGGCTCATTGCGCTCCAAATACTCCTCAATGCCGGCCAAACGTAGTGCAAGATAGAGTTGATCCGCGGTCCCCTCACTCATACCTTCCACATGTACGATCTCGCCGGAACCGGGGCGGACACCAACGAGGACGGGCCCACCTTGAGGACCGTAATCCGCCCGGACCCCGGCAAATGAATTGTCTGTGAGCTTTGCAAACAAGGTACCGGCCCTCTTTAAGATCGGGCCCTGGTTCTTCTCACGATACCTCTCAATGGCCTGCCTCAGAACAGCGGAGGCGATACGGAGCCGGGCGTACTGCTCAATGTCGTTTTCCAGTCGACCGAGGATCATCTGGGTCTCTTCGGCTATTTCCGCTGCTCCGGCACTACCGTCCATCTTGCTGAGTTCGGTTCGCTCGCTCCCAATAGTCTGGTCTTGGTCGGATTTTTCATGAGACAGGGCATCGATTTGCTCGGCCAACCGTTGGATTTCCATGTCTATTCCGTCAGGGTCCTCTTTTGAGGCCTCTGTCACAAAATCTTCTATGGTATTGCCGGCACTCAGTTTGAGGAGCTGTTCATCGATGTTCTTTATCTCCGATTCAATAGTGCGGCGCTTTTCCGAACGCTCTTCGATTTCAGGGAGGCTGTCGTAACCTTCACAACCAGCCTCTTCGCACATGCCTGTGAGTCGGGCCTCTGCCGTGGCGATCTCCTCCTCGACCTCTTTTTCTCGTTTACCTTCCTGATCCAGTTGCGCTTCAAGGGTCTTTAATTTGGTGTGATTCGTTCGGGCCCTCTTCAACCGAGTGTTCAGTTCGTTGGCAGCCTGCTCAACAGCCATACCTTTCAGATCACCTGCCGCTGTTCGGACCAGGTTCGTCACCCTCGCAGCAAATGCCTCGGCATCACGGTCGATCCCTTTGATCCGTTTGTAAAGGGTATCCGCCTCCTTGAGCTTTTCAAAAAGATCCGAGAGATCCTCCATCACAGCGTTCGCCTGGGAGGGCGTGGATGCCCTTTGAAGGCCAAGGGGCCTGATTGCCGGCTCCCATTCCGTCAGCCATTGGGAGAGCTCCTCTTCACACTCTTCCACACGGTCCTTGACCTCATCCAGTTCTTTCACCTTGAGTGTTTTCTCAGTCTCAAGCGCCTGTCTCTTACGGGCCAAGATCTCTTGATGGTCCACAACCCATCGAGCCCTCTTGACCAAATTGGCCAGGGATCTGTCCATAACCGACGGGAGTTCCGAGAGAGAATCGAGGCATTCTTCCAAAACCTCGCGATGAGTGTCTATACGTTCTTGAAGCCGATCGACCCTCGAGGTCCGCTCTCTCATCTCAACCGCCCTCTCACGCAGTGCGCAGTGGTCCCTGGCCCAGCCTCGCATCTCCTTTGGTGTTCGAGGTCTCACCCCATAGGGCTGCCACAGCCCTGCCCATTCATGATGGACATCTGAGAGCGCCCTCTCTGCTGCATTCAGATCCTCCTCCAGGCCCTTGGACCGTTTTTCAGAAGCCGCCTTTTCAGCGATCAATCGCGCTAAATTCGCCACACGATCGGCCTCCCTTCTAAGCCTGTCAGCTATTTCATCTGTTTGGCGCATACTCTCTTCAAAGGCATCCAATAGATCGTCGGCAGGTTGAAAGCGTCGAATAAAGGCCTGAGCCTCTTCCTCGGACGGTCTTTCGCCCTCCAGGGTGCCACGGACCAACCCCCAGCCCTGCCCACGGAGCCCTCGCAGAGCCAGCAAATCATCCTCGGTGGGGACATCTTGTTCCAATTGAAGTTGCTCGAGCTGTCGTTCGATCTCAATGTGTGCGGCAGCCACTTCATCGATTTCTGACCTGAGCCCGACCACCCTGTGCCCTGCCCTGTCGATTCGGGCCTCAAATTCATCAATGGTCTCAAAGGATGGTATGGAGAGCCCTTCCAGCTCCCCTATCATCCCTGCCCATAGAGACTGGGCGCGCAGGTCGGATGCCAGCTTATCTAATTCCTCTCCAACCTCTTCCCGGTCCTCTGAGCATTTTTTTTCCAACACACCATATTCTTCGGCCTGCTCTATGGCGATCTTCAATGGATCGATCGATTTTGGTCTGTCAAGGAGTTTCAACTTCTCGTCGAGCGCCTTTATCTGATCGGAGATCTTGGGTATGGCCTCATCAGCATGGTCTCTGCGCATGATGATACGTTCATACCTCCCACCCAGTTCCTTGATCCCGACCCTATCGGCCTTCCTGATCCGTAGTCTTTCCGCCTCCTCAAGGGTTGAATCCTCCCTGAGACCGCGAAGGAGATCATATGCCTCGCTTCTCAAGACATTTCTGAGTGTCTCAAGGCGAATACGATCCTTGGCCGCCTTGCGATGACTGCCCAGTTCCTGATGAATCTCCTCAATCTCATCGGAGTTTTCGAGAAGCCCATAGGGGATGTCCAGTTTCGCTATCTCGCCTTTGAGCGCCTCAATCCCCTCGACAATCTGACTATGCTTTTTCTCCTCTATTCCGAGTGTTGTGATCAATCGATGTCTTTCCTCCTTGAAATTCTCAGGGAGCAATAGGGCGGTGGCGTATTCTTTGTACTCCTCCATCAACTCCTTGCGCCTGGCGATTATCGGCAAGGCTTCCCTGATACGTTCAAGGCGGTGGCGATCTCTCTGTTTTTCTTTCAGGTTCCCACTGATGGTCCGTACATGCTCCTGGGCCTTCTGAAGGGCCCGATCATGTTTGACCCATTCCTGACCAGGCAGTTGCGCCTCTCGCAAGGCCTTTCGGTTTTTCATTAAACGACCCAGGGCCTCATTGATTCGTGGTTTATGCCCGGACGGCCTGAAAAGTCTGTCCGCCTCATCCTGGAGATCTCGCTGGACTTGATGGAGATCCGGAATACCGGACCCCGCGGCAAAGAGGATCTGCCCCATGCTTCCGCCTCCAGCGACGATTTCTTTTCCGCCACGTACAAGTTCGTTGTGATCAATTCCGAACGTGGCTGAAAAATGATCTTCCTCCATGCCGTTCAGACACTCCCTGATAAGGGACTCATCCAATGCAGTTTTGTCGTCGGCGGATCGAAGGGTATTGCTTCTCCCTTTCCGACGGACAAGCTCCAGGACCTCGCCGTTTTTCCGTTGGAGGGTCCCGCCGACCCTCATCTTCTTGTACGAATGGAGAAAGTCGTCCGGAGATCGTTCGGGGATGCCGTACAGGAGGCTCCGCAAGGCCCTCAGGGCTGAACTCTTACCTGCCTCGTTGGGGCCGTACAGGATGTGCAGACCCGGATCTCCCCCGTCCAAATCAAGACGAACATTGGTGAACGGGCCGTAAGCAATAAGTTGTATCTCGCAGATCTTCATTCAGGGTCCCTTTTGCGGATAAGCCTCTCAAGGAGCATCGGTTGGACCTGATCGAGAATGCTTTCAAGCCAGTCGGGATCATTCAAAAGGATCCCTTCCGGATCTTCCTTCAGTTCCGTGGGCATTTTTCTGCCAAGGTCTTCCAGTTCAAGGGCCAGGTCATGCAGACAATCGGGATTTAGGCGCAGTTCCTCAAAGAGATGGACAAGTTCTCCTATGGCCCCGTCCGAGAGGACCCGATCCTTGTGGGACAGGGGGGGGCTGGTAGAGAACTTGACTTTTTCAACCCATACACTTGCTCCGCTCATATCCGCAGCAACCGATCGTATCTCATTGGTCCATTGCTCCAGATGTGAGGCAAGCTCGGGATGGGCGTCGGTATTGCCTTTAATGACCACACGCGTCACCAGAGGAAGACCCTGGTTTTTATGCAACGCCTTCTCCAGGTGATCATGAAACAGATCAACCACCTCATAACCGGTATGGGCATTGGATACATCCATATGGATAAGGACCCAGCGAATGACATCGAGAGGCCTAAACTCCCAATTCGTACGACCGTTCTCTTCAACAGAGACTATCACGCAACCTTTCGGCCCTGTCTCTCGAATATGACGGCCCTGGGTATTCCCGGGAAAGAGAACAGGCGGATCATCCGCAAGAATCTGGTGTTGATGAACATGCCCCAATGCCCAGTAATCGTATCCCTTGGATTGCAGACCCTCCAGGGTGCAGGGGGCATAGGGTTCATGCCCCTCATGGCCTGTCGCGCAGGTGTGGAGCATACCGATATTGAAGTATCCGCGGAGGGCGGAGGGATATTGAATGGAGAGATCCTCTTTTACCGCTGGCGTCGCGAAACTCCGGCCATGAACGGCGACGCCTAGTTCTTCGATGGTATGAGTGGCAGGCTCTTTACTTGGAAAAAGATGGACATTTTCAGGAAGCCTGAGCGCCTTTGAGATCTTGCTGGCTGCATCGTGATTGCCCGACACAAGATAGACGGGAATGCCGGCTCCCTTGAGTCGGTTCATCTGCGATACGAAGTACAGACCGGTGTTGTAGTCCCTCCAATCTCCGTCGTAGAGATCACCCGATATGAGCACAAAGGCGACAGGCTCCCTGATTGCGGTCTCTACCAGATTTTCGAAGGCCCTGCGAGTCGCCTGTCGTAGTTCATCAACCGGGGCACCCTCGTAACCCTCCAGCTTGTGAAGGGGGCTGTCCAGATGAATATCGGCGGCGTGTAAAAACCTGAACAAGTGTCAATCCTCCGAGAGTTCGCTGGAGATCTCTGAGATGAGCCAGCAATGTCTCACTCGACCCGGATTTATCGTGATATGGATGGACTCGTGTGCTGGGATCACCGACAAAGAGGTGGCTTTTCAAAGACTCTGGTTCCGGAGCCTGGCGAGACTCTCCCTGGCAAATTCTATAGAAGGATCAAGGGCGAGTGCGGCCTCATAGTATTCCATCGCCTCCTTGTTTTTTCCCATCTCACGATAATTGGACCCGATATTGGCATAGTCTATCGCAGAGGCAGGATCAAGCTCGAGGACTTTTTTGAAACTGCCGATAGCCTCTTCGTGCTCTCCCAATTTGAAATGGCAGAACCCCATGAGGTTGGGAATATCGGTCCTCTCCCTATCCAGGACCTCTCCCTTTTTGAGCACTTCAAGGGCATCCCTGTATTGCGCCATCTCTTTGAGGCAGACCCCGGTATACGAATAGATACTCGGTATGTCCTGATCAATCGGGTCGAGGTCGAGGGACTTTTGGAAATAACCGAGGGCAGTATGAGGGTCCCCCATAGACAAGAAACAGAATCCAAGGTAGAAGGCGATGTAGTACTTGCCGGGCAACCGCGTCTCGATTCTTATGAGTTCGGAGATCGCCTCTTGAGGCTCTCTCTCCTCGGCAATCAGTTTGCAGGAAAACATGCCCACGCTTGTCCCCTGTGCCCTTTCTCTGAAATGGGCGCCCGGTATGACGGTGTAGAAGGCGGGGATTTCAAGCAAGGGATTCATGGTGTTGACAACAATGACATCCATATCCCTTTTTTCCAACTCGGAGATGCAACGGATCACTTCCGTCTTTATATTATCGTGGGACAGATCGGGGAGATCCGTGATATCAACTTCATTGGCCGGTCGGGTAATGAAAGGGGCGTCCTCGATCCTCTTGATCTTCGGAAGACCGCTGGCCACATAATTGGAGCAGGAATTAAAATCTCCCGCGAGCTGCGCCACTTCGGTGAGGGCGCGACTCAAGGCCTTTTGAGGATCGGGCGTTGTCCCTGCGGTCCAGACGATCTCACTCTGGTGGGGAAAGGTGGCGGGGTCATAGGCCATGACGCCGACTGTCGGGATGCCCATATCGAGGGTGAAATCGGAAATAAAGAGTCTGATCCCGCCGTTCTCATACTTCCCCAGCATCTCCACAACCATTTTATCATTTGGGGAATGCGCATTAATGGATGGGACCTGTACACGATTCCGACTGATAAGAGAGGATACGTGTCTTTCCACGATCTCGCAAATACCTTGGCTGATCGCCTCCTCAACACAGTTGCCCGCTGATGGGCCGTTAAACTCATTGATGGCATAGAACCAATTGAAGGGAATAAGAACCTCTTGATCTCTCGTCATATTATAAGCCGCGGTCCACTTCAGGGGGAGATCCTCAAATATCTTTTGAGTGACAGGAAGGTCTTCTGAACTATCATGAACAGAACGGGCAATCTGATCAAAGGAGATGGCCTTGTCCTTGATGTTTGCCAGTTTATCAACGACGAAGTTTTCCGGGTCTTTACAAAAGCTGAAGAAACTGTACCTCTCCGCCAATTCCATTACAGCGCTTGCTTCGGCCTGGGATGGTGTGGCTCCCTTTCCCATCTGCTTCTTTGTCCCAATAATCTCTTCCGCCTCATGTCCACACATACTGAAATAGACAGGGATATCAAGCCTACCGTTATCTATCCTTCTTGTGTGATCAAGGAGTCGAATCCCAAGATCTTCGGTCTTTTCTTTGAACCTTCTAACGGTCTCTTCAGGAAGAAGTATTTTATCCTGATCCAGGGTAAAACGCTTCCATGCGTCCTTAAGCACGACTTCGGTTTTCACAATATCTCTCCTTTACGGTATCGAGTCTTTTTATATAACGCAGACCTTTTTCAAATCCACACCAGGAGATTCGTTCCATTCGATCGCATCAGGGGGACAAAGGGCGAGGGTAACGTTCAGGTCGAGGTGAACATCCGCTCCTGGACCGGATCGCCTTCCCCTCTCACCTTGAATCCCAGATGTAGATAGGCCCTACGGGTCGCAACCCTCCCCTGTGGCGTCCTCTTAATATACCCGCGTTGAATCAGGAAGGGCTCATAAACATCCTCAAGGGTATCCTTTTCTTCACTGACAGCCGCTGAAAGGCTGTTCAACCCTATAGGTCCACCATCGAATTTCTCAATAATGGTCAGAATGATATGTCGGTCCATCTTGTCCAGGCCCTTGTCGTCGACCTCCAACATGTCCAGGGCCTGGCTTGCCAACTCCCCGCTGATGACTCCATCTGCCTTGACTTCGGCAAAATCCCGGACTCTTCGCAAGAGTCTGTTGGCCACTCTCGGAGTCCCTCGGGACCGCTTGGCAATCTCCAGGGCGCCATCCGTGGTCACGGATATCTTGAGGAGCTTCGAGGATCGTTCGATGATCTTGTGTAAATCCTCTGTTTGATAAAAATCCACCCTCAGGATAACTCCGAAACGATCTCTCAAAGGCGGCGTCAAGAGTCCGACTCTTGTTGTGGCGCCCACCAATGTGAAGGGGGGAAGAGGTATCTTCATGGTCCTGGCAGAGGGCCCCTCCCCGATGATGATGTCCAGTTCATAGTCTTCCATGGCCGGGTAGAGGATTTCTTCGACCACATGGTTGAGGCGATGAATTTCATCAATAAACAGGACATCCCTCGGTTCAAGGCTGGTCAATATGGCAGCGAGATCCCCTGATTTTTCGATAACCGGGCCTGAGGTGGCCTTAATATTCACTTCCATTTCGTTTGCGACGATATGGGCCAGAGAGGTCTTGCCCAGCCCAGGGCTTCCATGAAACAGGACATGATCGAGTGCCTCAGAACGCCCCCTGGCAGCCTTGATGAAGACTTCGAGATTCTTCTTCATCTCTTTCTGGCCGACATATTCCGCGAGCAACTTGGGTCTTAGACTGATCTCGGCAGGGATTTCATCGGCCTGCAATAAGGGGTCAATAATTCTTTCTTTCATATGACATTCTCACTCCCCTGCTAAGCCAGTTTCTTCAAAGACTCTCTGATCAACATCTCCAGGCTGAGAGGTCTTTCAACAGATCGCACCTTATCAATAGCCCCTTTGGCGGATTTGGCGGAATACCCCAGGTTGAGAAGGGCTGAGAGAGCGTCCTCGATAAGATCTTTTTCTTCCATATCAGGGACATCCGGAGGAGACACCTCATGCCGTTCAGAGACCTGACAGGCACGGTCTTTCAATTCCAGGGCGATTCTTTCGGCCGTCTTCTTACCGATGCCGGGAATCGATTGGAGAGCCACGGCGTCCCCGGACGCGATGGCCCCAAGCAATTCCTCCGGACCGATGCCCGAGAGGATATTGATCGAGAGCTTCGGCCCGATGCCGGAGACGGATATCAACATCAAAAAGAGATCCTTTTCAAGTCTTGTCTGAAAACCGAAGAGGAATAAGGCGTCTTCCCTGACATGGGTGTGAATATAGAGGTTCGCGTTCTCACCTATTTCCGGGAGGGCATAAAAGGTTGACAGGGGAACAAACACCTCATAGCCGATTCCACCGGTGTTGATGATAATGGATTGCGTTGATTTTGCGAAAAGTTGTCCGCTCAGGTAGGCTATCATTTTTCGCTAGGTTGACTCCCCTCAAACCTCGACCAGTTGAGATGGCAGATAGCGGTCGCCAAGGCGTCGGAGGTATCGAGACCTAGATTGGATTGGAGGTTTAAGATAGCACGGACCATGGAACGAACCTGCTCCTTGTTTGCCCTGCCGTATCCTACGATCGACTTCTTGATCTCAAGGGGTGTGTATTCAAAAATAGGGACTTTGCACTGAACAGCGGCAATCAACGCGGCACCCCTTGCGTGGCCGAGTTTCAACGAACTCTGAAAATTCTTTGCGTAGAACACATCTTCTATCGCCATTTCACCCGGCTGATAAAGAGACATGATGTCTACCATGGACTCAAAGATGTGGTGAATCCTTTCGTAGAAAGGGGCCTTGGCAGGAGGACTTATTTTCCCGCAATGGACACAGACCATCCGGCTTCTGCTCTTCTCAACAAGGCCATAGCCGGTGACTCTGGAGCCGGGATCCACACCCACCACCAACATCAGCCCTGGGCCTCCATGAAATCATCGGAGATATCAAAGTTGGCATAAACATTGTTCACGTCATCATTATCTTCAAGGGCCTCTATGAGATTCAGCATTTGTTCGGCCTTTTTGCCCTCTATCTTCACGGTATTTTTTGGGATCATGCTGATCTCGGCCACACTGTAAGGGAAGTCCGTATCCTCAATCGCCTTTTTGACCGTCTCGAAATCGGAGGGATCTGTAATCACTTCAAAAACACTACTATCCTCCCTGACATCTTCGGCCCCTGCCTCAAGAGCCGTATCGAGCAACTTCTCTTCATCAACCCCTTTCTTTTCAACGACAATCAGGCCCTTCTTCTCAAACATCCAGGCGACGCAACCCGGTTCTCCGAGATTGCCCCCGCCACGCTCGAAAATGTGCTTGATTTCGGCAACCGCCCGATTTTTGTTGTCCGTCAGACAGTCCACGAGCACGGCCACACCGCCTGGACCGTATCCTTCGTAATTGGTCTCTTCGTACGATGTTCCCTCCAGTTCGCCAGTGCCTTTCTTGACGGCCCGTTCAATGTTGTCCTTGGGCATATTCTCCGCCTTTGCCGCAGCAATGGCGGTTCTCAGCCGAGGATTTCCATCGGGGTCACCCCCTCCCATTCGTGCCGCGATCGTGATCTCTTTTATAAGCTTGCTGAAGATCTTACCGCGCTTGGCATCCAACGCCCCCTTCTTATGCTTAATCGAACTCCATTTTGAGTGTCCGGACATCTCAATCCTCCATAGAATTCATGTTCGGCGAAATCGGCTTATCCGTAGGCCTATTCAGGGCCTCAAGGAACTCTCCTTGCCGAGAACGCTATGCAATCCGGCTGAGCCCTATAACATACACCTCTCGGCTCTTTTTTCGAGTTGCCTGAGGTCTTAAGATCCGTGTCTTTCGAAAAAAAGCTGAGATGTTGGACCTATAGGATCGCAGGTCTTCCCCTTCGAAGACTTTTGAAATAAAATGTCCCTCCTCCTTAAGGAGGGCGGATGCAATGTCCCAGGCCTTCTCGGCCAGGGCCATGGAACGTGCCGCATCGGTCGATTTTGAACCGGTGGTCTTAGGGGCCAGATCGCTCATCACAAGGTCCATTGGGCCGATTTCGCGGGCAAGCCAGTCTTTGTCCAGGGTGAGCAAATCTTTCTGGATGAACCTAAAACTGGGTGAGCTAAGTCGAGCCGGCGGGTCAAGGTCGATCCCCACGACTTCACCCCTGGAACCTGCTTTTTCGATAGCGTATTGTGACCAGGAGCCAGGATAACAGCCCAGATCCAAAACCCTATTTCCCCTCACAATAACCTTATATTTCTTTTGTATTTCCTGGAGTTTATAGACCGATCGGGCGAGCCGCTTCTCTTCTCTGGCCCGGCGGGCAAAATGATCATCCCACCTGTTTCCTTTCATGTTCAATTTTTTATCACAGATCCTATTCCTTTGCAAAAGGATTTTCTTTCCAACACGCCCGGCCACGGCCTCCGCGACATCTGAGCCATGGGTCGCGATCTATAGAATTTTCACCGTTTTTCCTTGACTCCGGATCTCCTTCTTTTTATGTATGGATATCTTTCCTTTAAGGGATCCATAGACCTTGAACCTAGGCGGCCAATGACTGTCAGACGTATCCTTCTTATCGCGCCCTTGCTCCTGATTCTCATTCTGCTTCAGTCCTACCTGTGGGTTCCCTCCTATGATGAACAGACCAAGGGAAACCCTGACCGCCTCCGCCAGTATATTGCCGCTTCGATTGGAGATGCCAGCCAGCTCAACCCGATTCTCTCAGCCGATACGGCGAGTAGCCAGATTGAATCCCTGGTGTTTGAGGGGCTCCTTGACAGGGACGAGAATCTTCGGTTCAGGGGCCGACTTGCCACCTCATGGGAGGTCTCTGAGGAGGCCTCTTTCCATGTGAACGAATCAGCCATGATCCCCGGCATCGGCAGGCTGGATGCGGAGGATCTTGTCGAACTGATCAGGCAGGCGCAAAGAGGTGAGGGGATTTCAGCCCCAGGACTCGGGCGCTCTTTGGAGAATATCCGCAAGATCTCCCTGATGCCCCCTGAGACATTCGAGATCACAAGAACTCAAGAAGAAGCCAAGATCAGGATGCGTGTCCACAGGCCTGCAAGGATCCATCTTTCTTTGGCACAGGTGGATCCGGCCCTATTTGACAGTCTGAGCCATCTGCTGGGGAGGGATTATTTTTCCTCGTTCGAGGGGACCCGGTACCTTTCATTTGATACGGCTGTGGGACAACAGAAAGCCGCCCATTATGCCAAGGAAATCCTGCCCGCGACGGAACACAATCCTATCCTTGTTTTCCGGCTCCGTCCCGGCGTGAGGTTTCACGACGGACACATTGTGGACGCCTATGATGTAAAATTTACATTTGAGGCGATCATGAATCCGAAAAACCTGTCCCCTCGTGTCTCCGACTACGAGCCGGTCAAGAGAGTTGATGTTGTTGATCCTCTGACCCTGCGCGTTGTTTACAAGCGGCTCTACTCACCCGCCATCGGGACCTGGACCATGGGGATCCTCCCTGAACACCTCCTTAACCGAAAGGCCCTGGAAAAAGAGGCGGAGCGCCTGGGAAAAGATGTCGCCACGTTTTCCATGAGGCAGAGCGGATTCAATCGTGCGCCTGTCGGATGCGGTCCGTTCAAGTTCTCTGAATGGAAGTCGGACCAATACATTGCCCTGGACCGTTTCGATGATTATTGGGAAGGCCCACCCAATTACAGCCGGTATGTCTTCCGAATCATCCCCGATCTCCTGACTCAGGAGATGGAGTTCTATGCCGGGACCGTCGACCATTACGGCGTGCAACCCCATCAGGTAAAACGGCTCAGGGTGGACCCCAGGTTCCAGTCTTTCTCGGGCACTTCTTTCGGTTATACCTATATCGGCTATAACATGCGGAGATGGCCGTTCAATGATCCGAAGGTCCGCAGGGCCCTCGGCATGGCCATTGATGTGGATAAGATCACAAACTACGTGCTTTACGGCCAGGGAGAACGCATCACCGGGCCCTTTGTCAAGCAGACCGATTATTATAATCACCGAATCGACCCGATCCCCTACGATCCTCAAGGGGCCTTGAGGTTACTTGCGGAAGCGGGTTTTGTAAAAGATAAGTATGGATGGCTCCAGAACAGGGGGAAACGACTCCAGTTCACCCTGATCACAAATAGCGGGAACGATCTCAGGAAGTCGATCCTCTCCGTTTGCCAGGACGCATGGAGGCAAATCGGCATCGATGTGCGCACCGATCTCCTGGAATGGTCGGTGTTTATCCAGGAACGCGTCGATAAGTCTGATTTCGATGCCCTGATCCTCGGATGGGTCATGGGAATTGAACCGGATCTGTATCAGATATGGCATTCGAGCCAGACCAATCCCAATCAACTGAATTTCGTCGGGTTCCAGGATGATGAGGCCGATGATCTGATAGTCAAGATCCGCCGGGAGTATGACCGGCGGAAACAGGTCTTGTACTCTCACAGGCTCCATGAAATCATTGCGAGGGAGCAGCCCTATACCTTCCTGTACGTCGGCAAATGGACGGCGATTCTGGACAGACGGATCGTTATTCAGGAAAGGGACGAGAAGGGACAAATTGTCCATAGAAAGATAACGCCCACCAAAACGGGGAACTACACCTTTCATTTCAATAAATGGCTCAAAATGCCTGAAGCGCCTTCCTTTGCCCTGGATGGCTAACCTATTTTATGCACACCTTCCTGACTTCAGTCAGTGTGGTATACCCGAGATAGACCTTTCGAATGCCATCCTGCATGAGTGTGGTCATACCATCCTTGATGGCCTGTGCTCTCAACTCTTCCATTTTGGCCTTGTTCTGGATACACAATTTCATCTCGTCGGTACCTGCGAGGAGTTCGTGGATGCCGGTCCGTCCCTTATAACCACTATGGTTGCATTTCGGACAACCCTTGGCCCTGTAAAGGAAGAAATCATCATTGTACTCCAGATTAAGGGCGTCAAAATCGCCGGCATAGGCCCTGACTAAGGCATCAAATTCCTTCTGTGTGGGGTGGTATCTCTCTTTGCAGCTGCACAGGGTCCTCACCAGTCGCTGGGCCAGGACTCCCAAAAGGGCGTCCGAAAAATTAAAAGGATCCATACCCATGTCAAGCAAGCGGGTGACTGTTTCCGGCGCGCTGTTTGTATGAAGCGTGCTGAAGACAAGATGACCGGTGAGAGAGGCCTCTATCCCTGTTGACACGGTTTCGTGATCGCGCATCTCTCCGACCATAATGACATCCGGATCGGCTCTCAAAAAGGCCCGCATCGCCCTGGCAAAATCAAAGCCTATCTTTGGCTGGACCTGGACCTGTCGAAGACCCTCCTGGGTTATCTCCACAGGATCTTCCGCCGTCCATATCTTTGTTTCAGGCTTGTTGATATAGGCAAGGGCTGCATGAAGCGTTGTCGTCTTTCCGCTTCCCGTCGGACCCACAACCAAGACGATACCATAAGGTTTTGTGATGATATCCAGGAACTCAAGGAAATTCCTGTCACTCATACCCATTTTGTCAAGGGGCATCGGTTCCCCTGCAGCCAGGAGTCGCATAACAACATCCTCGTTCTGACCGGCGGTAGGAATGGTGGCGACTCGCAGTTCAATATCCAGGGGCGCGAATTTTCGAAATTTGATCTTCCCGTCCTGAGGAAGTCGTCTTTCAGCTATGTCAAGGTCAGCCATAATCTTGATGCGGGAAATAATGGCCCTCTTGTAGGTATAGGGAATCGTCTGGTAGACCTGGCAAGTACCGTCTATCCTGACCCTGATAACTGCATCGGCCTTCCCCTGACGAGGTTCGACATGGATATCGGAAGCGCCCCGTTGATAAGCGTCAATAATCATTTTGGTGACGATCCGAACAATGGCGCTGTCGTCCTCGGCTACACCTTCAAGATCCTCTTCAATGTCGTCATCGGTCGAATCCAACTGTCCCAGGATATCTTCAATGCTGCCCGACTCCTCGAAGATCTCCGTTTTCTTCACATCAAAAAAGAGACCTATCATTTGAAGGATATCGGTTTTGAAGGCCACGCAATACTCGAATCTTCTGCCTGGAATCAGTCTCCTAATGGTGTCCCTCGTGAGAAGATCCGTGGGGTCTTCCATTGCGACGACTATTTTATTGTCTGATTCACGGATAGGGACAAAGAGATTCTTTCTCAAAAAGTTGGGTTTCAGGCCCATGATGATCTGGGTGGGAATGGGCATGCTGGGATCGTACGAAATAAATCGGCACCTGTAAAAGGTGGATAGGGACTTGCCTATATCCTCCTTTGAGATCTTGAAATCCTTCATCAGGACAGAGGCGACAGTATCTTTGGCCTTCCTTGCCCGGGACATGGCCAGGCTCAAGTCCTCTTTGCTGATGATATTGCGTGCCGTAAGATAATCGTATTTTGTTGGTTTGGTCTTTTTCGCCAGTCTCTGGTTTTTATAAAGGGCGATGCCGAGGACTTTTGAGACATCCAATAGGGCAGCCGCATCCTTCTCTGTAAAGCGGCCTCCCCCTTTCTTATTGATAAGCTGGACCACACCCAGGAGGTATTTGTTGTATATTATGGGAGCGGCGATCACCTGGGAGGTACGGTAGCCGGTCTTTTTGTCCCAGCTCTCATCGAAATTGAGTCGAGGGTTGATGAGTTTTAATTGTTCCCGGTCATAGGCATCCGTCACATTGATGACTTCACCGGTCGCAGCGCAATATCCTGCAATACTCTCCCTGCCTATCGGTACCCTGATCTCATTGATCTCGTCCCCACTCTTTAATTTGGAGACGATCTCTTTTCTGATGCCGTCAATCACATATATGGTTATTCGATCCGCCTCAAAAACACCCAGGACCTCTTCCTGAAGATTCAACAAGATATCATTGGTATCGTTGGCTGAATGTATTTTGTTGGTAATGTCATTCAGCTTTTTTTGGTATTCAAGCTGTCCCTCGAGGGACATGTCATCGGCAATCGGGTTGGAGGTCTTAAGGTTAGAGCTTGTCATAGCGTCTCAAAAAAAGATGGAATCGGGCTTACAATCCTCAGCTTTGTCAAATTTTAGTATAATCATTCAAAATCTACAACACAAATGTTCCAGACACACCGGTAGGCTAGCCCCTATAGCCGCAGCATAATGGCGGTGCGGCCTTTTTCGAACCTCGGAGAGAGAGACGTACAAAGGCGGTTTTTCCATTACTTAGACTTTTTTACTATTGACAAGAAGTCAGGAGTCAGATAATTTATAAAGCTTGTTTATTTGGGGTAAAGTCTTGATATTATGGTTTTTATTTGATGCCTCCTTTAGTCTGGAAAGCAATGAATCGTTCATGTCGGACCCAGGGGCGGAATTCATCGCTCGGCACGACATGCAACAGGCTAAAAGGAGGTCATTTAGTAGAGGCTGCTTCTACCTAGGGCCCCGTAACGTTGTTTCCGATACTTTCAAACGCTGAAACAGAGGAGGAAATTTGAATGGAAATCAAGAAAGCGGTAAAGGAGTTGTTAAAGGGTAGGATTGGAGACCTTGAAAAGGAAAAGGCGGCGGGTAAGAAGATCATTGGCTATTATCCCTCAGAATACATGCCGGAAGAGTTGGTGATGGCAAGCGGCGCGATTCCTCTGGGGCTGGCTCAGGGAGGTGACAATGCAGCGGTTGAGAATGCCGGTCCCTACCTGTGTCGGTGGATGTGCACCTTTAACAGGGCCCAGGTGGGATATATGATGATGCATTACGATCCCTTTTATGACATCATCGATATGTATGTGATGCCGATGCTCGATGGGAGCAACATCATGGCAGTGGCGGCCCTGGAGTGTTTTACCGACCGAGACACGTTCAAGTATGAAATTCCCCATTACAAGAGAGACTCTTCGCTGGAGTATTACCTTTTGTCGATCAATCGTCTGAAGGATAGACTGGAGGAGTATACGGGCAACACCGTTACCGATGAGGGTCTCAATGCTGCGATCGAGCTGTGTAACAAGGAAAGGGGTCTGTTGAGAGAGATCGCGGAGTTGAGGAAGACGGAGAACCCTCCCATAAGCGGGATGGATTTTGCGAAACTCTTGCATGCCTCCTATCTTGCGGACAAGTCGGCCTATGTTGAGTTGCTGGAATCTGTCCTGGAGGAGCTGAAGAAGACCGAGGCGCCGAAAATCGAAGGTCCACGGATACTGTTGACCGGTTCGACCCTGGCGGCGGGGGATTACAAGATACACAGGACGGTGGAAGGTCTGAACGGAGATATCGTGATGGAGCAGTACTGCGAAGGGATACGAGATTTCTGGCAGGACGTGGACCTGAACGGTGATCCTATGGGGAATCTGGCCCAGAGATATTTCATGAAAAAGGTTGCCCATGCCTGCTTTACACCGGCAAGGGAAAGGCTTGAGTTTTTGGTGGACCTGGCGAAGGATTACAAGGCGGACGGAGTGATATGGTATCAGACGCTGTATCGAGACCCCTTTGATATGGAAGCGATCTATTTTCCAAAGATATTGAAGGAGGGGGCGGGACTCCAGATGCTGAAGCTGGAGACGGATTACGACCCGACAGAGACAGGGGCCTTCAGGACCCGGATCGAGGCCTTCTTTGAGATCATATCCGCCTAGAGATCCCGACTAAGACATCCCTTTAAAACCGTGCAACTGACAGGAGGTTAATAGATATGGACTGGACAGAAGTCAAAAAAATGCTGAAACTGCTTCAATATCAAGACAACGAGATCGATGAACAGAAAGACAGGGTATTAAGGGCTCTTAAAAGGGGGCGATTAAATGATGAAAACATATTAAGCGCTCAGAAAAACATTGAGCAGGACTTTGACCTGATTTCAGCGCGACAGATTTGGGGCCTGTGGTTCAGGAGGTTTGTCGATCTGATGCTCTGCGATGAATTAGGAAAGAAGATCGTTTACCATGTCCATCCCGGCATTCCACGGTTACATCTGGCCATGACGCAGATCTACAAGGACCAGTTGTATTCTGATTTTCCCGATACTATTATCATGTTTAACTACGGCCGTCTGTTTGACAAAGTCGCGCGGATCATCGAAAAGGCTGAGGAACTCGGGCTCGAGCAGACCCAGGCACAGTGCGCTATAAATCAGGTCAACTATGCCGTTGTCGTCGACGACCTGGCTCCCAAGCCCGACCTGATTGTCTGCGGACGCTATCAATGCGACCAATCGGTCAAGTTATGTGAACTCATTTCAGAAATGAAAGACATCCCTTTCATCACCTATGATACGGTCCGGGACGAGCCCTGGGGCTTTTTTCCAAAAGTGGAACAGCGGGCGGTGAAATACTTCGCACGTGAATATGGAAACGCCCTGGAGGAGGCTTGTGAGGTACTGGAGATTGATCCCCTCCCTGAGGAGGGCTGGAAAAAGACGCGAAAGGACTATGTCCTGCCCTGGATACTCTTAAACGATATTCATGAACTGTACATAAACACCAATCCTCGACCGGCAAAACTGAAGAACCATGTAGGTTTTCCCTTCTCTGTCCTGGAGCCCCATGGGGATTATTATCAAATGCTTTTAGGGGCCCTCCAGCTTAATCTTCGAGAGCTGCGGGAGAGGAAAAAGGCGGGCTACGGGGTGCTCCCCAAAGATGCGCCTAAGGTAGGCTTGATGTGCGGGGTCTCCGTCGGCCAGCATGATGACGCGGATATGTATGAAGAGGCCGGTCTGAACGTGGTTATCCCCATCGGCGCGGTTTGGATGGCACCCTACGAGCGAGGGTCGAAAGAGGCTACCACCCACCTTGAAAGAATCGCATGGAGCTACCTGTGCAAGGGTTATGTAAGGGCATCTTATGACCATACTTACCGTTTCAGGGTTATGGCGGAACACGCGAAATTAGATGGTGTGGTCTACGCTGTTCAGTTCAGCTGTAGGGTCCTGGCCCCTGCCGGCTACATGGTCAAAAAAGAGGTGGAGGAAAAAATGGGTGTGCCGACCATGTTTCTTGAAATGGACGGCGTCGACCCCAGGACACACACCACTGAGTCTCTCAGGACCCGGGTGGAGGCCTTTGCCGAACTACTCAAGTCTCGGAAGACTATGGCAGCTTAGTACCCCCGTTGTCCACTAACAGATGAACGAAAAGAGGAGCTCAAAGAGCTCCTCTTTTCGTCCCATTTTGAGTATTTTTGGCATTTGGAAGATATTCCACATCGATAACAACGATAAGAAAATAGGGTGGTCAGATAAATGGACAAAATGCCTATCACCAAAGAGGGCCTGCAAAAGCTCAAGGAAGAACTGGAGAACCTCCAGAAGGTAGAAAAGCCGAACAATATACGGGCCATTGAAGAAGCAAGAAGCCATGGAGATTTGAGCGAGAATGCGGAGTACCATGCGGCCAAGGAAAGGCAGTCCTTTATCGCGGGTAGGATCAGCGAATTACAGGATGTGATCGGCAAGGCGGAAGTAATTGATGTCGATGAAGGACCAAAAGACAGGGTTGTTTTTGGAAGGACGGTCCTCCTCTATGATGTTTTAGAGGACCGGGAGATAAGTTACCAACTCGTCGGGCCCTACGAGTCAGATCCTGAAAGGGGCAAAATATCCATCCAATCTCCCCTTGGCCGGGCATTGATCGGAAAAGAAGTGGGAGATGAAGTGAGGCTAAAGGTCCCCAGAGGTGATCAAGAGTTTGAGGTCGTCGAAATCAGCTAGACTGATCCACTGCGTTGCCTATCGCCTAAAGTGACAAGAAAAATATCAATTCGTGGCGCAAGGAGGTTTGGTCAACCTTCCCTGTACCCCTCCGGCACAGGCCGATGATCCACATACACGCGATTCCCCTCGTCCAGGGCAAATCGGCCCCTCGCTATCATTTCAATGGTCAGGGGAAATATCACCCAATCCCCTACCTCCTTAAGGCGTTCCTGGTGCTCCTCCACGACCTTTTGGTATTGCCCACTGTCTTTCCGCAACTCCTCCATGGACCCTGGCAAGTCTACGGGAAGAGTTCCTGAGACCATCAGGAGGGGGCCCGTATCGACCCCCTCATCTGTCCAGAGCGTAGAGGCCCGCAACAGGGCCTCCCCGGATGAAATGGCATCATGGACGGCATTATCTCCAACAAATTTCCGTGCGCCTGTTTCGGTCAGAATGGAAAGGTCGGCAGGGTGGACATTGACGCACCTGTTGAGAGTGGTATAACTCATGTAACCACCAAGGGCGATCACATCGATCTCAAAGGCGTCCACCAGTCTTTGCGCCACCTGATCAAATTCCTTTCTGGCTTCCAGCCCTTTCTCTGTTTTCACGGTCCTCTTGAGGGATCTCAAGCGATGGAATGAGCGGATATCATAACTGAAGTAAGGGAGCCCATTGTTGTGCGCAATTCTTTCGCCCTGTGAACCTCCGTCTGACCGGTCACTGAATATGAATACGACATGAAAGGGAGCTGCGCCCTGTTGCTCCGTCAAATACTCCTCCCTCTCAATCAACTTGATAATGTTTGTGCCCGAACCGGACATAAAGGCTGCCACACGCATGGGCCGCTTCTCTTTTTCAGGATCAAAAATCGGTGTAATAGTCATAGGAAAACCTCAACGGGACGTATCCTCATTCAACAGTGCTTTGATAGGGTCCAGATCATAAGGCGTGCCCCGTTCTATGGCGGCCAAAACGCTTCCTCCTCCGGTAAAGTAGTATGTCTGAGGTTCGTCAATGCCTGACATATAGGCCCCCGGGCAGAGATTCTTGAACTCCTGGAGCGTGTCTCCTCCGCCGAAGAGCTTCCCTGCAGACTCGTTTGAGACGATCTCCCGATACAGGGCCTCGGATCCCTCAAAAAACCAGGGCATGAGGCCCATAACCGCATTGACAAAGAGGGTCTTTGCCCCGCCGATTGCCTCCTTCGCACGACTCTCCAGAAAAGAGGCCGGAGCGATATCGAGGAGAAAACCGACGCTTTGACGCTCCTTTAGGGTCTTCAGTTCAATCTCTCTGTATTGCCCCTCTATTTTTCCCTCCATGGTATCCGACTCCACCAGATAAGGCATGTCCAGAATCTTGTTGTCCCTCCTGTCCAGATCCACCAACTCCAAGGCCAGATTCCTGTCCTCCTCGGATACGCCTTGAATGGACACTCCATATTTGGCCGAGAGAAAGGTGCTGTACATGAGGCCGCCGAGGATGAGATAGTCAACCTTGGAATAAATCGCCTTCAGAGGACCGATTTTTGTGTCATATTTTGCCCCTGCTATAACCGCTGTAAAGGGCCTCTCAGGCTCAAGGACGCGCCTGAGGTTGGAGAGTTCTTTCTGAAGGAGTATCCCGCTGAAGGATGGTAGTCTCGTTGCTATGTCGTAAGTGGATACATGAGACTGCCATGAGCCGAAGGCATCATTGATGTAGAGGTCGGCCAGGCCGGCAAGTTCCTCGGCGAAAGTATCCTTTTCTGCCCCTTTGGCCTGTTCCCCCTGAAACCATCTCGAATTTGGGAGATAGATCATATCAACAATTCCCTTCTTCAAATCGTCAATGGCCGGCCGGATCGATTCATCAATATGGGTAATCCCCTTTTCAGGATCTATGGGAAACTCGGGCACGTGGATCTTGAGGGGGAGCTTCTGCTCCAGATACCGGACAATGGGCAGGACAGACTGATCCTCCACACAAGATATGCGGCCTGAGTTTTTGTCCTTTGGCCGACCGACATGGGTCATGAGTATCGGCTTTCCTCCCTTCTTGGCAATCGCATAAAGGGTCCCGATCGTCGCATCAATCCGATAGGGGTCCTTGATCCGTCCCTTCTTCACGACATTATGATCCACCCTTACAAGGACCACCTTGTTGTTTAGGTCCGCATCCTGCAACACCCTCAGACGAGCGTCTAAATCTCGTTTATCCATTTTTTCCCTCCATAATTACAGTATGCCTCCATACACCCTCTCGAGGGTCCCGCATCCGGCCCGATGCCAAGACTTTCACCTTTATATCGAAAAGAGATTTTTCCGGTCGGTTAATCTAGGTGATTCAATTACTATCTTCCGGCACAGAGAGGCAAGATAAATCGAGCGATTCACACCCTGTTTTATGGGCACACATTTTATCTGTTTTTGTCTTGTCACGGACTTTTAATTTAACTATAGTCCTCCAAAAATTAATAATTTCATCAACCAGCAAAAAGGAGGCATCATGCCATATGATCCCACTATGGATAAAGTCTTGGCCACCTGGGAAAACAATGACACCGGGCTATCGATTTCCATTCACCAGTACGGCGAAGGGGAGCCGAAGCTTCAAATAGGGCCACGAATATACACGAAAAAAGATGGAACCAAATCCAACACCAAGGCAGGGAGGCTTCCCATCGATGACATCCTCTGGCTCAGCGAAGTAATTGAGGATGTAAAAGACAGGATGAACAACCTTTTTCTCGAAGACAGCTAGCGCCGACTTCACAGGTCAGCTGCTTTTCAATATTCGGCCGAATTGTGAAATGTCGGATAAAGGGCATCAGATATGCTGTTGGATGTCGGATTGTTTCAAATGAATTTCCCGCTTCGGATAGGGGATCTCAATCCCAGCCTTATCAAAAGCCTCTTTTACCCGGTCAGTGACATGAGAAATGGTATCCATTCTCCGTCGCGGCTCACGGATCCAGATCCTCGCCTCTAGGTTTACAGCGGAATCGCCAAAGCTCTTCACGACCACTTTTGGCGCTGGGTTATTCATGACCCAGTCAAGCTCCAAACTAATATCGCAAATGATCTCCTTTGCCTTTTGGATATCCGCCTCGTAAGCAATGCCTATAGGAACCCTCACCCTGATTTCTTCACTGATGGTCGTATAATTGATGATATCCCGGGTCATTATCTCATTGTTGGGTATCACGATCACAATATTATCCGTTGTTCTGATCTTTGTGGCCCTGAGCCCTATATCCACAACGTCACCCCAGGTCGCTGAGTTCTTGGGGGCTGACCAGACTTCTATGCGATCGCCTACCTCAAAGGGTCTGTCCAAGATCAGGAGGACCCCTGCGATCAGATTGGACAGGGTGTCTTTTGCTGCAAATCCAATGGCAATACCAGCGACGCCGGCACCTGCTACGAACGGCATAATATTCAAACCAAGCACATCCAGGGCCAGGATCGTGCCGGTAACGTAAATAATAACACCTGCAAATTTCTTGGAGAGGTCCAAAATGACATCATCCATACCGGTGGCGGTCTTGATGGTAATCTTCTGTTCCAGATAGGGGAGGATGGTGTTGACGATACTGGCCACGATGGATGACAGAAGGAGAATCATCAGGGCATAGAAAAACCTTTCCACCATGGGCGCCCGAAACAACTCAAGCAGGCTCACTCCGGCCAGGATCAGGATGGCGTAATGGCCGGCTCGCTTTACGAGAGTGAAGAGGCCCTTGGCCTTATCGAACAAAGGTCGTTCTCGGTACTTTCTGTCGACTCTTCCAATGATGACATTGAAGACCCACCAGACCACGGAAGCCAGGAGTATAATGCCAAGGATCTGAGCGATCGGAATAACATAGACCTCAGGATGGGCAAAGACCTGATTGATCAAGCGGTCGAAAAGATCCTTCATCAACCATCCTCGCGCCAATACTGGAGAAGGGGGACATCCTCGGGGACAGGGACTTCCATCACCCTGTCTCCCAACCCGATGAACATCTTAGGTGGGGTGACGACAGGCGATGTGGCAATGCCTTTGCCTAGTTTCTGTTTCTCTTCCGGAGTGCTCAGCGGGGAACCGCTCAGGCTATACTGGAGACCGGGCTCGCGACCTGTTGTCCTGCATGTGCTGGTCGTCAAGCCATAGAGGTAACTCAGCCCCATGTCGCACCCACCCTGGGGCTGATAAGTGGTAAAATAAAGGGTATCTATATAAAAGACCGGATCAGACAGGACAGCTTCCCCAAAGGCCAGCGTTTTTTTCCAGGTCATTCTGAACAAACCGTTGTTTTTCCCCTGGGATCCATCCGGATAGTCTTCTCCGTCGCCCTCTTCATCCCACGCGCGATCTTCAATCTCGTAGACGTAGTTCTGGGCAACCGTTCCGGGGCTGCTTTCATCCCCTGTCCCGAAGAGGATATACCGTTTCTTACAGGATAAATAGTCCGCCACCTCAGGCCTGTGATATATGGGACGGGCTTCTTCGGGAGGGGGCCTGTAAAGGACTTCAACCTGAGGGTTCCAACCAGAGTCCGCGTTAAGGCCTGTGAGTTTGTAAAGGGTGCCGTCTGTACCTCCAAAATAGGCCACCTCAATATGACCCTTGAGGCTGGAGTCGACGGGGGCCCGCGTTATATGATCCAGGGGTCGACCATCAAAATCAAGGAGGTACCTCACTGTCTTAATTTCCGATGGGACATTATTGGCTGAACTTCCTACGGGTATCTCTCTCAGGATGGAGCCGTCATCGGCTCGGAGCATATAGATCCTGTTTCCCCTGCTCTCCTCTTCGGACAGTCCCCCTCCGACGATGATGACGGTTGTGGTCGCTCCGTTGACATTCAGACGACCGAAAGAGGGAGCAGACCAGGTATTGCCCATATTGTCATTTGAGCTGTCGTTATCGTCCGTATAGTCCGTCATCTCCCACATGGGCAGGGGGTTTGTCGGGTCTGTCACGTCGAGGGCATAATAGGAGCTTCCACCCCTTCGAAGTCCGCTGACCACCACGGTTCGCCACCCCGACCCATCACATCCCTCAGAGGTATCTACATCCGCACCCTTGATAGACAGATCCACGGTGAAACGGTGACCATCCTTAAATCCATGGAGCCTACCAAGGACACTGTTGGGGATATAGGCCCACTCTTCCCGGCCATCCACATCCCTGATTGCGTGAAGCATACCATCATTGGCCCCCACATAAATCATCGTAGGCCTTCCGGCATGGCTGCTTTTAAAGTCATTGTACCCCGCCCAGTAAGGAATTGAAAGTCTTGGACCTGTCACGACAACGGGCAGGGAATGGTAGATGTCGCCTAGGGGCCAGCCTCCGTCACGGCTTCCGACATAATTCAGGTCATCATATCCTGGTGAAAGGGTATAACCGATCACGGCCACTGCATCGGCCTCTTCACCGGCAACGCCGTTTCCATCAATGTCTTGCCCCTCCGGGTTCACAACGGGTGCGAGGGTTTCGACATTTCCAGGGGTGAATTCGATCCGGGTCATGTCTGTTGGGTCCGCCACTGTGTAAACCGTTCCCCGCCCCTGGATCTTCATTTCGCAACCAGCGTCTCCATCGTTTCCTGTGTCCGAATCACAGTCACTGGTCCAATCCGCAACCAACTCACCCCGGGAGCCGTCTTGATTCAGGGTATACGCCTCGAGATGACCACGCCAAACAGGGTAGTCAAAATAGGAATAATACAACTTGAGAGCATCACTGTCATCTCGATACAGGGCGATAACCGGAGATGATCGACTGTAGGAATCTCCAATGATTTGAGAGGTGATCTGATCGGCCAGGACATCGAGCAATTCGTCCACGTCTGTTGGGAAATAGGCCTGGTCCGTACCTCCCGCCGAGGCAATGGCGTTGACCCCAGCCTTGCTGAGATTGTCCAGTCCCAAGCCGACCACAAACGTCTTGACTGCTGAGGAGGGATTCCCCGGAATCAAGTTCGTATTCAGGTGAGCCGCCGCTGCAACCGGATCGCCGTCGCAGGCCTCAAGGCCGTCCGTTACAAGTATGACATAATTGCTTCGACAATCTCCCTGGGTGAATTGGTCTTGGGCAAAATAGCTTTCATAGTACTCCCTGGCATTCTCGAGGGAGGCCGCGAGGGGGGTCCCCTCTTCCGTCTCATTGGGGGGAATAGAGTGCGTGTAAGGCATGATCGTCATATCATGATCTTCATAACCCTCTCCTGGGCGCTGCACCCTGGCAAGACTGATATAATGGAGGATCTTTGTGATGTTGCTGCCTGTCACATCATCCCCTTTGTGTTCGTCAGCGTCATCATATTCCGGCAGATTCACAAAGACCACCTGATCGTCGCCTGTATGATTCGCCATTTCATCCCCGACAATGGCGGGAAAAAGCGGGTTGTTCTGAATGCCCTCATTCCAATTGGACTGGCCGGAGGTGCTGGTCCCCTGTCTGTAGATGTAAGGGTGTGAGGTTCGCCGGTAGCTCCAGGCATGGGGTCTTGTCGACGTTCCCATACCTGGATAGACAAAATAGGTGTTGTTATAGGTGTTGGGGACAATATCTCCCAGGGTGCCCAGAGAATCAACCGGGACATGGTACATCGCGTTAGCCTCTGTCACCAGCGTGTAATCCCCCTCGCCTTCCGGAGGGTTGGGATCCGGACATCCCTTTGGTGTCAGGGATTCTCCCTCAAAACCCCTGTAAGGGGTCACCTCGAGGGAGGTCGGGTTTATGTACTCCGGATTCGAGGGATTTGAAACGCCGTAGTTTCCCTGAGTGTCTCTCTCTTCCGTTTCATACCAAAAGGTCTCACCATCCACTCTCTTCCTGTAGTACCTTGCACGAACTTGGGGAATCCGCGCCGACAGAAAGGTGGCAAAGCCCATGTTCATCAAATAACGCCACTCCACACAATTCCCATTTCCATCTCCTCGATCGCACGTCCTGATGGCATCGCTCTCGAGAAAAGCGAAGAGGGCCTTCTTGGCTTGATAGAGTTTGCTCGCCGGATGGCTGCCGCCGGAGGCAAATCGTTCATCAGCCTCTGGTGATCCTATGATCTTGTATTGGGTTGTCCGGTCACAGGATTGAGCAAAACCCGTCTCAACGATCCAATTTTTTCCATGCCGGGACCACCCGGAGATCCTCCTCGATTCTTCGGCATTCGTACCTGCTGTAACGACCAGAATGTGATCCCTGTATTGGTCGTCAAAAGTATCCTCCTCCATATCGGACCAGTCGATGTTTGCGTCACGAACGATATTTCCTTCGCCCCACGATTCAGTCCAAGTCACGTCTCCAGGCAGTCCGGAGAGGATGGTGTAGGTATATGGGGGATTACCAAAATCGAGGGGTCTTTCAGGGAAGCCCTCACCTGTTGGGAAAAAATACCAGCACCCCAGAGCGGTGTCCCGACCCTCGATAGTCCGGTACTGCTTGGCGCCATTGGCATCTTCCACTTGGAGGACATGATATCTATAAGCATTGTTGAATTCGCTGTCGTCCGTCATCCCTGAATCTGTCCAGTCGACAGCTGAATCATACACAGCCAAAGGATTATCCAGACTTGTCACGTTGCTTGTAAGAGAACCGATTCCGGGGATCGGCGGGGGAATCGTCCCCGGCACAGACACTGTATCCTGGCTGACGTGGGCATACTCGTTCCAGTCAATATTTCCGCTAGAATCTTCATCTATAACACCGTCATTGTCGGCATCTTTTACGCCCCTTCTCCATTCCCACTCTTCGTCAGCACCGGGACGCAAGGGATTGCCACCGGCCCTCACATAGGGAACATCCTGCATGGAATCTGAATTATCGAAGATAATCAGGACATTCGGCATGCCAAGAGTTCCGGCAAAAAAGGGGACATCGTCGTCGAGGGCCCAGGCAAGCCCGGTAGGGCCTGACAGGCTGAGGACCACCCCCAGGATCATCCACCATATATTATTATTCGCCTTTTTCATGGTCTTGCCTCCAGCCTCTGTGCGTGAACCTGTGGACTTCATACCTTTAATAATCGCTTTGGTTTCCGCGATCATCAAGGGGTCCTCCCCCGGTAGGGTACTGGATCCCTGCTGAGATGCTCACATTGCCTCGACCACTCTGACTACTCTGTGAATCAGATCGTATCTCCAGTAGCCTCGGGGCAGTCTCATTGTCCTTAACAAGATAGATCTTCACATCTGTCTCGCCATCACCGTCCAGATCTCTTGCAGCGGAAGCGATCTCCGTATTCGGCCCCGCGATCAGTCCGTTTATTGAAGGAGCTGAGGCTAGGACATTCGATATCCCAGAGTCCGCCCTATAAAAGGCCTCTTTGTAAAACCGTTCATTCCCGGCAATTCGCAACTCCGTGGTGGAAGTCCTCGTTGCCGCTATTCCGATGATGGTAAGCACGACCAGCATAACCATGGCGAGAACGAGAACAGAACCCTGCTCATTTTTTCCTATGGGATATGTCTGTTTCATAAAATCTTCCCCCTCCAGACCATTCTTGCCATTACTCCACCGTTGAACCGGATCTAAAGGTATTTGATATAGTGGAGGGCCGCACGATGCATGGCGCCGCCTCCATGCCAGGCAACCACGACGCTGACATCAATGCTTCCTGTCGCCCCTGGGTTTGCATTCCAATAAACATAGTAATTCCTTTTGGCAAAGGAAACCTGTCTGCTGTGATCCGGTTGATTCGCTCCACCTGCCGCAAGCTTGGCGTCACCACCTGCTCTTACCTGGGCCGCAGTTGGAAAATCAAGGCCGATATTACCATCCCCATTGGTATCAATAAGATCATCATGGGTAAGGGGCAGGCCGATCAGCTCTTCCAACTTATCTTGACATACAGACAATGCCTCGGTCACTGATCCGGCAGAGGCGTTACCGATAATGGCAGACAACTGCATGGAAGCCACTGCCAGGATACCTATGGTAAGGACAGAGACCGCTATAATGACTTCCAGGAGGGTGAATCCCTGTTCGCCCTTTTTTGTCTGTGCTTGTTTTGCCATGATGGACCTCTCCGGAATACCTCAATCATTCTCAAAATCACCTATCCTGTGGTCCCACAGGCTTTCAATCTATTGAATAAAATGAGTTTTTAAAAATGTCGAGGTTATCTTTACTTTTAAGGGCAATGGGGCCTCTCTTGTCTTGCAGAATTCTATGAGAACTCAGCCGATAAAGAGCTAGAGTCCGAGGTTTCGGCATCTTATGGTAGAAACCGTCACGCGACGTCTAAATTCATCTTGTGGCGTAATACGCTGATTAGACACCACGTAGGTATTGGTATCCCTATATCCCCTGTCTTGCCTATCGGTCCTTGCAAGCATCCATATCTTGACCCCCCTTATTTTGCTTCGATGGATCGGGGAGATCGCGATGCCTGCAGGGTCATCATTAATATCAATGACGCCGTTATGATCCGTGTCGATATTTCTATCAAGATAGTTATCATTGTCGCTGTCAACGGCCCATATCACCTCACCTTGGGCAGGGAACGCCGGATCCGTATCCAAACGGCCGTCATCATTATTATCATAGGCGTAGGCGAATCCAAGGGCGTCAATATTCTCGCCGAGCATCTGACGGGTGCCCCCTTCCCATCTGAGCCCCAGGTCCGTGTCCCCATCCCCGCCGGAATCATAGATACAGAAATAGACCGACTCACGCGGTCCTCCAGGCAGACCATCACCATTGACATCGATGGTGAACTTCAGGCTCGGATAGCCGTTGGCATCGGGGTTGTCACTCAGGTCCTTGGATCGGATATCTTCTATCGAAAACCCACCGGTTCTTTGTGGATCATAACCCGCCATCCTGATTTCCCGCTCCATCACATCCATGGCGGCCCTCAAATTCTGCTGAGTGGCGGCGATATCTTCCTGGACACGGTAAGACCTCTGCTGTGACCGGTAGACCAGATAGGTTCCCCCCATGACGATCCCTGATATGACCAGCGCAACCAGGAGTTCTACCAGGGTGAAGCCGGGGCGTGCCTGCCAAAGTCTTCCATTCTCTCTTTTCGGGAACAGTGCCTCTGTGAATAATCGAGACCACTCCTTCTTTCCCTGACCTATCACGTATCTTGAACCACTCATCCCCAACCGCTTAGTCCCATGTCCCATTCTTCCATCTCCTCAGGCGCACAGCCCCTGCAATTGTGGTGGATACGGCATAGGCCCTGTCATTTCGGTTGTTGTCCAGGTAGACCGTTCCCATCCCCAAAGTGGTTCCACGGGATGTAAAAACCGCTCTGTCATCGGTATATGTGAGGTTGTCCCCGACCCCGGCGCTGCCCGATCCATACCTGATGTTACTCCCGTAGTCGGCGAGGATGACGGATTCTTCCACGTTGTTGTCTCCAGCCGTTGCAAAATCACCGTCACCGCTGTCGACCAAATCGTAACTGCCGGCTCCCACGTCAAAGACAATGCCGTAGTCACCGCCGCTCCGAATCGCGCGCATTCTTGCGAGCTGCATGTTGGAATACAAGTCGCTGGCCGCAGACCTCAGTCTGTAGTTCGGGACCCATTTCGTGAAAACAGGCACGGCAATGCCGGCAATGAGGGCCAAAACCAGCATAGCCACAACAAGCTCGATCAGGGTAAATCCATTCTCGTTCTCAAATGTGGATGAAAGCCTTTTCATGTATATGACTGTGGGTTGAGGGTGTAAAAACATTCCCGGCACAAAAAGGGCAAAAATTTGTACCCTGCAAGGGTACCGGTCCGCTGCCCTCGGCTCTGAAACCGGGATAGGGTCCAAACATCTTGCAGCCTTCCGACGCTGAGAATCTTGTCATTGAGAGGAAGGGTCGTAAGAACTGACTGCGTTCGCCTTCTGACTTCGCGAAGTCAGGCTCACAGCACTGTTTCTTCCACCCTTTTTGTCCTCTTATCACAGGTCTTTTCGCCAGTCAATAAAACTTCCATGGCCTTGATGAAGGGGCTTTTTAACAAAACCAGACCTGAAATTCAACTCCTCCGACGGCATCCCGATCACACATCGCCAGATGCTTCTTTGGGGAGTTGCGACCGATGAGCTCACGATCCTTGAAACGCCACCTCAGACCCTGTCTTTTCACTAATCGGAAACCTTTGAATCACGGTTTTATAATCGTCTTGAATATTTCCTATTTTTTCTTGCAAAACAAAAATCAATATGCTAAGCAATCGCAGATTAAAATTCATAGGCTCCGGGATGAAAAAGTCAAAAGATGAGATCAACGCCTTTTTGGGGGAAGGTGCGCAATTTGAAGGCAAGCTCACCTATGACGGATCAGTTCGTATTGATGGCCATTTTAAGGGTGAGATTATTACGGAAGGGAGCCTCATTGTCGGCGAGACAGCCCTGGTTGAATCAGATATCAGTGCCTCTCATGTCATAGTCAGCGGAGAGGTCCGGGGCAATATCAACGCAGAAGATAAGATCGAGATATACTCTCCAGCCAGAGTATCGGGAAACATACAGGGACGGAGTATCTTGATTGAACAGGGCGCCTTTTTTGAGGGCAACTGCCAGATGAAAGAAGATCACGAAGGTTCCAAAAAGATTGCTCTTCTTCCTCAACAATCAGGTTCCGCATGATGGTCGCCCCCGGCTGACGGTTTTTTTAAAGATGGAGACCTTTGAAAAAGGCTCAATTTTGTCCGAGTGCAAGGAAGGCGAAAATTTTAACCAGAGGAATATCTTGAATATTTCGAGGATCAAAATGTGAACCTGACACAGCAATTGGGCAAAAGGGGGCGTTTTGCAAAGGTCTCAGATGGTGATTTCCGAGGTCTATTCAGGATGATAGAGGTTTTAAGTTAAAAAAGAGGAATCTGCAAGTCATGCTTGAAATAAATTATACGTTGTTAATCCAGATTGCTAATTTTCTTGTTCTCCTTTTTGCTCTTAATATTTTTCTTTTCAAACCTATTCGTGCTATCCTGCAAAAGAGGCAGGAGGAGACATCGCGACTCGAAGAGGTAATTGAAGATTTCCGCCTTAAGGCCGATAAAAGTGAGAGCGGTCTTGAAGAGAACAAGATCCTTGCCCAGAAGGAAGGCCAGGCCGAGAAAGGACACCTTAAGGCAAAGGGCGTTGAGCAGGAACAGGGCATTCTGAAGGAAGCCGCTGCATCTGCAGAGACGAGAATTACAGAAGCCAAAAAAGATATGGAGGGTAAAATCGCTGAAGTACGCGAGGCCCTCGAAGACCAGATTTCCCGTTTTAGCGGGGAACTGGCGGCAAAAATATTGGGAAGGAGTGTCTGATGGCCGGCATTGATAAAAGCAGAGGAAAATGGGCATTGGTTGCTGTTTCCGTGTTTTTTAGCGTCATGGTTGTTTGTGCGGTTGCATTGGCCGCTTCGGGTACTACCGATGGAGGTCATGGAGGTCATGACAGCTTACGGTTGTACGACCTGATCTACCGTATAGTCAATTTTGCACTTCTTATTCTTGTGCTTTTCATTGTCGTCAAGAAGACTAAACTCGGAGGTTTTTTCTCGACGAGGCGAGAAGACATCAAAAAGAATCTGGACGATTTAAAACGGAAGAAAGAAGAAGCCGATGCTCGCTACGTGGAGCTCGAGAAAAGACTCCGCGACTATGAAGAGAAAAAGAAGGAAATTATCGCCCAATTCGAGGCTGAGGGCGCCGCAGAAAAGGAAAGGATTATCACCGCTGCGAAACAGAGAGCCGCGCAGATTATGGCTCAGGCCGATCTCACTATTGAGAGGGAGATACAAGCTGCGAGAGACCGCCTGATGCAGGCGGTCATAGAGGTGGCTGCCCAAAAGGCCCAGGATATCATCCTGAACGAGATAAAAGACAAAGACCAGGATCAGTTGGTTAACGAATTCATAGAAAATGTGGAGAAACTACATTGAGCAGCTCAAAGATTTCCAGACGATACGCAAAGGCCCTTTTGAGTATAGGGCAGGAAGATGGGATGTACGGGGAATATGGTGAGAACCTTCAAGAATTCAAGCAATTCTGTCAAGAGAACAGAGAATTTTTCGGGGTTGTCTCCAATCAGGTTTTTTCTGTTGACGAGCGGAAAAATATCCTTGAGTTCATTCTGAAAAAAAGTTCCTTTGCCGGGGTTGTCAAGAACTTTCTGCGCCTTCTACTTGACAAAAATCGCATCGGTGCTATTGGTGATATTACCGATTATTACGAGAGACTTACCGATGAGATCTCAAATGTCACTAGGGCGCAAGTGATTGCGGCCAGACCCCTGAAAGAGCCAGCCTTTGGAAGGCTCAACGAGACCTTGACGAAGCTCACCGCAAAAGAGGTCAAAATCGAGGTAGACCATGATGAGTCCCTCATCGGAGGGCTTATCGTGAAGATAGGGGATTTGGTTTTAGACGGAAGCGTAAGGGCCCAGTTGGAAGGGCTAAAAGAATCATTAAAGAGGGGTGAATACAGCTAATGGAAATCAAGGCAGAAGAGATAAGTCAGGTAATTAGGGACCAGATTAAGGACTATGAAAAAAAAGTTGAAGTCAGTGAGACAGGCACCGTCTTATCCGTGGGTGACGGTATCGCTCGCGTCTACGGCATCGAGAAGGCCATGGCCATGGAAATGGTAGAATTCCCTGGCAATATCTTCGGGCTTTGCCTTAATCTGGAAGAGGACAACGTCGGCGTCGCCATTATGGGCGATGACTCCAAAATCAAAGAGGGCGACACAGTCAAGAGGACCGGAAGGATTGCGGAAATCCCTGTTGGCGAAGCGGTGCTCGGCCGGGTTATCGATTCTGTGGGCCAGCCCCTAGATGGAAAAGGTCCTATTAATGCGACTGAATTCAACCGTCTTGAGGTGGTTGCGCCCGGTGTTATTGCCCGTCAGCCGGTGACGGAGCCGATGTATACTGGTATCAAGTCCATAGATGCCATGACGCCCATAGGAAGGGGTCAGCGCGAGCTGGTCATCGGAGACCGGCAGATCGGCAAGACAGCTGTTGGTGTGGACGCCATCCTCAACCAGAAAGACACGGATATCTTCTGCATCTATGTAGCTATAGGCCAAAAGAAATCGACGGTGGCCCAAGTCGTTGACGTCCTGGAACGTCACGGAGCCATGGAATACACAACTGTAGTCGCAGCCTGCGCCAGCGACCCAGCCACGCAACAGTTTATAGCTCCTTATGCCGGCTGCGCCATCGGTGAGTATTACCGTGACAGAGGACAGCACGCCCTGATCATCTATGATGACCTCTCGAAACAGGCGACCTCTTATCGTCAGGTTTCCCTTCTCCTGAGAAGACCCCCGGGACGGGAGGCCTTCCCCGGAGATATCTTTTACAACCATTCTCGATTGTTGGAAAGGGCCGCCAAAGTCAATGATGAATTGGGAGGCGGGTCTCTCACCGCACTGCCTATCATTGAAACCCAGGCAGGCGATGTTTCGGCCTATATTCCTACGAACGTTATTTCCATTACCGATGGTCAGGTCTATCTTGAGCCCTCCCTCTTCTTCTCGGGTGTTCGACCGGCAATCAATGTTGGCCTTTCCGTTTCACGTGTCGGCGGGGCAGCACAGACCAAGGCCATGAAAAAGGTGGCTGGAACGCTTCGCCTCGACATGGCACAGTTTAGAGAACTGGAGGCCTTTGCCCAATTCGGTAGCGACCTAGATAAGGCGACATTGCGGCAGCTTAATCGCGGTCGGAGGCTTGTCGAGGTACTGAAGCAGCCTCAGTATCAACCTATGTCTGCGGAAAAACAGGTATCCATACTCTTTGCCGGGGCTTCCGGTTATCTGGACGAATGGCCGGAGGAGTCCATTGCCGAATATGAAAGACAGCTTTTGGACTTTTTGGAAACAAGACACGCAGATATTCTCAGCGAAATCAAAGAAAAGAACGATATCAGCGATGAACTGGATGCCAAGTTGAAAAAGGCCCTTGACGAATTCAAGGGAATCTTCCAGCCAAGTGCTTGATGGACCTTAAACACAGTTTAAAGAGATGATAAATGGCAACTCTGAATGACATTATCCGGCAGATTGGCGCTGTTAAAAAAACAAGACAAATCACCAAGGCGATGAACATGGTGGCTGCGGCCAAGCTCCGAGGCGCCCAGTCAAGAATGGAAACATTTGACGCCTACGCGAATAAGTTCGCTGAAGTCTTGAATAATTTGGCAAGCGGAATTGAACCTGATATTCACCCCCTGTTGCAGAAAAAAGAGGATGTAACTACCGTTGAATTACTTCATTTTACGGCGGACAGGGGCCTTTGCGGAAGCTTTAATTCCAGCTCGATCGCCGTGGCCGAGAAGTGGGTTAACGAACAGAAGACCAATGGCAAGGAATGCAGCTTGACGGTTGTAGGGAAAAAAGGGAAAGACTATTTCGGCAAGAGGGATTACAACCTCACCGCCAGCCACACAAACATCTACGGCTCCATTGAGATATCATTTGTCAACCAGATGACCGATGCATTTGTCGACAGATATCTGGCCGATGAACTGGATGAAGTTTATATGCTTTACAGCCGCTTCGTAAGTATGGCAAAGCAGGAACCGACATTGGTCAAACTCATACCGATTGAGCCTCCTCAGAGTGAAGAGACAGGGGCATCTTCCGATGCCCTGGAATATCTGTCTGAACCCTCTCCTGAAGAACTCTTGATCGAGCTTTTGCCGAAGCATATCAGTGTTCAGATATACAATGCTTTTCTACAGAACGAGACCAGCGAACATGCCGCTCGAATGGCCGCGATGGACAACGCCACGAAAAATTGCAACGAGTTGGTCGATAACCTTACGCTCGTGTATAATAAGGCTCGGCAGGCGGCCATTACAGCGGAACTTATGGACATCGTCGGTGGTGCAGAGGCTTTGAAATAGCCGGCAAACCGCCTGAGAGTCGTAATAGATTCATTTTGTATTTTTATCCATTGTGTCGGGATCTGCCTGTTTGATTGCTGATGTCGAGCCAATAGGGGCGGGGATGGATTATGATGCGATGTCAGTAATGAGGGAATTTGCGAAATATTCTAAGGAGGTCATAATTAAATCATGAACGAGGGCAAACTAATCCAAGTTATAGGTCCGGTTGTTGATGTCGAGTTTACAGAAGGGGAACTTCCGGAAATACTTACAGCACTTTTACTTACTAACCCTGCCATTGATGAAACGGAGGACAACCTTGTAGTGGAAGTCGCTCAACATCTTGGCGATAATGTTGTCCGATGCATTGCCATGGACGTTACCGATGGTCTTGTCAGGGGAATGCCAGTAAAAAATACCGGAAAGCCGATCCAGATGCCTGTCGGTGACCCCGGGTTAGGCCGGGTTCTGAACGTGGTGGGAAAGCCTGTGGATGGTCTCGGACCTGTCAATGCCGATGAATTTTACCCAATTCACCGACATGCCCCCGCTTTTGAAGAGCAGGACACATCCGTCAATGTTCTTGAAACGGGAGTTAAGGTCATCGATCTCCTCGTTCCGTTTCCCCGCGGTGGAAAAATGGGAATGTTCGGCGGAGCCGGTGTGGGAAAGACCGTTGTCATGATGGAAATGATTCATAATATCGCCATGCAGCATGGCGGGATCAGCGTTTTCGCAGGCGTTGGAGAAAGGACTCGGGAAGGTAATGATCTCTATCTGGAGATGAAAGAATCGGGTGTTCTTGAAAAGGCTGCCCTTATTTACGGGCAGATGACCGAACCTCCCGGGGCCCGTGCCCGAGTTGCCCTTTCCGCTCTTACCGCCGCTGAATACTACCGTGACGAGAAGGGCCAAGATGTGCTCCTTTTTGTTGACAATATCTTCCGTTTTACCCAGGCAGGGTCCGAGGTATCTGCTTTGCTCGGAAGAATTCCTTCTGCAGTGGGATATCAGCCGACTCTTGGGACCGATTTGGGCGAGCTCCAGGAAAGAATCACATCAACAACCAAGGGATCCATTACATCTGTCCAGTGTGTGTACGTACCTGCCGACGACCTGACTGACCCGGCGCCGGCCACTACCTTCGCCCATTTGGACGGGACCGTTGTTTTGGCAAGGCCCATTGCCGAGCTCGGTATCTATCCCGCTGTGGATCCTCTCGACTCTATGTCTCGTATTCTGGATCCCAATGTGCTGGGGGAAGAACATTATTCCGTATCAAGGCAGGTTCAGCAGATACTGCAGAAATACAAGGATCTCCAGGATATCATTGCGATTCTCGGAATGGATGAGCTCTCCGACGAGGACAAACTGGTCGTGGGCAGGGCCAGGAGAATTCAGCGCTTCCTGTCTCAACCTTTCCATGTGGCCGAGACCTTTACCGGTACAGCGGGAAAATATGTGCCTGTTAAAGACACTGTAAGGGGATTTAGAGAAATCATTGATGGCAAGCATGATGATCTGCCTGAGGCTGCCTTTTACATGGTGGGTTCTATTGAAGAGGCTCAAGAAAAGGCCGAGAAGATGGCGGCTGATAATAAGTAGAGGAAGTGGTTTATGGGAAAGCTGCATTTGGAAATCATAACACCTGAAAAGGTGGCGGTGAGTGAAGAGGTGGAGAGCGTTGTGGCTCCTGGTTCTCTTGGGGAATTCGGTGTATTGGAAGGTCATGTTCCTTTTCTTTCCGGGATCTTACCGGGAGAAATACACTACACTTCAGGTGGCAAACTGGCATATCTGGCCGTGACAACCGGTTTTGTAGAGATCTCCAACGACAGAGTATCCATCCTTGTTGATGCCGCTGAAAGGGTGCAAGATATTGATCTTGATAGGGCACGCAAGGCCATGGAAAGGGCAAGGGCCAGACTCTCGGGAGACAGAGGTTCAGAAGACATCGATTATGTGAGGGCCGAGGCGGCTCTTAAGAGGGCGATTGCCCGTATCAAGGTTGCCGAGAAAACAATATAGGCTACTCATACAAACAAGATCAAAAAAAGCAAGTTGAAAGACCACTTGCTTTTTTTGTTGACCTTACTAAAGGTTATTATTACTATAAAAACGGTGTGAAAGCGGGGTTGTAGCGTCATGGACACGAAATTTGATATAGATCAGTTCCAGTTATTGGAAGAAAAAGTCGGGAGGCTCATTGAGTTGGTTGCTTCCTCGAAAAAAGAGAAAGCCTCTCTTCTGGAACAGACGGAAATGCAACAGGATAAACTGACCGAATTAACGGAGCAGCTTGAAACCTTAAAGGCAGCCAGAGATACTGCCAAGCAAAGGGTCGCCTCCCTTTTAGAGAAGATTGAGCAGATCGAGCTGTAGATTCCAGAGGACCATATTACTTGGAAAGAAAGCCGGTCAGAATCAAAATTCTGGACCACGAATATCTTATCAGGGGTCAGGAAGACGAGGAATACATCCAGGCTATCGCAGAGTTTGTCAATCATAAATTCGAAGAAATCATAGATAGCACGGATGGTCTTTCAGAGCGCAAGACCGTCATCCTAGCCGCATTCGATATTGCAAGTGAGTACTTCCAGTTGAAAAAAAACTGTGATGGTCTCGTATCTGATATAGAGAACCGTGTACAAATACTGAACAACAGAATTGATTCAATAACAGCTTAGCGTCTGAGCATTACAATGGCGATCACTGTTCAGTCGCTGTAAAACGGCCATGGCAACCTAATAGCACGCAGGTTGTTTGCCTCAGGGCATATATTGCGAGGAAGTGTGGACCGCTGTGAGAGGATGACGGACTACAGGGCTAATTTTATAACACTTTAGGTGACAGAAATATATTCAAGGTATTTAAATCCGATATCTGCATTATGGTTGTTATGGAAAGTCAAAGTAGATGGAATAGACAATCTTTCTTTATGATTAAATAGTTATGGAGAGTTTGTTTATCCTGACCCTCTCTTTTCCCAAATTAGCCCTTCCTTAATCCTGCCTCTTCCTGTCAGACGTTTAAGAACGCCCTTTTTTAATATCTTGAGGAGAAAACCATCGTTATGAATGCGATTCACTTAGTTTGGACCATTCTGTTGGGCCTGGCAATAGGCATCCCTATAGGTCTTCTAGCTCGTAAGAAGATCGTTGAAAGCAGATTTGACTCCATCGATGAATATTCTAAAAAAGTACTTGCCGAAGCCCAAAACGAGGCCAAAACACTAAAGAAAGAAGCCACCCTTCAGGCCAAAGATACTCTTTATCAAATGAAGGTGGAATTTGAGAAAGAGTCAAAAGAGAAGAGGGAACAACTGAGAATTCAGGAAAAACGCCTTTTTCACAAAGAGGAGAACCTGGAAAAGAAAGTCGAATACCTCGAAAAAAGAGAGCAGGCCGTTGCGGGTAAGGAAAAGGGAATCGAAAGAATTGAGCAGGAGCTGAAGAAGAAGGAAAGCGAAATTGACAGCCTGATTACCGATCAGAGAAGAACCATGGAGAGATTGGCGGGAATATCGAGCTCCGAGGCGAAACAGTTGCTGATCAGTTCCATGGAGTCGGAGGCAAAGCATGATGCGGCCAAATTGATCCGAAGGATCGAAAATGACGCAAAGGCTAAGGCGGATAGAAAGAGCCAGGAGATTATCGCACTGGCCGTCAAGCGATATGCCGGGGACTATGTCACGGAAAGGACAGTTTCAGTAGTTGCTTTGCCTAACGAAGAGATGAAGGGGAGGATTATAGGAAGGGAAGGGAGAAACATTCGTGCCCTTGAAGCGGCAACCGGCATAGATCTCATCATTGACGATACCCCTGAAGCGGTTATTCTGTCAGGCTTTAATCCTGTGAGACGGGAGGTCGCAAAACTCTCATTGGAGCGCCTGATAGACGATGGGCGGATCCATCCTGCCCGAATCGAAGAAATCGTTGCAAAGGTGAGCAAGGAAATTGATGCAACAATAAAAGAGGCGGGAGAACAGGCAACGTTTGATGTTGGCGTCCATGGAATAAATCCCGAGCTTATCAAGCTTATCGGTCGCTTGAAATACCGTTCCAGTTATGCCCAGAATGTCCTGCAACACTCCCTAGAAGTCAGCTTTTTATGCGGTATAATGGCGGCTGAATTGGGGGTGAACGTCAAACAGGCCAAGCGGGCCGGCTTGCTCCATGATATCGGAAAGGCGGTCGACCATGAGGTTGAGGGGCCTCACGCCTTGATCGGGGCGGATTTAGCCAAGAAATATGGGGAGTCACACCATGTTGTCCACGCTCTGGCTGCGCACCATGAAGAAACTCCTCCTGAGACCGTTTTGGCCGTGCTGGTTCAGGCGGCCGATACCCTATCCGGAGCACGGCCGGGGGCTCGCCAAGAAATGCTTGAGTCCTACGTCAACAGGTTGGAAACACTTGAGAAAATAGCCACCTCTTTTCAAGGAGTGACAAAATCGTACGCTATTCAGGCCGGACGAGAGATCAGGGTAATGGTTGAAGGAAAACTGATCGATGACGATCGGGCCTTTGTCATATGTAAGGATATTGCCAATAAGATTGAAAAAGAGCTAAGTTATCCAGGCCAGATTAAGGTTGTCGTTATTCGTGAAACCAGGGCCATTGAATATGCCCGATAATAAGACGACGGACAAACGACGCCTTCCCTGCCTAGCTCTTGGGTAGATAATCGGGGTTCACGTTCTGCAGGGCATGAAAGATATTTCCCTTTACCTTCCTGTTTGACCGGTAAAAACTGTTGAGCATTTTCTTGATCTCTTCCCTTTTTGAAAGGCCGGATGAGGGACATTCCAGGCTGATATCCGGCCAATTCATCAACACTGCGTAACGCCTCAGGATTTTTTCTTCCACTAGATAGAAGGGCCTTATCAGGGTCAACTTCCCGGCAAAGAGTTCCTGGACCGGCATCATAGTACTTATGGACGCCCCATAAAAGACATTCAAGAAAAAAGTCTCAATCATATCGTCTTTGTGATGCCCAAAGGCGATTCGGTTACAGCCGATCTCTCCAGCCAGATCAAAGATTCGCTTCCTTCTAAGACGAGAACAGAGAAAACAGGGATTTTCTCTGTTTTCCGGCCCGTGTGAGGAAGGGCCGATATCGGTTTTAATGATTCTGTAATCAAACTTGTGAGCGGTAAAAAATGCCTCCATCTTATCACCTGACCTGCCTCCGAAACCTGGATCAACATGGACAGCAGTAATCTTGTATTCCACGGGTATCCATTTCATTCTCTCCCTTAAGAACCACAACAGGGCTAAGCTATCCTTGCCGCCTGAGACAGCCACAAGGACATGGTCTCCCTCCCTGATCATGTTGTGGGTATGGAGGGCCTTACCGCTCAGACGCTTCAATTCCTTTATGACGTAAGTCGATGATGGACTCATATATTCCTAGGTGTTTCGTTAGCGATAGACTCTTTCACCAAAGATCTCGGTTCCGATCCTCACCAGGCTTGCCCCTTCCTCGATGGCCACCTTATAGGAATTCGACATGCCCATGGAGAGATATTGCATGTCAACCCCATGGATATCCATTCCCCTGATTTCTTGGAAAAGGGTGCGAGTCTTATTGAAAAAAGGTCTCGTGTCTTCAGGATCTCCCCCATAAGGACCCATTGTCATGAGACCCATGATCTTGATATTCTCAAATGTTGCTATGGTCCGAATGAATGCCTCCGCTTCGCTCGGCATAACCCCTGCCTTCTGGTGTTCTTCACCACTGTTGATTTCAATTAATATCGGCATGGTTTTATTTAATTTCAGAGAGGCCTTGTTGATGGCCCCGGCTAGTTTGACAGAGTCAACCGTCTCGATCATATCAAAAATCTTGACTGCCTTATTGACCTTGTTGCTCTGCAAATGACCTATCATATGCCACCTAACAGTCTTACCAAGAGACTGAAATGCCTGTTCAGCCTCCTGCACGTAGTTCTCTCCAATGATAGTAAGGCCCGCCTGGACCGCCTGCGAGATCTCATCGATTGTCCTGGTTTTTGCCGCGCCGACAAGTTCCACTCCTCCAGGTAGATATTCCAATATTCTTTTGACATTTTCTTGGATCACTTTTATTTCCTCCAACAGTAGTCATCCATTGATACTGCAATTGAAGGCGTCTGTAAAGGCCCGACTACTTTTCTCCTCAGGTTGTGTTTGTCTCGATTTCTGTGGTAAAAAAAGGGTAGCTTCTAAATTGACTGAGCGGAGGAGATGTCATGACACACGAAGACAGGGGACATTATGCGGGAAAACACCCGTCGGACCGGAAGGCAGACCCGAAACTGATAGAGGCCCTCGAAAAGAGATCTCACGAGGGAAAGCTTTCATGTGCCGGGGCCTTTGAGGTGGCAAAAAAAATAGGCGTATCACCCGGGGAGGTCGGCTTCACAGCAGATTTTCTTGAAATGTCTATCGTCAAATGCCAGTTGGGCCTTTTTGGCTATCGACCTCATAAGAAAATCATAAAACCGGCTGAGACGGTTTCAAAAGACCTTCAGAGAGCAATCCAAGAATTGACTTCAGACGGACGCATCGCTTGCAAAGATGCCTGGGCAGTAGCGGAAAAGCTAAAGCTCAAGAAAATGGATATCTCTTCCGCCTGCGAAGCCCTCAAAATCAAGATAACTCCCTGTCAGTTGGGTGCCTTTTGAAAGGACCTGATAACTAGGCGCAAAAAGGCCACCGACGGGTTCGCCTGTTGTGTCCCGACCCGATCGGTGGCCGCAAGATTTATCCTCTTAACAGCTGCAGGATCCACCGCATGAGGTGTCTTTCTTGAAGTTCGACATGATAGAAAAACCCGACCCCATTGGCGAATTGACGTAATCGACCTTTACAGGCTGAATGTCATCGAGGAAATTCTTCTCGATAACATATGTCAGGCCCCTGTCATCAAAAACGCTGTCTTGTTCCCGTGGCTCATCCAGAGCCAGGCCCAGTGAGGGCCCGGATCACCCGCCTTGAGACAGCATAATCCTTATTGCAGGAGAATCTTCTCTGTCTTTCAGAAAGTCCTTCAGCATCTCGCTTGCTTTTTCCGTTACTTCAAACATAATTGCCTCCT
>JAXHUM010000062.1:0-74348 GCA_034189325.1 Thermodesulfobacteriota bacterium
GGAGAAGGTCAGGGATCTATATATGCTTTTGGGCTTCTTTATGGATTTTCTCAACCAGTTCATAGTAGGGACTTTTCTGGGGTACACTCTCCTTCAGTGCTCGTGCATATTTTCTGATTTTTTCCAATGTCTGAGCCTGGGTATCAATAATGGTCTCGTATTCCTTTTGCGTTCCAAAAACCTGATCGATCCTGGCTCCCAAGCTCTTTAATGTTTGTTGCACCTCGTCCTCGGGAATATTGCCCCTGTTCTCCAGCATGTCCAATACCTGATTGTGGAGGATTTTGTAACTCTGAATAGTGTTGTCGGATTGGATAAAACGTTTGTATTCCAAGACCCTTTCGATCTTTGCATTCAGCTCTTCGAGGGGGATCGGCTTCGTGATATAGTCAAAGGCCCCCAGCTTCATGGCTTCTACGGCTGTCTCGATTGTGCCGTGTCCTGTGATCACAATCACCTCGGCAGAGGGAATATTCTCTCCGGCATATCTCAAAAGTCCCATACCGCCTTCCATGCCCCCCCCTGAATCAGGCATGTTTTTGTCTGTCAGAATGATATCATATTCTTTTTCATTAATGAGCGCAATCGCGGCATCTAGGCTCTCCGCAGTGTCTATGTAGTATCCCTTTTTTGTCAGGAAACTTTCTATCAAGTTTAAAATATCTCTTTCATCATCAGCGACAAGAATCTTAATCTTCATGTGAGTTCCTCCTCAGATAGGGTCCTTAAACGCCTTGAATAGAGGGACGATCAATTAAAAAATATCTTGCCTGGGTTCATGATCCCGTTTGGATCAAAAAGGTCTTTGACTCGCTTCATGGTCTCCAGGGCAAGACCATGTTCATGAGTCATAAATTTACGTTTCCCTATTCCTATTCCATGTTCACCCGTACAGGTGCCGCCTAGATCGATGGAGCGCCTCAGTATGGCGTCATTGACTGCCAATGCCCTCTCCGCCTGGTCTTTGTCGTGGGGGTCTTTGATGAGGCCCATATGAAGATTTCCGCTTCCCGCATGGCCGAACACGTACCCCTTCACACCTCTTGAGGCGGCTTCGTTTTTGGCGAAGTCTACAATAAGAGGATACTGCGAGAGGGGGACAGCCGTATCAATAATGATGATGTCCATGCCCCTATTGGCGTTTTTCATGGACTCGAAGGTGTCATACCTGGCCTGAAACAATCGATCTCTGTCTTCCCTTCCTATACCTGCTTCATAGAGGGAACAATTGTTGGAGGCACATATTTCCTCTATCAGCAATAGTTCCTCTTTGAGACCGGCCTCGTTGCTTCCATGGAATTCCATGAACAGGGTTGGTTTTTCTTCCATGCTGTCATTCTTGAATAGATTGATCGCGGCCATAACATTGGCATCAAGAAACTCAAGGGCCGCTGGAATGATGCCTGTACTCATAATCTGGTAGATCGATTGTGTCGCCTCCTCTACGGAATCGAAGTTGACCAGTACCGCTGTAAAATGAGAGGGCAGCGGGGCAAGGCGGAGGGTTATTTTGGTAATCACGCCCAGAGTGCCTTCAGACCCGGTGAAGAGGCGACAGAGATCGTAACCCGAGGAGGTCTTCACCGCGCGACACCCTGGCTGGATGATTTCACCGGTAGGCAGGACCACCTCCAGGCTCAGGACGTAGTCTTTTGTGGCTCCATACTTGAGAGTTTGTATTCCGCTGGAGTTGTTGGCGACCATACCTCCTATAGTAGCCGGCGCGCCCGGGTCGGGTGGAAAGAAGAGTCCCCTTTTTGAGAACCTCTTATTCAAGTCCGTATAGACCACGCCAGGCTCAACCACCACCTGGAAATCGGCGTCTCTCTCTTCCAGGATCCTGTTCATTTCCTGAAAGTCTAAAACAATGCCTCCCCTACATGCAATGGGATTTCCCTCGAGGCTTGTTCCTGCCCCCCATGGGGTCACGGAGATACTGTTCTCATTTGCAAAGACAAGGATACTGCTTATTTCATCGCTGGATTGAGGATAAACAACCACCTCAGGTCTGCTACTCTCATGAAAGGACTCATCCTTTGAGTGAATGTCGAGGATAGAATCTCCACGGGACACTCTTGTGGGGCCGACTATAGATTGGAGAATTTTCATCTCTTTTTGCGTGATTTTTCGGTAGTTCATAGTCCAGTCTCTTTTCCGAATGTGAATTCAATCATTGCCCATGGGAGGAAGACACAAAGGAACCGAAATGGATATCCACAGCGACGGACCGCAGTGTAGTCGCATAAAGAAATAGGAGCGTTTGGTCAATGTCGGCTACTTACAGGCCGTTAGCGGAAGAATAATAAAAACGACGGTTAACCTCTTTTTGTGAGGTGAAGTATAGAAAGATTGCGTGAGGGTGTCAAGAAGAAGTCAGGATCCGCGCATTTGTCCGTAACAGGGATTCCTATTTAAAGAAGCGAGCTCTTTCTTCATGCTTCCCGGTAAGCCGAGATAATAGGCGCCTTCGCTGTTTTTGCCCCTCTTCAGGCATCCTTTTCCGTAGATTTCACACTTATAGGAGAGTTCCTCGAATGCGGCTTTTAATTGAGCGTTTGAGAGAGGGCCGCTTTTAATCAATTTTTCAAGGGCCCTGATTCTAAATCGGTCCATGCCGAAATATCGGGAAGAGAGCTGGTCCGGGTGTCCTCCCTCTTTGACAACAAGCGCTTTTTTGATGAGTTCAACTCGGTGGTTGCAGCAGATCCTGAGCCACAGGTCGTAATCCTCACACGCTGGGAGCTGTTCATCAAAAAGGCCTACTTTATCTAGGAGAGATCGCCTCATCATAACCGCCGATGGGCTGACCAAACAGAGTTTTAAGGAGGGTTCAAAAATATCTCCCGACGGTTTCAGATGCCTTTTTTTAGGATTGACCCGACGCCCCTTTCTCAACCAGATCTCTTCGGTCTGGCAGATATCGGTCCCCGGATTTGACTCCATAAAGGCGGTCTGGATGGCCAGCTTTTCCGGCAACCAATAATCGTCAGAGTCGAGAAAGGCCACAAGGGGGCCTGTCGAGCGCAAGACCCCTCTGTTTCTAGCGGCGGACACACCCCGATTGGTCGAACGGGCAATATAGGAAATCGGCCCATGAAACCTGGCCACTGATGCCTCCGTGTTATCTTGCGAGCCGTCATCTACCACAATGATGTCATAGTCGCTAAAGGTCTGGAAGAGCACGGATGAAATTGCCCGGACCACCTTTTGGGCCCTGTTGAAAGTGGGAATGATGACACTGACAAGCGGCATTAGAAGGCCTGCCAGACCAGAGCCAGGATACCTGCGGGGAAAAAACTTCCCTCCACCAGGGCTTCCAGGGTGATTCCCGTGTAGAGCCAGCGCGTTTCGTAGACTATGAGACAGAAATACAAGGCCAGTCCGGACACCAGTAGGAAGTAAGAAAAGGCACTGGAGAGTTCCAGGAGAGGCCCGCCGATAAGGATAGCCGCCGTTGTAAGGAGGACGATCTTGAGGATATGGATCGTCCTCTTTTCACCCAGTGTGATCGGCAGCGTCTCAATCCCCACAATCAGATCACCCTGGGCCTGAAAGATATCAAAAAGCGCTGAACGTGTGTAACTCAACTTGAATACGACCAACATCGCAATAAGGGTAGAGGACCAGACAATACGATCCATCCCAAATAGCGGCAACACAACGATCACGGCGACCCAGGCGAGTGCTTCGGAAAGGCTCCTTGACCCGGGAATGTCTTTTATCTTCGAATATCGAAACTTATGTTGAATGACTTCCGGCACAAGGGGAATGCTGTAAATAATCCCCAGAATACATAAGGCTGTTAGGGCATAAAACGTGGTTCTCCCGATCGTATAAGAAAGAACCAGCGCCAAGACTATGGCAATGACAGCCGTAAGTATTAACAGGTATCTGTTCCTTTTGAGGAAGGCTGCCCTGTCAGGGTCGTTGTAAATTCCGGCGCCCTTATCCAGAAAGCGATTCAGCGTGTGCATGGCATAAACATAGAGGGATGCAAGAAGGGGAAAAATAAGTTCCGTCTCTTTTTCCAGAAGGATAGAGACGGCATAGGCAAGGCAGAACACAGCGGATGCCACAAAAAGGTTGCTGAGTACCACGAATTTGAACGCCCTTCTCACCCAACGCACTAAAGATGTCTCTCTGCGACCGCGGATGCCTTCCAGCCTCCGGAAGACGTTTTTGATCATCCAGTTCGGTGTGGAAGCGCCCGCAGTGAGACCAACGTTCTGCATGCCCTGAAAATCGCTTTTTTTGAGGTCTCTTTCCGTTTCAACATGAAAAGTGGGGAGCCCGCTCTCTTGTGAGATCTCCACGAGTCTACGGGTATTGCTGCTGTGACGACCCCCGACAACGACCATGGCATCAACCTGTTTGGTCAGTGATCTGACCTCCTTTTGTCTGTGTCGGGTAGCCCCGCAAATGGTATTGAAGACGAGTATATCGGAAAATCTGTTTTTCAGGGCATCCACCACCTCGCGGTAGTTCTCTTCGTTCTGAGTGGTCTGGGCGACCACAAACGCGTGGTCTATGGGGGGCAGGGCGGCGACGTCAGATTTTGATTGAATGACATAGAGCGGCCCCTCGGCAAAACCCATCAGCCCTATGACCTCGGCATGCTTCTTATCCCCGACAATAATCGTTGTTTTGCCCTTCCTGCTGTTGTAACGGATGATCGCCTGCACGCGGACTACCCTCGGGCAGGTAGCATCAATGATCGTCATCCCCGTGTTTTTCAGTTCCTTTCGTTTTTCAGGGGGAATGCCATGGGCCCTGATGACGATTCGTCCGCTCTTCCGATCCTGTGGCTCTTGAATACTAACGACGCCTTTTGATGCAAGGAGATCGATAACCTGTGTATTGTGGATGAGGGGGCCAAAGGTGAAGAGTTCCCCCTTGCCTTTATTGGCCTCCGCCAGGACCATCTCCATGGCTCGACGCACTCCCATGCAAAATCCAGCGGTCTTTGCCAACTTGACTTTCATGTTGTTATACCCATGGAATAAGAAAAAAAACGGTCCATCGCAGACGTCAGACTCTGGAGATCCTTGACATGGGTGATGATACCTCTGAACCGGCTGCTGTTGGGCATTCCCTTTGTGTACTGAAGGAGCAGCCCACGCATGATTTTCGATGCCCGGGTCTCGCCGACAATGTCCGCTAAAAGGCCGAAATGTTCCATGATCAGTGCCTTTCGTTCGGACGGGTCAGGTTCTTTGAGGGGAAGGCCTTTTTCGAGATCTTGAATTTGCCGGAAGATCCATGGATTCCCAACAGCACCCCTGCCTATCATAACCGCATCGCATCCGGTCCGGTTTCTCAGATCGAGTGCAAGAGGCGCATGAAATATGTCCCCATTGCCGATGCATGGAATCGCCAGTATTTCCTTGATCTCTGCTATAATGGTCCAGTCGGCGCGACCTGAAAAGCCCTGGGAGACAAATCTTGGATGGACTGTAATGGCATCGGCCCCACAGTCTTGGGCTATCCTGGCTGTCTCGACGTAGGTAGGTCGATCCGGGGACCACCCGGCCCTGATTTTGACGGTCATCGGAACAGGACACACCCTCCGGACCGCGGTAATGATCTCTTTCGCCTTTTCCGGAGTCTTGAGCAATGCTCCTCCAGAGCCGTTTTTTACGACCTTCCTGGCTGGACATCCCATATTGATGTCCACGATATCCGCCCCCTTATCAACCACTATTTCTGCAGCCCCGGCCATCATATGTGGATCAGATCCGAATATCTGGACTGAGAGGGGATGTTCCAAAGGATCGCTCTTCAGGTAGTCGAAGGTCTTGCCCTTGCTCTTCGTGAGTCCTGCAGCGCTGACCATTTCGGTAGTCACCAGGGCGGCTCCCATCTTTTTGACTATCATGCGAAAGGGCAGATTGGTGATCCCGGCCATGGGAGCCATGACGAGTCGGTTTTTCAGCTTTACGTTCCCGATTGAAAACATAGGAGACGCCATATGGCTACGGGTTGTTGTGAAAGGTAATGGCGCTGACAGGACAGATCGTCACGCAGGCACGGCATTTCTCACAGTCAAGAGTTTCCTGATCCGTATGGCCGTAAAAACTGATCACCGTTTCAAGTCCTCTCTTGGCAAAGCTCAAGATAGACCCTCCATTCAGCCTTTGACAGACAAAGACGCATTTTCCGCACAAGACACAGCGGTTCGGATGGTAAGTCAAGAAGGGATGGTCTTGGACTATGGGAGGCTCCTTGAGGCGTTGACTTAACCTCTTCGGCTTCAGCCCGATTTTGAGAAATTTGGCAATGCGTTGGAGCTCACATTTCTTATTGGAGGGACAATGAGCACAGTCGACATCGTGAACAGACATGAGGAACTGAAACGCCGAACGCTGCAGCCTGCGTACAGCAGGTGTATCCGTTTTGACGATCATGCCTTCCTTGACCTTCACGGCGCATGATGCAACCGGCCTCTCTTCCCCCTCTATTTCAACGAAACAGAGCCTGCAGGAAACAGGCGGGCTCTCCATTTCCTCAATGTGGCAGAGGTTAGGGATGTAGATTTCATTATCCAGGCAAGTGTTTAAGAGTGTTTTTCCCTCATCGGCCTTAATTTCTTTGTCATCTATCAACAATTTAACCATAATGTGGCATTCATCCTACTCATCAATGGGACGTTCAATAATAGGGGCCTTTTCAGGTGGCGATACTCTCATGACGGCGTCATACTCGGCTGGACAGACCACCGCACATTCTCCACATTTGACGCAAAGGGTTTGGTCGATCCCCTTCTTGCGGTTTTTTGTAGTGAATATCGCCTCAACCGGACAGCTTCCAACGCATGCGTCACAACCACGGGCACAGCGGTCCAGATCAATATAAAAAGCGATAAGAGGTCTGCACATACAGGCGGGACAACGCTTCTCTTCAATATGGGCCTTGTACTCATCCCGAAAATATTGAAGGGAGGTGAGCACGGGATTAGGGGCCGTTTTCCCAAGAGCACACAGGGACCCATTCTTGATATCCTCACTCAAGGTCTCCAGGAATTCCAAGTCGTGGTCGATGTCCTCTCCTTTTGTTAACTTATCCAGTGATGAGAGCAGGTGATAGGTCCCGATCCTGCAAAACGTGCATTTTCCACAAGACTCCTTTTGAGTAAAATCCAAGAAATATCGCGCTACATTGACCATGCAAGTGTCCTCATCCATGACGACCATGCCCCCTGAACCCATCATGGCCCCTGATTCAAGGAGGGAGTCGAAATCGATGGGGGTGTCCAAAAACTCGTCAGGGAGACATCCTCCGGAAGGCCCCCCAATTTGCACCGCCTTGAATTGCTTTTTGTCAGGGACTCCACCGCAAATATCAAAAATGAGGGTTCTCAAGGTTACTCCCATGGGAATCTCTACCAGACCGGGATGCGTGACATCTCCGACCACGGAAAAGACAGCCGTCCCCGGGCTCTTTTCAGTGCCGATCTCTCGATACCAGACAGCGCCGTTTTCTATAATAGGGGGTACGGAGGCGAGAGTCTTGACATTATTAATCACAGTCGGTCGGCCATGGAGTCCTTTTTGGACGGGGTAGGGGGGGCGGTACTGAGGAGTGCCTCTCTTGCCTTCAATAGATTTTATGAGTGCTGTTTCCTCTCCACAGACAAAGGCGCCTGACCCCTGAAAAAGGTCCATTTCCAGATCAAAATCGGTCCCCAGGATGCCTTTTCCCAAAAGTCCCAATTCGTTTGCCTGGGAGATCGCTTGCCTCATCATCTTGACGGCGAGGGGATATTCCGCCCTCACATAGACAGTCCCCTTCCGCGCTCCAATGGCGTAGGCGCATATGGCCATGCCCTCCAATACCTGATGGGGATTGCTCTCCAGGATAGTCCTGTCCATATAAGCACCGGGATCTCCCTCATCAGCGTTGCACAGGACGATCTTGTCTGATCCCTCGGCCTTTCTTGCCAACGCCCATTTTTTTCCTGTGGGAAAACCTGCCCCTCCTCTTCCCCTGAGGCCGGAGTCCTGAATCTCTTTGAGGACCTGATCCGGGTCCTGCTCAAGGGCCTTTTTGAGAGAGGCATACCCTCCTTCAAAGACATAATCGTAGATGTCTTCCGGGTCAATAAGACCGCATTTGGCCATAATAACGCGTTTCTCCCGGCTAAACCTGGGGAAATCCGTGACCTGGGGGATCATTTCATTTTCTTCCATGGCCCCCAGGATATGCTCAAAAAGGGGATCTCCCTCTCTGAGGAACGACTTGACCAGCATTCTGGCCTTACCGGGAGAGACCTGATGGTAGAAAATTGGGGGGAAACCAAGTTCGGGGGCGTCAATTATAACCACAGGCTCCGCATAGCAGTGACCAATGCACCCGACCGACCGGACATGGGCCTCAATCCCCATTTCATCGAGGGCCTCCTCGAACGCCTTTTTTGTTTCCAGGGCGCCGGCGGCTATGCCGCATGTGGCCATGCCAATGTATATCTTCGGAGCAGATGTCTTCTGGAATAGATGGCGCCTTTTCTCCGCCTCTTTCCGAATGATTTCGAATCTCTGTTCGAGGTCTTGTTTATTCGGCGGATTCATTCTTTTGTCTTTTCCTTTCCTCCTTTTCCTTTTCTATCTGGAACCCAAGGATAAGGCCCTCTACCTTGCTGGGAGCCATTTGGCCGTGGAGTGTGTCATCTATAACCGCCACCGGGGCCAGGGCACAGCATCCAACACAGGCCACCCTTTCGATACTGAATTCCCGGTCGGGCGTCGTTTCACCTTCATGGATCTCCAGTTTTCTTTCAAAATTCTCCAGCACGATCTCTCCTCCCCTGACATGACATGCCGTGCCCAGGCAGACTTTGATAGGATGCTTCCCAGGGGGCACGAATCGAAATTGATTGTAGAAGGTTGCCACACCATAGACCTCACAGGTGGGGATGCCAAGGTGCCGTGCTACTATGGACAGTGCTTGGGGTGCTAAATAATGATGCCTTTCCTGAATCATCTGGAGAATCGGTATGAGTTGAGGTCTTTCTCTCTCAAGTGATGCAAGCCTGAGAGTTACGTCACTAATCATATCCTCCTCTTCTTTGAGAATACGGGCTCTCTCTTCCGGGTCTATTGTCTCATTCATAAACTACTCCTTTTTCATACGGGCCTTGTCAATCAACTGATTGACCTTATGAAATCGGACTGTTCTCCTACTTGTCAGATTTTCTCCATGGCCGTGTAGACACCTCGTATTCTGTCTCGAAGCAGAAAGCAAAGCCTCTGAAGGATGCTGAAACCAAGATCCCTGTCACGGAGCATCATCTCCCTCAGACCTGCGCCCTTCATCATTACGACCTTCGTGCGCTTGGAGGAGGTGGCGGAGGACATAAGATCGTGAGGTTCTCCCAGAAGTGACGACCAGCACCCAAAGACCCTGCCCTTGCCGAGGAATCCGGTTACGACGCTCCCCTTTCGTGACCCGAGGTCAACGGATCTCTCGAGAAGCATGCGGCCCTCGGCAATCACATAAAGATCCTCTCCGAGGTCCCCCTGACGGAAGACATATTCGCCAGGTTCAAAAGTGAGTACCTTGCACAGACCGGCGATCTTTTGGATATCCCTCTTGTCGAGAGCACCAAAAATTTCGCTCTCCTCTAGAACATGTACGATTTCAGATTTGTCCATTTTTGCCTCTCAAATAGTGAGAATGAATGTTTGCCGTGGCATTGAACAGGCATGCACTTACACATATGGCCGTTTTCAGGAGCATATGTTGAAGAGAGGAACGGCATCTTCAAAAACAGGATAAGGCCGCTTTGAAATGGGGTGGGAAGAAACATGCCCTCCTCGCCGAGGCGAATCTCACAGCGGATTTTCCTTGGGATACAGGCGTTCTCAGTTGTTTAGCGCTTTTTAGTTTAGTGTTTCCGTCCTTGCTATAAGGGCCGCTCCTACCGCGCCGATTATCTGAGGTTCCTCGGGTACCACGATCTCGAATCCCAACAGGTCATCCAACGCCTTCTTGACGCCGACATTCTTGGCGACACCGCCGGTAAATATGGTCTTCTGTGCAAAGTCTATAGTAGCACCCATGACCATTACCCTTGAGGCAACAGCCTTGTGTATCCCCGCAATGATGTCTTCTCTCTTTCTTTTTTCCGCCCTGAGAGAAACCATTTCAGACTCCGCGAATATGGTGCAAGTGCTGCTGATATAGCACGGATCCTTACTGGTAAGAGATACCGGGCCCATCTCCTCGAGATCGAGATTCAGGACATCCGCCATAACCTCAAGGAATCTACCGGTTCCGGCGGCACATTTGTCATTCATCACAAAGTCAAGCACCCTTCCTTCCTCACCCACGGTGAGGGCTTTACTGTCCTGTCCTCCTATATCGATAATCGCCTTGGTTTCAGGTATCAAGTACTTGGCACCCTTGGCATGACAAATGATTTCACTGATGGATTTGTCTGAAAAGGTGATAGCCCTCCTGGCATAACCTGTTGATACAACATAATCGAGGTCGTCTATGGTAAGCCCTTTTTGATCAAGGGCCTTGATAGCCACCTTATTTCCGATATCCACGACATCGTGCCCTGTGGGCATGATACAGTAAGAAAGAATGTCTTGTTCGTCCATAATAACGGCTTTGCCTGTGGCCGCTCCCACATCTACACCTGCTACCAACATTTTAATCCCTCCTTTCCATGTCTTGACATGTCAGATTGATTGGAGAGCGATAAAAAACGCAGTATTCTCATCCCTTGCGGTCGGTTTCCCGGCTTTCAGGACCCCAGGACCATTCCAAGAGCGTGTCATTACACAGGACCCTGTGGGAATTACAGAGTGTGTTTACGTGTCAGCAAAAACCTTTATATCAGTTGATTATAGAGAGAGGAGACATCAAAATCAAGGGAGTGGCTATAAAAACCTCCTCTTGCCCCACTTTAGTAGGGGACCTATCATGATTTCTCTAATGAGCCAAACGATCGAGAATTGTGGTTGATCAATCCGCTGGAACCTGGTATGAGTCATTAGGAATCATCTCAAGCTATTCTTTTCAAGTTTGGCTAGCATATCGATCTGGTCCGTGAGAGTTTGAAGGAAGCCCAATGGCCCGCTCAAATCCTACCAGAAAAAACAAGCGCTGTTGCCGGTTAGCTCCAAAACAAAGTCATCCATATAAAACCCAACCTTTGAGTTAACTAACCACTAACCATTTGATCTCTACCACATGTTTTTTTATCTTCAATGAAAGGAGGTTTAAAAACTGATTTTCGCGGCAACCTGTTTTCGTGACGAGTAGTCAAAAAGGTTTCAATGAAAAGCCCTGATCAACGGTGATCACCTTTGAACTTGCGGTTTAAGTGTATTTGTGATTTTTCCCCGGATTTTTTTCAGAGACAATGATCTAAAACGGAGGCGAGTGACAAGAATGGAAGCAATGTTGAGATTGTCTGAACATCTGAAGGAGAGGCCATTACAGCTGAAAAAGGCAAAGGATGGCGGGGTTAAGATAATCGGATGCACCCCTGGCGGATATATGCCTGAAGAGTTGTTGGAGGCTGCCGGGGCTATCCCCGTTGGTCTTATTCGTGGAGGTGACCCTGAGCCCGTGGCCATATCAGGAGCTTATATCCCCCGCTTTATCGATACATTCTGCCGTTCCCAGATTGGGTATTATGTCTCCGGAGAGAGCATATTATACAAGATGATGGACCTCTTGGTCAGTGCCGTTACCGACGCTAACATCAAGGCCATTGCAGACTGTTTTGATTTTTATACGGACGTGCCGGTTTACAGGATGGGCATTCCCCATGGAAAGACGGATCTGGGTTATGATTATTATCTGGAAGGACTCGGTATTTTCAAGAAAAGAATCGAGGATTTTACGGGGAACAGGGTAGAAAATTCGGTACTCAAGGAGAAGATAGAACTCTACAACCGGATGAGAGAGCTTTTGGAAGAGATCGGAGATTTGCGGAAACAAGACAATCCGCCTATAAGCGGTCGCGATTTTATGAAATTGAACCATGCCACCTTTGTAGGGGATAGCGTGACTATGGTGGACATATTGGAGGATCTGGTTAAAGAATTGAAGACCGCCGACGGAACAGGGCGCAAGGGACCGAGGATCATGCTGACAGGGTCCACTATGGCCGATGGAGATTCAAAGATCTATGATTTGATTGAGGAGACAGGGGCCTCAGTCGTCATAGAGGAGTTCGCCGAGGGCCTGCGACACTATTGGCAGAGGGTCAATCCTAACGGAGATCTGTTGGATGCCTTGGCGGACAGATATTTTAGAAGGAGGGTCCCCCCGCCGTTTTTCAGACCGTCAAGGGAAAGGCTGGATTTTGTGGTTGAATTGGCAAAAGACTTCAAAGCGGATGGAGTGATATGGTATCAGTTGCTTTATCGTGACTGTTATGATCTGGAGACCTTCTATTTCCCGAAGATACTGCAGGAGGGTGCCGGCCTCAATTTTCTCAAGATCCAGTCTGACTATGATGCCGCAGAGACAGGACCTATGAGGACTCGGGTGGAGACTTACATCCAATCATTAAACCATTAACAGGGAGCCGAGTCACGCCAGTGTTCAAGGCTTTCTCATCCCTATTGGGTATAAAGGGCCTACCATCGTCACGTGCGACAAGGGTAGGCCATTTAACCAAGACTCAAAACAGGATCGGTTTCTCTTGACAACGATCACCGCGATCTGTTAGAAGGATGAACTCTTTTTCAGAGTTCTTTTTTCATATCTAAGCTTAATGAGTATTACCACTAAATATTCCCTTAATCCCTAGGCCGTACCAAACTTAAAGACTTAAGCAAACAACGAATCCATAGCGTATTCCTGCTCATCTCATAATCAACGATTTTAACATCTTGCCTGTTTTAAGGATAAGGATCTGAGTCAGACGCAGAAATTGAGATATGAACCAGTCTTGGACGGAAACTGCATCTGTGTGTCCCTTTCCCAAGGGATATTTCTGAGATGCTTTCTGATGATTACAGCTGCTGAGGTATTGGAGGAGATGAACAATGTTTTTAAGAAACGTCTTTTGGGGTCTCGTTGCCCTACTGTTGGCAATATCGAGTGGGTTTAGTCTTGCTGTTGCGGAAAACCAGGAACCCAAATTTATAAATCTTGCAGTCATTGCGGACTTGAGCGGGCCATATGCCCCCATGGTCAAAATGAAGGATTTCACCCCCCTTGGGGGACTCACCTATTATTCCTTTTCTGAAAAGAGACGGTCCTCTAGCAAGACCCTTATTACCCAAGTGAAAAGCGGTCGATTAGTTCCAATCGGTGATTGGCGAGTCGCCCCGGATCTCAGGCCTGCCAAGTATAAATAGGGTTAGACCGGAGGCTGTGTCGTCCGATTCCAATTTCATCTGGAAATCATGTTCCTCCCTGTCTATTTACAAACAGTCTTGAGGTGGCAGGCATGCCGGTAAAGCCAAGTTCTAAAAATGATCTTGTCGTAGATGGGATTTCGTTGAGTTTCGGTGGGGTCTCAGCCCTTTCCAATTTCAGTGTTGAGGCCAAACCAAAAGAGATTCTGGCAATAATAGGCCCTAACGGAGCAGGGAAGACCTGCATACTCAACTGTATAAACGGGTTTTATCGGCCCCAAATGGGCAGGATATTGTTTCATGGACAGGACATCACAAAACTCCCGACCCATAGGATTGCCGGTTTGGGAATTGCTCGTACCTTCCAGAACATTGAGCTCTATACCGGTCTTACCGCTCTGGATAACTTGATGGCTGCACGACATATTTTTATGAAGCAGGGTATGGTTTCAGGCTCTATCTATGTTGGGAAGGCCCATCGTGAAGAGTTGAGGCATAGGGAGGCCGTGGAAGACATTATAGATCTCCTTGAATTGGAACCGATTAGAAAAAAAGTCGTCGGCATGCTTCCGTATGGCCAACGCAAGAAGGTTGAACTGGGACGCGCCCTGGCGCTGGAACCCAGAATCCTCCTCCTTGATGAACCAATGGCTGGAATGAATGTTGAGGAAAAAGAAGATATGGCCAGGTTTATTATTGATATTCACGAATTGAAGGACATACCGATTATCCTCGTTGAACATGATATGGGTGTTGTGATGGATATCAGTGATCGAGTGGCTGTTGTCGATTTCGGAGTCAAAATAGCCGAAGGATCCCCGGAAGAGGTGAGGGACAATCCAGGGGTCATCAAGGCCTACATGGGATCAAGCGCTGCTCTCACCATGTAATATTAAAGTGAGGTGAGAAAGGATTCATGATGCTCTCTTCAGAAAAGATTGACACCCTCCCGAAGGTCCTGAAAGTGAATCGTGAGAAGTATGCTGCAAGGGTTGCCATGCGAGAAAAAAAGCGTGGCGGGAATCAATGACGACATCGAGAGCGTTTACTCTTACTTCCCAAAACTCAAAACCCTCTCTCAGCGTACAAGCGGTTTTCTCTCGGGAGGGGAGCAACAGATGCTTGTTATCGGCCGTGCTATGATGGCCCACCCAACACTCATGCTCCTGGATGAGCCTTCCCTCGGACTGAGTCCTCTCCTGGTGGAGGAAATATACAAGATTATTAAACAGATCAACGAAGATGAAGGAACCTCGATCCTGCTTGTCGAGCAAAACGCCATGATGGCTTTGTCAGTAGCCTCTTACGGGTATGTTATGGAGGATGGAAGAATAGTCCTTGACGGACAGGCAGAGAAGTTGAAGTATAACGAGGATATCAAGGAGTTCTATCTGGGGCTTAGTCAAGTCGGCGAGCGTCGAAGCTATCGGGAAGTTAAGCACTATAAAAGGAGAAAGCGCTGGTTGGCATAACATTAACAACTAATGTACCGTTCGTGTGATGAAGGAGAAACCATGGAGAATAAAAAGAAAGGACCACCCATTTCTGTCGATGAATCCAATTGCGCGGGCTGTCTCATTTGTCAGCTCCGCTGTTCACTGAGATTCGAAAAGGAATTCAATCCCTCAAGAGCCGCCATCAAAATCAGGAGGCTTGTAGGGGCTGAAAACGAGTATGAGATTACCTTTACTGAGAAGTGCGATAACTGCGGCATTTGTGCTCGATTCTGTCCCTATGGGGCCCTTGTTCAGCAAAAGAAAGCAGCGTAGCACAACATGCTCAAAATAGGGGGCAAATGAAAATGGATACTTACGGATTTGCAGGAAAAATCCTGCATGTGGACCTAACAACGGGCGAGACCAGAGCGGAACCGCTTGATGTGGACGTCGCCAGGAAATTTGTTGGCGGCCGTGGAATGAATCATAAACTGGCCTACGATCTCATACCTCCTGACGTAGATCCCCTCGCGCCGGAAAATCCGATTATACTCGGAGCGGGGCCCTTTAGCGGGACCGTGATTCCAGGTTGTTGTGAGCTGACGGTGACCACCAAGTTCCCCATTAATGGTGCCATTGCAACGGGTAGCGGCGCAGGCAAGTTTTCGCTTATGATGAAGACTTCGGGATATGATCATCTTATAATCAGCGGGAAGGCCGAAAGCGCTGTTTATCTGAAGATATGTGATGATGTTGTGGAACTTTGCGATGCCTCAGACCTCTGGGGAAAGGATGGTAATGATACGGTTGACCTGTTACGAGAACGACACGAGCCGTGCAGTATTATTCCCATCGGCCAGGCAGGCGAGAATCTCGTAAAAGTGTCGGTGAGTCAAATAGACAAGGGCGGCACTTTGGGTTCAGGGGGGCTCCCTGCGATTATGGGGGCAAAAAACCTAAAGGCGATCGTTGCTGTTCAGGGAACGCACGGTATTAAAGTCGCTGACCGGAAGGCCTTTACAAAGACGGTTCAAGGCCTGCTTGACAGGATGATGCCATGGAAGGGCAGGGACATGTTGTTGAGGGTGGGGTTTTCAGGCGAGGTGTCCTCTTCCCAATTCGCTACTTTTCCCTATGACAACTGGTCCAAGGTCGACTTCAATGAATTCACCATGGAGGAGCGCAAACAGATTCTGGGCTTACATGCCAAATCGAACAAGACCTTGGCCTGTCCGGGGTGCCCTATGGCGGACAAGGACCGTATCAGAATCACTGAGGGAAAGAACGCGGGGGTGACCGGCTATGTCACAGGGATGATCCTTCAAAGGCATGGTGCAGAGGACATTGATGAGGCCTATGCCAGATCGGTGAGATATTCCGACCTTCTCAATAGATACGGGCTGTGTGAACTGAACTTCGATTTTACCTTTTCTCTGATGGCGCATCTTTATTCAAAAGGGGTTATCACCATAGAAGACACCGGTATTGAGCTCAAGGATGATTTTGAGACCCGTTTGAAGGTCGCGGAGATGACGGCCAAGAGAGAGGGCTTTGGAGACATACTGGCAGAAGGCACTCTGGAAGCGGCGAGGAAGCTTGGAAGGGGCATAGAAGAGGACTATGCCGTTCATATCAAAGGGCGTACGCCTCATCTCGACCCCAGAACAGCAGGTCTCGGCACCATGCCGTTGACGCAACTTACCGACCCGAGGGGAGCCTATCCTGCCGGCGGGGGAGGACCGGGATACGTGCCGGGGAAGAAGCCGAGCGAATTTGCCAGGCATGGTGAGAGGATGGGGATACCCCCTGATGCGATTGATCGGATCGTGAGCGAAGATTCCTGGAATGTCGGGCGCTTCACCCGGTACAGCCAGGATTGGTATTCCCTCTGGGATAGTCTGGGGATGTGCCTCAGGGCCCCGGTGAGCAGGTTTTTTCACATTAATACCATCAGCGAACTTTACTCTGCCCTGACCAATATCGAGACCCCGCCCTCAGAACTGATGAAGGCGGCTGAAAGGGCTTGGAATCTGCATAGAATGCTGAACGGGAGGGTCGGCTTTTCACGAAAGCATGATAAGGCCCCTAAAAAATGGTTTCAGACCCTTTCCGGTCCGGATGGAGAAGAATACCCGCTTAAGGACTACTATGGAAAGATAGAATTGAAGGAGAGGGATATCGAGAAAGCCCTGGATGATTACTACGATGAGCGGGGATGGGACAAGGAGACCGGTTTGCCGACACCTGAAAAATTGAAGGAGCTGGGGCTTGATGATTTGTCACTGGCGGACATGTAGGTTTTTTGATGATGGCGTTGGCCCTAGCGTTGGGAGAGGTCTATGACGGATCTGTTAGACCTTACCGATAAGGTAGCACTCGTTACCGGTGGGAGTCGAGGGCTGGGTCGGGAGATGGTCCTGGCCTTTGCCCAGGCAGGGGCAGATGTTGTGATTGCCAGCCGCAAAAGCAGGGCATGTGAGGAGTTGGCCCTCGAGGTGGAGGCCAAGACAGGGCGCAAGGCCCTGTCTTATGCCTGCCATGTGGGCCATTGGGACCAGATCGAAGGGTTGGTCGAAGCATCTTACGAGCGGTTCGGAAAGATCGATATCCTGGTGAACAACGCCGGTAAATCTCCCATTTACGAGAGTCTCGTTGATGTGAGTGAGGACCTTTACGACAAAGTCCTTGCCGTCAACCTGAAGGGGCCGTTCCGGCTAATCGCCCTTGTGGGTGAGCGCATGTCAAAGGGTAAAGGGGGTTCCATCATCAACATCAGCAGCGTTGGTTCCATACGTCCAACGCCTGAAATAATACCCTATTCCGCTGCAAAAGCCGGATTAAACGCCATGACGGTAGGTTTTGCCCATGCCTTCGGACCCAAGGTGCGGGTGAATTGCATTATGTGCGGCCCCTTTTTGACGGACATCAGCAGGGCCTGGGACATGGAGGTTTTTAACGAAAGGGCACAGACTTACGCCCTCCGGCGCGGCGGCGAACCCCGGGAAGTTGTCGGCGCAGCCCTCTATTTTGCCAGTGCCGCCTCAAGCTTCTGTACCGGCGCTGTTCTCCGCCTTGACGGCGGCATGCCCTGAGATGATGGAGTGCCTCTGAGCCGGCTCCTTTGAGAAAAACCTGGGAGACGCTGATGGGGAAGAGGTAGAGTGCGTGGTCGCAGACAGGTCTGTGCGGGTCGACCTGAATAGGGCCAGGAAAATGGGGAAGAAGCCGACTATTCTTTATGGCCCTGTGGAGGTTTTTTTAGAGGGCTATATCATTGTTTTCGACAAGTCCTTCCGTTATGGGAACCAACAGGGTCTGCGACCATCTCAGATCACCAAAGTCGACTTCAGGGTTGTACCTCTTGACGAGCCAGAGGGGCGTTTTGAATACCTCCTGGCATAGGGTCCAGAGACTGTCTCCATGTTTGACCCTGTAGGTCTTCACATCGTCAACCTTATAGGCCCTGAAAAAGTCTTCCTGAATTTTTTGGTGGTATTCAAACCGAGCCTCTTCAAACCGCTCTTTTGAAATCCCATGGAGGGGGATTTTAAGTTCCTGGTGTATTCTTAATACGGTGCCGTAGGCGAAGCCGTTTAATCGACGGATTTTGTGTGTCGGGATACCCAGCCAGTCGGCGTAATGTCCTAATGTCTCCTCAATTTCCGCGCGAATAATCCCGACCGGTGTGCCCCCCTCTGTCATTACCCTAACAACCTCGAGGCTATCTGCTACGATCATCTGGGTGGCTTCCAAGCCCTTTCCAGGACTACCCGGCTCTGTTGAGAAAACAGCATGCCGAGGAGACATCATTGCCGTCTGTTCCTCTTGCTTTCTTTTCCCGGCTGTTATTATAGAAGAGGTCTCCTGGGTGGGTTTCTTATCAATCGTTGCATCCGGTACCGGCAGTCTCAGGGTCTGGTTCGCATAGATTGTTCCCCTTGCATTGAGATTGTTTGCCAAAATCAAGGCAGACGGCTTCAGCCCATACATTTTTGCAATCTTAGCAATGGTTTCACCCCTCTTTATTCGATGAAAACGGCTCGGCTTTTGTGCGGATTTATACAGATCCTTGGGCAATTGTGCCGACAAGTTCTGCCAGAGCTTTTCCGTATCGGCCGGCAAGGTTAGAAGATACCCCTTTGGGACATACTTCTGTCCATTAAAGATAGGGGGGCGCAGTGAGGGGTTCAGTCTTCGAATGGTCGACATGCTTACATCAAAATAGCAAGAGAGATCTTCTACCCCAACATATCCATCAAGAACGACCTTCCTGGTCCTCACGGGGGTGTCGAAATCGATTGCTCCGAAGTACTTGCCATGGTTTTTCGCTGCTTGTCTGGCTGCCAGGAATTCGGAGTAGAAGTTTCTGGAGGCAAACCTGAAGATCCTACTTTTGTAATCATTGAAAACAGCCTCATACCCGCCTTTGGTCCTTTTGGCCCGTAACATGCCTGACAGGCCGTGATTATAGGCGGTAATCGCCATCGGCCAGTTTTGCAGTCTTTTATAGTTTTGCTTTAGGAGCCGTGCGGCAGCCTTGGAGGATTCTATGGGGTCTCTTCGTTCATCCACGGAATAGCCTACGTTCATAAATTGTCTGCCTGTTGAGCGAGTAAACTGCCATATGCCTGCCGCCCCAAATTTGCTGTATGCCTTCGGATTAAAGGAGGACTCGACGTGGGGAAGGTACGAGAGGTCCTCCGGCAGGCCATGAGACTGAAAAATTCTTTTAATCTCATCCAGATAGGCGCCTGAACGGACCAGACCTTTCCGAAATCGGTCCTTTTGACCCACCTGGCAACGGATCCTGTACCTTGCCTTTCGGAATACCGAAGGATCAGGATTCAGGCCGAAAAGGTCTGCGACACGCCTTGCCTCAGGATCGATAGCCGAGGCGTTTTGCGCCAGCCTTTCCAAAATGATCTTGTACCTCTGTTTCGCTTTCTTTATCCGTTTCCTATTGATCGCCCTTGCCCCGTGCCTGTCAGGATGGATAAGCTCAATGACGTTATAAACAATGCTGAGATCATGACTGTCATGGATAATCCCTTTTGTGGTCGGATATCTTGTGTAAATATCAGTCCAGAAATGGACGTTGGGTTCAATCGAAGGGTAGAGGGGAAAAGGCCCTGACGAGGCAAGGGCTTTGCCGCTCAGATAACAATTACCAATGACCAAAAGACAAATGAAACCGAATATAAGATATCTCTTTCTCATGCCTTATCTTCTCCATACGTGGCATTTGTGTTGCGTCACAGTGATCTGGAATGCATAAAGCCCCTATAAAAAGCAAGATCCATACCGATACGATCAAACCGAGAATAATCAACAAGATATATAATTTAGATTATTCTCGGTGATATCCTTATCTCTCGAATTTTACAAAAAATGTAGAAACTGGATAAAAAAAGGCGTTATTTGGAAGGAACATGAGGGGCTTTCAGGCCAAGGGCGAAAAACCGAGTTGGATGGAGGGCGAACTTGGTCCATTCAATCCCAAAGTTCACCTCTTGAGGTTGATGGAGGGATAGTCAAAGGCGTCCGCTACTTCCCACTCTTCTCCCGCTCCACAGCAGCGAGCTTGTTCCGGAGTTCAATGACTTCTTTTCGCAGATCGAAAAGCTCTATACATTGCTCGATAGTGGCTTTAATATCCTCTGCCTCCCATGGCTTCGTCAAATACCTGTAAATACCACCTTTATTCACGAGATCCAGGATAAGTTTGACATCAGAATGACCGGAGAGAACCACCCTTATCATATCAGGATATTTTTCTTTGACTTTAGCCAGCAGCTCAAATCCGTCCATTTTTACCATCTTTATGTCGGAGATTATGACTTTACAGGGATTCTCAGATATAATTGTTAAGGCCTCCTCTCCACCACTTGCATAAAAGACATTGTAGGGCTCTTTTCTTAGTTCTCTCTGAAGGGACGACAAAACATCCTTGGTGTCATCGACAATGATGATATTTGATCTGTCCACAGTTCTTCACCTCCTTCTAGAATAATTGTCTCTTTTCTTAATTATGATTCAGACTCCCAGGCGCATTGACACTTGCTTGTCTCGGCACATCTTTCCTGCCTTTACTAATCTTTTTCGTTAAGGCTGTCCTGCCATTTATAAAGCATATAGGCCCATGGGATGATTTACGATCATTAATCATATGGCGTGATTTCAGATTAGACCTATCAAACAATAGGAAGGAAAAAGGGGAAAATCAAGGAAATATCGAGAGATCATGGCGAGCCGGGCCCTTGCCCTTGTTTGGAGGCACTCCTCCGCGGCGGGTGCGAATACCCCTTTTAAGGTCCACTGTTCAGAGGTATCGGCACCCAAAAGGACCGGGGGACTGCCCCTCAAAAGGAGGTGCCCTGGGGTACTATTTTGAGCGGATTCTTAGTAAAATTTTCAGAAATCATTGTTGCCGGCTAGGATCCGAGCAGGCATTTTTCTGAACGATCAGGGAGCTCATAATAGCGCGCCTCAACCAGATTCCCTTCCGGATCTCGAAAATAGATCGATATTCCACTGCCGTGCGCTCCCCACCGTGATACAGGTCCCTCCTCTATATCCACATTGTGCGTCCGAAGTCGCTCAAAAAGCTCCTCCCAGGTCTCCTTGCCCATGGCCATACAAAAATGGTTCAAGTTGAGCCGACCCTCCCCATGCCGTGAGCTTTTCTGCCACATCTTCTTGGGAAACAGGTCAATAATTGTATCGGAATTCAGTCTGATAGATGGAAAGGGCACCTGTCCAGTGCGGTATTCCTGCAGGCGTTCAGGCTCTAGCATGAGGATTTCCGAATAGAAAGCGATCATCTTCTCCTCATCGAGCACATTCAGAACAATGTGATCCATTAAACACTCCATCTGTAGATCCCTCCACCACAGTCCTAACGATCAACGTGGCTGATTAAGAAACCGTCTAAATACTGATTTTTTGCGAATCCATCAGAAACTGACTTTGTCAAGTCCCTTCAAGTTCAGTATCTCCCTCGCCTCCTGGGGCGTGGCAGGTTCCAGATCGAGCTCTCTTGCAATGCGAATGATCTTTTTCACCTGTTCCGCGTTGCTTTTTGCCAGTTCTCCCCTGGAGAGGTAGAGATTGTCCTCCAGTCCAACTCTGGCATGGCCTCCAAGGAGAAAGGACTGGGTGCACATCCTGAACTGGAACCGGCCTGCGGCGCAAACGGAAAACTGAAAATCGCCGATCGCCTTGCGGGCGGTCTCAACAAGGAACACAAGGTTTTCCGGCGTGGCGGGGATACCGCCGAGGATGCCCATGACAAACTGGAGATAGACAGGTTTTTTGACATACCCGGCCTCAATCAGAAAGGCGAGATTGTTGATCATGCCCACATCATAGATCTCAAATTCCGGCTTTGTCCCCATCTCGTTAAAGACCGTCAGGAATTCCCGCATGGTCTTGAAGGTATTTGGAAAGATATAATCCTCGGTCTGTTGAAGATAGGTCTTCTCCCAGTCATACTTCCATTCCTTGAATTTGTCGATCACATGAAAAAGAGCAAAGTTCAAAGATCCGGCATTTAATGAGGCGAGTTCCGGCTTCAAGGTCGAGACGACCTTGACCCTTTTTTCCACGGATTCCCCAAGACGTCCTCCGGTTGTGGTGCAGAGAACAATATCGCACTGCTTTTTTACCTCTGTAGCAATCTCCAGGAAGGTGTCCTGATCGGCATTTGGCGTGCCTGTTTCCTGATCCCGGACATGAAGGTGTGCGACGGCCCCACCTGCCTCATGAACGGCCAGGGCCTCGTCAATCAGTTCCTTGGTCGTGACGGGCAGATAGGGCGACATCCCGGGCGTGTGGATCGCCCCTGTCAGGGCCGCTGTGATCACTACTTTGTTTTTCAGTTGTGTTGTCATTTTTTTACCTCGCTCAAAAGTTGTGTAGAAGTAACATCAAAAAAATCATAGACCTCATACGCATCGAGATCCGGGTCTGCGGATGTCCGCATATGTGGGCCGAAGCACTATCTGACAAGGACCAGGCTGATCTGGGGGAAAACAACCACCAGGGTCAGGACAATCACCATCATCAGCACAAATGGCAAGGCCCCGGCAAAGACATCATTCAGCGTGATGCTCTGGTCATCGAGGGTTGACTTGACCACATAGGCGGCTATCCCCAGGGGAGGTGTGATCAGACCAACCTCAATAGCGATAACCGTGATCAACCCGAACCAGATGAAATTGACACCAAAGGGCTGCATGATCGGATATATCAGTGGAACGATAATCATCAGAATGGAGGTGGAATCAAGGATTGTCCCCATCAAGAGAATCACGATCAGATAGAGCGTCAGTACGGCGTAAAGCCCCATGCCTGATTCGCCGATCCACGTGCCTAAAAAGCCGGTAATGCCTGACAATGCCAGCATGCGTCCGTACACATTGGCGGAAATAATCAAAAAGAGAATCGAGACCGTCACATGGCCTGTCTCGGTCAACACCTGCCATAGCCCTGCCCATGTCAGTTTCCTCTTCAGGAGGCTCAAAACGAGGGCGCCCAAGGCGCCGACCGCCCCGGATTCAGTAGGTGTAAACCAACCTGCGTAGATGCCCCCAAGCACCAGAGAAATCAACAAGACGATGGGCACCAATTTTCCAACAGCTCTTGCCAGGCTCATGTCGATCTGTTTTGTCTGCGTCGTGTCACTGTTTGTGACATAGTCGGGAAAACGTTTGGCCATCATCAGAATGATGACGGAAAAGCCTGTTGAAAGGACAATCCCCGGCATGATCCCCGCCTTAAACAGGTCTCCGATGGAGGTCTCGGTAAGGACCCCAAACAGGATCAACAAGAGGCTTGGAGGAATCAACATGCCCAGTACGGAAGACCCTGTGACCACACCCACGGCAAATCGGGGCCTGTACCCGAGACGGATCATTTCCGGGACGGCCACCTTTGTAAAGACGGCGGCAGAGGCAATGGAAATACCGGTTACAGCGGCAAATACGGCGTTAGCCGCGACCGTGGCAATTCCCAATCCGCCTCCCAGCCTTCCGAAAAGCCTGTTGGCAACGTCAAAGGTGTCCTTGCCGATTCCTGAAATAGAAATAAAAAGGCCCATCAACACAAAAAGGGGGACCACCCCGAATATATACCCGGATATGCTGTCGGCCGCGGCCAGGGCCAGGAGCTTGGCGGCAATGGCCCAGTTGTCCCTGATAAGCCAGACTCCCAGAAAAGAGAGCAGGCTCAAGGCGATAGCTACATGCATGCCTGCATAAATAAGAAAGAGGATAGCGACAATCGATACAACGCCTATTTGTAAATCGCTCATCCAGTGACCTTTCGGCTAAGGGGTTGTCGGGCCTTCACCTTTTACCATGTGGATAAAATGATCAGCCGCGGTCAGGACGAATTGCAGCGTCGCTGCGGCGCAGCCGATCAGTATGATCAATTTGACCGGCCAGACAGGGGCCATGAAATCCCCTTCAGCCCCAACATAGAGATCCAGACGCCACGCCTTGGTAAAGAGGGGAAGGCTGGCAAAAAACAGGATTGCCATGAGAACGGCCCCAACAAGGTGGTAGACCCCTTGTAACAGACTGCCCAGAACCGGATGCTGGTTGTCCAACCAGTTCAGCAGGATATCCGAACGAGTCAATCGACCCACTTTCAGTGTATGGGCCAGTTGTAAAAACACACAGGCCACAATCGATAGGGCCACTATCTCGGGGACCCCCCTGATGGGATGGTTAAAGAAGGCCCTGCCTCCGATATCGAGGTTGATAATGACCAGAAGCACAAACACCCAGGCCGTGCCGATCGAATTCATCACGGATGTGATGCTGTCATATTTCAACCGCTCGCGGAGGCTTGGCGGCATAACCGTTGTTTCACGGCTTTTTTGTGTCATGGTCTATTGATCCCAGTCTCTTACCAGCACAACGCCTCGTTTCCTCAGGCCTTGAAGAAAACCTTTGAGGACTGTCTTGCCCGGCAGTCCCTTTGCCTCCATGGAGGCGGCCCAGTTATTGGGCACTTCGGGGAGCTTTTCGGCCCATTGTTTTCGCTCTTTGTCAGACAGATACAAGATTTTAGCCCCTGCCTTCTCCATCGCCTTCATGGCGCCTGCGGCCTTATCGGCTTGAGCCTGGGCCAATCTCTTTGCATATTCAGCACCGACTTCCCTGAAGATCTTCTGCATATAGGGAGGAAAAGATTCGAACAGGTCTTTGTTGACGGTGAGGCCCCCTGCAAACTGGGCCCCGAAGTTCACCATGCAGATATAGGGAGCCACCTCATGGACCTTAATGGCCGCGCCTGCGGTCATGAAAGTCAGGGTGCCCTCAAAGACACCGGTTTTGATGCCGTTGTAGTAAGTGTTAAGATTGGCGGCCACGGCAACCGCGCCTGTGCCCTTGATCCAGTTTGCAGAGGGACCAGGGGCGGCGATCTTGTGCCCGTTGATGTCGTCAACCGTTTTGATCGGGAAATTGGTCAGGATACCGTAGGTGTCCAGTCCGACCCCGCCAAGGTAAATCTGATTGTATTGAGTCCATTCCTTTGCCATGGCAGGGATCGTCGCCTGAAGCTCAGCGATTGTGTCGACTATCTTAAAGATATCGCTGGTCCCGAAAGGAGTCATATACGACACATTATGAAGAGGCATCTTGGGCGCCTCAAAGATAGTGCCCACGAAACCGAGGTCCACAATACCCTCCTCGACCGCCTCCAGGACCCCCCCAAGCTTGGCTATGGTTCCGCCATAGGCCTGGTTCCAGACGATCTTGTCCTTGCCTCCTGCCGCGGCGAGACGCTTGTCTACTTCCGGTATGAAAAAATCCCTCGTCAAGGTTACCCACAAGAAAATAGGGGGATGACCTGCGGCAGAGGTCATCTTGTAGGTCTTTGCGGTTGCCGGTGAAATCATCCCGGTCAGCACCAAGGCACCCACCACGAATATGAACATTACTCTTTGTGTAAGTTTCATCTCTATTCTCCTTGTCTATATGTTTTGGTTGAAGGCCCTAACATATCATGTCGATCCGGCCGGAATTCCACATGGCCGCCAGGGGGCACGGCTATCCGACAATAGCCACCGGGCGGGTCCATCCGGCGCTGGCGCTTTTGATCTTGATTGGAAAACAGCAGACTGTAAAACCATGGGGCCTGCCGATTGCGGCCAGGTTGGTCAGCTTTTCCATATGGCAATAACCCCTATCGATTCCTGCGAAATGGGCCTCCCATATCACCTTGGGATCACCGGTCTTTTTGAACTCCTCAGCCAGGAAAGGTAATGGACGGTCCCAGCTCCAGGCGTCGATCCCGACCACTTTGACCCCCTTTTCGAGGAGAAAGAGGGTACTTTCCCGGTCCATCCCCGGGCCCTTTACAAGATATTCAGGCGTCCCCCATGCCTCATCCGCCCCTGTACGGACCAGTACAATGTCGAGGGGCTTGATCGCATACTCAATACGGTCCAGCTCCTTTTCCACATCCTCAACCCTGATCCTCTCACCATCTGCCTTGTGGCTGAAATCGAGGACCACGCCATCGCTCATGCACCACTTAAGGGGGACCTCTTCGATGGTAAGGGCCGGCTCTCCTCCATCCATGGTTGGATGGTAGTGCCATGGGGCGTCAAGGTGGGTGCCGCTGTGAGTGGTCAGCTTAAGAAATTCCATGGCCCATCCCATCCCGGCAGGTAACTGCTCCTTTTCAAGGCCCGGGAAAAAATCTTTCATCTGCTCGGCACCCTGTAGGTGATCAATATATTCGATCTCCGGAATCATGATAGGCGGGTCACTGGGAAGGTCGGGTTCTATAGTGATACTCAAATCGATAAACCGTTTTCCTTTCATGGCATTCCCTCCTTTTTTAACAATAACTCAAGAACAGCCCACAGCGTTCTTGAACAAGGTATGGTAAAGATCATCCCTTTCCCCTTTCACGAGGGGCCCTGTTTCCAGGCGCGGCCGCAATACCTTCGAGAAAGATCTGCGCGCAATCGTGGCTGAGCTTTTCAATGGTTGTGAATTTCATTCCCTTCAGGACATTTTTGTAAATGGCGATGTTGGATATCATGGCCTGGTAAGCGTGAATGACCGTACGGTAATCCAGGTTTTTAAAGGCCCCCTCTTGAATTCGTGACCGTACGTAGTCGGACAAACGGCTTATCATCAGCGAGTCTTTCTTTTGAAAGTGGGCGCGATGGAAGGAGTCTTCTCTGAGGGTGGCGTACATGAGGATCTTAAATATTTCCCGGTCCTCTTTCTTTGCCGTGTGGTTGAGCACATGGGAGGCAAAGGCCTGAAAAACACCGAAATCATCTTTGTTTCGAATGGGATCTTCCAGGTCCTTATCAAGGGGATGGGATCGGTAGGCGATTTCGGCGATCTCCTCATAGATGCGAAGCTTGGAACCGAATAGCTGCACCACACGGGGCCGGCTGATCCCCACCTCTGATGCTATGTCATCGAGCGTGGTCTTGGTGTATCCCTGCTCGGCAAAGAGGGAACGGGCCGCACTAAGGACCTGGGCCCTCCGCTTATGGGAAGGAAGTTTTTTCCGGGTCTGTTCTTTCACTCTCATCCGGCTTTTGGCCTTTCATTTCGGTAATGCCTAAACTTATTACTAACAAGTAAGTTACTTTGTCAACTCTTTTTGAAAGGCCATCGGACAAAGCCGATCGCCGGAAGTCTGCGGATCAATGGGGCAGGGAAATCTTGGAAAATCTCAGGGGCCGGCTTTTGCGATCCTTGATCGATCTCTTGATCATGCTGAAATGGGTGCGATCGAGCTGAGAAAAAGGGTACATAGGGAGAACGCAGAGCGGTTCGTGAATCTGATAGGAAGAGTGAAATGTTGACATACAGGGTTCATTATGACAAAAGACATCCAGGCCTCACCGATCAAGGGGAGAGGCTCCGGAGGAGCTTGACCATGTGAAAGGCCGAGGATCCTCTTTGTCTGACGACCTGGGTTTTCATCCATCGGTCGTATCCGATCGGTGGGTGTCATGAGCCGGGAAAGGAGTGCCGAGACAATGGGAAAAACCTGCCTGAGGTCACGCAATCGTGGACTTTCCCATGGCCACGGCGCAGCACAACAACAGCCTGGAAGGAAAATTGAAAAATGATTAGAATCACATGCCTTGGAGGAGTCGGTTCCGTAACCGGATCATCCTACCTTGTCGAAACAGCTGAGGGGAAAAAGGTCCTTGTGGACTGTGGCCTTTTTCAGGGTGGGAAACATATGGAGACCCGTAACTGGAGTGCCTGGGGTTTTGATCCCACTTCCTTGAAAACCCTCTTTCTGACCCATGCCCACATCGACCATAGCGGGAGGATCCCCAGGCTGGTGAAAGATGGGTTTCGAGGAAAGATCATTACTTCCCCGCCGACCGCGGAACTCTGCCGAATCATGCTTCTCGACTCAGCCCATATTCAGGAGATGGACGCTGAATGGCAGAGCCGAAAGAACAAACGGCAGAGCAAAGGCGATGTTGAACCCCTTTATACGACTGCGGATGCCGAACAGAGCCTGACGCTATTCCAAGCAACAGAAAGGGACAACGTCATCGAGGTTGACCAGGGTATTAAAGCGCGTTTGAGAAACGCGGGACATATTTTGGGTTCCTCGATCCTGGAGCTGTGGATCGAAGACAACGGGGAGAAAACAAAGATCGTTTTTTCCGGGGACCTGGGCAAGAAAAATCAGCTTATTGTCCGGGATCCTCACGAGGTCTTTGATGCTGATTATCTGTTTGTCGAATCCACCTATGGTAATCGCCTGCATCGTTCTTTTGAAGAAAGCAGGGAAGAACTCCTAAGCGCCATTGAGCATGCGGTGTCTCATGGGGAAAAGACCGTCATTCCAGCGTTTGCCGTGGAGAGAACTCAAGAAATCCTCTATGTCTTGGGAGAGTTCTTCCGTGAGGGTCGTCTTCCAAATATCCCCATTTATCTCGATAGTCCCCTGGCCATCAAGGCTACTGAAATCTTCCGGAACAACAAACGTTTTTACGACGAAGAAGCCCTGGCCATTGTTGATAAAGGCTATGACCCTTTTGATATGCCGAACCTCAAATTCACCGAGAGCACAAGGGAATCCATGGCCATTAATGAAAACCCGGGCCCTGCCATCGTCATCGCGGGTAACGGGATGTGTACGGCGGGACGCATCAAACATCACCTGAAGCATAATCTCTGGAGAGAGGGGGCCAGCCTTGTCATTATCGGGTTTCAGGCAAAGGGGACCACAGGCCGCAGGATCGTTGAAGGCGCCAAACAGGTCAAGATTTTCAGGGAAAATGTCACTGTGCGGGCAAAGGTCTTTACTATTGGAGGTTTTTCAGCCCATGCCGACCAGAATGATCTCCTTCGATGGATCGCGAATTTCGAGAGTAGCCCCCGTGTGTTTGTGGTGCATGGGGAGGCAACGGCATGTGAGGAATTGAGACGCAAAATAGAGGAGGAACATGGCCTGTCGACTCATGTCCCTGCATGGAAAGAGCGACTCATTTTGAAGCCGAGAGAGGTGGAGTATGAGGCTCCTGAAGAGGTGGAGACCGGCCCGGATATTAAGGAGGAGATGCTGAACAGGGTCATAGACCTTGAAAATGAATTAAAGGTTTTGAGAAAACGGATCAAATCAGGGGAGGCCGATGGAAAATTGGAGGAGGATGATCCTGATCGTTTGAGGTATGTTCAGGAGGAGATCAGGGGAATCGCATCCTAAATATTGTTTCGATCCTGAGGAGGAGTGGGCTTGGCTGAGGCACTCTCAATCGCGGCCACCTGTCGGATATGGTGACGAGGAGAACCTATGACAAAAAAGATCGGTATCATCTACTGCGAGAAAATACAGGATTTCAGCTGCATCGGATGCGCCAAGTGTTACAAGGCCGTCAATGAAAAGACCTTTGCGTTTGAGGGTGACGAAGATGTGAGAATTGTGTTTAAAACGAGCTGCGGCGACTGTCCCGGCCTTGTTATTCCCAGGATCCAGCTCCAGATGCTCGTCCTCGATAAGCTGGATGTTACTGTTGATGAGATCTATTTTGCCACCTGTGTGAAAAAGGCCCATACCATGATGAATTGCCCTATGAATCTGGCCGGTGTCACCAAGAAGATTGAGGAGCTCTCTGGAGTCCCTGTCAAATTGGGGACTCATGACTACTGATCGATATCCTGTAAACTCACGGTGACAATTCAAGAGTTTTGGCTGGATTCGCCCCGGTTAAGCAGCAGAAGCTTTCAGGAAATCCCTTAAGGGCTTGGTCTATTAACGGCGGAAGTCTTGAAGAGCCTTATAGACTTGCCCTACGTGGGTGTCGAGGTTTTCACGGATGGTATCGAGGTCTCCTTTGTCGGCATCTTCATGCTGGTAGAGCAGGAGCAATGAGTCGAAGATCTTATGGAGATCTTCAGGATGGAAGGTCCTTAAGAGGGTGAGCAAATCATCTACAGGGCCGAGGTAAAACCGATTCTCCCTCTCCATGCTGTAGATGGCCTCAAAAAAGCCCTCTATGGCGGTCTTTACGGAGAATTCATCGGCCCATACCATTTTTCCAACACCCTCCAACCTGTCCAGGCGGATCTTGATTGTCAGATTCAAAAAGAAATAGACTATGGCCACCATCGGGTTTACCGCATCATCCGACAATAATCGCATGGTTTCTTCATACTTCCTGACGGTTGTGAGTCTCGTGTGGATCTTCCCCTCCTCTCGTTTCACAATAAAATCGCCCGCCCCGTGGTGCCAGGCGGATATCTGAGTATAGTCTTGAAGGTCGTAATAAAGGGTAAGGGTCTTTGCGACCTGCCGGAACAGTTCGTCACGCTCTTCGGGGGACGCCACCCAATATCCATTCTTATGATCCCATACTGAGACCTTTCTGATTCGATCCTCTTCGTCTCCTTGCAGGTGCCACTCGTGATAGTCTTCAAACCATTCGGCCAGGAGCATCAATAGGGTCACCTCTCTTTTGTTGACACGGCATGTCACCTCTCGAAGTTCATAGGGCCTCGGTAGATAGGGAAGATGAAATTTGGTGTCCAAAGAGCTGAGGAGATCATATTCATTGTGGAGCAGGGCCTTTCCCCTCTCAGAGAGGGCGGTGCTGACAGCAAGCTTGGTCGATCGGTTTGGGGAAATGATCTCCACGCTGGCTATATGGTAGAGGGCGCCATGTTTCTCAGATCGGATCAGTAGCTGATGAATATCATCGCAGTCCTGATTCGGGAAAGGCCTTTCTTCCAGAGGCGTTACGGGCGGCCCCCCGTTGTCTCCTAGGACAAAATCCCTGATGGCCTCGAAATAGTCCTTCAAGCATAGGTGGGGATGGTCTTTGGAAGGGGCAATCTTAAAAGGTGATGCGAGTTGATCAGGGCCGGCAGGGATGTCGCCGTCAGGGGAAGAGAAGAGGTATTTTACGATCATCATCAGGTCTCAGGCAAATGAGTGTACATAGGTGTTTTCCTAACTCGTGTCCATCCATAAATGGTCTTTTTGCCCAATCTCGGTTTTATGCTCAAAAAATAATCCTCGGAATATTACACATATGCCTGCGGTTATTTTTTTCGCATGCCTTGATCATGAAAAAATCCTCATTTATGGATGGCCACTAACTCACGCCCAATTGCTCAATCGCCTCTGATGCAAGGAGGCCCACGGTCTTTTGCTCCAGTTTTCCCTTCTGGTAAAATCCTATCTCATGGGCATCTTCCTGAAGCATTTTTATGTCATTCAGCGCCTCAGAAGCCCCCAGATTTCCCAGTAGCCAAGCCGTATAGCCTCGGACCTGGGGATCGGGATCTTTGAGGAAGGGGAGAAAATGAAACGTGTGCTTTCGTAGGAGGTCCGGTTTTGCCTTGGCTATCTTTCCAAGGGACTGTATGACCTGGCCCCTTCGGTTTTCATCTCCCAGAAACTGATAGAGCCTTGGGAGGTGTCCTGCAAAAATATCAATCGTGTGGCTGATGATCTCTCCAATCGCCTCAAAGGCTCCCCAGTCGGAGGCGGCTGTGTCACTGATCGAGATGTATAGACCATCAAGGAGTTTTGAAACAGAGTCGGGATCATCTTCAGCAATAATGGCACAGGCCTTTCCCAGGATCTCAGCCGCCCTCTGCCGAAACTCATCGTCTCCCGAATAGAGAAGACGCTGCAAATAGGGAATGAGCTTTCTGTCCTTTCCAGCAAGACCCAAGACAGGGTCGATACGGAACGCACGCACGTGATCTTCGATCTCCTTTTTTGACAGAGTGCTTTTCCCACGAACCATGGGCCGTGGTTTTCGTCTTAATGCCTGGACCTTATCCAGGTTCTTCCTCACACCATCATTGGTGATCTCCTGGACATCTTTATGGAGCACCACAAAGAAAAGAACGCCTGCTACCCGCCTGCCTTCATAGAATCCTCCAGGCACAATGAGATGGCTCACATAGTCGTAGTCTTCGACGATTTTTTGATGATAATCCTCTTCAGGTAGTAGACCCCAGGCCAGGTCCCAGTCCATGTTACAGGCAAAAACAAGGGCCTCCACCATGGCAGTCCCCTGATTGTGCCCGGTCTCGTCACAGGCATAGACAGCGCCGCAGGAACAGGCCCCCACGGGCATTTCCCCAGGTCTTCTGGTGCTCAACTCCGAGGGTCTTTCAATGAGGGAGCTGCAAAACGGGCAAGCCGGCTTTTTGATGATATCTCTTCCAAGAAATTTGCTTTCCATCATGGTTCATTCATATGGCCTAAAGATCTAGATTAAGACCGCACGCCTCCTCGTCGTATTCAAAGTCGAGGATCTCATAATCGGGGCCCACGGATTGGAAACGGATACTCCAATTCCTGTAATCCCCACCTGCAAAATCACAGCAGAGATTCCCGTTCCGCGCCTCAAGCTTTCTGAGTTTGGGCACGATCTCATCGAGAAAAACCTCCGTAATATTAAAGCGATCATCGTCTGACAGCTCTTGTTGCTGATCAACCGTATGTTCTTTTTTCATCTGGTTTCAGACTTCTTCCTATCGTGAATGTCCGGGGAGTTCAAGCGTCGTACATTCGTTGGAGGATCCGCAGGATTTCCTTGTGATTGTGGCCTTCTTTCCTTCTTGTCCTACACCCATGGTGTAATTTGTCCTACTGACAACGCGCTCAAGTGAATGAGAATGACACTCCGGGCACACGAGATCCACTTTCTCATCTGAGTTCATTAATAGTTTTTCAAACACACTTCCGCACTCTATGCATCCAAATTCAAAGATTGGCATTGTTTTACTCCTTCATCTTCGGATAATATTAGTGATTATAGTTACCCATTGAGGCAAAGTCAAACCACCGGCGAAGAATTATGATTCTCTCTTTTCATCCATGTTTTGAAGCCGATACCCAGATTATCCTGGGATCCCGATCCCTTAACCAAATAGATCGTGGTCTCATCGGAAAAGCGGAGGCGATTATCCTTCCCCAGGGCTGTTCTCACGATCTCTTTAAGGCCTGCAGGGAGGCAAAGGCCCCGGTATTTCCGGCCTATGAAATGCGATTTAGATATCCCGGTAAAATGGGCCAGAGCCTTCTCTTTGAACAATGCAGCTGTCCTCATCCCTTTACCCTTCGCTGGCCTAATGTCAAGGCCTTTGAAAGGGAATGCTCATACCTGGAGGAACTTCCACATGGCCTTCCTTTTATTGTGAAAGATGACCGAAGCCATGAGGGAGAAGGTGTCTACTTTATTGAGGATCGTCAGGGCCTGTCGCAGGCGTTAAGACGCCTCAGCGAAAAGGAAAAAACAGGTTTCCCAGGCTTTGTGACCCAAACCTATGTCCCTTGCGGCGGTCATGTCCTGAGGGCGGTAATCATTGGAAAGGATGTGATCACCTACTGGAAACGGCCCTCTGATGCGGCGGATGTCATAACAACCATCAGTGGAGGGGCGCTTATTGATCATGACTGGCGGCCCGATCTTCAGGAAATGGGAAAGGAGGAGTCCTTGAGACTATCTGGAAAAACAGGCATAGACCTGGCGGCCTTTGATTTTCTGTTTTCTCTGTCGAACAAGGACCCTCATCCCTATCTTCTTGAAATCAACTACTTCTTCGGAAGGCAGGGGCTGGGCGGTACGGAGGTTTATTATCGCCTGCTTTTTAAGGCTGTTCAAGCCTGGCTCCTAGACGTAGGTCTGAACCCGGAGTCAGTGAAGCTCGTTTAGGGGGCTAAGCCACAGGCTATCGATAATCACGATAACTGATGCCGTACTTGTTTGCCTTGTATGAGAACTTGCGCACCGTTGTTTCCAGCATTTTCGCGGCTAAGGTGATGTTCCCGCGGTTGTTCTTGAGGGCGTCAATGATCATCTCTCGTTCAAGGTTCTCGACTGCCGCCTCGAGTGATCTTATGGGCAGGGTATCTGATTCCACACCGGTTTGAAGTGTAGGCGGAAGATGATAGCTGTGGATAACGCCCTCTTCGCACAGTAGGACGGCCCTTTCAATACAGTTTTCGAGCTCTCTGACATTGCCGGGCCAGTGGTAACTCATCAGCATATCTATGGCGGGTGTGGAAAAGCGTTTGATGGTCTTGCTGTTTTCTTGCGCGTATTGTTCCAGAAAATAATCGGCCAAGAGGAGAATATCCGTCTTTCGTTCCCTGAGGGGCGGCAGGTATATAGGAAAAACATTCAAACGATAGTAGAGGTCTCCTCGGAATGTCTCTTTTTCCACGGACTGCTCAAGGTTTTTGTTGGTAGCCGCTATGATTCTCACGTCGGTCTTAATGGTTTTGTGTCCTCCAACGCGTTCAAACTCTCTTTCTTGTAAAACGCGGAGGAGCTTGACCTGGACATCGGGCTCGATGGAGCCGATTTCGTCAAGGAAGATCGTCCCTCTATGTGCGAGTTCAAATTTCCCTATCTTTTGGTTGACAGCCCCTGTAAAGGCCCCCTTTTCATGACCGAAGAGTTCGCTCTCGATAAGATTGGCGGGGAGTGCGGCACAGTTCACTTTGACGAAGGGCTGCTTGGCCCGAAGACTGTTAAAGTGTATGGAGTTGGAAACGAGTTCTTTCCCTGTTCCGCTTTCTCCTCGAATAAGCACGGTGGCGTTACTTCGCGATACCTGGGAAATCATCTGAAAAACTTCCCGCATTTTGTTGCTGTTGCCTATAATATTCGCAAATTGGTATTTATTTTCGAGTTGATTTCTGAGTCTCCTGTTTTCGTCCCTGAGCTTCTCCTTTTCTATTCGGATTGTTTCCAGGTTAATGACATGCCGTGCTATCATGGTGGCCACGACAGACATGAATTTTTTCCCCTCGGAAAGGGAGTATGATTTGTCATAGGGCTTGTCCACACTCACCGCGCCGATCACATGGTTACCGTTTTTAACCGGCACGGAAATAAAAGAGAGCTCTTGACCTTTTTGGTTTTTTCTGGTTGCGGTCCGGTTCAGGAATTGAGGCTCCTCACTGATCTTAGGAATCGTGATGGCCTTTCCACTCATAAAAACCCTGCCGATAATACCCTCGCCGATCTTGTACTTCCCCTTCTTCATGGCACTTTTGGAAATGCCGTGGGCGACTTCTATGTTTATCTCGTTGCTGACGGGGTTTAAAATAGCTACAGTGCCACGTACCATATTCATAGATTCGGAAATTATTTTCAGAACGTTGTATAAAGACTTCTCAAGGTCCAGATGTATATTGAGGGCCTTGGAGATTTCATAAAATAGTGTAATTTTTTCTATCTCTTCCATAACAGTTCAGACTTCCTTCTATGAATAAAAGACCATGAAAGCATCTCAAGGGGACCGGAGGAGTTCCTCCGGTAGAACCCCCGATAAGGTGAAGCAATTATGGCCTATTGTTAAATGCGCCCACCCGCACAATGCGGCAGTGTGATCCATTCACTGCAGCGGGTCTTACGGTTTTGTAATATACTCCTATGAATCTGTCAAACTTGTTTTCATATGTAAAAAAATGGCCCATAATGTGAAAGGATTATAATAAGGATTACATTATTGTCTGGTTCATCTCTATTTAATTGCAAAATTGTATATTAGACAGTCCTGGGTGTCTGAAGGCTTGTGGACTTATATGCCTAAAATTAAATGGTTTTTCTCTGTCGTCTCCGTGCGGCATATTTCTTGACTTAGTCTTAAAATGCAGTGAGTTGGGAAGACCGATGTGTCGCAATTTAGGATCTCCTTATGATGTGAGTCTATTTGAGGGTCTTGAGAGACAACCATTTAAAAATCCGATATTCATTATTCAGGGAGCGAGGAAGACAGGCAGATCATGGCTGAGCATGCCCTAAAAACACTCGATAAGAGTCGGAAGACATTGATTTCCCGTTTTTTAAAGGGAGGTGAACCCGAATTTCCCCAGAGGCATGCCCAGCTCTTTGATGAGTACTTCTGCGAGTGCTTTGAGACGAGCCGGGTCGGCCCGAAGATGAATATCTCGAAGAATCCTTATGCCATTGTCGCCCTTGGAGGCTATGGTAGGAGAGAACAGTGCGTCTTTTCAGACATTGACCTCCTCTTCCTTTTCAAGAGGCGCGTCCCTGATGAGGCCGCAGATCTGGTCAAAGAGATCGTTTATCCCTTGTGGGATCTTGGGCTCGACGTGGGGCATTCCACCCTTTCAATTGGGGAGTGTATTGCTCTGGCAGGAGAGGACTTTGAGGTGCTGACATCCCTTTTGGACAGCCGATTTATTTGCGGAATGTCTATTTTGTATTCTGATGTCATGGAGGGACTTCAGAGGAAGACAATTCGTTCTCGGTCGAAACGAATCGTATCCATGCTTGTTGAAAACAACAGGGAGCGACATCGTCATTTTGGAGACTCAACCTACCTCCTCGAACCGAATATCAAGGAAGGTCAGGGGGGATTGAGGGATTATCATACCATCTTATGGATAGCCAGGATAAAGCATGGCCTGAGGGAGCTACGTGATCTTGAGTATGAAGGATATCTTTCCCACGAGGAGTTTGGGGAACTCACGTCCGCCCTCTCCTTTGTGTGGGATGTGAGGAACCGGCTCCATCAGATGGCGGGGAGAAAGTGCGATCAACTCCACTTTGAATACCAGACACGGCTGGCGCGAAGTTATAAGGCAGGCAGGGGAAGTGGTCTCAAGCCTGTAGAACGATTCCTGGGAGAACTTCACAGCCGGATGGAATTGATTAAGCAACATCACCTCATGTTTCTTGCGGAATTGGGGTATCTCGAGAAGAAAAAACAGGGGCGAAGGATCATTCAGAAACGAACCCATGTAAAGGGACTGACCGTTGTCAAGAACCTCCTGAACTTCACCTCTCCCAAGGCAGTGGTTGATACTCCCACTCTCCTCATCGAAATATTCAAGGAAAGCGCCACACTGGGTATTCCCCTAAGCGTAGAGGCGAGACGTGTGGTCAAAGAATTCTTCTACCTGGTGGACGACCGGTTTAGATCTAGCGAGTATGTTGTCAAGGCCTTTGAGTATATATTGATTACCCCTGCCCCCGACTTGAATGTGTTGAGCGAAATGCTGAACACAGGTTTTCTTGGGGCTCTGATCCCTGATGTGACCCATATCATTAATCGAATACAGTATGATGAGTATCATCTTTATCCCGTGGCCAAGCACTCCCTGACCGCGGTTCAGACCCTCAAGACGTTCGGGACGCATCAGGACTCTCAATGGAATCTTTTCTACGGTGATCTTTACAGGGAAATATCAAGAAAAAAAATACTGCTCTGCTGGGCGGCCCTCCTTCATGATGTAGGAAAGGGCGATCCTCGAAAGAGGCACGCCCAACGAGGTTCCGAGATCGCCCGAGCCATAATGAAAAGTTTCGGTTACGGCCCGGATATCCAGGAGACGATAGCCTTCTTGGTAAAAGAGCATCTGTTCCTTATGAAGATCGCAACCAGACGAGACATCAATGATGAGGAGACGGCCGTTTACTGTGCAAGGAGAATCAAGGATGTAAAACTACTCAAAATGCTCTATCTCCTGACGGTTGCAGATTCCATTTCAACGGGTCCAAAGGCTTGGAACGATTGGACGGAGGTCCTGTTAAGAGATCTTTTTTTCAAAGTACTCGCTACCCTGGAAAAGGGTGAACTGGCAAGCCGCAGGGCAATAGAGGAGGTGGAAACCAAGAAGAAGACGGTTCTTTCTTCGCTCCCGACCCGGAAAAAGATCAAAGAGGCGGAGGCGCTTTTTCAGTCTATGTCCCCAAGATATCTCCTTTACTGCAATGCCGGGGAGATGATCGGTCATATTGAGCTTTACAATCGGTTAGGAGACCAGGAATTTGTCTGGTCGATTACAAAAGAAGATTCGTCGAATACGAGGAGGGTCACTATTTGCGCTAGGGATAGGCCGGGCCTGTTTTCGCGCATTTCAGGGGTGTTTACCTTGAACAATCTGAATATCCTGGATGCCCAGATCTATACCTGGCGGAATAATATCGCTCTTGACGTCTTTAGAGTGACGCCGCCCCAGGACAGAATATTTGAAGAGGAGAGATGGGCCAAAGCGGAGAATAGCCTGAGGGCCGCCCTCGCTGGCACGCTTGAGCTTGGGGAAGCATTGAGGGAAAAGAAGGCCCTTTCCAGGGATATCATTCGTCGTAGTGAGAAACGACCTCACCGTGTGAAGATAGACAATGAGATCTCGAAATTCTTCACCGTTGTTGAAGTCTTTTCTTACGATTTCCCCGGTCTGCTCTTCAGTATTACCGATGTGCTCTACAAAAACAGTCTGGATGTATGGATAGCTAAAATTTCAACAAAAGTTGACCAGGTCGTAGATGTGTTCTATGTAAGAGACATTGAAGGTCAAAAAATCGATTCTCAGGAGCAGATCTCAAAATTAAAATCCGAAATTGAAGAGGTTGTGGCGGACCGTTTGGATGAAGGATGATGGCAAAGAGGTCTTTCGGAAAATACGCACAGCCTCAGATCGATGTGCTCGGGATTGTCCACCTGAACGCCTTGCGCAACGCCCGCCACAATCCTCCTGGTCGTTTGGGTGAGCAAAAAGAAGATCGGTTTTGCTCAGCGAATAGTCATAGAGAGACCCCTCTTCTTGTGGAAAACATTAATCACAATTTTCAGCTAAGATGGATGGTTTTGGCACATCACTGATGTTCTTACCGTAGTAGGCGTATTTCACGGTCATGTCGGATTGAATTATAAAGGCCGCCGGCAGCTGTGTCTCCTTACCCTCAAATTTCTTGTGAAAAAATCCCCGACTCATCGCTTTGAACCCTGCTACAAGACCTGCAGGATGTAGATACTTGACTATGCCGCCAGGCTCAACAGCATAGAGTTCAAAAATTGTTCCTTTTGGATCACAAACGATGGCAAAGGGCCAATCTTCTTCTTTCAATAGGGGCCTCAGAGTGGATGTTGCGCTCTGAAGGATCACGAAAACTCTGGCTTCTTTCCTATGGAACAATTCAATGTCGTTTTTCAGGTTGGCCATTTCCATCTGACAGACAGGACAACCATGATACCGTAGAAATACTAAAACAGCCTGTTGGTGTCGTGTGGTTTCATGAAAATCCTGAGAGGATGTCGTCCAGGGCGTATTGAATTGAAAATTTGGCGCTCTATCGCCAACTTTTAATGGTGTTCTCAAGGTTGCTATCTCCTTTCTCTATCCTGATCGATTTTGTTGGATTCATTCACTCGATAAGGTCACCGCTTGCTGTAATTGGAGAACATGAGAGGATTTCTCGCAGTGCAGGCAGCATTATCAATCTTACACCCAAAGGGAGCTTGCCTTTGCTTCTACACATTTTACACAACAGGAAAGATATGTCATCAACCATTTGACCTGTCTCAGCTTCAGTGCTCGAGAATGCCCGAAGATTCAAACGACGCCATGTTCCCTTATGGGAAGTCTGAAGGCGTATCCCTGCCATTTTGAATCCACACAATAGATTTCCTAAGTTTCCTGAACCATTCTCCGAGGCAATCGTAGAAAAGTTAGTATGCGATATTTGCGGCATGAATTCTGCATTTACTGTCGAGATGAAATTGGTCTGTTGGGCTCTGATGGTTGTCCACATATCACCTAAAACGACACCTACACAGCGAAATTCTTAGCCACACCTCAAGCGGACAGATTTTTCAAGGATGGAATCTGAAACAAAAGCCCACAATGCGTGTGAAGCAGAAGCCGTTATCGAGGCTCCCAGTGCGTATGATGGGTCCGGCAGGCCAATCCCCGATTGCTTGATTTTACTTTTCTATGAAGCACAGATCCTCCAATTCCCTTTTTCCTGGAATCGAGATGAGACAGAGGGAGGAGGATGTGTGCAGAACCGGCTGATGTGAACTGGTTGTTATGAGCTTGCCAGGCAATTTTGACCTTGGTTAAGCTCAAAAATTTAGTTTAGGAGGAGAGAGATGGTGAGAGGAATCATGATCATTGCGGCGGCGGTATTGATATGGGGTGCCCAATTGAGCCTGAGTCAGGCAGATGACGGTAAGAATCTGTTCATCGACAAGTGCGGGAAATGCCATCGGTCCGGAGGTGAGGCCCCTGTTTTTGCACCCAGCAAATTCGCCAGCGGACAGTGGGAGCGTTTTTTCAAGAGAGAGAAACATAAACGTAAGAAGGATATAAGCTCACAGTTTTCAGCGGAGGAAATTGAGAGCATTAAGAAGTATTTGATGCTGCATGCTGCTGATTCTGACAAGCCTGAAGCAGTGGGTCTAAAGTAATTATTATCCATATAAAGTATTCGGAGGTTTAGAAATGAATAAATTGAAAGACTGTCTGTTGGTTGCTGTCATCACGACGTTTGTTTTTTACATAGGTCCACAGCTTGCCGCGGCATCAGGTCACCAAAAGGCGCAAGACATCCATAAAATGGAGCAGAAGATCGAGACCTTGGAAAAGAGGATACAGGATCTGGAAAAGGGACAGATGCATAATACCGAGGACCTGGAAATTCTTAACGATGATATGGTGGAGATTGAGAAAAAAACTCTCATGGACAAGATCAACCTAGGCGCAGAGATCAGGGTCCGGGGTGATTGGTTTTCGTTAGAAGACAAGCTGAATGACGTGGACGACAAAGTGAGTATAACTCCCAGCACGCGATTTCGTCTCAACCTCGGTGCTGATGTCTCTGACAACCTGAGATTCAGTGGCCGGTTGAGTATTCTCGAAAACTGGGGTGACAATGACATAGGGCGTTTCAACTCTCTGAGCAATTCGAGAGTACGGGGTGACAACTCTCTCAAGGTGGAGAGGGCCTATGCAGACTATTTCTTTGACTTTATGCCCGTTGCTTTGACCATTGGACGTCTCCCCATGGCTGACGGGCTTCCCACGGACTTTCGAGAAGACACACCACGAAAATCCACTTATCCGGCTCTGGCCTACGATACAGAGGCTGATGGCGTTGCCCTGTCATTTGATTTAAGTAAGCTGATCCCCCTGCCGAACCCTGCGCTTAGATTTATCTACACCAAACAGGTTCAGGATGATGACAGCGAGATCTACCGGAATGACACCTTGGAGGCTGCCGACCTCAGCGTATATGCGGCACAAATCGAAACCGGGCTTCCAGGCATGTTTGCAGATACCCTTTTCATTTTCAACTACGTTAACGTGCCTAAACTTTCAGCACCCTCTTCGGCAAGTCTGTCGGCCTTGTTAGGCGCGCCGGTAACGACCGTCTCTCTCCCCGATGACCTTGGGGACTTAACGAAGTACACCTTTTTTGTTCAGTCAAAACGCTTTTTGGGTTCCTGGATAGACTGGTTTGCAGGGTACTCCATTACCAAAATAAAACCATCCGGTACAGCTGCCAACTATCTGATCAACGGGGTCATTCCTTATAGCCTCGGATATCTTTCGGATGATAATCTACCGGATCGTAAAGGTCACTGTTATCACGTGGGCGCGAGGGTGAACCTCCCTATCGAGGCGTTGAATTACCCCAAGTTCGGCGTAGAATACAACAAAGGATCCAAGTACTGGCTTGGGACGACCTTTGCTGCGGAAGATCCATTGGATAAACTGGCGGTCAAAGGAAACGCGTGGGATTTCTACTATATCCAGCCCGTTGACAAGTACTTTACAATAAGAGCAGGGTATACGGTCCTTAATGTCGATTGGACGGCGCCAGGACTGTTCTATGGTGATGTTCAGGATGCGGATCAGGACATCACAAACACATATGTATTGCTTGATATAAAGTTCTAATAGGTCGCGTTAGGCCCGTGACAAGAGTCATCTTCCCAATAAGGCATCCCTTATTGAGAAGATGACTTTATACCTGATGTCTGTAAGTCCCAACGAACGGACTCGCAACGCCCTCTGTTGAGCTTCATGAAAAAAGGAGCAAAGTCATGTTTAGGTTGAATCTCTTGTTCAAGATGAATCTATTGAAGAAGACACTTGCAGGATACCTCACAGTGATTCTACTGATCATCTTTGTCGGAGTCATATCAATTATCCAATCCGGCTCACTTGGAAAACAAGTGGCTTACCTGTCAAACGAGGTAGCCGAAAAAGTGAACCTGGCCGGCGAAATCGAATCTACCATACTGGCCATGAAAAACTCGGTAGAGAAGTTCGTGTACCGGAACAAAGACTCGGACAATATAGAAGCGGAACAAAACATTGAACGCGTTATAGAGTTGTTTGGAAAGGCTGAAAAACAGTTAAAAAACTCTGAAGAACTAAACATATTAAAGAGTATCAAGGGCCTGACAGAGGAGTATATTGAGAAGTACCGTAATGTGGTCATCAGGTTCAAAACAAGAAACGAGAACAGGAAGACTCTCTTTTCCATCGGCTTGAAGATCAAAGAAAATATGGAAAAACTATCAACTGAAGAACAAGGTAAAGGCCAAACATCTTTTGCCACAGATCTCCTGAAGGGTTTTATGGCCGCCCGAATCGACGTGGAGATGTTCTTTGCCGATTATAGCTCACAATACTCAACAAGGGCAATTGACACGCTCGATAAACTTCTGGAAGATATTGATGAACAGGGTGAGGAGTATAAAGATCTCCTGTTTTCTGTTGAGGACTATCTTGATTCCTTTGACGGCTTGGTCTCGGTTATACGGAAGATGAACGAAGAGATCGAAAAGACCCTTTTTCCCGTGGCCCCAAGAATTATTGATCTTGCAAAAAAGCTCTCTTCTTCCGGTTGGAACGACATGGCGGCGGCACGTACTGAAACCGAGCAAAAAGTATCTTCTACCAGAAGCATAATTGCAGGCCTTGTTATTGCGACGATTATTCTCGGGCTGGTTATAGGTATTATGTCGGCAAGGCAAATCATTAACCCGATTAACCGCGTAGTGGCGGGACTCAAGGATATGGCCGAAGGAGAAGGTGACCTGACAAGACGGCTGGAAACGAAGAGTCAGGATGAAGTCGGTGAATTGGCGAAATGGTTCAATACATTTGCTGAAAAGATCCAGACGATCATAAGAGACGTCGCGGAGAATGCAGAGATATTGAATGCGTCTTCTTCAACTCTCAGTGATCTCTCTAAGCAGATGAGCACAGGGGCGGAACATATGTCAGAAAAGTCCACTGCCGTTGCTACCTCTGCTGAAGAGACAAGTGCGGATATGTCTTCCGTGGCCGCCTCAATGGAAGAATCTTCGAATAATGTCAATATGGTGGCCAGCTCTACTGAAGAGATAGTCTCAACAATTTCAGAGATTGCGGAAAATTCGGAGAAAGCCCGATCCATTACAAGTGAGGCGGTTTCGAATACAGAAAGGACCTCCAAAAATGTGAAAAAACTCGGATCGGCCGCCCAAGAGATAGGGAAGGTTACGGAGACTATCACGGAGATTTCGGAACAGACCAACCTCCTTGCCCTTAATGCAACCATCGAGGCTGCCAGGGCCGGAGAAGCGGGCAAGGGTTTTGCCGTGGTGGCCAACGAGATTAAAGAGTTGGCCAGACAGACCTCGGAAGCCACAAAAGAGATAAAGGAAAAGATTCACAGGATCCAAGAGTCCACCGATGATACGGTGACCGACATTGAAGAGATTTCAAATGTTATTAATAACATTAACGAGATTGTCCTTATTATCGCCTCGGCAGTAGAAGAACAGTCCGTGACGACCAAGGAGATATCTAACAGTGTCGGGCAGGCCTCGGACGGGATTCAGAATGTCAGTGAAAATATCGCGCGCAGCTCTACAGTTTCGGAGGCGATCGCTAGAGACATTTCCGAGGTCAATGAATCAGCCAAGGAGATCTCTTCGAGTAGTGCCCAGGTAAACCTGAATGCTCAAGAACTTTCCGAACTAGCGGAAAAGCTCAGGCAAATGGTGGGCAGTTTCAAAGTGTGAAAGAGGGAGGATCCTGTGTCCTCCCCCTTTAGATCAAAGTAAAGGGCCTCATACATTGTATCCTGCCACGCTGACATGCGATAAACAGGATAGATCAGAATCCCAGATCTCGACCAACCAGGATCACGTGGATGTCGGACAGGAGAGGTTTCCTTTCCAGAATCACCGTCGCCCTGCAGGCACGCATAGGGGAGTTGCAGTCACTGCAAATGCCTGTGGCCGCACAGGGAACATCCATACCCATATCTTTTACGACCTGAGGCGTTGCCGTCTCTTTGATACGTTTAAGAGCGCCTTGGAGATCTTCTACTATCTTATTGGCCCCAGCGACGACAATGACCTTACCCGGGCCGAATATCATCGCCCCAACCCGGTTTCCTACCCCGTCCGTACTGACCAGCATCCCGTCAAGCGTTACGGCGTTGGCGCTTGTGAGAAAGACATCACATGTCAGGTGGGCCTTCCTTATCTTCAAAACCTCTTCGGGAGTCAGGCCGGGCTTCCAGTGGTCATAGATTGTGTTTCCCTGTTTTTCAAGGGCCTCCATAACCCCGATCTGTCTCATAGTCATTGACCCGCCCACTCCAATTTCAGCTTCTTTAGGTATCAGTTTGAGAACTTCAGCACAGGCGGTGTCCCCATCATGCACATACAGCGCTTCAAAGGCGTTTTTCTTCAATGCCTTTACTGCCTTTTCCGCCCTTTGCTCCAAGAGCCATTCGGTGGTTTTTTTCATGTTCTTCAATCGAGTAAAATAAGGATTTTCTTCATTGCTCTTTGCCATACTTCATTGACCTCCCTCACATTGTTTTTGTTTCGGTATTCAACCTATCTTTCCGCCTGGCCGTGGAAAGCATTGGGGATCAAAACGCTCGAAACCGAGTTTTGGATTTACAGGGCATCGAACAGGAAGATGTTCGACAACAGCGGCCCGAGCGCATTCGTAACATCGGATGCAGTGAATGATTTCTTCGGAGCGTCCCTCTTTGACTTTTTCAGGCCATAGGGGATCGGCCAAGAGGGGTCTGGAAAGGGCGATGATATCGGCCGAACCTTCTTCAATAGCCGCGGCAGCCCTGTCCGGATCCTGGAAATTGGCGCACATGACAGGTATGGATACCTCCTTACGTATTTCCGCGGCATCTTTGGTGAAAGTGTCTTCTCCCTTAGGGAAAGTATCGGAGGCCACAGCATAACACCCGTGACTCACGGAAAGGTAATCTGCTCCGGCGCCCTGGATCGCCTTGGCCATTTTAACGGACTCGTCCAGCTCCAGACCTCCTGGAATCCCTTCACGGGCACTGAACCGATATCCAACGACAAAGTCTTGCCCTATCTTCTCCTTTATATCCTGTATCAGATCGACAGATAACCGCCAACGTCTTTCCGGAGATCCGCCATAATCGTCATGGCGGCGGTTGAAGTAGGGAGATGTGAATTGGCAAAGAAGGTACCCGTGGGCCCCATGGATTTCCACGCCGTCAAAACCGGCCTTCTTGACCCGTTCCGCGGCCCTGATAAACGAGGCCTTCAGATCTTCTATTTCCGATTTCTCAAGAGGGCGGGGTTGCTCCGGGTTCATCTTCTCAAAACCCCTAATGGCTTTGGGAAGGCCCTCACGCTGTATGAGGGCCGGCACAGCCGAGGGACCTACCAGTGCCCTTTTTCCCTGATGAGTCAGGGCCTGAGCACCCTGTCCCGCCATGAGCTGTACCACGGCCTTGGCATTGCCCCAGTGGATGACGCTGGCCAGATCCCGGAGACCTGGAATACTGTGATCTGATGCCGCGCCGAGTCCAAGTCCGGGCGTGAAAGCATAGCGCCCGGTAACGCCGGTCGCCTCGACAATAACAAGCCCCAGCCCTGCCTTGGCACGGGCGTAATAATAACAGAGAATTTGATCGGTAACAGTTCCCCTATCTCCTCCCATCCCAACATGTGTGGGCGCCAGGGCCAATCGATTGTTGAGTGCGAGCTTTCCAAGGGACAGTGATTGGAAAAGGACCTTGTGTTTTGTTTGCATTATGGACCTTTCTTGATAGAGGAAATTTTGACCGAGATTGCATCTCTCAAAGAACAGTGGAAAGTAGATAAAGGGTTTTTGGAGAGGAAGGATCTGAGGCTCTCCGAATCGAAAACCGAGTAGGCTCCAGAGGTCCTTTGCCCTTCTCATGAGCGTCTCAGACCAGTCCTACTCCATTAAGGATCCTGCTATTTATGGCATCCTTGGCATCTGATGACGTCATCGATGTCATGATTTCTTACGAACGCCTCTACTGCAGTTTGGAAGAGATTATGATAAACGATATTTTTGCTGTCAAGTGAATTTGATGAAGTCATTTTTGCTCTTGCCTTAGATACCATGAACAGATCAAGAGATTGATCTCCCGAGATGGCCTTGAAAAACAGCAGGGCTGAAAACAGTTCCGACATGTCTGAGCCCTTTCATAGATTTCGGCAGCATGACAGAGTCGATTTATTCGCCTCGAAAGCAGGGTAAAGGAAGCATAGTAGTGCCACGTAAACCAAGGATCAAAGCAGTCAGGTAGGTGAAAGGACAATCAAGACTCATAAACGTCGCGGCAAGTAACTACTAGACTAGTGTCCATCCATAGATGGTCTTTTTGCCCAATCTCGGTGTTATGCTCAAAAAATAATCCTCGGAATATTACACATATGCCTGCGGTTATTTTTTTCGCATGCCTTGATCTTGAACAAAAATCCTCATTTATGGATGGACACTAGACTACATTCAGTCCCATTCCTCTGGCTATGGTTGTCCGCTGCATCTGGGATGAACCGGCACTCACGGTGATAATTCTGGAATCTCTGAAATGACGTTGCATATCGTATTCCGTGGTGTATCCGTATCCTCCCATGATTTGCATGCCCTGATTGGAGAGTCTGGCATACATTTCAGAACCAAATAGCTTTGCCATACTGACCTCCTTCATGCAGGGAGTGTTATTATCATACATCCATGCGGCCCGATAGGTGAGCATACGTGCTGCATCAACATCGGTCTGCATGTCCGCCAACATGTGTCCTATCGCCTGAAAGCTACCAATGGGCCTGCCAAACTGCTCCCGTTCCTTTGCGTGCTTTAATGCGATATCAACGACTGTCTGAGAACATCCTATGTAGGAGGCACATCCAAAGAGCCTTTCAAGCTCAAGACCTGAAAGGAGTATGTTCCATCCCTTATTCACTTCACCGACCAGGTTTTTCTTAGGCACTCTCACATCTTCAAAAAAAACCTCGTTCGTATGGAGGATCTTTCGGCCTATAGTACTGATCCGTCTCATCTCGACCCCCGGTGTGTCCTTGGGCACAAGGATCATGCTGATCCCCTTGTGTTTTGGGAGGCTTTTATCTGTTCTTACAAAGACACTCATAATATTATTGTCCGCATCAGAGGCCGTTTGAAAGGTTTTCTGTCCATTGATGACCCATTCCTCTCCATCCAGTACTGCCGAGGTCATGAGGGAGGCTGCGTCTGATCCGGCATTCGGTTCGGTAATCGCTATGGACAACCTGATCTCGTTATTTATGATCTTCGGTATGTAGTGTTTTATCTGTTCCTCAGATCCATGTTCTATGATATTCAGACCGCAAAACAGGCTGATGCCATAGCCCGCGGCGATTTCAAAGGAATGTCGGGACATCTCTTCGCCCACGATCACAAAATCTACGGCACCCAACCCGCTGCCGCCATAGGCTTCAGGAAAAGGCAATCCAAACCAGCCCATCTTTTCCATCTTACTGTAAAGCTCATATGGAAATTGCTCCTTTGCATCCAGCTCCCTCACATATCCCGGTGGACACTCTTTCTCCATGAACCCTTTAACGCTGTCCCTCAAAATCATCTGTTGTTCTGTAAACCCGAATTCCATTTTTCCCCTCTCAATGAAGTGTTTTTTCACGAAGGTTTTTTTCCTTGACAAATTAATAAGCATTATTCTATTCAGAAAGCAAGTCCTAACAGAAAGGTCACTTCTGTTTATTGGGTGATTATATGTCTGCAATCTGTTAGGGCGTTGTTTTAAAGATATTCGCCAACAGTCCAAGTGCCCCTTGTCTGTCGTTCCTGCTAATGCAAAATATCCGTGATATCAGACAGCTTTAAATTCCTACCGACCCCCTGGGAGCACTGGAAATCAAGTCCTTACAATACACTCTCTTCACGCGCACTAGGGAGGAAGGGTGGAACGGTTGTGCAGACTCTCTTCTTCTGAAGTTCACATTTCCACAGATTTTATGAAGTTCTTTTGTTTTTGTTTGATCGTTGTATGAGGTTGTTAGACTCTTTAAGGTCACATGCGTCGGCTTTAGGGACGACATCCTAAGTTGTGATCTGGTGATCTGTCCGGGGCGTTTCTCGTCAAAATGTTTGATGATGCTCCCGCCGACAAGAATGATTGAAAAACAGAGCAACTCAATTCGTAAAACAGCAAGAGAATCTTTAATCCATCAAGGGCCCTGCATAATATCTTGTGCTGCAACACCCGATTAGCCAGGGCCGTTTTCCGCAAAACATTTTCTTAACAGGGTTTCTTCGCTTTTTCATAATTTCATTCACTGACAAAGATTCCTTCCAGGATCTTGACGGCTTTACGCTGAAGGGGCGGTCAACGCCGGAGTGAGGGAGGGGGCGCGCGTCCTAGACAGAGCCCGACAAAGCTTTGAAGTACAGAGGCGAGATACAGGCGCCTCACTAATCCTTGCGAGGAGGCAACAACGATGGGAGATAAAGCGTCAAGAGATTTGCTGTACAGCACGCTCGATTCGGATTGGTGGAAGATGCTGGATAAGAAGGCTGCGAAAGGGGAAATACAGAAGAGGGTGTACCAACACCCAACCGACCTGGAGGAGCTTTTTACAGGTGTCGAAGACATTGAAATCGGAGCCCATTTTCTCGGTCATATCCGTAAGGGTGATTGGTATTTGGAGATGGGTGGCCCTAAGGTGGAATACATTAGTTACCAGGCGCTGGAGATTGTTGATGATCCGGACAAAATCGTCGACGGACGTTTTACGTTATATGGTGCTGATATTCCGGAGATTCCCGAAGAGACCTCCGTCCCTTTCGGAATCCATGTGTTTGCCTGGGGGAGCGAGCTTACCCCGGCCCATACCGAGTATCTGGAGCGAGGCGGGGCCGCGCTGGGAATTGCGAATCAAGAGGGTTGGATGTTGGTCAATACGCGCCAGACTATCTGGTACAGGCTTGCCAAGAGAGTGATGGACAGGTTCAGCGTTGAAGGGTTTACGAGGGTGGCCCAAATCATGAGAGCGGCAGGAATGACCAGTTGCCCCCTGATGGAGAAGATGGAAATAAGGCTTACCATTGGAACCCCTGACGAGGAGGGAAAAAGCCTTATTGCCCCCATGCGTCAAGAGTGCATGAAAATGTGGGATTCTCTAGATGCGAGATATCAATCGATTGACGACGATGATGTTGACGAATTCTATGGTTGTACAATATGCCAGAACGTGGCCCCCAACCATGTGTGCATAGTCACGCCGACCCGACTTCCCTATTGCGGTATCCTCTCCTATATCGGGGCCAAGGTCATTTATGAAACCGACCCACAGGGATATGTATTCCCCATCCCCAAGGGAGAGGAACTGGATCGCCCTCTTGGGCAGTATTCCGGTGTAGACGAAATGGTCTGGGACAAGTCCAACCATACTGTTCACAAGGTCTATCTCAATAGTTCCATCCTCTACACCACCACCAATTGCGGCTGTTTTGAAGGCGTATCCTTCTATATCCCCGAGGTCGACGGACTGGGCCTTGTTACACGGGCCTATTTTGGGACCATTCCTCTGGGTATTCCCTTTTCTCAGTTGGCAGGGATGATCAGCGGCGGCGCGCAGAATCACGGTTTCAAGGGTATTGCCAATAGAGGTATCATGTCTCCCTTTTTTCTCATAGGTGATGGTGGGTGGAACCGAATTGTCTGGATGCCTGCCGCCTTGAAGACCGAGGTGGCTGACTCCATTCCTGAAGAGGTCTACGACAAGATCGTCACGGATGAAGAGACTATCGATCCTATGGAGATCAAAAGATTGCTGATCGAAAGGGAACACCCTATTACCAAATACTTCTGGGTTGATGGGGAGCCTGATACCATAGAAATTCCCATGCCTGGAGAAGATTGGTCCGAGGAGAGAGAGCAGGAGGTGATCGGTCGGTATAGGAGACAGGTGGAAATGATTCAGAAGGGTCGATAAGGCCCGCTAGACCAAATTTTAATATGGAGGTAAATGCAATGGCAGAAACATGCAGCGTTTGTGGAAAAACAGAGAAGAGCATCAATTGTTCCGAATGTGGTGTCCCTCTTTGTGACAGTTGCACCCAGAAAATTGAACTGGAGCAGTTGAGTCCGGGGTCCACGCACAAGGGTGTGACCACGAGCACTATGCGGCCGGCCGTCATAGTCAAGAAGGTATGTTCAAAATGCGCCAAAGAAGTGGATTTCTTCTAGTAAATAGTAAGGTTCGAAGCGATACCTGAAAGGAAGAAGGCTATGGAGGAAAAGAAAAAGGGTGAATTCACTGTCGGCAAGGAAGTGTATAACTGGTCGCGGTTCGTTCGGGATCCCCGTGGTATGGAGGATTTTCTGTCGGAGTCGGTTGCCGTGGATTCGGCGGACTATCGTTTTAAGCAGTTTGAGGCGAGGTTTTTCCCCAACGCCGATACGGCCGACCTGGCAGAGATGGACGATGTTGTTCTTGGCAGGTATTCCCCCCTGTACACAGGCCTCCACGAGACATGTGACGATTGTCCGCAGGGACCGTGCGATTTTCAGGAAGGGGATGGAAAGTGCGGGCTGGCAATGGAGGCCTTTCAGGCAAAGTTAAACCTAAAGACGGCCTGCAGGGGCTCGCTGAGCCAGATGATGGACAGCAGGGAGGTATTGAACCACGCCATAAAGGTATATGGCCGTGACAAGGAGGTTCATCAGGGTGGTGAGCGTTGTTACATGGGAGATTGGGCCAACTGTATCGGCCTCTATACCGGTATATGGGCCAACAATCTCGACCGGTTGGATATGGCCATGACCTATGCAGAGGCCCAGTTGACCAAGCTCTTCCAGGCAGGCTTTCAGGGTAACGGCACCGTGAAAGAGTTCGAAGCCATGACCTTCCAGGTGGGCTATGCCCAGGGTATTGCCCAGGACGTTGCTGAACTGGTCAAGATATCCTGTTTTGATTTTATCGCGGCCCCTGGTCAGCCGGCTGATATCATGAATGTATGGCCACCTGTGACTGTTCTGGGCGGACTGGGCAATGTGGATACCGATAAACCGGTGATAGCTGTTATGGGTGATTCCTTTCTCCCCGCCTGGAGTGCGGTTCAGTATCTCAAGGAGAAGGAGCTTACGGAGCAGATTGAAGTCTGTGGCATAGGATCGGCAGGACATGACGTTATTCGTTTCTACGACAGGTGTCGCATTGTCGCCCCTATGATGAGGGCGGCCAAGGCGATCAGAAGCGGCGTGGCCGATGTCGTTATCGCCTCAAACGCCTGTGTGCCCTTTGATGTTGCGGGAGAGGCAAAGCGAGTGGAGACGAGAGTGATCTGGACAGGCCATCAGGGTACCGGCGGGTTGCCGGATCGCACGGATGATCCGGCAGAGGAGATAGTTGCCGACCTTGTTGAGGGAGCCCAGGGGGCCTGGATTCGGGACGCGGAAAAGGCCGGCACGGTGGCTGTCGAGGCGGCGCAAAAGATCAAACGCAAAGGGGACTATCTTCTGTCGGAAGAGGCCGTTAAGAAAGAGGCTGCCAGGTGCCTGGATGACTGTGACCTCTGCTTCAGCGTCTGCCCCAACAATCTTCCCTTCAGCCGGGCAGTGAGAGCGGCGCAGCAGGAGGGGATAATCGCCTTGGCAGAGGTTGAAAAGGGATGTTATCTCTGCGGTCGGTGTGAAGAGGCCTGTCCCGCCGATATCCCCCTCTGCGATCTCATTGTGGCTGCCCAGGCCAAGCGGGCTCCTGAGGAGAAATTCCCCATCAGGCCCGGCAGAGGGGCCATACCTGTTTCGGAATTGTTGCAAGACACCTTTGCCATCCTTTACGGCAACCAACCCGGCGCTTATTTGCTCCATGGTTGCGGGGATGCTCCTGCCGATGAGCTGGCCTGGATCGCCTTCAGGCTTGCGGACAGAAATTGTCTCCTTACCCTTGCCGGATGCGTTGCAGGGGAAGTCGCGAGCTATTTCAACGAAAAAACAGGCAAGTACCTCTATGAGGACTTCGGCGCAGAGTTTAACGCCCGGAACATCATCAACTGCGGTGGATGTTCCGCAATCAGCCATTTTTTAGATAATACGCTGAAGGCGGCGAAGTGCTCTTCTGGAATCACTCACTACGCCAACTGGCTTGAGACGGCGGACTTCGACTTCGACCGTATCTCTACCGTGGCCATCATTTGGGGGGCCAAGCCGGAAAGAATGCAGGCTGTAGCTGCGGCACATATCCGCCACGGCATACCCTGCATCGTGGGCCCCACCTCCGGATTTGAATGGAACCGATATCTGATGGGGAATCGGTATGACCGGGACGCCTGGTGGATCTATGACGGACAGGATGCGCATATCAGAGAACTCGAGCCGTCGCCCCGGAGTATGATTATACCGGTCGAAACCAAGGAGGAGGTGGTCACCATTGGAATCAATATGATGATGAAGCTCCAGGACATCAGGGATTCCAGACTGTCGCGTCACAATCTGTATCTCGACTTTCACGATGAGTTCTTCGGCGGTTTGCCTGACGACTGGCACCTCTTTGTCCGCTCTGATATGGAATTGCCGTTGAAGAAGAAGGCAAAATTATTGAAAGAATTGAGGGATACCCATGGATGGGAAACAAAGGGACTGAGAATAGTAAAGGCAAGAGACCGGGACGGGAACCTCAGACCTCAAAAGGAGATTATCACCTATTACGGCATAGAACAGGGAAGGTATTCCACTCACCTTCCACGGTATCTGATCAGTCAAGAAATAAGAGATAAAACAAGACAAGTGCAGGGGGACGTAAAATGAGCGAAAACACCCCGGTTGAGCTGGCGGGATATCTCAAGGGCAAGAAGAATGTGCTTTTGCTGGCCGGTGACCTGTGTACAAAAATTGAATTTGACGACAAGAGACTCTTGGATCATGTTGTTGACATCTCTCGCTCTTTGGACGCGCCGATCGCTGCAACCGGCAACACCCCTCTCGGATTCAAGGACAAAGAGGTGAAGTACAAGAAGATGTACGCTGCTGAGGTGGTGAATTACCTTCGCCGTCCCTGGGCCGATGATATCATAAAAGAGAGACCGGAAGTGCTGGTGTTTATCGGCTATAACCGGGAGGTCACCGGTAGGCTGATCTCTGCGGTGAAAGATGCCGAGACAGTGGCCCTTGGAGAAAGGTATGTCGAAGAGGCAACCTATTCCCTCCCTGATGCCTCTCTCGGCCAGTGGCACCGATCGCTAAAGGGGCTTGTGCAGGCGCTGTGAAGGGCGAGGAATCGGTCTCAATTCGGAGGAATGAATGGAGGAAAAAAAAGGCAAAAAGAAGTTTACCAGCGCGGACCTGATAAAGAACAGGCAGCTTTTTCGCCACTATCAGTTCACCAATGAGCAGGTGTTGAAAGGGGCTGAACAATTTGTCGAGCTGGCAGGCTATGAGTTGCTGGAACCCGATTACATGGGGTTTGTTCGACCGGCCCTTCACGCCAAAAGGAGGGGGGAGGACTTTAGTCATGAGATTGTCGGTGTCACGCGCCAGAACGTCGATGAAGCCCGTGATGGGCTGACGGATCTTCTGTCCATTCAAGCTGTAACAGAAAGTGTCTTTGACTATGCACTTCTGACCCCTCCCTTAAACGAATATCAGTTCCTTGAGTTTTTCCGGGAGGATAACGGCCGCTGGCTTCGCCAGATCAATGAGTCCCGTCTCATGATGTGGATGTGTAATCCCGATAAGGAGACGGTTTGGTGTCTTGCTGGTGAGCCGAGGGATAAGACCTTTGAGGACTACTTCATCATGAGTCGAGGGGGAGGCATCAGCAATATCAGCAGCTTTATACGGAGCCCCCAAATCTTGCAGGAGCTTGCCGAAGAATAAGAGGAGGACTTTCACGTGATTGAGGGTTTAAGGGAGGCATTCTTGGCCTCCGTAAAAAAGAATGAGGATCCGCTTTCCGCCATCCTTGGACAGGAAGATTCCAAGCAAAAGATCATCGCTTCTCTTCTGGCGGGACATCATATCCTGATAGAAGGTCCACCAGGTGTCGGCAAAACGACTCTGGGAAAACATATAGCCGCGTCTTTACCGCCGCTCAATGCGGTGAAGAACTGCCCGTATCATTGTGACCCCACATCCCCTGCCTGCCCCACCTGCGGTTCCAAGCTTGCCCATGGGGAGGAACTCCCAACCGTTGACATTACCGGCGATCGTAGGTTTATACGGATCCAAGGGTCTCCGGACCTGACAGCCGAAGACCTTCTGGGAGATATTGACCCGAGTCAGGCCTTTAAGTACGGCCCTCAGGACCACCGGGCCTTTACCCCTGGGAAGTTACTCAAAGGGAACAGAGGGATCGTTTTTTTCGACGAACTCAACCGGGTTCCTGAAAGACTCCAAAATGCCCTGCTCCAGGTCCTGGAGGAGGGTACCGCCACCATTGGGCCCTATGATGTCGACTACCCGGCCGACTTCATCATGGTGGCTACCATGAATCCTAAAGAGCATGCCGGCGTTGAGGAACTCTCCGATGTCCTTCTCGATCGCTTCGACGTGGTCAAGATGGGCTACCCTGAATCAGCGGAGAGGGAGAAAGAGATACTCATGCGATACGGCCTCAGGATCGATAATGTGGAGATCCCCGACGATGTCATAGACTCGATTACGACCCTCGTCCGCGCTACCAGGAAAGAGCCGTGGAGTATCGAACTCGATCAGGGGGCCAGCGTCCGGGCAGGCCTTGCGCTCTATGAAAACACGCAGGCAGCGGCCTTACTCCGCGGCGAGAAACAGGCCGGCGTGGATGCCATCCGAAGGGTGGCTATTTCCTCTCTAGCCAGTCGTGTCCGTCCTTCGCCCGAATCCAAGTACTATGACGAGCCCTTTGCCTTGATCAATGAGTTGGTATCCGACGTCCTGGGAGACACCGGCTGATGTCGACCATGTTCAACAAGGGCTTCACCATCGCCGTCTCAGGCAAGGGAGGTGTGGGAAAGACAAACATCTGCGCCCTGCTGATCAGGTGTTTGTCTCGAATCGGCAGTGTCCTGGCTGTTGATGCCGATCCAGATTCAAACCTGCCCCATGCCTTGGGTGTGACGGTGAGAAGAGACGTAGGAGGTGTGCGAGAAAAGGTTCTCAGTCTCCCTCCCCGGAGCCTCGAAGGCAAGACCAGGGCAAAACAAGAGATCCTCGAACAGGAGCTGGCCGATATTGCCGATGAAACGGATGATTTCGATATTGTGGTCATGGGGCAGCCTGAAGGGGAGGGATGTTACTGCGCCGTAAACCATATCCTTCGACAGATTATTGATACAAGGTCCGGCAGCTATGATTACACGGTTATCGATTGTGAGGCCGGTCTCGAGCACATGAGCCGGCGTACGACGAGGGATGTGGATATCCTTGTGGTATTTTCCGACCCCACTGTCAATGGTCTGCAAACCGCCAAGAGGGTAGGGGATCTTGCCACGGGTCTTCGGATCGACTTCGGCACTGTCATGGTTGTTGCCAACAAAGTGACACCGGAGGCAGAGCCTCTTTTATTGGATAGGGCGAAAGAGATTGGTGTCGAAATAGCCGCTACCATCCCCTATGATGATCAGATTTCCCTTTTCGACATATCAGGACGTCCTATTTGGGAGCTGCCCGAAGAATCTGCGGCCTCTTTGGCAGCCGCTGAATTATGCAGGAAGATCTTTCAGTTATTAAATAATTGATATCGCCTTAGAAGTGATGAGAGAGGGCCTCGTAGGCCCCGAAAGGATGTCTCAGGGGTCTTTTCATAAGTCCCTTCTTCATCTGGCGTGCCGGTGAATCCCGGATTTTTTTATACGGTACCGAACCGAAGGAGCTGGAATGTGATTCGAGACGAGGTGATGGCCGGCCTTGAGGAGATAGGCCGGGAGAGGTTTGTGGACTCGGTTTTTTCCGGCTTTCGAGGAGTCGAAGAGGCCAAGGAATCCCTGATTGCCGGCCTGTGCAGCGGGCACAACATGATGATTCTCGGCCCTCCCGGCTGCGGCAAGACAACAATGGCCAACCGTATCGCCTCTATTCTCGGTGATATCGAGGTCGTGTCCGGGTGTCCGCTCAACTGCGCCCCTGAAAAGGCCGATTGTCCCTGGTGCAAAGAGACCGAGAATCAGGGGGCGGAGAGGAAGACCGAGACACTCGCCGCTGCAAAGCGGATCAAGAAGGTCCAGGGGAGCGCCGAACTGGTTCCTCAGGATATCATCGGGGATCTGGACCCTGAGGCGATTTTCACCTATGGGCTCCATTCTCCCGCCGCCTATGTGCCCGGCAAACTCATTCGGGCCAACCGCGGGGTGCTTCTGGTAGATTTTATCGATCGCATTCCCGAGAGGGTACTCAACACCATGCTCTATGCCCTGGGAGGGGGCACGGTGAGCATTGGTGCCTTTGAAGAATCAATAGACCTGGATGTTTTGGTGATTGCCACCGGTAGTGAAAGGTCGCTGTCAGCCATGCCCCTCGATCTTGTCGATTGTTTTGATGTGGTCACGCTCCAATACCCTTCCGAGGAGGATGCCGAGAAGGGGATAGTCCTCGACATGGCCGGGAAGACACTGCCTATCTCCACCCTGGACAGGGTTGTGGAGATCTCCTGTCACACCCGGACACACAGCGAGGTGCTGAGGGGGGCCTCCACAAGGGGCACCATCAAATATGCCGAGCTTGCCTCCTCCCTTAACGAAGCAGGTCACCTTGATGAGGAGGCAATGCTCCGCACTGCCGCTCTCGTCACCCTTCCTCACCGGCTCCAACTCACCCCCGATCTGGACCTCATGGGCAAAAGAGAGGAGATCGTCAACGAGATTCTCGATGAGGTCTTCGAGGTGAGAGAGGATAGTGAAGACCTGGTTTCTTTCTCCGCCGAAGATATCATGTCCCTGGTAGAGGAGATTGCGAGAGAGGATCACTTCCGCAAACCCCTTAAGTATGGCGCCTTTGATCTTCTACTGCGGAGGGTGCGAAAGTTTCCGGAATCCAAGCTCGCCCAGGCCATGAAGAAGACCATGGAACGCCTTCAGGAGATGTATCCTGAACGCTTCAAACTGGACAATGTGACCCATGAGCTTTTAGTGGAGATTGAAGACACAAGGAAGATGAGAGAGCGCATGGCCAGACTCTCTGCAGAGCTTGAAGAGGAGGCCCTGGCTGAAACGCTGGCCTTTTTGGAGGAGAAGAGGATCCTGGATAGGGGCCAGGGCGGGTGGGAGATTTCCCGTCGAAGCATCAGCCTCCTCCTTCAGAGGCTCACCCCCAAGTCCTGGGAAAGGTCCAACTACTATACCTATGGCAAGCACGCGACAGGCAAGAAGCTGACCCTGGGTGAGGGGAAGGTGCTGGGCACCCGAAAGTACCGGTTCGGCGATAGGTACCGGGATGTCTCCTTTAAGGACACGATCAGGCAGACAATCCACAACCGCCGTCGGCAGGTGACAAGAGAGGACATCATGGTCACCACCAAGGATATCCGGGCCAAACTTGACATTATTCTGGCCATGGATTTATCGGGTACGATGCGCCAATTGGAGAAGCTATGGTACGCCAAAGAGAGCGCCATTGTCCTGGCCTTGGCCTGTGCCCAATACGGCGATAGAGTGGGCGTGGTCTCTTTTTCCAATCTGGCCGATGTGGTGGTGGACATCACCGGCAGCCCACATCTTTTGACCGAAAGGGTGGTGGATCTCGACCTCCATGAAAACGCTTTTACCAACATCGGTTATGCTATCCTCAAGGCAAATCAGGTTTTCAGCCGTCATCGTCGTTCGAGGGCGAACCAGCATATCATTCTGATCTCCGACGGCGATGCCACCGCTCCTCATCCATCCCCACAAAAGTACGCCCTGAGGGAGGCAGCCAAGGCAGCCAAAAACGGGATCACTATCTCCTGCGTCTGTATTAATCAGGAGTCGACCGATCCTGAACTGATGCGAAGGATATCTCGCATCGGCAAAGGTCGCACATATGTGATCGGGCCCGAAGGAATGGCCAACGCCCTTTTGGATGAGCATATGGCAGCCAACATCGGGTGATGTGCGACGATATATCAAAGACATCCCGTGGCGAAGCAGCAAAACACAAGAGACAAGACTCTTGAAATTGAGGGTTTTGCATGAAATCAGGATAGGGAAAAAGAGGGCAGGTTTCACATGACAGAAGTGGAGATAGCCTGTACTGCTTGCGCGTGCCTCTGTGATGATACCAGGGTGGAGATTGAGGCGGGCGAGGTTGTCCGGATTGAGAACGCCTGCATCAAAGGCGCGGCCCTTATCCGGGCAGTGGCCGATCCCAAGCGTCGGTGTCCCTCCATGATAAGGGGCCGTAAGGTTTCTTTTGAACGGGCCTTTGAAGAGGCCGACCATCTCCTCAGGGGGGCGAAAAACCCACTGATTTTCGGCCTGGACACCTCTACTCTGGAGGCCCAGGGGTTGGGGGTTGAACTGGCGCGGGCCTTGGGAGCCACGATTGATGACACCTCCTCGTTCTGCCAGGGAGGTCTGGTAGAGCATATTCTAAAGGGGGACCTTCCTTCCTGTTCCCTCACGGATGTGCGGGATTCATCCGACCTGATGATATACTGGGGGTCCAACGCGCACCATTCTCATCCCAGGCATCTTTCACACTATACCTATTATCCCCGAGACCAGTACAGCGAGGCCGGGTGGATACCTCAGGTTACAATGATCTCCGTCGAAGTGAGGGACACAGAAACCACGTCTCTCTGTTTTCCTCGTTTTATTATACGACCGGGCCATGACAAAGACTTGATTGGTAGACTCGTGGAAACGTTGCGTGGCCGAGAGGATACGGAAAAAGAATTTGCCGAGCACTTAAGAAGGGCTCGCTTCTGTGTCATCTTTGCCGGGCTGGGTCTGACATATGGACTGGACAACGATTTTTCGCCCTTGATCGAACTGGCATCAGAAATAGGACGGTCAGCACGAGTGGCCGTTATACCCATGGTAGGGCACTTCAACATGCGGGGTTTCAATCATTCCCTTTATAAGGCGACCGGATATGTCAACAGGGTCGGCTTTTCCAACGGCGTGAACCATGGCGAATCATTCTCCTTTCTGGGACAGGCCAGGGACAGGGCCCCCGACTGTCTGATGATAGTCGGGTCTGATCCCTTTTCGAGTCTCCCTCAAGTGGTCATGAAAAACCTCCTTGATCTCCCCATCGTCTGCCTGGACCCTTTTCCGACCGCTACCACAAAAGCGGCAACCGTCGTCTTGGGGACGGCAGCATCAGGGATCGAAGTTGGAGGACATGCCATACGCATGGATGGTGAGAAAGTAGAACTCGGATCACTTTTTGATACGATCCGACCGAGTGATGAAGTGATTCTCAAAAGGCTTTTGGAAGGGGTATGAGTGAAATAGCGCTCATTGTCGTGACCTATCGTGATGTCTTCCTCTGGACTGCCAAGCTCAAGGGAGAAAAGGCAGAAGATCTGCAGAAACGTTCGGCCCTGGTGAAACTCTCGTCTGAAGATTTACAGGCCCTTGGGACCTCATCCGGAAGGCCGGTGAAATTGAAAAGCGATTCCGGAGAGGTTGTGGTGCGTGCCGAGGGGGATAGCGCTTGTCCCAAGGGCATCGCTTTTATGCCGCTGAGCCCCTATGTCGCCAAGTTGGCCGGCTATGACGGAACACGATACAAATTGCCCGATTTCAAAAGAATACAGGTCTTGGTGGAATCAACGGAGAATCCAATCTCCCCGCTTGAGTGATTTCTTGATTGAATGAGGAGCGCCATTGGCCAAGAAAAATCGCTTGCAACCACTCCAGATCAACCAACTCCTGCCCCGGACCAATTGCAAGGAGTGTGGATGTCTCACCTGCATGGCCTTTGCTTTCGGACTGATCTCCAGGGAGAAGCATCTTGAGGACTGCCCTTACCTTCAGACTGAAGAGTTCCGATCCTCATGGGAGACACTACAAGAGGCCTTTGGTGGCGAGGGCGTCCTGAAGGAGCAGGGGCTTCTCATTGAAAAGGCCAAGTGTAACGGCTGTGGTGATTGCGTTGTTGTCTGTCAGAAAGCCATCACCTCCCTTGTGTTTCAGGGAAATATTGTCAAAAGGCAGGATGTGCCGCCGGTACTGGGCATTGTTGACGGATCGGTGGATGTCATCAACTGGTCAAGCTGCAAAAGGGCCATGGACTCTCCTGAGCAGTGCCGTGTGTGCGAGGACAAATGTCCGTTCGGCGCTCTGGAGCTGGTGAGGTGAATGAGTGGCGACCGTTGAAGAGATCAATAAGGCCTTTGCTGAGAAGGGCGTGCACATCGAGCTTCCTATTGATGGGTCCTTTGAGGTCAAGAAGGTGGATATCCTAGAGAAAAAAAGTATCCCTGGAATGGTCGGAGTCCTCTTGAACGTGGTCTTCGTAAATGAACGAGGAAGGCAGGTCAAGGACGTCTTTTATTGTGAAGGGACAGTCACGAGGGAAAAGAAGAAGGAAGATCCGAAGATTCGAGAACCCCTTAAGGACCGATTTCTGCCACTGAGGAAAGTCTGGGCGTTTGACAACAGGGAGGAGGCAAGGGCCTACGTTCAGGAAGCCCTTACCCATCTTCTTCAGGACAAAGGATATGAGCCCCGAAAGAGGCATGGGGCGGATGCCTACTTCGAGAAGAGAGGACGGGGAATCTTCCTCAACTTTGTGGTGTGCTGCAACCAGGAGGCCCTGAAAGGGGCTTCAGAGTTGGTGGAGATGAGGCGCAAACATGGGGCGAGCGCCGACTACGGCTTGGTCGTACTTGCCTTCCAGGAATCGCTGGGGGTACCTTTGCGGAAGCAGGAGATATGGATCTCTCGCAATGTAGAGTTCCTTTCTTCGCACCGTATCGGAGTCTACGCCGTGGACAACAAAGACCCGAATCGGGTCTATTCCTTTACCATCTACCCCAGGGCCAGAGAATTGATACAGTACTTCGTCGTCACCACCCCACAGTGGTCACTGGTGCGCTCTCGATACGTGGCGAACAGGGGAAAGCAGGAAAAAACTTAATCGCCACAGTAAAGGTAGATGATCAAAGGCAATAACCCCGATAAATGCTCCTACACTTATAATCCTCCACCGTGTCGACAAAAAGTTTTTCAATTGTCCGATCTAAACCCTCCTTTCAAACTAAAATGGTTGACAACTTATAGTCTATTTTCCGCATAACCCGCTGAATACACTTCTGAGTATGTTGTCATCAATTTTTTCCATCAAAATATCATCATAGTCCATCTCTGAATCTGATTTATCTGCGAGTAATTTGATTTCTTTTTCAAATTTCTTTTCTGAGACAACTTTATGATTTTTGTCATTAAAAACAGATCGAAATCTCCGGTTATTTTCAAGCCAACGATCACAATCATCATGTGTCCCGGCATACAAAAGGGCAAAATCATTTCCCTGCTTCAGACAGATAAGGCGATATCCGCCTCCTAAATCATATTTCAGGCTCTTATCAATCCTCAATTCGCCGTTTTTTGTGCGTTTGTTGGTATCTCCGTATCCTATTTGCCCTTTGGCCGACAATCGCTTTATAAGTTCCTCTACTCGATGTGCGGCAAGAGAAGCCGCTCCTCCGCCCATACGAAGCCTGTTCATTTGCCTGTTGAACTTTTTTTCATGGTGTATAAAAAGGGCCATTTATTTATAAAACCTTCAAATATTTTTCAAACTGGATTATGCAACTCCTCGATCTTTCAGTCCTTTGGAAGGTTGATCTCTTTCAGATCAGGTCCCAGATATTCACGTTCATTTTCTCCCAGGATACCAAGCGACAAGGCGATCAGTGTCCATAGATGGATGACGTAAAATTCGCCGCCATAATGTTCGTTCAGTTCGTGAATTTGGGCATGGCAGTTGTGGCAGGGAACTGCAACGTAATTTGCTTCTGTCGCCATTATCTGGTTGAATTTGATTTTTCCGTATTTGAAACGCGCCTCCGTATATCCGGACTGGAGGTATCCGCCACCGCCACCGCAGCAATAGTTATTGGATCTGTTTGGATACATATCCTTAAAGTTTTCTTGGCCTGCGCAGGCCTTGACAACAAAGCGCAGATCATCTGCCAATTCGTCCCCAAAGCTCTTTCGAATCTGGTTGCATGGATCCTGAACCGTGAACCTGATCTTCAGGTCCCTGTTCCAGTCGGAATTAACTTTGAGTTTTCCTTCCCTGATCCATTTGGCATAATATTGAGTAATCGGCGCTATTTCGAGATCTGTTTCGATACCATGTTTTTTTACTCCCGCCCACACGGAATAGGTGGAGTGTCCGCATTCCGTGTTAAGATAGGCCTTGCATCCCAGTTCTTCCGCCGACCTTATAGACTGTTCGGTAACGTGCTTCCAGTTTGCATCATCCGCCAGGAACATGCAGTAGTTTTCCCCTCCCCATCCTTTTGTACCGTAGGTCCAGTCAACGCCTGCAAGATGGAGAATCTTCCAGAGAGGGATCATCTCGTCCGGTTCGGTCACCGGTTCCCTGGAATTCTGGGACAGAAAAAAGTGTGCCCCCTGTTTGTTAACAGGCGCCTGTAGATCTTCCCATCCCGACTGTGTTTCACGTACCTCTTCCGCCACATCTTCCACGACAAACTCAAAATCCTCCGGCGAAGCGCCCATGGCGCTCCCGCTCTCATTTCTCAGGGCCATATCACAGGAACCAAGAATACCCTTTGGACGTTCCTCTCTGGGCCAGAGGTTTCTTGCTTCATATATCAACGCTGCGATGTCTATATCCATGGGGCATGCATAGGTGCATCTACAACACATGCTGCACATCCACACCCAGGGGTGCCCGGCGATCTCCTCGTCTAGTCCAAAGACAGCCATGCGCAGGAATTTCCGTGGATCCATCCCTTCCAAACCAGTAGCCGGACACCCGGAGGAACATGTCCCGCAAGTCAGGCAGAGATTTAGGTTGCCTCCTTTTGGGAGTGTCTTCATAACCTTATCCATAAACCTGCTTTTCTTTCTTTTTTCAGGTGTTATTATCGTTTCATACATGACATCTCCATTTAAAGCACATTAAACTATTCCCTTCTCTCTGCTTCACCATCTCCACTTTTATGCAGAATCGTGACTCAAAATAGAACCGGTGCCTGCGTTTCTAATCCCCTTTTTCCACTGGAAAGCCGGCCTGAACCCACCCTTTTATTCCGCCGGGACACCGATAAGCATTCCTGTAACCCAACCTAACGGCCCACATGGCGCCATTGTGGGATCGGGTGCACTTTGTAAATCCGCAATAAAAGACCAATGCCCGGTCCTTATCCGGCCCCAAAAGCTTGATAAAGGCGGATTTAGTCTTTTCAGACATCTCCTTTAGTTCCGGTATGGGAAGTTCAAATTGAACCGCCCCGGGGTAATGCCCTTCTATGAAACCGGCCTCAGGACCGGTAAAAACGATAAGCATTTCTTTTTTCTGATACATCCATTGCTTGAGCTCATCGGTGCGGACAATGCCGTAACCCCCTTTTTGAATATCTCTTGCCAGGTTGACGGCTATCTTTTCTGTTTCGACCTCGTTGATGCCTGAGCAAAGGCCGGTGCCGTTCGTGGTGAATCCAAAGAATAGAACCGTGCAAAACAAGGCCGATACAAATATTTTTTTATCGCTTATTTTCAACATATTCTCTCCTTTCTCTCATGATCTCGATAAAAGCCGATATTCTTGTGGTGAGCTGCTCGATATCGGCGATTGATTAATAGGTCCCCAGGTGGTTATCCTTTCCCTTTGCGGTTTTTTCGCTACTCATCTTTATTTTGTCAAAATAATACCGTATCCTGGTTTATTAACCTCGCCTTGCCTTAAGCATTTCCATGAATCCTTCGATTCTGGTGCGCAAATCCCCTTTCATTCCAAACTTTCCGTCCACTCCAACTTCTATGGGTATATCTTCCATCACTGTCAACAGGCACGGTATCCCCAGTTCTTTTTTTATTCTGTCAGCCACATAACGTCCAAATTGCGGATCTAACTGACATCCCCATACTCCGGTGAAGAGAACGCCGTCAGGATTGTATTTTTTTATGGAATCAATAATCCAACTGGTTCGATCCTCCAATGGAACGCCCGGGGCCCACGGCCACTTTTCCAGATACCATTGCGCTATCGCTTCATAGGGGTCGCCTTTTTCGTCAACATCTTCAACACCAAGATAAAAGCTGTCTGCCACCTCCGGACCAAGCAGTATCCCTCCAAGCCTCTCAACAAAGGAGAAAGTAGGAGGAGCCGGCATTTTTTCGCACATATATATTTTTATGGGATTCTCCACAACTCCGGCTCCGGGGATACCTTTATCAAGTCTTTCCCTGATTTCTTCAATGGCCTGCTCATTAACGCATTTGAGCGCAACCGGATCCCCTGACTCCCATATCGACATGGACACAAGGAAATTTTCCATGCCGGCAACGGGCGGAGTCTTGGCTGAAGATACTATGTCTACATACTCACGATATGTTCTACGGAGATCATTCATCATCCTTATGCCTCTGCGAAGGTCCTCATTTGACGGTTGCTTGCCTGCTATCCTGCCCAGCCTGGCAGCCAGCTTATGAAGCTGCCCGGCCACATAATCCAAAGCCCACGGCTTCCCTTTCCCGTTGTAAGGAACATCAACGTAATGGAGCGGAATTTCCGGCCACTGCCGCAGTAAATTCTCGATACATGGGATATCCCCTCCGAACGAGGTGCCGTAAAGGACCAGATCAGCAGGGATTGTGCCGTCCTTAACCCAAAGGGCAATCATTGGTTCACCAGGACAGGACTCAAAAGAAGCAAAGCGGTGGCCCTCCTGCTGGAAGGCAAAGTTTCCTGCAATCAGCATTTCCATAATGCAGGGCATCACCGAAACAAAGGATGCCCCGCACCCGAAGATTAACTCCGGAAAAGTCATAAAAGAGGCTACTACCGGCATCCCCTTTTCTTTCAATTTTTTCACACGTTCCAATGTTGTTACCAGGAGATAACGATGTTTCCAAACATTGGCCAGTTTGAAATCGGCGGGCCAGTCAGGAAGATGAGTGTAATGTGTTTGGAAGGAAGAGAGACAGTCTTGAAGCGCCTTCTCCGGGGATACTTTTGTTCCATCCATCAATGTAATATCGTCAGTTTCTATTAACGCTTCCCTTAATTCCAATAATTCCGGCGGCAATTCCATATCCATTTATTTGTCCCTCCACTTATCTTTTTTTTGTTTCCATAGCTTCCATAAAGCCCTCTACACGTGTCCAGAGTGATCCATAGGAATCACCGTATTCCCAGTGTATAGGAAGCAATGGTGTGCCAGTCTTTTTGGCAAGAACCGCTTTCGTCTCATCGTCTTTAAACGCAAAGGGGTCGCAAAAACGAAGACAATAATAGACCACGCCGTCAACCTGGTTTTCCTTGATGAGTTTGAGCATATGATCTAACCGCCTGTCTTTTTCCAGGTCAGGGTCCTGAGCTGATGAGCAAGGGCAGCTGTGAAGATACGTTGATGCAATCCCCTCAATTGTTGGTTCCTCTATGCTAAGACCGTCAAAGGTCCGGATACCCGTACAAAGGGTATCAGTTACAATTCTTCCTCCGGCCCCCTCGATAGTGTCAATAAGCAGGTTGTCCATGGGAAGCACCGGAGAACCGGAAAGCATTAGCCTTGCCCTGTTGTCCGTAGGTTCCTGTATCCCCAGTGTGTCTATCTCCTCAATGACCTCCCGAAGCAGAGTTTGATAGTGCTGAGGATCGAGGAGAAAACCTGCATGGATGAGTCGGAAAAGCTGAGGCCAGGTCAAAGGAGAACCCTCCTTGCTTTGCGTCTCGTATAATTTTGTCAGGTCTTCTTTGATATTGTTGGAAAGTTCTACTGATTCAAATAATTTTCCTTCATCTAATTTCTTTCCGGTTTGTTTCTCAAGTTCCTGAGAAAACCACTTGACCTCCCTGGTAAAGTACTCTGTTTCCTCATTTCCCGGGGGGAGCTGGGGAAGATGAATAGGAAACATAGGTTTCCCCGTATATGCCTTTAAGACCTCAAGCGCCCTGCTTACTGTCAGGCAGATGACCGAGCCCGTTATTATGTCAATATTCTCATGGTAAAAGCTCGTCTCATCGAGGAATTCACCCACTACCGACTTTATATAAGGGCATGTAAATTGATGAATGAATTCCTTGCCTGAAGCCATGTGCGTAGGCGCGGCATTCCCAACACGAATTGGGATCATCCCGTGAGCGTAAATGAGTTCAACAGGCACTCTGCAGCAGAGATAACCGACCACCTTTGTTCCCTCTTTCCTGGCCTTTTTTATTTCTTCCTTTCGATCTTCAACTAACTGATCTATCTTCTCAAGTGCTTTGATTTTCATGGTTGACTTCTCCCTTCAAATGAATTCCTTGCCAACAGAGCCGCGCCCAGAGCGCCTGTGATTTGAGGATCTGTGTCCACAAGTGCAAATTTTACCTGGAGGAAATCCTCCAATGCCTTTTTCACCCCAACGTTCTTGGCCACTCCACCTACCATCATCAAATCACTATGTACGCCGAAGGACCTGGCCATATTGCCCACTCGCCCGGCAATACTCGTATGGATGCCTGCAGCTATATCCTCTTTTGGCCGTTTGCTGGCCAAGAGTGAAATAATCTCTGTCTCAGCAAAAACAGCACAGGTATTGCTTAAACTTACCGGATTATTTGACTGGAGTGAGAATTCACCCAGTTCATCAAGCTCGATTTCCAAAGCATGTGCCATCACTTCCAGAAAGCGGCCGGTGCCGGCGGCACATTTATCATTCATTGCGAATTCAATCATATTCCCCTGTTCATCGAGTCTCAAGATCTTGCTGTCCTGCCCTCCTATGTCTATGACTGTTCTAGCTTCGGGGCATAGATGGTGCGCTCCCCTTCCATGACAGGTCAGCTCCGTAACTGTCTTGTCAACCGCAGGAAGAGCGATCCTTCCATATCCGGTCGCGACAGTATAGGCGATATCCTCCTTTGTTAAGTGAGCTTTAGACAGACCAATCTCCAAGGCCTTCTCCGCAGCTTTTTCAGGGTCAGAACGAGAGTCAACAATGGATGACGACAAAATATTTCCGTTGTTCAAAATGACACATTTGGTCACCAGTGAACCAACGTCAAAGCCAGCAAAAACAGACATTTTCTCTCCTTGATTTCTACTAGAATATTTATATTCATCTCTTACGGCCGCGTATGATCACGGCCGTGCAACGAGCCGATACGACTATTTTTTACTGCTTATTTGGAACGTACTCTCTCCTTTCTCTCATGATCTCGATAAAAGCCGATATTCTTGTGGTGAGCTGCTCGATATCGGCGGTTGAATAATCAGTTTCCAGGTGGAGAAACGGTAGATTCCCCCAATGCTCCCGGTTGTGCTGCTGCAATACAGCATCTTCAATAGCGAAGGTATGGCAGGCCTGCCATGTGATATCGATGATGCCGTCAATAGAGTACTCTTTTATGATGTCTCCGATGAGATCGGGCCGTCCCGGATTTGGGGACATGCAGGGACATGGTATGTTCAGATACCTCTCTGCCATTGCTTCCATGGGATCACTTCCATTGTCTTCCTCTACAAGAGAAAATCCCCTGTATCCCGTGCACATCTCGAAAGCCACTACACTCGCCCCGCATTTTTCTATAATGGTAACTACCTTTTCCGACCCTATGGAGACCGGACATCCTGTAAGCAAAACCCTTGGTGTTCCTCCGGGGAAAGGCGACATACCTTTGAGCGCAATCTCCTTTACCTCGTCGATTAGCTGATAGGCTAGATCGATGCCATATTCGTAATCCGCGTTGAAGAACAGAAGCAATAAGGCCTTCAACATATCAATACCCGTCATCGGCGCAGGGTCGAGTCTGTTCAATTCATGAAGGGAGCGAGCGGCAATACGTTGTCTATTCATCATCCGGATGGTTTCCCACAGGCTTTCGGATGTGATGGTGACCTCGCAGGTATCTTCCAGGATTTTCTTGAAAAGATTCATTTCCTCCAGCCAGCTTCGTTGAGCCCCGGCCCGGTCCGCGCCGGGGGGTAGATGAATCACATGCATGGGCCTGTATTCTTTCAATAATTCAAACATCTTCTTTTTACCGTCACAGGTGGTTTCGGCAATGACAATGTTGGAAAGACGAAAAAAGGGGCAGGTGTCGGTAATGGCAAAACCGAAACTCGATTTGATAAGGGGGCAAAGATTTCGAGGAAGGATCTTTTCAGCAGCAGGGATAGGGCTCTGGGATGTCCCGCAAAGACCTACCGGGACAGCTCCGGCGGCAAGGATCAGCTCATAAGGAGCATACCCGCAGTAAGTGCCCACTACTTTCTTGCCGTTTTTCCTGGCGTGTTCAACAGCCAAAAGATTCTGGTTTCTAAAATCATCAAAATATTTCATGGACTCAGGTCGCATAACATATATCCTCGATTAAAATTTTTGATTATTTCCTTTCCGCGTACAAAGCCGCGCCCAGGGCTCCTACCATGTCAGGGTTGTCCGGAATCATTACGGTGTCTTGGAGTTTTTCCTCTAAAAGTGATCTTACACAGGGATTGTGAGCAACGCCGCCTGCAAAGAGAACAGGTCCCTTTCCGTCAACTCGGCTGAGCATTGAAAAGGTTCGATCAACAATGGCCTGATGCAACCCCATTGCAATGTTTGCAGGCCTTTCACCCCGAGCCATAAGAGATGTGGCCTCGCTTTCGGCAAAGACCGTGCACATGCTGTTTATATGAATTCTTTTATCAGCCTCTAATGCGAACCCCCCGAAGGATTCAATGGGAACCTGGAGAGCCGTAGCCATGAATTCGAGAAACTTCCCTGTTCCCGCTGCACAACGATCATTCATCTCGAATTTTGCCACCTTCCCGTCGGAGTTGAGAGAGATGACCTTGGTGTCCTGCCCCCCGATATCAAGCACCGTTCGGGCATCCGGCCATACCCGCCCGGCTCCCAGGGCATATGCCTGAATTTCCGTGATCGCCGAGACATTATCGCTGTTCCCGCTGTCAGTGAAAAGTTCTCGCCCGTAGCCGGTGGCAACGATTTTGGTGGCCTCAATGCCTTTCATTAAACGCTCACACTGGGCCAACGGAGCAAAGGTGGTCTCTGTCTTAGCGCAATGAACTATATGTCCGTCTTTCAGGATCACCAGTTCAATAGAACGTGAGCCAATGTCTATGCCTGCATATTTCATGTGGATTAACTCTCTTTGCCCATCTGCCTTTTAATACAGATTTTATGATCCATGTTCCTGATCCTTTTGTGTCAAATAGAGACCTGTGTAATAATTTTGACCGTACCTGACCTCGAGATCATCCCTTTTTAGTTTCATCAGCCGTGCTTCAATCTCGGCCTTTTTCTGATCGGGTTCCGTCAGGTTCAGGGTGGCATAAAGACCATTCACGATCGCCGTGAATTTATTGAAGGGAAAACCAATGGCCAACTCGTCATCCCCCCAACCACTCATAAATCGTGTGCCGGAACAGAGAAGCGAAACATTGATGGAATTACTCTCAAAGGGGAAGGCCGTGCATTCAGAGCATATCGCCTGATTCCCCGACATTTTATACGATGTCTTGTAGCCGTAGATATGGGTGTAAGCCTGGATTACTCTCATGGCCGTATAAGGGTTGCTGACAATCAAGATGACATGCGGATCGTCTTCATAATCCTCAAGGGGTTTGACCATAACGCCGTGGGCTTTGTGCCGGCACAAAGTCATATGCTGCCGAATGTTTTTGGAAATGGTCAGGTCCTGATACAGGCCCAGGCTCATGTAATGGCGGCCGGAAGAAAAAAATTCGTCCGGTTCTATGATGCCGAGCGTCCGTGCGGATGACAAACATCCGAAATTTTCATACACAGCCTTGACTTTTTTGCCGGACATGGCCCTCTTCACCATGACACAGAAGGGCATTTTAGTCGTCAAGGGCTGGGCGTCCGCTTTTTCAAGTTCATCCTGATCAAACAAAAATCTGACGCCGACAATTTTCCTTTTCAGTTTCAGGGCACAATAGGCTTTTTCAAGGGCATCCTGAATTTTCTTTTTATTTATGGTCATGCTCGAACCGTTTATGGATAAAGGGTATACTTACCTTTGAAATGGTCCTGGAATTTTTTTCTGTATTTTTTAGATCTTAAGGTTTCCATGGCTTTCTTGGTCCATTCAGCGTCAAGATCCTCGTCCCTCACGATGAGGCCGAGCGCGTAATCCCTATTTTGGGAATCTTCGAACAGAAACCCACGGGGGTCTACCTTTCCCGCTTCGCTGACCATGTATGCGGTGGATATGATGGCATCGACATCATGAATGCTGCGAGCGGTTTGCGTGATCTCGGTTTCAGTGATAGTGATGTTTTTGGGATTGTCTTTGATGTCGAGCACGGTAAAAAAAATGTCGCTCTTCTCCTTCAAAGAGATAAGACCGGCTTCCTGTAAAATGATCAGGCTCCGGCTCATGTTTGTGGGATCCCCCGGGACCGCAATCTTCGCGTTCAGAGGGATTTCATCCAGGGATTTGTATTTCGTCGAATAAATTGCGAAAAAAGAATGAAAATAATAGGGTTTCACCATTTCCAGATTGCAGTTGTTTTCTCTATTGAATGTCAAAATCCAGGGCCGGTGATTGGCAATGAGGCCGTCAATGCTATGGTCTTTCAGAGCGGTTGCCGGGAGTTGGTTTGCGTCGAACATAACAATTTCCACGTTGTATCCCAGAGGTTTCAGTCCTTCCTTGATCCACTGGAGCATGGGTTCTGAATAGGCAAGACAGCCAAGTTTGAGGTTTTTGCCTCCTTTTGTCTGTGGCTTTTTTTCGCAAGAAGAGACAGACAGGCATAAGATCATCGCTAAGAGCAGGGTTGAAATTTTGTAAAAAGATTTGTTCATATTTGATTCTCCCATCAATGAGGTTCATAAAATTCTTTTGTATAACCAATCCCCTGTTATCTGTATGGCCTGAACCATAAGAAAGAGAATGATGACGGAGGTATAGAGAACCGTGTTGTTGAAACTCTGATACCCGTAATTCAGCGCCACGGCGCCGATGCCTCCCGCTCCCACGGCTCCCGCCAAGGTGGTTGCCGACAGGAAAGTGATGGCTGAAAGCGTTGTTCCGGAAACAATCAAAGGCATCGCCTCTTTCACCATGACCTTTGTAATGATTTGCCAGTCGGAGGCGCCAAACGAGCGAGCAGCCTCTATCAGTTGTTGGTCTACGGCCTTCAGGCTGTTTTCAATGATTCTGGCGATGAAGGGCGTAGCTGCAAGAGTCAGCGGGAAAATGGCGGCCTTTTCTCCGATAGATGTGCCCACTATCATTCGGGTTAAAGGAGAGATAGCCACAATGAGGATAATAATAGGAAAGGACCGGATACTGTTGACGATAAAATCAATGACCTTGTATTTGGATGGCGCCGGTCTCAATCCCTGGGGTCCGTATAGGACCAGCAGAACGGCAATGCCGAAGCCCAAAATAAAGGAAAGAAGCATTGAAGCCCCAAGCATTCTCAAAGTGGCAAAGATCGAGGGTGCGATGATACCGTCAAAATATTTCCACCAATATGCAAGATAATTATTTGAAATCATTTTCTCCCGTTTTTTTCTCTTGGTATACTTCCCTTTACAGGGCTTTGTTACAAAGCACCTCTTTCAGACGGCGCATTTGAGTGCAGAGTTTGGTCCATGTATGATCCGCCATATTGCATGCCGGGCGACCAAGTATCTCTCCACATCTGGAAAATCTTTTTCGGAAAAAGAAAGCATCAGATTATCTGGATGTTTGTCACGCAATCCGGTTTTTCCACCTGTAATGGCGAGTTCGATACCAAGATCGCAGGCTATTTGGCCCGGAAGTCTACTGTCGGCCGAAAGTGATATCGTTACGGTATGGCTTTTTTCTATTGCCACGGCGTGCTTTTCGCCCAGAAGATTTTTAAGAGCCATGGGTTGTTGCCGGAAGATTTCCCTCACAGGACCTTGACTATCCACCCGGCCGTTTTCAAGGATGGCCACTTCATCACAGGCGCTTGAAAGCACAGACATTTGGTGGGAGACCACTATGATGGTAATGCCTATCCTGTCGTTTATTCGCTGCAGCAGCTCAATAATCTCTTGGGCGGTCTTGGGATCAAGGGCCGATGTCGCCTCATCACACAGCAAAATTTTGGGCTCCAGGGAAAGGGCCCTGGCTATGGCCACCCTTTGCTTCTGCCCGCCGGAAAGCGCCCTTGGTTTTTGCCCGATTTTCTCCGATATACCAACGAGTCCCAATAGATTTTTGACTTTCTTATCAATGTCACATGCCTTGTATTTCCAACATGTGAGTGGAAGGGCAACATTGTCATATACGGTCAGCCGCTCAAGAAGTGAAAAGTTTTGAAATATCATGCCGATATTTTTTCGGAAAGCCCTCAGGCTTTTCAACGGCAATCCTCTTACATCCACCCCATCCACCATCAGATTTCCATCATCGTAGGACTCAAGCCCGTTTATGCACCGCAGGAAAGTGGATTTACCTGATCCGCTACGTCCAGCCAGTCCGTATATACTTCCTTTTTTAATGTGTAAATTAACCCCGCGAAGAACTTTCAACTCTCCGAAGGATTTGTAGATATTACGGGCAACGATCATTATTTGGATCACCCTCTTCCCCAATATGCTATTGGTCGGAACCTCTCCCGACCGCTTCCAATCGGACAGACGATTGATACTTTATCTTTAGCCTTTTATCTGCTCCACAAACGCCTCCACCCTTGTCTTTAGTTGTCCCACATCCTCCATGTTGTAATCTGTCTCAATCCGAAGGGTGGGTACATTTTTTGCTTCAAGGGCCTTTTCCACGGGCATAGATTCCATGAGATAGGGCTGGCAGAATTGAAGACCATAATGGATCACGCCATCCGCCTTGTATCCCTCGACCATTTCAACAATATGGTCAAGGCGATCCGGGTTGGACGCAGATGGTGCAATCTACCTTGAAATAACGATCTCTTATCGCTTCCATGAGTTCATCAAAAGTATTTGCCGAGTCATCGGTCAGGTTGCGGGGCAGGAGCTTTTCCACCTCGTCCATGGCAAAATCAGCGCCGGTACAAAGACCAACCAGTGTGGCATCAGTAGTCCGCACGATCTCTTCCGGCACAAACACGCAGAATGATCCGATCACCTTGCGGCCTGCCGCCTTCTCATCCATCAATTCCTTGATGCGCAGGCCGTGTACTTCGTTCATGACAAAATCAAAATAGCCCATCCCTTCAGGACGATCTTGTTGCGACATATAGATGTCCTGATAACCGGTCCCAAGGACCTCTGGCAGCGCGTCATGCGCCTCAAGGCCCTGTCCCAGATTTTTCCACATGCTTTTGTGACCTTCACTCATCTTTTTCCTCCTTGTTGTTATGGTTTTCTCCACGCCTGGAGAGTTTAACGGGCAAAGGTAATTCATACCTCCGCCCGGTTTACAGACCAGAGCGATGGACGCTATTTAACAAGGCAAGTGAGCCGGGCCGAAACTGATTTGAAAATGATTATGTGAGACAATGATTGGAAAAGAATTGATTTTTCGGCCTGACCCTGGGCCTACCAAACACGGGTAGATCTTTTATTATACGTCAGGTAAAGCCGAAAAATTTGTTCATGGAGAGTTCCTTTTGGTGATTATCCGCTTATGAATGATAAAAGAATATGTTGGATATTTCTATTTGTCAATATGGAAATTCCGATAGGTTGAAGCCTGGGTCTTGGACAGGTGAGGCGGGAGGGAACTTGAAATTGCGCGTATACCGAAAACCTGGATTCAAAAAAGCGAGGTTTCCTGGTCGAACCCTTGGCGTCTTGCAACCACTCCAGATCAACCAACTCCTGCCCCGGACCAATTGCAATGAGTGCGGATATCTCATCTGCATGGCCTTTGCTGACAAAGGGCCTTTACATCGAGCTTCCTATTGATGGGTCCTTTGAGGTCAAGAAGGTGGATATCCTAGAGAAAAAAGTGTTCCTGGAATGGTCG
>JAXHUM010000062.1:74448-131879 GCA_034189325.1 Thermodesulfobacteriota bacterium
GGATATCTCATCTGCATGGCCTTTGCTGACAAAGGGCCTTTACATCGAGCTTCCTATTGATGGGTCCTTTGAGGTCAAGAAGGTGGATATCCTAGAGAAAAAAGTGTTCCTGGAATGGTCGGAGTCCTCTTGAACGTGGTCTTCATAAATGAACAAGGACGTCATTTATTGTGAAGGGACAGTCACGAGGGAAAAGAAGAAGGAAGATCCAAAGATTCGAGAACCCCTTAAGGACCGATTTCTGCCACTGAGGAAAGTCTGGGCGTTTGACAACGGGGAGGAGGCAACGGCCTACGTTCAAGAAGCCCTTACCCATCTTCTTCAGGACAAAGGATATGAGCCCCGAAAGAGGCATGGGGCGAGCGCCGACTACGGCTTGGTCGTAGTTGCCTTCCAGGAATCGCTGGGGGTGCCTTTGCGGAAGCAGATGATATGGATCTCTCGCAATGTAGAGTTCCTTTGTTCGCACCGTAATCGGGTCTATTCCTTTACCATCTACCCCAGGGCCAGAGAACTGATACAGTTCTTCGTCGTCACCACCCCACAGTGGTCACTGGTGCGCTCTCGATACGTGGCGAACAGGGGAAAGCAGGAAAAAACTTAATCGCCACAGTAAAGGTAGATGTATTTCCCATCTGCAATGATCGATTCTGATCCCTGTTCTTAAGTCATGATTAAAGAGATTAATTCTGAATGAGCTTGTTTTTTTACTTGACAACCTGATCTGATTTGTTTTAAGGACTTATTCAGTCCTTAATGCTGGAAAAATGTTCCATGCAATCGATGCTACATAGTAAAATTCTTGTCGGCCTGAGGACCGGGTCTGCGTAAATCCAGCGGGCTCTCAAACTCCTCTTCGATTTCACTTACTCAATCTCATCACGTGCTGGCTTGATTTCCACGCTTCGTTGAACACCCTTATCATCTGTGTATCAAAGAACTAGATGAATAGAACGATGTGAATAACGTTTCAGCATGTGCTTTTTCATCCTTTTCATTTCAATACAATAAATGTTCTTCCTACCGAATGTAATGATTGACGCAACAAGAAATGATGATTTCATAGGTTAACAATACAGCTGCCCGGATCATTGTTGTGTGTAATGCAAACTCAGGTTAACTCAATCAACCATTCTCTATTTTCTCAATTAAACTAAACTGATCGGCAAGATATTGCGCCGTCTGTGTCAGTCGTTAATCTTAAACACCTCCTCGACGATTGTAAGTCAATTCTGAGGTTTATCTGCTCTGATCGATGCGGATCGGGGTAAGTGTCTGGGATTAACCTCCTGGTATTAATAGCTTACAGGTCCACTCTTAGACATCGGGTTGATGAGCCCGAGTAAGGAGAGAGCATCATGAAAAAGATTTCATTGTCCTGTTTGTTGATGGCGGTGGCGGCAATGGCACTGGCTTTGATGGCGAGTTGCAGTAAAGAGGAAGAAACCGTAAAGCTCCGTGGGCAACCTGTATCATTCAGTAACGCCGATGTGGGGAACACTGTCAAGGCAATGGAAAAGATGGCGGAGGGTGTCAAGGAGAAGGGCGTTAAGTTAACCTATCTGCAAACCGCCGCTTTTGAAGTGCCTTCCGATCAATGGTTCCTGGATTGGCAGTTTGAGACAAAACCCAAGGTTCCACCCTTTGCCGTACAATTTAATATCCGTGCCTACCCTGAGGGAGAAGATGTTGTAGAGGTCGGCTCGGCACGGGCCGTGAGTCACAGCAGCAGTGGTCGCAATTATTTTTATCAGGGGAAAGGCAAATATTATCTCAAGATCCGCTCTCGACTCCTGGAAGGATGGAAAGTGGATGTTAAGCCCTGGGCACTGGACCCTCTGGCTCCGCCTTTGACCTTGGAAGGAAATTCCACGGCCGATACGCAACCTTTTAAGATCAAGGCCAAAGAGGGGAAAATTAAGTGGATAGTCAAAGGGATTCCGTCGCTCGTGGGCACTACCGGTGGAGGTGCTTTGGATATCTATCGTGTTGGTCAAACTGGCGATTATGTCAAGAGGTTCGTCGCCAGCCCGGACCGTCCAGGCGAGGGGGCCTTCCCCGGCAAGGGAGAGTACTTCATCAGGGTGGAAGCCGGCGGGGTCTGGAAACTTGATATTTCAGAATAACTCTATCCCAGAGGTTATAAAGTGACCAATTTTGTGAGTTTCTTAGTGCCTGGAGTATTTCTGGGCTGTATGTGGGGGCTGGTGGCACTGGGCATCGTGTTTGTTTTTAAGTCAACAAAGGTGTTCAACTTTGCCCAGCCATATATGGCCATGTTTCTCGCTTATCCCCTATGCAGTATAGGCATGAAGTTTGGGGGATGGTGGGGATTGGCTGGAGGCATCCTTTGTGCCATCGCCTTCGGCTTTATCTTTGAACGACTCTTTATGCGACGGATGATCGGACAGTCCGTCATATCGGCAGTGATCATAACTATTATGTTTTCTTATGTCATCATGGGCATGATCGGGTTGATATGGCATACGGACGTACAATCTATCCCCTTTTCCCTTCCCGGAAAAGCGATAACCTTGGCCGGGGCAAGGATCTCGATCGACCTCATCTGGGGGATTGCCATCGCCTTTGCGCTGTTTGGGCTTTTCGCCCTGTTTTACTGGAAGACCATGCTGGGCCGCGTGATGCGTGCGACCGCCGAAGACCATCAGGTGGCGCAGAGCATGGGCATACCGGTCCGATGGGTCTTCAGTCTGAGCTGGATGATGGCCGGATTTCTGGCCATGGTGGCTGGTCTGTTTGTCGGTATGACGACGGGCGTCCATTGGACAATGTGGGAAGCCATAAGCGGTGGAATTGTTGTGACCATTATAGGGGGGTTGGAGTCCATGACCGGCGCTATTTTGGCGGGGCTGATCCTCGGTTTGGTGACCTCCTTATGTACCGGTTATCTGGGTGACTGGGCGCGATCTATTGTGCCCTATGTTGTATTGCTTATTATTATCGCGGTGTTGCCCTATGGGTTATTCGGGCTGAAACGGATCGAGAGGCTATAATTATGACGCGTGCAGCTGGATATTATGATGTGAATTATGGCCAGGACATGGCCATTGTCCGAACCCGCCTTCATTGGGGGGCGTTAATCTCTTTTTTTCTTTTTCTCGGCCTCCTACCCTTCCTTTTGAATGCCTTTCTTCTGCGTATTCTCATCACTACGGCGGTTGTGCTTATTGCCGCTCTCGGGCTTCAGCTCCTTTCCGGATATGCCGGTCTCTATTCTATCGGGCATAGCGCCTTTATCGGTTCAGGGGCTTATTTGACCGCAGTATTGATAAATTCCTTCGGATGGAGCTATTGGTTGACGATTCCGGTGGCGACATTGGGGACCATGTTGATTGGGGCGATTGTGGGGCTTTTCTCCTATCGAGTCAAAGAGTTCTATTTGATCGTGGCGACCCTGGCATTTCAGTCTGTTTTTATGGCCTTTGTCCTCAACTTTTTTCACGACTATCTTTTACACGGCGAGGGCATACCTCTTCGTCGTCCCTTTTTCATGGGTATCAATTTGATGAATGACAACTATTTCTATTACTATGTGATGCCTGTGACCGTGCTGATGACCTTTTTTGCCAGGAGTATTGTCCGCAGTCGTGTGGGGAGAGCCTTTGTGGCCATTCGTGATAACGACCTCTCAGCCGAACTTATCGGCATTAATATCTTCAAATACAAGCTTTATGCCTTTGCCATCAGCTCCTTTTATGCAGGGCTGGCTGGTTCCCTCTGGGCCATATTGATGAGAAACGTAGGGCTCTCCGACTATATGATTGAATATTCCATTTGGTACCTTGCTCTTATCATATTAGGGGGCTTGGGGAGCATCCCAGGGACAGTGTTCGGAACTGTAGCCCTTGTCGGCATCAAGCAATTTGTTCTCTGGCTGATACCGGTTTTGTCCACTGCGTTTTCTCCCTCACTCGCCCACAGGGTAGGACCCGGTCTTGGGCTTCTGAGCTGGTCCTTACCGGTATGCATATTCCTGCTGTACGAGCCCAGAGGCATGGCCCACACATGGGAGGTTTTGAAGTCCCGTTGCCAGAACTGGCCATTCACCTATGGGATCTGAGTGGGAGTTCCCAATAACGCATTGGGGAATAGCCTTTTTGAGCGTTCTTCCTTACTTGAATTCAGAAAGGAGGCCGATATGGACAGAATAAATCTCGTATCTATTCGGACGATGATACTCATAGGAGCGCTTGTGCTGCTTTTGGGTTTTCTCAACTGTGGGGGAGGAGAAGACAAAGAAGTATCGATGGACAAGGAGAAGTTCTTTACCATGTACTTTCAGGCGGACTTGAGCCGCGCCATCGGCTTTGCCAATGCGCCCCGTGCCATTGCCATGGCCGACACAATTGATTTTCTCAATCAGAAGTTCGGCGGCCTTGCCGACGCCACAGGAGAGAAAAGGAAGTTCAGGCTTGAATGGTATGACGACCAGTATGACTTCTCACTGGCCCTTCCTAATCTTGAGCGTTGGGGCCAGAGAAAAAACTTTATTTATTTGGCTGCCTGTGCCCTCCCTTCAATGGTTCGAGAAAGGATGGCGGAACTGGAATGTGTGATGAGGAATTGTTCAGGAGGAGAAACACTTTTCTATCCGCCAGGCTGGATTATAGGAACAATTGCATTTCGTGCCTCTGAAATGGCCGGGGGCGTGAAATGGATAGTGGATACCTGGGACTTCAAAAAAATGGGTCGATCGCCGAGAATTGCGTTTTGCAGTTATGATACTGCCGGAGGACGAACCGCCATAAAGAAATCAGTTCAGAACTATGCCGAGAAACTGGGCGCTGAAGTCGTCGACGTGGCTTTCACTCCCCTGACGGTTGTGGATCCGGCTACCTGGCTGGCCCGGTTTAAGAGTAAAAAGGCCGATTGGGTTGTAGGGCTTGCAGTGGCCACGGCTATTGCTCCGCTGGTCAAAGAGAACCATATTGGCAATTATGGGCTCAAGTTTCTGAGCGAAGAAAGTGCTTTCGAAAGACAGGGAATAATGAAAATAGCCGGTGGACCAGAGGCGTGCGACGGAAAGTGGTTTGCCTGCATGAGCACCTACTATATCACCTCATTGGCAAAGGAAAAGCCCGACAGTCCTGCAGCGGAGCTCTATCGCTTCATGAAAGAGAGAAGGGGCGATGCTGTGGATAACCAGGAGATGGGGTACACCGTTGGTGCCACGGATGTCCTTTTTATCTATGAACTCATTAAAGAGATTTTTGCCAAACGTCCCGATGTCACATGGGAGAATCTTCATTCAAGGGATCTTATGACATTCCTTCTCGAGAATTGGGAGAATAAGAATCACTGGGATATGATGTATACGAGCGTGGGCCCGACCAGGCGCAACGCCAAAAGAATGCGTATTGTAGGATCAAAAAACGGCTATGTCGTTCCTGTTACTGAGTGGTTTGACGAACCGGTGGATATGGTTACCCCAAAGCTCAAAGAGGTAGCCTTCTCTATGCCTACGACACCTCCGTTACCAAAAAAGGTCTATTAAAGACCCCGCCGTTGTTTGATGGTAAAGCCTGACTCTTAGAATAGAGAGAGGAGAGCATTCTGGGATCATAGGGATCAAGCGTTTTGATTCGTCAGGGGGTAAACATGCTAATCGTAACACATATCTGTTACATGTGATGGGGAGGATAAAATGATAACGGAAGGAAAAGTGAAAAACCGGCGAAGTCTGTTAATGACACTGGCAATGGTAACGCTTCTCTTTGGGATGCTGGGCTGTGGGGGAGAAAAAGAAGAGGCAGTGACAGGGGAAAAGGAGAAGTTTTTTACCATTTACTTCTCAGCAGACCTCAGTCGTGCCATCGGTTTTGTTAATGCCCCTAGGGCCGTTGCTATGGCGGATACCATCGATTTTATTAATGAAAAATTTGGGGGCCTTGCCGACTCAACAGGGGAACTAAGAAAGTTCCGGCTCGAGTGGTACGATGACCAGTATGACTATTCCCTTGCCCTGCCCAATATTGAGCGATGGGGGAAGAGAAAAAACTTCATCTATTTCGCCTCCTGTATCCTGCCCTCCATGGTTCGGGAGCGAATGGCGGAGCTAGAGGTGGTTCAAAAGAACTGTGGAGTCAGTGAGCCGCTGCTCTACCCTCCCGGCTGGATCTTCGGGTCTGAGCCCTTACGGGCTGCTGATGTGGCCACCATGACCAAATGGGTCTGTGATAACTGGGACTACAAGAAAATGGGTCGCCCTCCCAGGATCGTCCTTAACAGCTATGATGTGGCATCGGGCCGTTATGCGATCCGGGAGTACATCCAGAAATGGATTAAGGATAACCTGGATTGTGAGATTGTTGACGTGGCCTTTAGTCCTCTCATCATGGCTGATCCAGGCACCTGGCTGGCCCGGTTTAAGAGCAAGAAAGCGGACTGGATCATTGGACACCATATCGGTCCATCCTTAGGCCCAATGGTCAAAGAGAGCCATGCCGGGGGGTATGGGTTCAAATTCGCCACCACCGATGCCACCATTGAGAGACAAACCATACAAAAATTGGCAGGAGGAGCTGAGGCCTGTAACGGTAAATTATTTGCCGTTGGTCCTTTTGTCTATATTGATCAGGCTGCAAAAGAAAACCCCGGCACAGTCATAGCGGAGCTGTATGATTTTATCAAGAAGAGAAGGGGAGAGGCTGTGGACATGCAGCAGGTCGGTTATGCCATCGGTCCTAACGACGTCATCTTCATTTACGAGGCCCTGAAAGAGATCTTCGCCGGCAATAAGGACATTACCTGGGAGAACCTCCACTCAAGGCATATCTTGCAGCATGTCAACGACAACTGGAAGGACAAGAACCTGTGGAACCTGTGCCGGCTGAACTACAGCTCAACGCGCCGTGATCCTAAGCACATACGCATGGTTAGCATTGTTGATGGCGAACCGGTCTTCAGCAAAGAGTGGATCGAGGTGGTGGACACGCTGGAGCCTAAGTTCAAGACGCCGCCTTTTACAATGCCGACAACACCACCTGTGCCGAAGAAGGCCTATTAGGGGCCTGGAAGGAGATGTGCCATTTTTTATAATAGATAGCGCTTTGTCAAAGAAGATATTATCTGCGTTGGACTAACAGGGGGATGATATGGGGGATGGTCAATTTCTATTGCGTACGGAAGACATAACGCTCTCCTTCGGCGGTGTGCAGGCACTTTCTGATGTGAACGTTGAGTTGAAGGCAGGGGATATCACCTCGCTGATTGGTCCAAACGGTGCGGGCAAGAGTTCCTTTTTGAATTGTCTCAGTGGGTTTTACCGTCCTCAAAGAGGGAGCGTCTATCTGAACGGAGAGGATATCACCCGCCTCCCTTCGTACAAGGTTGCCGAGATGGGAATAGGACGGACCTTCCAAGGAGTTCAGCTCTTTGAAGGTCTCACTGTCCAAGACAATATTATGGCAGGGAGACATATCCGGATGAAAACGGGGATACTAGGGGCAGCCCTTTACTTCGGACCTTCCCGCGCGGAGGATATTCGTCACCGTAAGGTCGTGGAAGATATTATCGATTTTCTAGAGATAAAACCGATCAGAAAGGCCCTCGTAGGCGCACTTCCTTTCGGTATGAAGAAAAAGGTTGATATGGCGCGGGCCCTTGCCCTGGAGCCGAAGATCCTGCTCCTAGATGAGCCTCTCACAGGAATGAGCCGCGATGATAAGGAAGATATGGCGAGATTTATCTATGACCTCCAAGAAGAGTGGAATATGACCGTTCTTGTTGTTGAGCATGATATGGGAGTGGTGATGGACATCTCCGACAAGGTGGTTGTGCTGGAGTATGGCCGTAAGATCGCCGAGGGTCTCCCAGAGGAAATCAGGCAAAACGAACATGTGATCAAGGCCTATTTGGGTAAATCTCATTAAGGAGGCGACGCGACAATGGAACTTGACACCATCCCTAAGCTCTTGAAGCATCAATATGAGATCCGCCCCGATATAGCAGCCATTCGTGACAAGGATTACGGGATCTGGAATGAGTACACCTGGAGGGATACGTACAATAACGTAAAGTGGTTCTCTCTTGGCTTGATCAGCCTCGGCCTTCAACCTGGAGAACGAGGATCTATTGTGGGTGATCCCGACCCGGAACTCTTCTGGGCCCAGTGGGCCATCCAGGCGGCTCGCGGAATAGCGGTTGTCATGTTTACGGATGTTCTCGGGCCGGAAGTCCAATACTACGTAACACACTCTGACAGCCGTTTTATCATAGCCAGGGACCAGGAACAGGTGGATAAAGTTATCTCCATTTGGGATGAGCTTGCAGGCGTGGAAAAGGTTATCTACTGGTATTACAAGGGAATGACGAAATATGATGACACCTATTTAATGAGGTATGACGAAGTACAGAGACTGGGCAGGAAATACGAAGAGGAACACCCGGGATCATTTGAAAAGATTATCGCCGAGGGCGAGGGCAAGGACATCTCCAATTTCTTCTATACTTCAGGTACGACGGGTCTCCCAAAGGGGGGTATGTTGACTCATATCGGCCTGATAAAAAATACTCAAAAGATACTGGGGGTCTTAGGTGGAAATCCCCTGAATGAAAAAGATGATATTTTGTGCTACCTACCCCCTGCATGGTTTGCCGAGCCTGTTTACGGTTCAATCCCCCACCTTCTGACAGGAGCTAAACTCAATATTCCCGAGGAGCCCGAGACGGTTTTCAATGACATGAGGGAAATTGCCCCTGTCATGATTTTGGGTGGACCTAAGCAGTGGGAAGGGTGGGTCTCTATGATCGAGGCCGGAATCGAGAATGCAGGTCTTCTTGAAAAATTCATCTATAAAGTCTTTAGACCAATTGCCATGAAAAGGGCAAACGCTGTAATCGAGAAGAAGGAAATGGGCTTGGGATGGAATGTGCTTTGGCATATCGGAAACGTTCTAATTTTTCATGGGATCCGTGATCGCATAGGAATGACGCGGGCAAGACTCTGTAATACCGGCGCCTTTGTCCTGGCTCCGGAGAGTTTCGCCTTTCTCACCGGTCTGGGCATAGGCCTGAGACAGGGTTATGGGGCCACCGAGGGTGGATTGGTCACAGCGCACACGCTGGATGATATCACTCCTGATACTTGCGGGTCCATATTACCTGGGGTTGAAGTTAGAATCACTGATGAAGGGGAGATCGTTTGGAGAAGTGATCTGGTGTTTTCCGGGTATCACAAAAACCCGGAAGCCACGGAAAAGGTGCTACGAGACGGATGGTATCACAGTGGTGATTCCGGTTATGTCAACGAGAATAATCACCTGGTCTTCCTTGACAGGCTTTCAGAGATGAGAGAACTTCGGGGAGGAGAGAAGTTTGCCCCTCAATATATTGAGTCTCGGTTCCGTTTCAGCCATTATATCAAGGACGCTATATCTATCGGCAACAGGGATACCGACTATGTGTCGGCAATCATAAACATCGATTATGACAATGTCGGGCGTTGGGCCGAAAAAAAGGGAATTACATACACGACTTTTACGGACCTATCGCAAAGAAGGGAGGTAGGCGATCTTATGAAGCGACAGGTGGATCGAGTGAACGGACAATTGCCTCACGAAACCAGGATAAAGAAGTATGTCCTCCTCCACAAAGAATTTGATGCGGATGAGGCCGAGTTGACCAGGACAAGGAAATTGAAGAGAAGCATTGTAGAGGAAAAATACGCCTCGCTTATAGACGCCATTTATGGTGAGCAAAATATCTGCACCGTAGAGACTGAATTCACTTATGAAGATGGAAGAAAAGGGAAGATTTCGGCGGACGTCAATATTTACGAGGCATAGAGAGGAGGGAGGTAGATGCTTCAGGTGAATAATATCGAGGTTGATTATCACCGCGTTATGCTGGCCTTGCGGGGAGTGACTCTTGAGGTTGCTGATGGAACGCTTGTTGCCCTTCTTGGGGCGAACGGTGCGGGAAAGAGCACAACTCTGAAGGCCGTATCCGGCTTGCTCTACAGTGAAGTGGGAAGGGTCAGCAGGGGCAACATCCAATGGGACGGCCAAGAGATCCACCATCTGGGACCGGAAGCTATCGCCAGGATGGGAATTATTCAGGTGCTGGAGGGGAGGAGGGTCTTACAGCATCTCAGCATCGAGGAGAACCTCTTGGCGGCCGGGTATATTCTCGATGATCGAAAGAACCTCAAACAGGGCATTGAACATATCTATAGCTACTTTCCCCGCCTGAAGGTGCTTCGTCACAAGGCGGCAGGGTATGTTTCAGGGGGGGAACAGCAAATGATGGTGATGGGACGAGCACTTGTCGCGCAGCCGAAGCTTATGATGCTTGATGAACCATCATTGGGCCTGAGCCCTATCTTAGTGGAAGAGATCTTCGAGATTGTCAAGAGAATCAACAGCGAGGAAAAGACCTCTATTCTGCTGGTCGAACAGAACGCCTCCATCGCCTTAGAACTGGCGTCCTACGGGTATGTTATGGAGATGGGGAAGGTAGTGCTCGATGGCCCTTCCGATGAACTAATGGAAAATCAAGATGTTAAGGAATTTTACCTGGGCTTTGGGAGAGGAGGAGAAAAACGGAACTATAGAGACATAAAACACTATAAAAGAAGAAAAAGATGGCTTGGGTAGAAGGGGTCATCAGGGAAACGATCTCTAAAACGATTGAATTATCAATGCTCTGCATCTCACGATAAAGAAGTTCCTGCCTGTATGATGATTGATCCATTTATGAATTTTGATTTTACTTGAGAAATGATGAACTAGATAAGTACCCTAAAAATCAAAATTCTAGAAAATCAATCAACTGTTCTTCACTGTCAATTCAGATAGCTCATTAGGAAGTAACATGACCTTCTCATTCACATTTTATGAGTAGTCCATGGCAAAAGCATTTGGCCGGTCTTCCATTCGAAGGTTCCTCTGTTGGGACTGATAATATTCTCATTTGGGCGTTCTGGCAAGATCTCAACAGGCGGAATCAAATCACCAACCTCTGGCTCATGGGCCGGATAAGGAGGGGCATGATGGATGTGAGACAACATCGTTTAAGAAGAAAAAGGGGAGAAATAAAAAACCGGAAAATCTTTTTCATACTGCCTGCAATGATAACGCTTCTCTTCGGATTGCTAAGCTGCGGAGGAGAAAGGCAAGAGGCAGCGGAGGGAGAAAAAGGCAAATTCTTCACCATTTATTTCTCTGCAGATCTCAGTCGCGCCCTCGGCTTTCTCAACGCCCCGCGCGCAGTAACTATGTCGGACACCATTGATTTTATCAATCAGAAATTCGGAGGCCTTGCCGATTCAACCGGGGAAATAAGAAAGTTTCGGCTCGAATGGTACGATGATCAGTATGACTATTCCCTCGCTCTACCCAATATTGAACGGTGGGCAAAGAGAAAAAACTTCATCTACTTCGCCTCATGCATCTTGCCCTCCATGATTCGAGAACGAATGGCGGAACTTGAAGTTGTTCAAAAGAATTGCGGGGTGAACGAGCCGCTGCTCTATCCTCCCGGCTGGATCTTTGGCTCTGAGCCCTTACGAGCCGGTGATGTTGTCACAATGACCAAGTGGGTCTGCGATAACTGGGATTATAAAAAGATGGGGCGCCCGCCTCGAATCGTCCTGAGCAGTTATGATGTGGCATCAGGCCGTTATGCCATCCGTGATTACATCCAGAACTGGATCAAGGATAACTTGGATTGTGAAATTGTGGATGTGGGTTTTACACCCCTCATAACGGTTGACCCCGGCACATATTTGGCTCGCTGGAAGGCCAAGAAAGCCGACTGGATCATCGGGCACCATATCGCCACTTCGCATGGCCCAATGGTCAAGGAGAATCATACAGGGGGATATGGATTCAAGTTTGCTTCGACTGATGCAGCGTTAGAGCAGCAGGCAATAAATAAGATTGCCGGTGGAGGGGAGGCCTGCAACGGCACGTGGTTTTCGGCCGGACCTTTTGTCTTCCTCGAGCAGGTCGCGAAAGACAAGCCAAACAGTATTACGGCAGAGCTGTATCGCTTTATTCTAGAAAGACGGGGGGAAGCGGTGCACATGCAGCAGATCGGTTTTGCTATTGGTTGTGCGGACGTCCTATTTATCTATGAAGCCCTGAAAGAAATCTTTGCCGCCAATAAGGACATCACCTGGGAAAATCTACACTCGCGTCACATTGTCAAGCATATCAACGATAATTGGTCCGATAAGAACCTTTGGGACCTGGGCCGAGTCAACTACAGCTCAACGCGCCGTGATCCAAAGTATATTCGCATGATTAGTGTTGTTAATGGTAAGCCTGTCTTCAGCAAGGAGTGGATCGAAGTAATTGACATGTTAGAGCCGAAGTTCAAGACCCCTCCCTTTGCAATGCCGACCACACCCCCTGTGCCTAAGAAGGCCTCGTAAGGCTCCGAAACAAGAGGCGCTGTCTCTCCTACCTAGACGGCGCCTCAAAAACGTTTGACCTCAAGAGATCTGGTATCCCGGTGCCTGGTTTTCACACGCCTTTCAGAAGCAAAATACCTTTTCAGAGAGCCGGCTCCGTCTCTCCTCACAAACGACCCTTAAAGAATCACTGACAGATCAGCTGAAAAAAAGAGCCGTCGCATAATCCAGGAATACTATCCTAAAGACCTGAATTCTCTCCAGGCTTTCGTTCATGTGAAAGCTGAAAATCCCCTTTACAACAATGTAACAATATGTTACAGGACGTTTCGTAGGTTAGGTAATCTAATCATTTAACAGGCAAAATATTGTGTCAGGAAAAGTTATTCGTGTCCGTGAAGAGGCCTATGCCCGATTGATGGAAGTCAGCAAGGCCTACGGCTTGACCCTACCGCAGGCTGCCAATCTTCTCATCTTGGGCAGTGTGGGCCCGAGAGGAAATGGAAAAAAGACCGAGGAGGCTGTTCCCTACAAGGGCCCTGGTATTCCCCAGACAGAGCGGCTCAAATGCCCGCAGTGCAGCGAAGATCTTGGACTCATCAGCAGCGGCCCCGGACTCTACATGTTGCATTGCCCGAAATGCTCTAAAGCAACTCAATGTGAAGGGCGCACCTAGTCTCCCTCCAAACGAGCAAAACAGATCCTCAGGTGAGAAAGTCTATGTAGATGCATCGGGAGGGCATGAGGAATAGAGCATTCGGCTTAACCATGATAATCGCATGTCTTATTCATCAACCTTCAGGCTGTCATTAGCTTTACCGATACTCATATACAGAGATCTATATGGTCTGGAGAATGCCGCTGATTCCAAGACTGTTGCACCCATCTATCATTACTCTTCATACGGGTTTTAAAGGCCCAGGGTTATTTCTTCAGGCGTCCAAAACCCAGTCCTGTTTAACATTACAATAAAAGGAAGGAGGTGATTTTGGAAAAGCGGCTGTAGTAATGAAGGTGCCCATAGGTGTCGGGGTAGGCCGAACCTGAACTTGAGAACAGGTCCCATATGTTCTCTTCATTGATGCTCGGTTTAAAAGATAATTCTAGCCAGGCAAGTACTCATATATTCAGAGGATTGAACATCAAGCCACACCCTGATATTGGATAAGGAGGAAAAAGCAATGAAGATAATAGGAGGAATACTCGTAATCCTGGCTCTGTGCACGATTTTCATACCCCAGTTTTACACATGCCAGTATCACGGCAAGGCAATTCATTGCACAAAACCTAACCTCACGATCCCAATGAAGTGCCTTTATTCGGCAAGGGCTGAGATTGCCATGGGCGTCATATTGACCTTTGTCGGAGGGTTTCTTTTCTTTAGTAGACAACGGGAGACGAGAAGGGTGCTCTCTGCAATAGGCGTTCTTTTGGGCATATTTATCCTTCTTCTTGTTGTCGGGAAGGGATTTCCCGCGCCCCTTATCGGAGTCTGTATGAAACCCGACATGCCCTGTGTCACTGTCATGCAGTCTGCCTGCTACGCCATAGGCATCATCACCATAGTCACCAGTCTGGTAGCCCTGGTCCTAAATTTTCTGCCTGAAAAGTGGATGCCGCCGAAGGAATGAAGTGAGTCCCGTTTAGGTCTTTTTTGGTTCCTTTCCCGACACCTCCGACTGCAAAAGAAACGAATGAATCTCTTTTCAAGGGCATTGATTGGTGATGTCACTTTGCTACGTTTTTGCCTCGGACAGCAGTCTTTTGTGAGTTCCCAAAAATGGCTTGTCGTGATATTTTCTTGATATTAACAACAACCTTGTGCTAAATTTAAAAAATTGGATCATTAGAGAACCCTACCAAACAAATGCCAAGACCCGATAGTTGTATCAAAACACACAAACCTTAAAACCTTCATTCTCGTTATGCGCTTTGGGATTTATGACCCTAATAAGAGCAAGATGAAACAGGTTGTGTGCACCCTACATGTCTCCTATTCCGACTGTTGAAGAACCGTTTGTGAGCGAACGTCTTTTTCTTAAAAGGTTTTCATAGACAGCTCCCAGTTAGGTTCGCTCAAACGTCTGGGTCGCTTATGAGTTTTATTTATCTCATTGTACAAAACATCATGGGCCGGCGTTTCAGGAGTGCTCTGATTTCTCTGTTCATTATGGTCCTGGCTGGCTTCTTACTCTCCATTACGCTCTTGGCCAAGAGTATGGAGCACAGCTTGAAGGTGGGAACCGAGAGGTTGGGAGCCGATATTGTAGTCGTGCCTAAAGGAAAACAACTCGAGGCCCAAACGGCAATCCTCATAGGTGAGCCGGTCACAGGGGCATGGATGCCGGAAGAGAACCTCGAAAGGATAAGTCGGATGGAAGGTGTTGACAAGACCAGCCCCCAGCTTTATCTCCAAACCCTGACAGGGGCTGCGTGCTGCTCGGCTTGGACAATGTTCTTACTCGTGTTCGATCCTGAGACCGATTTTATCATCATGCCTTGGCTCAGAAAAGAGCTGGATAAACCCCTGGGCAAGTTTGATATCATTGGCGGTGACTGGATAATCGTCCCGGAAGAGACCGGGGAAATCAGGGTCTTCGGCACGGAGCTTAACCTGGCAGGCAAGCTTGAGCCAACGGGGATGGGACTGGACAAGACCATGTTTTTAACTATGGAAACGGCCAAGGCTATTGCTAAGGCATCTGTTAACCTTGCTGCCAAGCCCCTGAAGATCCCTGAAGGCCAGATCTCAGCTGTCCAGGTCAAGGTGAAGGAGGGCTATTCCATCGAAGAGGTGGCGAATTCCATAATGTCGGAGGTCCCCGGGACATATTGCATTGCCAGTATCGAACTCAGTCGGCTTGTCCATAGGCAGACAGCCGGTCTGTTTCGTGCCCTCTTCATGGGACTGGGCATCATCTGGGGCCTGGCTGTGCTGCTTACCAGCTTGCTCTTCTCCATTATGGTGGGGGAGCGGCGCCGAGAGATCGGGATGCTTCGAGCGGTCGGGGCCAGCCGTAACTTCATCTTGAAGCTGTTCCTCACTGAAAGCGCCATACTGGGATTGGGGGGCGGTATTGTGGGGATCGCCCTCTCAGTGCTTTTAATTTACCTTTTCCGGGTTCTGCTGATGTTGACCACGGAAGCGCCCCTCCTGATCCCGCCCCTGTTCAGCATTTTGGGATTTATGATGGCGTGTCTCGTCATTGCCCTGGTCATGGCCCTGCCCGCCCTTCTCTATCCAGCGATGAGGGCCGGCCGTATCGACCCGGTGGAGGCCATGCGGGAGGTATAACCGATTGTCCCTTCTTTACCTGGTGATGCAAGGTATCCGAGGCAGACGGTTCCGTAGCAGCCTCATTTGCCTATTTATTACGGTTCTCACCGGTTTCCTTATGATTACCACCTTAATGATCCGGGGGGTAGAAAGTAGCCTACGAAAGGGCATGGAAAAGCTGGGGGCCGACATTGTCATGGTTCCTTACGCATTCGGTCAAGAAGCTCAGACAGCCGTGCTGGCGGGCAGGCCGGTTGTCAAGAGCCTGATACCTGCCATGCAGGTGGATACGGCAAAAAAAATGAAGGAGGTGGACAAGGTCAGTCCCCAACTCTATCTTGGCTCAGTTACAGGCTCGCCTTACTGTACTGCCGGGCCGATGTATGTCTTTGCCTTTGAACCTGACACGGACTTTACTGTCCTGCCATGGCTGCGGGGGAAACTCAGAGCCCCTTTGGGCGAGGATGAAGCAATAGGAGGGACGCTCGTTTCCTTACCTTCAGATGCCTCCGGTATTGAGCTTGGAGGCCGGAAACTAAAACTACGGGGCAGCCTTGAATCTACTGGCATATGGCTCGACCAGGCCCTCTTTGTCACTTTTGAGACCGGCTTCATGCTTGTAGAAGACTCGGGACTCAAGTCGATCATACCCCTGGGAAAGGCGAGGGATTTTGTGAGCACAATCTCCATTAAATTAAAGCGGGGCTATTCCATTGACACGACGGCGACCAAGGCCATGATGGCCACAGGGGCCTGGCCCGTTCGTAGTCCCACCTTGCCGCGTCTCCTTGAGTCACAAAGGGCCGGACTGATTCAAAGCCTTTTGGTCGCCTTAGGAGTCATCTGGGGATTGGCAGTGGTGTTGTCCGGTCTCGTCTTTTCCCTTATCGTAGGGGAGCGACGACGTGAAATCGGAATGCTCCGGGCGGTGGGGGCCAGTCGCAACTTTATTTTCAGGCTTTTTCTCACCGAGAGCGCTCTCCTTGCAGCTGTCGGGGGCGTGGCCGGGATCGTTGTCAGTCTTCTCTTTATCTATCTCCTGCAATCTTGGCTTATTGCGACTTTGGAATTACCCTTTTTGTTCCCGGCGTTACCGAGGCTTATCGGGTTCATGATCGGCTGTCTGGTCATAGCCCTTGCCCTTGCCCTGCCGGCCCTTCTCTATCCAGCTGTTAAGGCCAGTCGCCTCGACCCCTCAGTGGCTATGCGGGAGGTATAGCATCATGATTGAGTTGTCACAGGTAAGGAAGATCTACAAACAGAAAAAACGAGTCCCGGTCACTGCTGTGGCCGAGCTGAATCTAATGATTTCTCCCGGAGAGTTTCTGGTGATCACGGGACGGTCAGGCTGTGGAAAGACAACGGTGCTGAACATCATCGCCGGGCTGGCCAGGCCTACCTCTGGGAGCCTCCTGATTGATGGCACGGACGTTTGGACCATGGACGACAAAGAGATCTCCACGCTTCGCAATGAGAAAATGGGATTTATGTTTCAGGTCCCCAGCCTCATTCCGACCTTGACCGTCCTTGATAATGTGGTGGTGCCTACTATGTTCACCCGCAATGAGAATCAAGGGGATGTCTATGAGCGCGCGGCAGAGGCCCTGGAATCGGTGGGTCTCTCTCACAGGCTTGAAGCCTACCCGCGATATCTTTCAGCCGGAGAGGAAAAAAGGGTGGTCATCGCTCGTTCTATCATAAACCGTCCCCCCATCCTTCTTGCTGACGAGCCGACAGCCAATCTGGATGAACTCACCGAAAGGGACATCATGGCGCTGATTGAGAAAATACATGGTGAAGGTACAACCATTATCTTGGTCACCCACCATCCCAGCCTTATCGGTTATGGGACAAGACATCTCACCATGGCCGACGGCAGACTTGTCTTATGAAGTGACGCGATCCGATGCCTGTCAAGCCAAAATGGCTACCCGTTGCGTGAGTCCTTTCCGGGCCTGCCATTTGCCATTAGAGCAAAGCACCTTTACAAAAGGAAAATAAGACGATTGTTGTGGTGAATGCCCGGGACGATAAGAGGATCGCAGGATCGTGGATCTGAATACTGAGACGAGGCCGTCGTTATAGGTGGAAACATCATTACAAAAAGAGACCTTGAGTCGATAGATATATTTGCCGTGGCCATAACAAAAAAGGTGCTCCCTCCTGAAACCTTACAGGGATTTGGTGAGGATATCAATTGAGTGCTGCGAGATATGGGTCATTTTCTGAGGAGCGGAAAGAGATGAAAGCGGTCAAACTCCATTCTTGCACGGTATGGCAAGCTCTCTTAACCGCCTTTGTCGTGCTTTTTCTGACAATGGGAGCCTGTCGGGACAAGGTTGTACAGAAAGAACAGCGAGAGGTCTCCTTCGGCACCGGAGTCACGATTGATGAGGAATTGAGCGCATTATCGCGGGCGATAATCAGGGCAATCAACAACGGTGCTCCACACTTCAAGATGAGGTCTCATGAGAATCCAGGTGGTACTCCCGAGGTCCTGGAGTATCTTCATCGCTATGACATTTGCGGCCTATCTTTAGACGAGGCATCCCAGGCCTATCACGGCTTCTTTCAATGGAAAGGACAGCCTCATCCTCAACTGAGGTTGCTCAACATCATAGGTGTTCTCCCAATAAGCTTTGTCGCAGCGTCTGATAGTGATATCAAGTCGATCAGCGACCTGGATGGAAAGCCCCTTGGGAGCGGCAACATTGGAAAAACAGGGTATTTCAAAGTGACGCAGCTTCTGAAAGCGTTGAACATCAGACCTCAGTGGAGACATGGCCCCTGGAGGGCCCAGATCGACTTATATCATCAAGAGGCTCTTGATGTTTTTCTGCATCAAGGCGCTGTCGCCCCGATACTCTTGGAGTGTTCGCAGCACCGTCCCTTTCATATTCTTGGGCTATCCAATGTGGAATTATCCAGAGGCGGTCAATCTTATAGAGGAACCGGCCTTGTTTACCCACCGTGCTCTATTCGTGAGGGGACATACCTGAACCAGTCGGAAAGCAGAGAGACCTTCGGCCTGATGCTCGGATACTTCACCCGCCAAGATGTCCCTGAGGAGGTGGGGTACTGGATGGTAAAAGCAGCATGGGTAGATGTGTGGAACCTCTCGGCATCTTATAAGCCCCTGAAATTTCAGGTCCTTCGCTTTCCCAAGCTCACGCTGGAGCAGGGTCCCTTTCCCCTGCATCCAGGTGCCGTACGATTCTACCGAGAGATCAAGCTGGAGGTTCCGGATCGGCTCTTACCTCCGGAAATGCGTTAAGTAAAAGGATTCTCCCACTTATGCGGAACTGCTTGAGACTTATTGACAACATCTCTCCCCGTATTGCTGAACCCCTCATCCCAGAGACAGTGGGGTTGAAGGGTTCCCTCATCGAAAAGACCGGTTCAAGTCAGCTCAAACACTATGGTGATTTCCAGAGGGACCTCTCCTTTATAAAGCGTTGCGGGAGGTCTTGGGAAGGGACATGCGTCTTTGAGGGCTTTGAGCGCCGCTTGATCCAATACCTCATGCCTGGACGACCTGAGCACCTTGACGGATTTCACATTTCCGTCAGATAAGATAGTAAAATGTATGGTCACTCTTCCTTCCCTATGCGTGACTCTGGCAACTTTGGGATACTTTTTGCGACTCTCTATTCTCATTCGTACCATCTCAAGATAGCTCCTATCAGTCATGACCTCGTCTTCAGCGTTGATCATGTTTTGGGGGTCCCACTCGGAGATGTGCACGCCGGGAACATCGGGAGCATCGGGCATACAGTCCTGCCCCACAAGGCTTTTCGGAAGATCGGCCTCAAAAGGAGAAAAGGTTGTCGGTTCAAAATGGAGGAGCTTCCTTGGACTGACCTTAAGCCTATAAGGATCAATGGACGGCTTTGGCCTTCTAGGCCTAGGGCGGGGTCTCGGAATATCTCTTGTGAACGGCTTTGTTATGTCCTTCAGAGTTAATTCAATGCAGGTAAATCTGTTTGATCGATAGAGATCGGTAAGATGCATGAATATAAAGAGATGAATCACAAGGGAGACCCCCACGAAACCAGTGATGAGACGCTTGGGCCTTCTTTTCTGTGTATTGTTCGGTTTCATTGAATATATTGTCGGAGGTGTCCGCAAATGATGTTGATCAATTTGAAACAAACCGGATGGTTCATCTTATCTATCAAAAGTCCTTCTCAGTGGCAAGGCACAGCCTACCGGCACCTGCCGCCTTAGCGAGATCCATAACCTTAACGGCTTTGCCGAGGATTACGGCTCTGTCAGCTCTGATAACGACCAACCTATCTTCCTGGTTATCGATCACTTGCCTAAGCTGTTGAAGGAGCCTTACCTGAGAGACCTCCTGGTTATCGAAAAAGACCCGTCCTTGTTGATCCACGTAAACAGTAATCACCTCCTCGGTCTGTGGGGCTGAGGCCTTTGCTTGTGGAAGTTTGATCTTGATGCCTTCATCCACCATGAAGTTGGTGGTCAGTAAAAAGTAGATCAGGAGTAAAAAAACAATGTCGATCAGGGAGGTCAGTGGGACCTGAACTTTTATGCGATCTTTATCTCTGCTAGGAATAAACATAATGCCCCCTTTAAGATCTCCTGTTCACCGCCTTGAGAAACCGAACCGTACCGTCGTGGAGTAGTGCCTGACATTTGTCTACACGTGAAATCAGGTAGCTGTGAGCGACCATTGTTGGGAGGGCAACGGCCAGGCCCAAGGCAGTGGTCAGCATGGCCTCCCATATGCCTCCGGCAAGGACGGCGGCATTGACCTTTCCTCCCATCTCCTGAATGACCATGAAGGCCTTGATCATGCCCAGGACAGTCCCCAATAGACCCAGTAGGGGTGTGATGTTTCCAATGGTGGCCAGCGCCTGAAGGTAGCGCGAAAATTCTCTGACCTCTTCATCCGTGGAATGGATAATAACCGTCTCAGTGGTCTCACGGTCCTGATCAATGACCTCTATAACATTTGTCAAGATACGTCCTATGGGGGAATTGATTCCCGTCACCAGATTGAGTGCTTGGTTGAGTCTGTTTTCGCGGACATGCTGAGCGGATGTCTCCACCAAACCAATATCCCGGACTCGCAGGCGTGCAAAATAGATTAACCTTTCTAGGAAAATGGCGAGGGCGAGGACGGAACATAAAAGAATAGGCCCGACAAGAATGCCCCCTTTGTCAAGAAAATCGATCATGTCTTTAAGCCTCCGTAATTGGTCTTGTATGTACGTGCACCCTCTCTTGATTATCTATCTTCTATGTCCGGTTCACCGTCAAAGTCGAGATCCCTTGAACGTCTCACCAGAGTCTCAGATTCATCGTATTGCTCCCACAGATCGGGTTTGCCATCATTATTCGTGTCATCCTCCACTCTCGAAAGACTACCTTTATGGTAATAGTACCAGGTATCCACCCGGCTATCTCCCTCCTTGTCCTTTTCTGCTCGTATGGGCTGTTGAGCGTCGTCGTAAAACCAGGTAATGTCCAAGCGATCAGCAGCGTCAAGTTTTTCCTGACTCCTGATCAATTTCCCCTTGGCATCGTAATGTTCCCTTATGTCCAGATTACCGTCACCATCTTCGTCAATCTCTTTGCATGTTAAAGTGTTTTTTTTGTAATAATACCGAGTCTCCACCTTTCCATCTCCGTCAGCATCCATCTCCGTCACAACAGACCATGCGTCTCGGCAGAACCACTGTACGATCTCAAAACGACCGTCGTTATCTTGGTCCCTGATGAGCCTCTGCTCTTTTCCTCTTTTGTAGTAGACTTTGGTGTCGACTTTCCCATTGCCGATATCGTCCCTTTCTATTCTTGCAAGCCCTCCCTCTCGATAATACTCCCAGGTATCGATCTTCCCCTCGTAGTCGGTATCGCTTTCCACCCTTTGCTTTTCTCCTTTACCGTTGAAATAGATTTTCACGTCCGCCTTACCATCTCTATTTTTATCGTGGGTCTGGAGATAGGGCCTACCCTCTTTGAACAGGGTAAGGCTTTCGTTGAATCCATCCCCGTCTGCATCATACATCACCTTGACCTGTTTGCCGTTGAGGTAAATCCTGATCCTGTCTATCACGCCTTTGTGTCTTGTATCCTCCTCAATTCTCTCAGTTAAACCTTGAGCATCAAAATGGCAAAAAAGATCCTTTTTCCCGTCAAAATTGGTATCCTTCTCCTGGCAAAACGGTTTTCCATGCCTAAAGCGGGTTGTCGTATCGAAGAGGTTATCCCCGTTTGTATCTTTTTGCTGTTCCATGGGCAGGCCATCTTTAAATCGGGTGATGATCTCAAACCTTCCGTCCAGATCCAGATCCTTCTTTTGCTCCCGGAGATCTCCCTGGCGATAAGTGCGGACCTGTTCCATCCTCCCATCCTTATCCAGGTCGTGACGGCTTTCTTCGGGAGAACCGCCGGCATCATAAAAAGTGATCCTTTCCGGTCGGCCATCCCCATCATTATCGATCCGCCTCTCAAGAGGTTTGTTATCCCGATAGGTCTGCCGGACATTCGCCTTGCCATCACCATCGGTGTCCTTCGTGGAAGAGCAAAGCTGTCCTTCATTGAACTTGTAAATGCTGTCAAACAGACCGTCTCCTGTAGTGTCTTTTTTGATCTCCAGAGGACGTTCCTGGGAATCAAAGATTACGATATTATCTATACGCCCCGTCTTTGTTGATGATTTCTCGTGTCGTATTCTTTTCCCTCGATCAAAATAATCCCACCTATCAATCTTTTGGTCACGATTCGAGTCTCTCTCGACCCTTACAATCTGCTCAAGCGCGTAATACTGGAACCGATCCATGACCCCGTCTGCATTGCTGTCGATCTCCATTTTGATGATCTTTCCCTGTTTATCAAGGTGGGCTATCTGGTCTATTCTTCCATCATTGGTGATGTCCCGCTTTACAATCCTTCCCTCTACCAATGCCGATTCAGACAAGGATAGACCAATGATCGTTACCAGAATGATAAAACTGCTCAAATTCTTCATAAGGACGCCCTATAAGTCAGATATCCAGAGATCCCAATGACCATCTCTTTTGAACGGTTAAGGCTATCAGTTATTTCGGGTGTCTTCTTTGTATCGCCTTTACTCTGTGGAATAGGGCAATCACCAAGGCGGTGATACCGATTGCTCCGCATCCAAAACATGATGTGCAGGCGGTTCCGCCACATTTTGAAAACATCGTAAGCCCGGCCAATCCGCTCGACGCGCCTACCACGGTGTAGAATATTTTACACCTTAATGCGCCCATAACCAATGGCCTCCTGCGGACATATCTTTTCGCAAATCCCGCACGGCATGCATGAGAGCTGGTCTACTTCGGCCTTATCTTTGACGTTGATGGCCCAGGTGGGACATACCTTTACACATTTGCCACAGGCGTCACACTTGCTCGGATTAACCCTCACTCTCTTACTGAATTTTGAGTCGAGCCGGTTTGATAAGGCATCAAGGGCACCAATAGGGCAGAGAAGGTTACAGTAAGCCCTGCCCCCTCGCGCCATAAAACCTAAGACAGCTATGAGCCCAAGGTTTATCAGTCCTGCAGTTCTCAAAAAATAGGCCATGTCCGCTTGAGAAAAGGCTGCACCGAAGACTCGCGGCACTGTAGCGAAGTTGCAGTACGAGCAGCATATACTACCGATTCCAACGAGAGGAGCAAGAATATAGACCGAGAAATAGCCGTATCGGACAGACGATGCCGGAATACCTGAAAAGTTTATCTTCATGAAACTCGGAAGGAGATGGCTCCCAAGCTCAGTGGTGCCCCCTATGGGGCAGAGGTGGCTGCACCAATACCTGCCGAAAAAGAAGGTAGTGGCCAACATCCCCAGTACCAGGACCACCCCCATATAACTCCTTGTCCATCCCATGAGGAATTGCCCGACAGTGGTCCCCTGTCGCCAAATAAAAAACATCCGTGGGCACCATGAACCGCAAAAGCTGTGGTCCTGGGTGAACTGAAACAGAAATGATAAGGGGGGGAGAAACAGGAGGATGCCAAGGAGTATTATCCAATATCTATATCTTACCACTAGAGATTTGCTAGCGGCAGCATCCATAGGCATCTTGTGAGTCCTCTTTCCCTCTAAATATCATCGGAACCCTCAATAAGGGCCTTGAGGTCTTGGTGTCGTAAAAGGCCAGAGTTTGTTTTCCACATGCCGCGTCTTTATCCTTTGGTTTTATCACGATCCAGATGGCAAGTCTGTCCCTTGGGGTGAGATCATAAAGGACATTGTTATCAAATTTGGGAAGCCGACGAAACCCGAGATCCACGATAGGCCTGGAAAGGCTGAGCTCGTAATCCATCTCGGGCTCCCCCTCAAGCACCAGCCTCGCATCGCCACTATAGGGAGGCATAACCGTTGCCGTGGATATGAACGCGTAACGGCTCTTTCCGCTCTTAAGAAAGGATGGATGTTTGACCCTTCCTCCATTGGTATGGATGAGACCAATGGAATGTGCGGAATCCCCCCATCTATAGGCAGAGCCGAGCAATGAGATTCCAACGGCTAAGATAAAGAAGATGATATGTTTTAGTCCCATTTCAATTCCTCTAAAAATGATACATTAGTCTGACAATGAAACTCATGGGAGAAGCGGGTATATATTTGTTTGTCCCTGTTGTGTCCTTCTGTGCTTCTGAGGCATATTTTTTGTCAAATAGATTATCGATATTTAAGGCAATATCAAAACTCTCCGCTTCATAACCGATCATCACATTCGTCACGAAATCATATCCTCCATATTTCTCAGTATTGGCGTTGTCCATGTAATAAGAACCCCATGTATGTGTGTTAAGTCTGAACTTGAGGCCTGAGGGATGGCGATAGTGGGCGAAGAGGGAATACTGATATTTTGGGATGAACGGCAATCTGTTACCGCTCCTATCAACATTGGTCGTGACCGGTCCTTCTCTAACAGGCTCCGTGAATTCATCAAACTGATAATGGGAGTAGGTGTAAGAAGCCCCGAGCTTGAATGTGTCATGGAGCCTGACCGTCCCTGATATTTCAAATCCTTTTTTATCTGTTTTCCCTGCATTGACGTACTCGGTCGTATCTTCTTGAATGACTCCTACAATTTCATCTTTTACCGGTGTGTAATAAAGGGCTGTGTCTAAGGCCCATTTCGGATGATGGACTTTCATGCCCATTTCGTAATTAACGACTTTTACAAGCTCTAAGTCAGGGTTGTCGGTAAGCTCTCCTTCGGTAGGGGTCTGCACACCAGAAGAGATATTTCCATAGAGATTAATCTCATCCGTAAGTTTGTACACCGCGCCGATCCTTGGACTGAGGGCGTGGTAGGTCTTATCGGTACTGTAATGCTGTGCCGGTGAGTAATTGACATAGTTTCCTTGACTCCAACTGTATTCTCCCCATTTTATTCCGGTGATATCAAAGTTTATCCTATCAAACCTTACTCCGAAATCGATGATCCATTCATCAACAGGCCTTAAGGACTCCTGTGCATAAATGCCCCAAAGAAAAGTCTTTCTATTCTGATGTTCAATACGATTGCCGGGGCTGTCTGAAAGGACCTCTGTGATTCTATCTCCGAATCCGGTAAGGAAATCAGCATACTCATGAAAGTCCGCATCATGATCATCGAACCTCGCCGTAATGCCTGTGGTTAACGTTCCCTCTCTCCCTCCGAAGGCGTGCCTGTAATCGACCTGGATATCCGTGCCGACGCTGGTGGTATCGGCATCATTGATCCTCCCTGTGACCGGGTGGTTGTGGGTCCACTTGTTGACATAGATAAGAGGTTTAAGTTCAAAACTTCCTATTTCTTTGTCCAGCCTTGAGCTGAAAAAGAAAATTTCTGAGTATCTGCCCATGAACTGCCAGGGACCTTCCGTCTCATAGGCCTCTCCCGTTTCCTTATATGTCTCAAACATCTCCTTGTCTAATTTGCCGGGGAGCTGTAGAGAGGCCTTTGTATAACTAAGAAAATTCTCCCAGGTCGTTCCTTCTCGCGACACTATTGAAGGCTCTATCGAAAACTGATTGGTCCAAAACTTGTTCCACCGCCTCCATGAGTTATCGGACTCTCTTCTACTGCCGCTTACAGTGAAAAAGAGTTTGTCGCTCATATCATTTGAATAGGAGAGGTGATAGTTCTGGGTATCATAATCTCCTGCCCCCGCTTTAATGGTTCCACCCCTTCTCCGGAAGGGACTTTTGGTTGATATGTTGATAACACCTCCGGCTGAATTTGCCCCCCAGAGAGTGGAATTCGGCCCCTTAACGACCTCAATGTTCTCGATAAGCTGGGTATCAATAAAGTCAAGTCTCGTGAAGCTATCCGGGTCGGTTATTGGAACGCCGTTCAGCAAGACCATAATGTCTCTCACGCCGTATCGTGCCTTGAGACCGGCTCCCCTGATGATCAGCCTTGAGTCGTATCCCTGGTTCTTGGTGTCGATCAAGACCCCGGGAGCGCCTGTAAGGGCCTCTTTCAGGTTAAACATTTTTGTGTCTTTTAGTTCTTCTTCCCCAACTATAACCACGCCCGCCGGGACCTCGCTTATTTTCCTTTCCGTCCTAGTAGCCGTAACACTGATCTCATCAAGTTTTATGACCTCCGATTCCCTTTCTCCTTCAGCCCAGATGAACCGGGGGAGGATAATGACTAATACTGTCATGACCGTAACACACAACCTGTATGGCATCTTTTTCCCCTGTCTGCGTCTGCTTGTTCACTCTAATGACTCCTTAATATATGAATGAATACCGAAGGATTGGATGAAGCGAAGTAAAGCCGGAAACATTACAGATTGTTCGATGTCAGATAGAGAAAATTTATTTCAAGGACCTGAAGACAAAAGGATTGTGAAGTTCGAGGTCCTTATCTGTTATTCTCAGTCGTTCAATATGCAAGATTTAAATAGCTTTTTGAAATGTGGCTTGTAAAATTTTGCTGGATGTAAGTTGAGCCCTGTTCTTTGATCGATATGGATTCCCCCGGCAGAGAGAGGGGCTCTTGACGAGAAGGAGGAATAAGATCGTTGCCACTCGAATCACATGAGTAGGCTCCCGCTTGGATCAACATCATCTTAGGAATTCTTAGAGGCGCCTTCGGCAAACTCCCCTGAAACGTTCGGACATATTGTGCCGCCTTTGGCCTATGTAGGAAGGTCTGGATCCCCTCTTTTGTAAATGCTATGGCAATGACATCTCGCTCAACAGAGTAAGTCTGTTGGGAATCTGTTCTTCCGGATGCGATTTTGCCCGCGATTGGATCAGATGATTCGAAATCATAAACGGCAATCGCGCCGATGGAATAGGGTCGTCTCATTGCCTCATTCGCAGGCAATTTCATGTTGACCTCGATGTCTCACCCCAAAAGGAGTCTCCGAATGCTTTCTCACCTATCAAGCTTACCTGACTATCTTTGACATTGTGAAACAATGCGTAACAAAACGTAACATGCTTGTCAAGAGTTTTTTCTTTCGCCCAAAAACGTTCCCCACATATTTATGGGTTGGTGTGAGGGAAAAGACGCCACTTCATTGCGGTATCATGCCTTCCTCAGTATAGTCATTATCGGGAGTATTGATGTGGCGGATTCTCTGGCATCTATCACGTCCAGTTCAATTGCGTGGGTGATAGAACTCTCCTCGAAGCTCCGGCGCAGCCGGATAAACACACCGATTCGGTCGTGAGGGTAGGGGGATACAGCGCCTACTTTGTAAATTTGAGCAAAGGGGTGCAAGACGAAATAGTGGCAAGGGTAGGGATGGGTCTCTAAGAAAAAGCACTTCAAAACACAAGACGATGTTTTTCTCATTAATGGGCGGTCATGACAGTATGATCGCCCATTTTTGTCACGCCACCTTATTCATCTTGAGTAATTCGACAAATGTCTCCACCCTGGTCCTTAAGGCGGCGCTGCTGTATCGTCTGCTGTCGGCAAAGTCTCCTTCAAGAGGAAGCACCGGAATGTCCATTTCGCTTTCGATGATCTTTTTGGCGATAATGGCTGAACAGGCCATGGGGCGGCAGTTAAAGGGATAGAACAGTATCAGGCCGTCGAGGTTCCAGTATTTGCAGGCGTCTTTCATTAACTGAATGAATCCCGGGGCACTGTGGATAATCCCATGTTGCAGAAAACCCTCCGCCGTCTTGTCTTCAAAGGTCGTGTACTTGGATTTGACCCATTCGGTAGGCGCTTTCCAGAACTCCCAGTTGCCGATCATTGCAAGACCGCACTCCTCAAACATCCTGTCCAATGAAGGATCAACAAGGGACCCCACCTGAAGGGCCGTTCTGGGAGCGCCTTTCCGGCATACCCCCTTGCCCTCGTCGGCCCTCTTTTTGATTTCTTTTACCAAGGTGTTCAACACTTTTATACCTGTCTTCTGAATCCTTTTAGAGGGTAAGACACCACCCATCACCATCAATGGAAAGATCGTGCAACTGATCGGCTGTGGATCCGCTTTAATCATGAGATCCCAGATCGCTCCCATTGCATACCAATACTTGCCATAGGTGACCCTTGCCTGCTTAAGAATATCCTCCGACAGTTTCAGCCTGTATGTGCTTTCAAGTTCGTTTAAACAGTCCCTTATGGATTCGCCGAAGTATTTGACTCGCCTTTCAGACACGGCAGGGAATTCGTCCCAGTTAGCGTCCTCCACACATTCGAGTTGAATGACGGGGATCCCATAGATTTCATCTATGAATTCGCCGAATTTTGCCGATTGGTCGCAGTAAAATCCACTTGATATAAAGACCTCAGGTTTAGGACAGAGTTCCTTTTCATACATTCCGACTCCTATGATGTTTTCCGAACAATGGGCAAATGCTGAGGGAACCCCGGCCATCTCACCTGCTTCCAGTACAGGGGTCAATTTGTCGAAGAAGCATCCCATAGGTGCGGCATAGGCTATCTCCGGGCATGTGCACACGACATCGTCAAGCATATTCAATGCTGTCAGTGTCTTACCCTCGGGCGGGCCACCCATATAGACCAATTTCTTTCCTTCATCCTTGGCCATGACGAGCTCAATCGCCGCGTCCATCCAGAAACCGAGGATCTTCCGAACCCCGACTAGTTCTACATCGTAGTATTTTTTTATCCTATCGACGGCAAACTTTATATCGTCATCATCAATCTCCATGATCTCCAGGGCCTTGCCGATCCTTGATCCCTCCTCTTTGATCTCATCCTTTTCGTATCCAAGTAAGCTGAAAAGCTCTGTGAAATCCATCAGATTTTACCTCCTTTCGAGTCATTCACGCCCCTTTTAATTGTCTCAATAAAGGTCTCAATGCGTGTCCTTATGAGGGCAATTTCAGACGAATCATAGTCAGACCGTAAGGTGAGCATGGGTAGGCCGGTTTCTTTCTTCAAGATATCGGAAAAATAATACTCTTCAAAATCCCAGGAATCTCGATACATCAGAGTATACCAGACAACCCCGTCAACCCTGAATTCTTTGGCCAGTTTTATAATGTATTCGAGCCTTTCCTTACCCGGCCTGAAATAGGCACCCCCTATCCTCCTCTGAAAATACCGGTCAGCCAACGCGTCAAAAATGTCATCGCCAGGCTCGACCAGTTCCGAATAGTGCCTCATACCCTCGGTGAACTCCTCAATCACTACCTGGGCCCCGCAGGTTTCGAGGATGTCGAGGATCTTATAGTCCCCAATCGCTATTGTAGACCCGGTCAACAGGATTCTTGGGCCTTTGGTCGTGCCGGGACTTTTTTCCCTCAATTCATCCAAAATCCTCTCTAACATCTCTACCATAAAGGTCTTTTCCGCGAGAAATGAGGCATGGTTTAGTCTGATGAATTCCTTGCCCGATATCGGTGGGTTAGCTTCTTTTCGCAGACTACTTATCTCGTTTAAAAGCTCCCTTTCTCTATTGAACACTTCGATCGAGCTGTGGAGCTTTGAATAGTCGATCTTGGAACTCGTTACCTCTTCCAATTTCTCCTTAAGCAGATACAAGCCATCAGTGTAATATCTGAGTGCGTAGTCTTTTTTCACGTGAGGAACCCCATATCTGAAGACAGGTATATCTGTATAAAAATCAAAGCAATCTGCCATGGCTCTTATGTTCTGGTCAGTAATAGGTACGACGAGCAAATCGATTATCTCGTAAAGCGGGTCCTCATTGAGTTCCTTGTACCCGATCTGTGCCCGACAGAATGTGTCGATCCACCGCGGGATATACGCGCCCGAATGGAGAATAGGTTCCGGTTCCCCTCCTCTCACCAGTCCGACCGATGTCGATACAGCCCCACAGGCGTGCACAAGCTCTTCGGGCATGTAACCTCCGGGAGCGACCCCGATGACCTTTACGCCATCTTTCTGCATTTTCTTCAATTCCATGGGTCTGGCCCTTAGGTGTTCGTCCAGTTTCTCTCTCATAATGGTCCTCCTTTCACTCAAGAGTTAAGATCGATCAATCTCGACTTTTGCCATGTCCGCAATGGAAGTTGAGCATATTCTGTGGTGAGTGTTGAAGTGAGGTTGAAAAAGGCGCTTGTGCCGATCCACCAATGAAATAGGGATTTCTGATATGTTTTTATAAGAAACCTCAAGGATTATAAGCGACTGTGATGAAACATTAAGCACACAATGCTACTATCTGAACCTGTGATTGGAGAGAACTCTTGGGAATGTCTGAGTGAGAGGCGATGGAAAACTACACGAGCCGGTCGTTCTATTGAGAGCAGGGAACAGGGGTTACACAAGACGATATCTCTTGTGTCGGTTCAACATGGCGGAATAAGGCTGCTAATCCTCAACAGCGTTGGAAATCCAAGCCAGGCGCATTACCCCGCCATAAAATCCCGCCTCCAAAAAGGGTGGTTATACTTCTCCCCTACCAGATCCGTTTCCACCAAAAGAATAGATGGATAAGTTAGTGAATGTCAATTCTATTCTTTTTAAGGGCCAATGATTGGTATATCCAGCCTATATTGACTAATGATAACCATAAACCACTGGCAATGTCTGGTCGGCATCGAAGGCTTTATAGGGAATCCTACTTTTATAAATGAAGCTTCTCCGACTTGATTGGGTTGACAAGAATATCACAGATTGTATCGGCTTAACCCCCTTGGAGAGGCAGGGGACTATTGGCGAATCCCCTCAACAACAAGGATTATCTCTACCCTATCCCCGGCAGCTGGAATGTACTTGGTCATGCCGTATTCGCTCCTCTGAATAGCGAACTTCGCTTCAAATCCAACTCGGTACGCGCCGTAGTGGTCCTTTCCCTCTCCGATAAACCTGACAGGAACGGTTAGGGTCTTTGTCCGGCCGTGTAATGTGAAGTCGCCTGTGACTTCATAGAGGTTGGTTGAACTTTTCTTAATACTCCGACTCCTGAATTGCATACTCGAGAACTGAGCGACATCAAAGAAGTCTTTGCTTTTCAGGTGTTCGTCTCTTTGAGAGTTGTTTGTGTCGATGCTCTCTGTTTTGATGATAATCTCGACACGGCTGTTTGTATGGCGGGCCCTATCCACAACAATCTTACCGGAAATATCGGTGAAGCTGCCTGTCACAAAGCCGAAGCCGTAATGACCGACCTTAAAGAAAGCCGTCGAATGTATCGGATCAACAGCATAGGTTTCAGTATCTCCTGATGAGGCCCTGGTCAGGGGCAGACAGAATACTAAAGACAAGAAAAAGATCAAGACAAAGGTTCCTAAGCTTTTCATTTTATCCTCCCTGGGGGTAAGTGTTTACAGCACAGTCTTTTTCCCTGGATCGGGATGAAGGCAAGCGTCAGCCTGTAGTTTTTGAAAACAATTCATGTAAGCTGACAGGTCAACATGCTTCCTTGAGACTCACCAGGGCATTTCCACGCCGTCATAGCGATAGAAACACCCCGTCATCTCCATGGTAAAGTCTTCTATGAGCCTCCTCATACCTCGTACGCTCTGAGGAGGCAGCAGGGATGTGTCCTGTCCGCCCATCCTTGTCTTGACCCAACCTGGATGCAGGAGAAGCACTCCTATGCCTTCCGATTTCAATTCGCATGAAAGTCCCTTCATGGCGGCATTCAGAGCCGTCTTGCTGGACCTATAGTAATAGTCGCCCCCATCGACTATATCGGCAATACTGCCCATATGTGTGCTGATGACGGCTATGAGTCGTTTCCGGCTCTTTGCTATATGGTCATGAAAGGCCTCGGCGAGTCTCATGGCACCCAATGTATTGACCTCGAAAGTATGCATCCAGTCTTCGTATCGAAGGCACCCAAGACGTATGTCCATATACTTCTCCAAATAGACACCGGCGTTATTGAGAAGCACGTCTATGGATTCGTCTTGGAGTTCTACGGCAATGGCATTGATCTCATCGGGCTTGGTCACATCCATTCGGTGGATGGTGATATTCTTGTGAAGGACAGCGAGATCCCGAAGATCGGCAGCTTCACTTGGATGCCTGCAGGTGGCAAAGACCTTCCACCCTGATTCTGCATATTGTTTGACCCACTCCAGTCCAAGTCCCCGATTACCGCCCGTGATCAATACCCTTGTCAAAGGCGTATGCCTGCCTTCATATTCCCCTGTCCTTTTCAAGAATCCCCGGCCCTCCCGTCGTCACAAGGCTCGTCATCATCAGAACCTCTCAGGTGTTCCGCACTCGGTGCGGTAGTACAGAATGGAAGCTCCTCCTCAGGTTTCGGACTCTTTTTGATTTTTTTCTCGTCCCTCTCTTTGGTATTCTCTTCTTTCATGGTCTTCACCTCCTTTCTTTATCTATATCCCTCCATAATTTGTTGAATCACTGCCCGGTCGATTTCCCGGTCCACGAGGGGCCCCTCCTTCAAAAGGGGGAAGTGATCTTCGTACGTTTTGCGATCGCTTTGATAGATGACACCTATCGGTATTTTGTCTTCCCACTGGGTAGTCATTTTCATGGCGCCTTCCCAGTCTTTGACATCATAATCGTCAGGTAACGGATAACATCTTTTTTGATACCATTCGAAGGTATTGACCTTATTGAAAGAAACGCAAGGTTGGAGCACGTCGATCAATGAAAGGCCCCGATGGGCTATTCCCCGGCGAATCAGGTCCGCCAGGTGGTCCACTTGGCCGGCAAAACCGCGGGCCACGAAACCGGCCTTCATGGCCACACCAACGGTAACCGGATTAAAGGGTGATGAGGCTACCCCTTGGGGTTGGGTCTTCGTGACAAAACCTTCAGGAGAAGTGGGACTCGCCTGTCCCTTAGTGAGGCCATATACCTGGTTGTTATGGACGACCATGGTAATGTCTATGTTGCGGCGGATAGCTGCCAGGAAATGATTTCCGCCCTCGCCGTAGTTGCAGCCGTCTCCGCTCTCGACAATAACGGTTAGAGCGGAGTTCATCAATTTGGCTCCTATTGCTACAGGCAATGATCGGCCATGCAGGCCGTTGAATACATTGGCATTCAGGTAATGGGGAGCCTTGGCGGCCTGTCCTATGCCTGAGACAATAAGCACCTGGTGAGGTGCCAAACCAGAGTCCGCCAGGGCTTGCTTTACGGCCTTCAGAATCGAGAAGTTCCCACAACCGGGGCACCAGGCCGTTTCATAGTTTCCATAGTCATCGATCGTCGTCATGATCTTTCTCCTTTTCAGTCCTTTATTGAGAAATGGATGATCCGAGAGTCGGAAAGCGGGGGTCTATCTCACGTCAAAAGAGATCACTTGCCTGTGACGGAGAGTCCCCTCAGAATATACTCCGGTGTGATCGGTAGACCGTCGTATCGGAGTACCCTCTTTTCAATATGGAAACCCGTTTCTCGGCGAATCAACCTGGCCATCTGACCTGTGGCGTTTCCTTCCACGCACACAACGTCACGCGCTGATTCGAAATGATCTAAGACCTTGTCAGGTACCAGAGGCCACAACTGCGAGAAATGGAGCGTTTTTATGCGTTCCCCTTCAGACCTCAAATGCGAAGCCACCTCCTCAACAGCACCCCTTGTCGAACCCCATGATACCAGCATAAGATCCGGCCTTTTATCTCCTTGCACATCCGGGGGCAAGACTTCATGGATGAGCCCATCCTGTTTTCTGAGGCGTTTGTCCACCATCCGTTTCCGAATGGTGAGGTCCTCGGTGATGTGACCCTCTTCGGTGTGTTCATCACTGTCGGCCACAACCAGATGTTTGGAAGAGCCCGGTAAAAGCCGGGGAGATACCCCGTTTTCGGTGAAAGCAAAACGGCGATAGGGTGAAGACTGGGCTTCGGTGTCACTTCCCGGGGTTACGGGCAATAAACTGCTGAGGTCAAAAGGGGGGGTGTCACGAAACGAATCGGAAAGGAAGTGATCGGTAAGGATGAACACAGGGCTCTGAAATCTTTCAGCCAGGTCAAAGGCCCGGCGGGTTAGGTGAAAACATTCATCAATGGTGCCGGGTGCAAAAACGGCCCTGGGGAACTCGCCATGGCCGGCATGCAACACAAATTCCAAATCCCCTTGTTCAGTCCTTGTCGGCAGACCGGTCGCTGGTCCCGGGCGTTGAGCCATAACAATGACTATGGGAGTTTCCGTCATGGCCGCAAGACTTACGCCCTCCACCATCAGGGCAAAACCACCTCCCGATGTGCCAACCATACTGGGACCGCCGGCAAAGGAGGCGCCGATGGCCATATTGATGGCGGCAATTTCATCCTCTGCCTGCTCAACGATCACACCGGTCTCCTCGGCTTTGCCTGCCAATGTCACGCCAATAGGGGTTGCAGGTGTCATGGGATAGAAAGAATAGAATTTGAGACCGGATGTGAGGGCACCCAGAGCAATGGCGTCGTTTCCGTTCATCACCAGATGGTTGAGCGCATAGCTACTTGGGGTGGGCTCTTCAAATGATATCGATTGCTCTTGAGCCCAGGAAAAAGCGAGTTCCAACATGGCCCTGTTTTCTTGCAGTCTTTGTTCGTCAAGCGAACCAAAAAACCGATTCATGGTTTCAAGCACCAACTTCCGGTCAAGGCCAAGGAGAGCGGTGACAACCCCTAAGGCACAGATATTCATGGACCCATCCGCGCCCCATTTACCGAATGGAACTTTGAGGCAGATGTTCTCGTCCACACCCCAGCCCTCATCAACAATAATAAAACCCCGGGATGAGATGTCGCTCTTATGGAGCCCAACGGTTTCTTTGTTCAGGGCCAAGAGTATATCCACCGCTTCTTTTGGGGCGACAACCTTTTGCGTGCCCATACGGATGGTGAAGGTATTGTGACCACCTCGTATACGCGATTGTGAATCCTGTGTCACCAATATGGAGTACCCGCTTTTCGCGATGCATTTGACGAGAATTTGCCCTACGGTGAGCAAACCCTGACCTGCTTCGCCGCCAATGACTATATTTATGGTACTGTCAGCCATGTCTCTTCTCCTCTTTGATCCCAGCTGAGATCCCCACGATGTTGCCCTCCAAGCGCGTGGCGATCTGGTTGACAAGTCCGGCCTGAATGACGAATCATCCCTTCTCTCGAATCACCTCAATCTGTCCGATGTCCATGATGATAAATTGCGAAGGATCGAGATTTTTCCCTTTTACGATTTTTATAAGATCCAGGGCCGGTTTCCCGGGGGGATTGTCCCCCAGATGAAAGGCTCCCCACTGGGTGGGAATAAAATAATCGGCACCCAGTTCCTCAAAGGCCTTTATGGCCTCAGAGGGACTCATGTGATAGGTGTGCATAAACCATCGTGGTTCATAGGCGGTAACAGGAAGAAGGGCATAGTGAATGTCCGGGAATCGGTTTCCGATTTCTCTATAACCGATGAAGTAACCGCTGTCGCCGCCGATATATATCGTCGTCTTCGGCGTGATCAATAGATAACTTGCCCAGAGGGTGCTGTTTCTTGCCTGCCCGATTCGCCTCGACCAGTGCTGAGCGGGAAGACAAACAAGCTTGATCCCATTGTCAAGACCAACACTCTCCCACCAGTCGAGTTCCTGAACCGGGCCCTCATAAAAGGAGTGGATATAGTCTTTGAGGCCTTTCGGAACGAATATCGCCGATCCAATCGGGAGAGAACGGACACTTTCCACATCCAGGTGGTCGTAATGGTTGTGAGAGATTATCACGTTCACCCTATTGGTCAGTTCCTTGAGCTGATCTGCGCTCATCGCAGGAGGTGTCACCCTCTTGGGGAGCAGGGCCCGGTCAGTGAAAATGGGATCAATCAGCCAGTACTCCTCCTCCAGGCGCAGAAGGAATGTGCCATGTCCGATCCAGGTGATGAAATCGACCTTCGGTGTCGCTTTTATCCGATCCTTGAGGTTGGGGCGTACTACGGCCTGGTAGGCCCATTCTTCGTCGCTGTAAGCCCTCTTCTTTGAGAGACGCCATCTCAAAAAACTCCAGAAACTGTGTCGATTCGGCGGCGTCCAGGGATTGGAATATTTTCCATCCTCAAAGTGTGCCCCATAGAGTTTTTCGGGCCTTTGCCTCTCTATTTCCCTCAGCCATTCTGTTTCATCAAAAGGCATCGGCTTCATCAGACATGATGAAAAGAAGATGAATAGGAGGCCAAGGAGGAGATGACGTCTGTTCATAGGATCAGACCGCTAAAGGATAGAGGACGCTGTTAGAAATTGGCGAAGCGTAAAAGCGCATCTTCATGAGAAGAAAAGGGGAAACGGAAAACAGACTCGAACATACGCCAGTTCCTTTTGTACCTCCCCACTTCTCTATAAGAATATCCATTTTTCAGGCCCAGTCAACACTTCGTTTTCCGGAAGATCGGATTTTATGGAGATAGAACTCGTCATGCTGGCTCTGAGAAGCACACCCTGGAGAATCTGAAAGAGATTTTCCTATGAAAGGGTCCCTCATAAGAGAGAATTTTGCATCTGATTGGTACCATTTTGTTTTTTTATGGTTATTTTTTAATAAAGGGCTGTGAAAAACCCTTTGAAAAGATCATTTTCGGCAGGCAGGAACGCCATATTCCAGAAAGGAGAAAGAGACATGAAAGTGAATCTAATGATGATGATAGTCTGCGTGGTCGGTCTCATGATCGCTGTCCTTGCATTTGCCGATGGCAATTCAAAGGATACCTCCAAGAAGGCATCGTCACATAAAAAAAGATCTGACAAACTGAAGGTCGCCACATTCGCCGGAGGATGTTTCTGGTGCGTGGAATCGGACTTTGAAAAGGTCGAAGGAGTGGTTGATGCCATATCCGGTTATACAGGTGGACACAGGGAGAATCCCACCTATGAAGAGGTTTCCGGCGGGGGCACGGGACATGTGGAAGCGGTACAGGTGCATTACGATCCAGATCGTGTTTCCTATAAAGAACTGCTGGACGTATTTTGGCGACATGTTGATCCGACGGATCAGGGGGGGCAATTCGTTGATCGCGGGTCTCAGTATCGATCCGTCATTTTTTACCATGACGACGAACAAAGACGGATGGCGGAAGAATCGAAGGCAGCCTTAGAAAAATCGAGGCATTTCGAAAAACCGATTATTACGGAGATAACAAAGGCGGGGGAATTTTACAGGGCCGAGGAATACCATCAGGACTACTACAAGAACCATGGCCTGCGTTATAAATATTACCGGTGGAACTCGGGCCGAGATCAATTTCTTGAAAGGGTCTGGGGTGACGAACAGAAAAGCGCTACCCCTCCTCCTGACAATAACAGATATGTAAAACCCAGCAGCGATGACCTGCGCAGGACATTGACGCCATTGCAGTATGATGTCACGCAGCGCGACGGTACGGAACCACCCTTTCAGAACGAATACTGGGACAATAAAAGGGAAGGCATCTATGTGGACATTGTTTCCGGAGAGGTCCTGTTCAGTTCCCTGGACAAATATGATTCCGGGACCGGGTGGCCCAGCTTTACCCAGCCACTGGTTCCGGAAAACATTGTAGAGAAGAAGGACCACAAACTTTTCATGGTCCGAACAGAGGTGCGGAGCAAACAGGGAGATTCGCACTTGGGACACGTGTTCTCTGATGGACCGCCGCCAACGGGCCTGAGGTACTGTATGAACTCGGCTGCGCTCCGTTTCATTCCTAAAGAGGAGATGAAAAAGGAAGGTTACGGGGACCTTCTCCGCATTTTTTCTCCCAAAAACTGAGCGTCTTCATGGGATCACACGTGACCACTCGGCTCAAGGGTCTTGTGTCGTTCGACTAAGGCTTCTCTACTCGAATGAGACCAGCCTGGAATTGTTCACTCAGGCCTTGTCGTGGCAATTTCTATGAAGGGTCATCTATTTTGTTTCCCCTATGATGGTCCTGGCAACTCTGAGCCCGGAAACAGTTACTCCAATGATTCCGGTCGCCGGTGTGGTCCAATGCCCTGCAAGATAGAGATTGTCAATGGGGGTCTTTCTCTCGGGCTTTGCGAAATACATCTCCGGAGAAAGGGCCCATCCCATAACAGCCCCTTGGGTATTGAGAGTGTATCTTTCCATGGTGAGCGGAGTGGCCGCGTCTTTGACCACGATATGATCGGATAGCCCGGGAATGACCTGTTCCACCATCTTTATGATGGCTTCCGTGAAGTGGTCCTTCTCTTCTCTCCAATCCTTGCCTTTAATATCATAAGGGGCATAGGATATAATGCCGAGGGTATGACATCCCTCCGGGGCCTGGGTCTTATCAATCAGAGTTGGGGCGATGATTTCACAATAGGGGAGTGGAAACTGTCCCTTTAGGGGAATGGAAAGCCCCATGTCCGTATCAAAGCTCTCCCAGAGAAATGTGTCTACCGCATCGAATCCGACGGCCCTTGGGTCCATATCAATGCCGAGATAAACAAAAAATGACGGGAGACCGACCTCCTTTCTTTGAATATCCGAAATAAAATCCTGTGAGAGATGTTCTTTGCCCACAAGGTTGAAGAATGTTGAGATTGCCGCCCCATTAGAGACAACGACATCCGCATCGATCTGTTCTCCTTGAGTAGTTCTTATGCCGGTTGCTTTGCCGTCCTGCACAATAATCTTCTCTACCATGGTGCCCAATTCCAGTTCACCGCCATGCTCTTGAAAGCTATCCGCCAGGGCATTCGACAGGTTTTGGGAACCACCCTCGACGATATAGGTGCCTTGAGCAAAATGCTCTAAGAGAGTTTTCGCAAAGAATATGGCTGAAGTTCTTGACGGCGGCAGGGCGGAATCCGCAATGGCCGTTAAGTAGAAGAGGACTCTGCTGTCCTTTACATAACTCTCCACCAACTGTTTGAAGCTCATATCTCGATATTTCAGGAGATCGGGAGATGTGGTGCTGGTTTGGTGAATTGTTTGTAGGGTACTGAACAAGTCTGAAATTTTACTTTCTTGCTTTGGAAAATTATCATAGAGCAGCTGCTTGTACTGTTCAAAATCCTTTGTAATATAAAAAGAGCCTTCAGGGGATATTATCTTGAAGAGCGGCTCTATCCTGTGAAATGAAAGCCTTTTTTCCAGACCCAAGCGTTCAAGCACATTATATAAGACTTCCCCTCTCCCAGCCCCATTGATCCGGACTGCGGCAGCATTAAAGGTGAAGCCTTTTCTCTTAAATGATGTGCAATAGCCTCCAGCCAATGAATGCTGTTCAATCAGTTTCACTCTCTTCCCGGCTTGGGCCAGGGTCGCACCGCATACAAGACCGGCTATCCCAGCGCCGATAATAACAACATCATACTTTCCTTCCGTCGTCTTCTTCTCCATTGTCTTTTCCTCCTCATTTTGCCGTTGGATGTATCTCGACGAACCGGACGTCGATTTCTCTACCTCACTATGCAAGCAGGAAAGGCACCTTATTGTTAAGCCTTGATAGAGAAAACCGGCTCAGCTCAGTTGAGCCGATTTCATTGAACTGCAATCACAGGCGGTAAATCTTTTAGGGTGATGAGTCCCGGCGGTGCTTGGACTACTAAGGGGATAGCATTGACAACGGCGGCTGCGGTGAGGAGCATGGCCCAGCGTCCATAATCGATATTCACATCGATTTCCATGGGTGGCCGCCCATCGAGCCAAATAGAACAGCCCGGCTCACGGGGTTTTTTTACTCTGTCGGGGCATACTACGCAATCATAGATGATGGAAATCAGAACATCGTTTCCCCTCATCCCCTCATTGGTGACTTTGAATGCGCAGACATTGCCCGGCTCAATTTCCATACAGACGGTTTGGAGGTGTTCCTTCGCAACATACCTCTCCCAGGTCTGACGAAGGTCGGTGAGCTCCAGACCAAGATAATCGGCAATAAAGTGAACGACCTCAGCGTAAATCTGAGCGATCCAATGTGGCCGGTCCTCCGATTTATCGAATTCCACAGGGTTTGTGCCGATCCGCATCTTATCCCGAACCATGGTGATGCTGTCCCAATGGGTAAGGTCATCACAATATTCCATAGAGATTTGGTCGATCCTCGCCAGACCTCCTGTGAGGATAGAGGGAAGGTAACTCAGAAAACCAGGGTAAGCCCCGGTTCCCAAAAAGCTAACGCCGTTTTCCTTGGCCAACCGGTCAATCTCCTGTGATATTTCAGGGTAGGTTTTCCATGGGTACATGAAGCCGACGGTGGTGATAACGTTTTTCTTGGCTTTCAGGGCCTTCGATATCTGCTCTGCATTATCAACCGGAGAGGCAGGGGTATTGATCACCACCACATCGGCCTTTGTCTTAAGAACTTCATCCTCATTGTCCGAGGCAATTATTCCCAGTTTTTTTCTGAAGTTCTTTTTCTTCTCTCCGATTATGTCCCCTAAATCTCGGCCGACTTTGCTTGCATCGTGGACGATGGCACCTGTCACTTCAATATTTCGTTTCTGTGTGATCAATGACACAACATCGCGGCCACATGCCCCTGTGGCCCACTGAATGACCCGAATTTTCTCATCCATATGTGCTTTCCCTCCGTCTCGTTGTTTTTGAAACGCAAATTCAGCCAATCATATGTGCATGTTGTTTTCCTCCCCTTTGTGAGAGGGGACGAAAACAAATGAGGGTCAAAAAAAGTGTTTGATCTATGAGGGAGCATAGGAAGATAAGCCTGGTGCGTCAAGCTGAAATGACCCGCTCCGAGGTGTGCCTATGTCTTTCTTCTGTGGTACGGTCTACTCTTAAAGTTAAGGTCATCCGGGTATCTTGCCCTTGTCTTCCATCTATCTCTTCCCTCTCTTCTAATTCTCCCCCTTGATCCCCCTAATGACGGAGTTTTCGTGATGTTTTGGCCTCTTTTCGCCCATCTTCTTGATTGAAATTATCGGCTTTCCCTCTTCTATGATGGGTCCTTATCCTCGTAAACATTGCCTATGCAACAGAGGAATGCGGCCGGCTCGGTGCCGATATTTGTCATCCCATGAGGCTCCATCGTGGGCACATAAATAAAATCACCCGGCCCCACAATTTGTCTGTCTAGAATATCCTCTGTATCTCTATCAAACTGCCAGCACTCAAATTCACCTGACAGAATATACATGGTCTGGTGGTAGAAGTGATTATGAATCGGGATCTTGCCTCCAGGCTGAATAGTAAAATAACGCAGCCCATATTCAGGGTAGCCCTGTCCATCATCCCCATACCTGGAGAGCCAGCGAACACTCGTGCCGACAACCTCCCTCATCTTTCCCTTAAAAGGAAATGCCTCAATCTTTTCATCGTCGCAGTCTTTGAAATGCATCACCTCCATGGATCTCCTCCTTCATTCATTATGTAGATTCAGACGATGGGTTATGCCCACCCCCTCTTTTCTCGCAGATTGATACCTTACCAGACCCATCCCCTTGGTTCCAGGAAAACAGGGCCTTCAGTGGAGCAATCAGCTCCGGGTAAGCGGCCTTTAGTCCTGAAAAAACAAGACATTTCATTAATAAGAAAGATCACCCGATGTGCGTGAATGAGTCACAGCAAAGCATGCCGTAAACATGGCCTTAGCAGTAAGACGCCAAAGATTGATCGCGGCATCCACAGGAAGTTTCCAGGCGGTATGGAGGTGGAGGAGGGTCTTCATGAGGGTTCGGCCGGGTGGTTGAGAGAAGACCTGACAATCCAAGAGGTCGACTCACCTTGGTAAGACATGCCACCTGTTTCACGTCGTCGGGAGGATAAGCTGGCTGCAAGCCCCGGGTCGTGAGAACTGCAATGGTTTGGCTCGATCGGATCGGTCGGAACCTTTAAAGGCCCTCACCAAAAGAGGGTTTCGGTGATAGGGCTTTTCATGGCCGACCCGAATATTGCCAATTAACAGAGGCTAGGGAACAAGCCAGACAGCGCAGTTGGATGCGTTTGAGAGGATATGCCTTGACACGCTTCCCATGAAAAAGGAATTGTTGGCGCCCCGCCTGCCCACAATCAAGGTGCCGTACTCTCCCTCTTCCGCTTCTTTGACAATGGTTTTACCGATATTAACCTTACTCGTTACCTGTTGGATATTGATCTGGTTCTCTTTCAACCCTGCCTCTAGAAACTTCTGTTTCGCTTGCGTATAGAAGGTATCGATACATTTCTTGTCTCCCTGAGCAATAACCTCCCGCAAAGGATCGCCTTCGTCATCGAAATCGATGGTACAGTAATCTCTCAGTCTCGGGGCGATATGCAACAGGGTTATATCGATTTCAGAATTGTTAGCAAGAAAAAAGGCGGCGTGGTCAACGGCGCGAAGAGCACTCTCAGAACCGTCTACGGCGATCATAACCTTGGAAGAGGTGACTGTACCTCCAACAGCCCAGACAGGTGTCACGTTTGTATGTTCAAGAACGCTGTTTGTAACACTGCCGATAAATGTTTCGGCAAGGCGGGAAAGGCCTCTGCGGCCCATAACGATCGCATCGGCAAGGGCCTGGCTGCCAAAATCAAGAATACCCTTGGCAACTCCCATTACAATCGGCTGGGAAACAAGATCTATCCTGCTCTCGTCAATCCCCAAGTCTTTCATGATCTCCTTTGATTCATTGAGAATTTCCGTCGATTTTGCCTGGTTTTGGCTGATAACCTTTTTGAGGGCCGCCCGTGCCTTTCCATCCATTTTGGCATCTTCTATAAGAAACTCCGATATCTTCGGTTGTATATTAAGTAACGAGTAATGAAGGTCTTTAATCAGTGATTCCATTTTAACCGTATACTCTATGGCCTTTCTTGAATGGTTTGAACCATCTACGGCTATTAAAATCCTCTTTTCCACGCGAAATCCTCCATACTAAGGCGATTTTTTATAATTTCCACGATCTCTATGGCAATGAATTAACTATAAAGATTAGCGTGAATCCTGATTTCGTGTCAATACAAATAATTGAGAATCAGCTCTGCAATGCCTCTTCATCGCCTATAGTCTTTCTGCCCAGGAGGACACTCCCCAAATGAAAAGGAGTCTGTTTGACTTTTTTGATTTTATTTGGTAGAACAAAAACCCTATTGTCCTAATTGTCCTACACAATCACAATTTGAATATAGATGGGACTGAGCGCATTTGCGCGAATATCCTATTCTATTTTGTGGTAATGCATGGATGACGTGGAATGCCCCGGTTATCCCTTTGTGCTGGAGTGGAGTCCGATAGTAAAAGCAGTCAGCTGCTCTGGCTGCGATACGTAAAGAAAGGGTGTTTCTCTATCTCTTCTTTTTGTTGATATCCTCATCCAAGGCATGGGTTGTTCTGCGTCGGGATAGGTTGCCGAAGCGCAGTTACCTGCTGCTTGCGTTTTTGCTGATTGGGGTCAGCCTGCCGCAGGTAGTCAGGAAATTCCAGCGAGAGTAGTAATGCCTCATCCAACCTCCCGCATAATTGCCATACAGGCAGAGGAGGTCTTCTTTGATGGTGCGAGTATATAACGAGCAGGGAACCATCGATCAGAGGTATTCGAATCCAGCCCGACCATATGAGGGATTATCTGTTCATTGTCTCGCCACAGGTATTAGATCCCCTTGGGGACGGTCGTTCACAATTTCATCAAGACCCTCACCTCTTGCTTGCGAACCCTGTCCAATGCATCGGCCACGAGCCGCATGATATGGTACCGATTAAAGGACGTCTTTTTAATTACTTAAGAGATATTGACCTCGGTTACTGCAATTTAAGGGCCCCACATATCCACTGCGGCGGCTTTGGTCTTCTATCCTTCCTCAGGCCCGAAACCCTCACACTAGGCTTCAAGGCTGTTTGGATTTCCCTCGTCTCCTGTATGGTCAACTGCAGGAGCGCTTCTGTGGCAGATCAGCATTTCATAAGGGAGTTTTTGGGGAAAGAACCTCTCGTCAACCACAATCCGATGGGAGATTCCCTTAACCGTTCCCTGTTTTCACCGGTCAACGAACCCCTCCATTGCTCCCCGGCACGGATGATCAAAAGATACCGAGGTTACTCAGCCCATATGCTCTGCGGCCTAAGCATAAAATGGCGACGCAACCCGAAGACAGCTGTGAATTTATTTCAACGAGCGGATTAACCAATAGGAGGATTTGTTATGTATTCGTTAAAACATGATGAAGAAGTGTGCGCCACCTGTCCTTCACCGGACTGCCTGCTGAAATGCCAGTATATGGACATGGATAAAGAACAGGCGCACGAAGAGATTATGAAAGTTGTCCAAGGGGAAGATTCATTGGTCCTTCACAAGTGCATGACCTGCTATGGGTGCGAGGAATATTGCAGGCGAGGAAATCACCCCTATTACCTCATCTGCGAAAAAAGGGAAGAAAAGGGTATTCTGACCGCAGCCAGGCCCATTACGAACCAGTGGATCAATATGACATCCATGCAGGGGAAATCCATGACCGGGGCCATTGAGGAGAAGGCCCTATCCTGTTGCCTTATACCGGAGCTTAAGGGATTGGGGAGGGGGAGACTTTTTGAGGATATTGCCCCATCCTTCATTGTCGGAGCCGAGTTCATGTGCCCGGCCGTCCATACTCATTTTGCCAAGATGTCGGTGGTCAAAGATCGGCTCCCGAAGGTCTTGGAGAACTACAGCGCATTGAATGTCAAAGAAGTTGTCTGCCTGCATGATGAATGCTATGCCACGTTTACCTCTATCGCACCGGCCTATGGTATTGAGGTCCCTTTCGAGCCTATCCATTATATGGACTATCTGTTGGAAAAACTTCATGTCCTAAAGGATGAGATCCAACCATTGAATGTGAGAGCGGCCTACCAACGGCCCTGCTCAAACAGGCTTATCCCTGACAAACTTCACCTTGTGAAAGAGATTATGGACCTTATCGGCGTTGATTTGATGGAAAGGGAGTACCAAGGCGAAAACAGCCTTTGTTGCGGTGAGATATTAAGGACCATTTCGGGTTATCAGTTGACCGACGACGTTCAGAAACGGAACATCGATGATATGGCGGCAAGCGGGGCTGAATATTCCGTGTTCAACTGTCCCTTTTGTCAGACCACTCTTTCAGAAAAGGCTATCAAGGCGGGATTAAAACCAATCCATATGATAGACCTCTGCAAGATGGCCATTGGGGAAAAACAGGGAGGTGCGATAAAATGAGCGACATACTCAATTCACTTGTGCAAATTGTGGGGGAAAAGGGGGTTTCTAATCATCCAGAGGAAATCTGGTTCTATTCTCGAGATCCTGGGACACTGGAACCTCATGAACCGGACTTTGTTGTGGCACCGAGGAGGGTTGACGAAGTTCGGGATATTGTCAAGTTTGCTTACGAAAAAAGCATTCCCTTGGTGCCCATGGGAAACGGTATGGCCCTTACGGGTTTGGTCCGTCCACTCAAGGGCGGCATTGTCATGGACATGAAACGAATGAATAAAATACTAGAAGTCAATGAACGGGGAAGATATGTTGTCCTTGAGGGAGGGGTATCACAGGGGCAATTAAAGGCTTATCTGGAGGACAACTATCCCCATCTCAGGCATAGCATCCCCGACGCACCACCCGGGACGACGATCGCTGCAAACGTGGCGCTTCATGGACAAGGCAGACTGACCCAGCAGTATGGATTCAACTCGGACATGGTCACCGGCCTAGAGGTGGTTCTCCCTACCGGAGAAGTCTGCAAAGTCGGTTCCTGCTCTATCGGTCCTTACTGGTTTTCAAAAGGGCCCAGTCTCCCCGATATCTCAGGGCTTTTCCTGGGGTGGCTCGGAGCCACCGGAGTTTTCACCAAGGTGGGGTTAAGGCTGTTTCCGAGGAAGAGTTTGAGAGACGTGGAAGTCTTCGTGACGGACAGGGCCGACTTGGTGGAAGACATTATTTACCGGCTGACTCACACGGAGATGATCGAAGATTTAACCATTTGGTTTCAACCCAAACCAATGATATTCAAGGATAACTACCACATTAACGTTTACTTCACCGGCGACACGGAGGAGGAAATCGAATTCAAGCGTAAGATGATCTGGGACTCACTTAAGGTTCACATGGATTCCAAAGATGGAGGATTCATGGGTGTTGGAGCAATGAAGGCGACATTCCTGGAAGAGCCGCAAAGGAGTATTGCCGCCTTTGCCGATGTTCCCAAGGGCGGTGGATTTGAGTATTCAGGTCCCATCTCGCCGATAGAGCATTTCGCAAAATACACGGCCAAGGTTTATGAGTTGGCCGCCAAATACAATCTTTTATTCGCCGGTACTGCCAGGGTCATATCGGGTGGTCATGCCATGATGTATGGCATATCCTTTGCCTTCAACCGCGCCGACAAAGAGATGATGAACAATGTGAAAGAAGCGCTTGAAGAGGCAAATGAATTTACTCTTGAGCATGGGAGCATTCCTTGGAAGCCGACTGTGAGCGAACAGCAGATGACCATGAATATGATGGATCCGAACACTCTTAAGATTATGAAAATGATCAAGAAGAATCTGGATCCAAAGGGTATTATGAATCCTGGAAACTGGGAGGTGAGCTGATGGAACCGATGCGCACTATAGAACATGGGAACCTTGTTCATCGCTGCTTTCGTTGCGGCTACTGCAAGTTCCCTTCAGATTATGTTGACTTCAACTGCCCCTCATATAAGGCCGCCGCCTTTGATACCTATTCTTCAGGGGGAAGAATGTGGCTTATACGAGCCTGGCTCAACAATGAAATCAAAACCGGCCCTCGGTTTGCCGATATCCTCTATTCATGTGTTGCCTGCGGCAATTGCACGGAACAATGCGTCTATCCCGGATTCAAAGACCATTTGCTCGATATTTTTGAGGAGGCAAAGGGTGAACTGGTGGGAGAGGGGCTTATTCCACCGACAGTGAGAGACTATTTTAAGGCTATCACAGTTAACGGGAACCCTTACAAGCTTCCTCAGAATGAAAGAGGGAAGTGGGCCGAGGGCATCAATATTGAAGAATATTCTGATCAAGACTACCTCTTTTATGTGGGTTGTGTCGGTTCTTACGATGAGGTAGGCATGCATATGGCCCGTAATGTGGGAACGGTTCTCAAAGAATCAGGTCTATCCGTAGGTATACTGGGAAGTGGGGAATCATGTGATGGAAACGAAGTCAAGATCCTCGGAGAAACGGGGCTTTTCTTAAAACTGGCAGAGGACAACATCCGCCAATTCAACGAACTGGGTGTCAAGAAAATCATCACCCTGGATCCCCATGCCATGAACACCTTTAAGAAATATTACCCGGAGCAGGGTGGTCGCTATCAAATATATCATTATACGGAGATCCTTGATCGACTAATTCGAGACAAGCAGATTATCCCGGTCGAGAACCGGATCACAGTGACCTATCATGATCCCTGCTACCTGGGTAGACATCACCACATATACAAGTCCCCACGATCCGTCCTTAAGAGTATCCCAGGTCTTGAACTGGTTGAAATGAGGCGAAATGGGGTTGATGCCTTCTGCTGTGGAGGAGGAGGAGGAAATTTCTTTACCGATATAAATGGCTCAGGAGAAGAGAGTCCTTCCCGTGTCCGTATACGGGAGGCCCTTGACACGGGGGCCTCAATAGTGGCCGTTGCCTGTCCACAATGTGCCAAAATGCTGACCGATGCTGTTAAGGCTGAAGAGATGGAAGGCACACTGGTGGTCAAAGACGTAGCTGAAATCCTGAGGGAATCCATTTGATACGCCCACTTATGAGGGGGCTTATAGGATAATCATGAGCCCCCTCTTTACGAATTTCGACCGGACCATCAATGTCGGGAACAGGCTTGTTTCCTTCCTAATCGTATATGAGCCAATTCTTCTGTCTTCCTGACCTCATGCGATAACAGACGCCCCATCTCTTGTATCCTGCCCTGAGTGACCTTTTGACCTGACGGGATTGCTTCCATCCTTATCACTGACAAACCCTTTTTGCTTTATTTTCAAAAAGGTTATCTGTTAAGATCAGTAATAATGATTTGCAACAAGACCGGGGGGATATCCCTAAGATAAAAATTGAGGTCTTACACAATGCCTTCAAAAGCGCTTGAAGTCAATTTGGCGTCAAGTCGAGTCGATGTTTCAGTGAGCAAAAAACACAGGATTCTGCAAGAGGTGATGGCCAAATACCAGGGTATCATGAAAGGACTCAACACCTTTCTCGAGGAACTGGCCCATCCTTATCGTAATTGGAGCTTCATTGTCAAAGAGGCACGTGGCTATGCCCTCAACTATTTCCATCTTCTCAAAGCCCACCAAAAAGGTCCGGAAGCCTCCAGGATATATATTGATGTGTTCGCGGAAGCATTGGAACAGGCATCCGGCGAACAAGTCAAGACAGATGCCGCAGACAACCTGCTGCTGTATTTACGGACCATTATAACGGAATCAGGTGACCGGTTTCCGGATTTCAAGGTGTCGTTGGATTACGGTTTTGATCTTATCCACGGCCTGGATGAGTCACATTTTCTCCTCTTTGTCAAAAGCTATTATCAGATAAACAAGGTAGCTCGCACAATCCTGAAAGCAGCCCCTATCAATATCGACTACAGGGCCTTAAATCGACTCCTGGAGAAATACCTTCGACATGTTTATACCTATTGGCTCAATAAAGAAGAGCCCCTGGAATGGTTCTGTCAGGAAAGCGGGCTGGGTTCTGATGTTTCGGATGAAGTCCGTGCAATATTCGCTCTCATAACCCATGACCGGTTGACGCATTATCAGGGTGTTTTGACCGATGTTGCTCACCGGGACAGGCAAGACTCCGAAACGCTCCTTAGAAAGCTGATGGAGTTTCCGGGCTTTAATGAAATCGTGGATGTATATCGGACAATTCCCTTCTCTCTATTCGAGGAGGGGGAGAAGATTGGTGAGGGAAATTATTGGAAACTGATTTTTCTCTTTTTTAATGTCAACAATGCGGGATTGGCCCTCCTCCACGAAGAGACATTGAGGGAAATCAACCGAACCATGACATGGATTATAGAGAACCAAAAAACCCACGATATCCAAAACCTGATCCAAAAGACCTTTTCCGTTCTCAAAACGAGTTCCCGAGAGTTTCCCGCAACAGCCCTTGATTGTGTTCGAAACATGGGCATGTCGGTCTATAAAATCGATGATAGTGACCTGGTGGATTTTTTTATTGACTCGGTCATAGAGTTGGAATTTCAGACTCCCGACTTCAAAGGTGTCGGCGATGATTGGCAAATGAGGGCAAACGCCGTTCATATCTATAATATTCGGACGTGGTTGGAACTGATCGAATTCAATCCCAAATGGTCAAAGAAACTCCTTTCTTCCCTAATCATCTATCTCTCTCTCGGTGGTGTTTTTATCAAAGACACCGACCTTTTTCCCCGGGATATTACCAATTTGCTGAACAGCGAGATTGGACCGGTATATAACCTGGTCAAACAGTTAAGCCGGCTTTTTCCAGTCTATTTTAATGAGATCGGCGCTGAGGGCCTCCTGAGGGAAATATCCACCAGGATTGACGAGGTTTGCCGGAGACAGGATGTGCTCATCCATTTCCTTAGAAAACAGAGCCACGTCGAAAGCAGCAACAAAATTATTGGGCTTATGGAAGCCACCGTGGATTTCTGGAGAACCAAAAACAGGGAGGTCGTGCAAGAATTTGTGCCACCCAATATCTTTGAGCAGATTGAGAGCGAAGGGCCTTACATAGACGGTGTGCACCTCTTGATAAACCACCTATTTCAATCAAGGGGATTCAGAGGCATAAACGATCTTTTAAAGGTGCCCCCTGAGTCAATAAAAGAAATCTCCGCCGAAGTCTCAGGAGTATCGCAAACAGATGTAGAAAGAGTGGAATTAGCCATCACTTTTTACAAGCTCCTAAACCAGAAGTATCATCTAAGCTTCACAGAGTTTGACCACTACCTGAACCAACTCCAACTGAGGATCTTCCCTTATCTGGATAAACTCCGGGAGGCCTTGGGAGAATCCGATCCCAGACGGAAGATATACAAGATCCTCAGTTATCTCGCAAGACTCAAGGGATTGATCCTCTCGCCGGAGGCATATGAGGTCCGGGAAGATATTTACCGGAAAAGACATTTTGCCGTGGATATCCCCTCCATGTATGGCAGTTACCATGAGATGAAGTTTGACGCCCTGGGACTCACTCTGAGACTGGAATCATTAGTCAATGTCTTATTTGAAGAATTGGTGGACAGTATTGAACTGAAATTGATCACGAGAGACACCTTTGTCCATATCTATGACTATCTCACCCTGTTTTACCGGGCCCTGCAGCTGGATGGAATTCTCTCTTCGGAAATGGAAAGACAGCTTGACCTACTGGCCCATTCCCTTAAGGTGAGGGGCTTTTCCTTCACGCAATTTCTTGATATTTTTAAAGGCTTTTCACAGTCTGTCAGGAATATCGTGAACGACCATTTCAACAATATCCATCAGCAAAACCTGATCAAGATATTGGGTCGCCTGCCTCAAGAGAGGCTGTTGTCGAAATACAAATGGAGAAAAGACCGACTGGATCAAGAAAACCATGTACACATAGCCTCAGAGATTTTTCTGAGGGAACGGATTGCAACGGCCCTGGGTCTTCAACAACTGGATCTCTTTCTGAGTCGCATCATGAACACCCTCTTTCAGCAGGCAGATAAATTGCCCAGAGAAGGCCTCCGCCTTTTGCTGAATTATGACCCTCAAAAAGTTACCACACCGATAAATCCTGTCCATCGAGAGGTATCGGATATTATATATCTGGGGAACAAAGGTCTTAATCTGGTCAAGCTCAACCAGAATGGATTTCCGGTCCCGCCAGGATTTATCATTACCACGGAGATCTTTAGGTGCCGGGATATCGTAGACAATTATCCCCCGGCCAATGACAATCTGAGGTCTCAGATTGAGCGTGAAATACGGACCTTGGAGAGGTTGACCGGCAAATCTTTTGGCCAGCCGAAAAATCCTTTGCTCTTGTCCGTAAGAAGCGGCGCTCCCATTTCACAGCCTGGAATGATGGATACTTTCCTGGATGTGGGTATCAATGAAGATATTGTTCAGGGAATCATTGCCCTGACCCGACACGAATGGTTTGCGTGGGATTGCTACAGGAGGTTCTTGCAGTCATACGGTATGGCTTTCGGGCTCATGAGAAACGAGTTCGATGATATTATCGGCCAACACAAAACGGCCCTGGGGGTCCCATACAAAAAGGATTTCAGCGGCGACCAGATGAGAAGCCTTGCCCTGAAATATAAAGATTGTATTCGTGATTATGGTATCATCATAGAAGAATCGCCGTTTGAACAGCTCTACGTGACCATCAAAAAGGTTTTTGATTCCTGGAACACGACAAAAGCGAGGACTTATCGTAATATCATTGGAATTTCAAACGATTGGGGAACAGCGGTCACTGTGCAACAGATGGTGTTCGGAAACCTCACGGGGCAATCAGGCTCGGGGGTGGTGTTTACCCATAGTCCCCGTTGGTCGGGCGATATGATTAATCTATGGGGGGATTTTACTTTAGCCAATCAGGGAGAGGACGTTGTTTCGGGTCTCGTTAAGACTCTGCCGATCTCCGTGAAACAGGCTGAAGAAGAAAACAGGGATTCTTCACTGACGCTTGAGACCGATTTCCCCGAAATCTATGACACAGTCCGGGAGTTGGCCAAGAATCTGATCTATGGGGAGAAATGGGGTCCTCAGGAGATGGAGTTCACTTTTGAAAGCCCGGCGAAGAAGGACCTCTATTTCCTACAAACCAGAGATATGACCATAAGAGAAATCAAGAAGGTCCTCTCTTTTGTAACGACGCCGGAGACTGAATCACGATTGCTGGGCCATGGCATCGGCGTTAGTGGGGGTGCTATGACAGGGAGAGTGGTTTTTAACTCCAAGGAAATTTCCAAGTGGAGACAGGCCGAGCCGGAAACGTCGCTTATATTGGTTAGAGGTGATACGGTCCCTGATGACATCAAGGAAATATACGAGGCTGATGGTCTATTAACGGCGCGCGGCGGCTCCACCTCCCACGCGGCGATTGTGGCCCATCGTCTCGGCAAGACCTGTGTGGTTGGCTGTGCCGGCCTTATATGCATGGAAAAAGAGAGCAGTTGCTCCCTTGACCATATCCGATTAAAGGCAGGTAACTGGCTTAGTATTGATGGGAGAGAGGGATCTATTTATTCGGGAGTAATGAAAATCAAAGAAATCGCACGGGAGTAAGTAATCATGGAAAATAATCGATCGAACATGACCGAAGGCGGCTTGAAACTAGGGATAAACGGTCTGGGGCGCATCGGAAAGTTGACCCTCTGGCATCACGTGGGTCGCAAATATTTTGACGAGATTGTTGTCAATCTGGGAAGAGATGTGGGCAATTCCTTGGGGGACCTGGCCCATTATCTGGAAAGAGATTCCACTTACGGCCTCTTGCATAACTATTTGTACGGTTACAGGGCGGAAAGGGTGATCTCCGATATTGACGAGCAGGAGGGCAGTCTTCGACTGGATGGACTGAAGATAAAGTTCTTAAGGAGTTCCCGCAACCCAAAGGATATCGGATGGGATAAGGAGGGTGTCCGAATCGTAGTAGATACGACCGGCCAGTTCAAAGATCCGACCTTACTTGCCGATAGTCCCTCAGGTTCCATCCTGGGGCATTTTGAGGCAGGGGCGGAAAAGGTGATTGTCTCCGCCCCCTTTAAGATCAAAGACAAGAGCAGGGTCATGCCCAACGAGGCCGTTACAACAGTCATGGGTATCAATGACAATGATTATGATCCTCGATATCACCGGATCGTTTCGAACGCCTCGTGCACAACGACCTGTTTGGCCCATATGATCAAGCCACTCATTGACTTTTTTGGTGCCCACAGGATATTGACGGCCTCCATGGCGACTGTCCATGCTGTCACGGGCTCCCAAGAGGTCCTGGATCGTCCGGCCAAGTCGGGGGACACGGATCTCAGAAAAAACAGAAGCGTCTTCAATAATATAATCCTCACGTCCACAGGGGCCGCAGATACCCTCGGCCTGGTCATCCCGGAAATGAAGCAGATCGGTTTCATTGCCGAGTCTGTCCGAATCCCCATTACTACAGGCTCTCTCATCATACTGGTGATCAACCTCCAGGAGGAGGCTTCGGGTGATACCATTCGCCGGGATACAATCAATCGGATCTTCAGAGAATCGGCCGCCAATGACCCCCATGGATACCTTCACTATACTGAAGAGCAGAACGTATCAGGGGATATTATAGGCATGCCCAAGGCAGCGGCCACTATCGAGGGTCATGAAACCCATACACGAACAGCCGAAGTGGACTTCGACCTCCAAAAGGTCTGTCAAATAAGTGAAGGTTTTGCCGGGAGGGAAGAACAGACCATGGTCCGGATGGCCATTACCCAGGCCGTGATTTACGGATGGTACGATAATGAGCTTGGCAGCTATGTGAATATGCTGGGCGATAGGACCGTATCCATAGCAGAGAGCCTGTAGAGGTAAGGCCTTGTCTTTTGTAAGATCCTTCGCGTGAACTTAGTTACTCCAAACTACCCGGGTCGCTTCATGGAAAAAAGGCCAAAAAAGGTACTCGTTGTTGATGATGATCCCAGTATTTGCCATGTCTTCGCTAAGGTCTTGGTGGATGAGGGATATGAGTCTCAGGTTTGCACAAACCCTTTCAGAGCTCTGGACCTCTCGAAAAGCGAAACCTTTGCCCTTGCGTTTTTGGACATCAATATGCCGGACTTGAATGGCCTTGATCTGGGTGGTAGGATAAAAGAGAATAATCCTGAGCAAGAGATTATCTTTATTACCGGCTCAGGAACATATGATCAGGCTATTCAGGCATTGAAGATGGGGGCCTATGACTTTCTTAGAAAGCCCTGCGGCGTAAACGAAATAAAACTCTGTTTGAAGAGATTCCAAGAAAAAGAAAAACTCAAGGAGAAGATCAAGACCGCGGAGCAGAGGTATTTCCACTTGGTTCAGAATATCCCTGTAATTATCTTTGTCATTAACAAAGATCTCAGCCTTGAATTCGTGAACAATGCTTGCAGCTCTGTACTGGAATACAGCCCCCAGGAGGCAGTCATCTCACCTGATTGGTTTCTCAGGATAGTTCACCCTGATGACCGCCATTATGTTCTGGAATCATTCAGGTCCTCCTTTCTAAGTGGAGGATCGCCGATTTCTATTGAGTGCCGTCTGATACACAAGAGGGGACATTCTATCCACGTCATTATTAAGTCCATTTCCTATTACAAAGCTGAGACCGACAGAAGACCCGACCAGTTGTACGGGATTGTCGTGGATATCACAGACCGGGTTTACCTGGAAAAGGCCATCGTCCAAAGAGAAAAGCTGAACATCCTCGGGGCTATCTCAGCGGAGGTAGCCCATGAGATCAGGAATCCACTTGTCTCTATTGGTGGTTTTTCTCGACGTCTTAAGAAGAAATCTCCTGAATTGCAGGAAGCAAACATCATCTTGAAAGAATCGGAACGTCTTGAAAACATCCTGAATAGAATCGAGAACTATCTTAAGCCCGTGGAATTCTCTAATCAGGAATGTGATATCAATTCCATTGTAACCTATTGCGTGAGTCTACTCTCTCCCAAGATTGAAGTAAAACAGATTAAGTGCCGACTCGATCTGGATCCAAATCAGCCAAAAGTCTACGCCGATCCGGAAATACTGACTCAAATCATCATGAATCTCATACGAAACGCCGCAAAAGCGATGGAAATGGAAGAGTTTATAGACATTGCTACTATTGAAAGCCACCAAAATGTCTATGTCACTTTTAAGAACAAGACACCGGAGCGCAAAAAGCTCGGGAGCCCCGAACATCTCTTTCTCCCCTTTGACGAGGATGGCGACAGTATAGGTATCCCCCTCTGCTACCGCATGCTCAAGAATATGGAAGGCGCCCTCTCCTTCACCCAGGATGGTGATATAATGACCTTTACCATCTCCTTCAAGAAAATTTAAAAACACACTAACTTGGCCATTGCCTCATGAGATATGGAAAAATAACTTGAGGTATGCTTTTGCGTTTCAGTAACAGCAATTCATGGTGGATCCTGTGATTCGGGTCTTTCGACCTAAGCTCGATTTGCGGCTTTTTGAAAAAGAGGACCCTGTCGACAGTATTTCTTATCAAGCCTGAGTATGTGTGTTGCCCAACGAACTCAGAAATATGAAAGCCGGAATCAATCCGGCCGTCACTAGACCCTTCGGCATCGTCGGGAAAGAGGTTTTACCCCTGCCGGAAAAAATCTGCCAAAATCATACTGCCAGATCTGGTGTTTCAATAAGATTAATTTGTGACTAAGATCTTGCTTGCGCGTTGCAATAAAGTTATAATAATCACCTTTTATAATAAAGAAAGGATGCTCAGTAGTGAGGATTTAACGGGTTTTTAAAGCTAGAGAGGAGATTATTGATGCGCATGTGGCTGATTCATCCCCCCTGTCTTTTTTCAGTAACATTTGAACTTGCTCCCTTAATGGCAGCTACTTTGCAGGATAATATATCACAATATGGAAATCATATTTAGAAAAGAAAATGGACATCTCGAGGCCATACTATCAGGTGAGGCAACTTATATCAATTATAGCGAGTCAATGGTAAAAATACATGAAGAGAGTCTCGTCTCTTCCAACAAAAGCATCCTTATCGATCTCACAAAAACTACCGGCCATTATAATGAATTTGATAGATTCAAGTTGGGGGAAAAGATAGCAAGTCTCTTTGGAGGAGACTACAAGGTAGTTGTTATTGACAGGAAAGAAAGAATTAATAAATTTGGCGAAAACACCGCCGTGAACCGGGGCGCTCTGTTCATGGTGACTCATGACAGAAAAGTCGGATTAGATTGGCTGAATGATGTATTGACGCTATATTACTGAAGGATAGGTCCAATTTGTTGTGGAATCCCTTTATCTGTCATCCGACTTCACTATCGTATTTGAGGATGTTTCAAAGGAGAGCTGAAAGGGTCAAGCATGCCTTCAAACATCCAAATATTACTTATGTAGTATATAGTTCATGTCTTTCATCGCGCGTCAATATAGTAAGGGAAGAATATTGTAACGATTAGCAGCATCACGTACCGGTATCAAGAGGAATGAGAAAGTTAGTCGTTGAAGAGATTGGTTTCGAGAGTATGTAGATATCCCGTATTAAAAAAAATACACTTTAGACTCCAAGGGGCATTTGAAAAATGCCGTTACCACCTCTTTGTTATAAAATCGCATTTTATTTCTTGGTGAAGTTGTGTGTTTGTTTGATACTGATTCCAAATCATGCACATGCATTAAAAAAGCAAGTTCTACTCTTACATTCCTACGACAAAACCCATCCATGGACAGACAATATCCTGGATGGCATGCTTTCGGTTTTGAATGAATCTCAATTAGATCTGGAGATCTATGTCGAATATATGGACGGAAAGCGTCACCCGCCGGAAATTTCCTTTCTTTACTTAGAAGACCTCTATCTCCGAAAATACGGCAAGACATCCTTTGACATCATTCTTCTTTCCGATAATAACGCCTTGAAATTCATAGTGTCACGGCGCCATAGGCTTTTTTCCGATGTTCCGATTGTATTCTGTGGAGTGAACAATTTTCACAATAATCTGCTGGCCGGTCAAACCGGTATAACGGGTATAGCTGAGAAGATCGATATCAGTGGGACTATTGCATTGGCACAAGCAATTCTTCCGACCGTCCAGAAGTTTGTTGTCGTTAATGACGAAACGCCGACCGGACGATCAATCCAGATAGAATTCGAACAAGTTGTATCCAGACTTCCCGATAAAAGGCTAACCTTTGAAACCTGGAACGATATCTCTGCAGGGGACCTTCAAGCACGTCTTGGAGAACTTGGCCCCGGTTCCGCGGTCCTTATCTTTACGTTTCATCGTGACAAAAACGGCCAATGGTTTTCGATCCCGGAATATTTGAAGTTGATAACGGACAGCAGCAAGGTCCCCTCTTTTTCATTTTGGGATCATTATCTTGGGCAAGGAATATTGGGGGGTGTGGTGGTTTCAGGAGAACAGCAAGGTAAAAAATGTGCCGAATATGCCTTGCGTATTCTCCAGGGGGAGCCGATCTCCTCCCTTCCAATTATTGCAAAAAGTCCTAATGTACCGATGTTGGACTTTAGATCGCTAAGCAAATTCAACATTTCAAAAAGAGACATTCCAACAGGGGTCGTCTTAATAAATGAACCCATAACCTTCTATTCGCTATTCAAGACAAGGATTTTGGTAATATCCTGTTTTGTCGTTTCCATGCTTTTTGCAAATATACTTCTCCTAATCAATATCGTTCGACGCAGGAGGATGGAAGCGGCGCTTCGGGAGAGTGAAGAACGTCTTCAGGGGATTATTGAAGACGCTATGGCTGGATATTTTCTAATCGACAAGAATGGCTGTTTTCAGCATGTGAATTCCGCATGGCTTCGCATGCACGGCTA
>JAXHUM010000063.1:0-3052 GCA_034189325.1 Thermodesulfobacteriota bacterium
TTCCAGACTCATCGCCTCCAAGAAACCTGTTGATTATCAAGACGCGGCAGAGGCATATATCAAGATGTCTGCGGCCGACACTGGACTATTGCTTTTGAAAACCGGCGGGTTGTTGAAATATGACTACCGCGTTCTGGTGTGGTGTGGTGAAGAACTCCAAACAGTGCTCCTGAACGATTTTCCGCCGTCGCCCGGGAGTATCCTGCGCGATGATCCGAAGGTATCGTTTCCTGTTGAAGGGGAGGAGGGAGATCCACGGCTGACCCGTTTTTATGACAGGATTCAAGGGCATCAGGGTCTCACCGAAAAAGAGCGGGGATATATTTTGGATTGCCTCGGTCTGGCCAGGTCTTATGTGGCTTATCCCCTTCATTTGTTGGGGCAAGACCTGGGAGCGGTTGTTCTCGGTTCTCGCAGGCCGCAGTTCTGGGATTTTTTGCATATGAACCCATTCCTTGCCCTTTATAATTCCTTACTGAAGTCTTTTCTCCTAAATGAGCGATTGATTAACTGCCTGTCAAATGTGAGCCTTAGAATACATAATCCAGGGTTTTATTGCCTTTCTGCGTTGAAGGGCTCGCTCATTTCAAACTGTCCGAACTTGTTGCATGATCCAGGGGTCAAGGGTGCTCTGGATGGTCTGGAACAGCTCCTCAGTGAAATGCATGAGGAGGGAAGATTGCTCAGGACACGGGGAAAAAACCTCTTCTTCGTAAAATGGCTAAGGGCATTTATAGGGCAAAAGAGGGCCCAGATACCAGGCATTGAAATTAGCTTGGAAATAGAGGGCCGATCCATTGACAAATGTCTGCTTGTGACAAGCAATGAAGAACTGGGGGCCGTTTTTGAAAACCTTTTTTCTAACAGCATACGCGCCATAGGCACCCGCCAGAGGGGTAATGATATAGTCTGCGGCATGATCAGGATCAATGTCTGGCAAGAAGAGGGGAGAGTAAGGGTAAGATTTCAGGATAATGGCACGTCTTACTCTACGGTGAGCGGTCGGGGAATTCCCCAGATAAAGGGCTTCATGCAGAACCTGGGTGGAAAGATCCGGATGTACAAGAACCCCTTTCGCGTTTTTTTGGATTTTCCATGTCAACCAGAAGAGGAGAGATAGGAAATGAAGGCAAAAATTCTTTTTTTCGACGATATTTTCAGTGATCTTTACAGGGAGCAACTTTCCCCAGAGCACCTGATGCTGGATGATAATTGGGTATCGGCACTAATAGAGGCATTGACAGGGAAAACCGATGACTCCGACGTGGTTTTCGAAGTCATAAAAAGCGGGGAAATCGACACGTGGCGCGAACTCATTGAAAAGGAAAAGCCCGACCTCATTCTGTTAGATCTTTTCTGGCCCCAGCAGGCATTTGTTAAGTTTGAGGATCGGAGCCGTGGGTCAGACATCAGCATGGAAATCCTTCCTGAGATAAGGAGCTCTTTTCCGAATCTGCCCCTTGTTTGCTACACCATCAAGCCGGACAAAGGGATGATGGAAAGGGCTTACAGTAAAGGGGCCACGTTCTTTTTGGAAAAGGTGCCTTTGGCTCTGCCGGAGGTTCATAGCCCTCTGAAATTTATATTGATTTACCTGAGCAAGAAAGCGCGGGAAGAGCTTTGATCAGTGTGAAGCGAAGAAATAAGGACATACGGTTTGAGACAGGGCAATGAGCAGATCAGCACCTGAAAGCTATTCGGGTTTGGCCCCGGAAATTAATTATCAGTGGGTGATCTTTGCCATATTGAGCATCTCTCATATGTTGTTGGCCATGGTCCTCTATTCATGGGGACCCTTGGCAGCTGAACTCCAGATAGAAACGCAAATAAATAATAGCCAACTCGGCCTTATCATTTCTGCCATGTATCTGACCATGGTCATTGTCTCTGTGCCCTCCGGGATACTGGTGGACAGGTGCGGCGCCAGAAAAATGCTGATCCCTTCCGTCTCCCTGACAAGCCTCTCCTTTTTCGAGGTCCTCTTTGTTGTTGCCGGCCTTGGAGGCATCGGTTACGGAATGATCAATCAGGTGACCACTAAAGGGCTCATGAACTGTTTTGAGTCGACAAAAAGGGCCACGATCATGGGGATAAAACAGTCAGGGGTGACCATCGGAAGGGGCCTGATTGCCATATATATCCCAGTCTTTGGCCAGGCCTTTGGGTGGAGAAGATCGGTCCTCTTCCTTGCCCTTGCCATATCCGCGGTAGTATTGGCATCCATCTTTCTTCACCAAGAAAAACCCGATGTGGATATGGGTCCACCCTCAGGCGGACTTGTGCCGAAAAGGGCTGACCTTCAATCGATCCTGCTCGAACCTGTGCTCATATCCCTGACCCTGATCTTTGCCCTATGGGGATAACCAAAGCCTGGTCTCCTGGGCCAGGATTCTTTACTTCATTTTTAGGGTTTGCCGCTTAAAAGGAATTGCCCGGTGACTATTGCTCGATTTGGCGGGGGACAGAGCAGGAGGGATCTCTATGATTGATAGCAAACTCATCAAAAAGGCCGCCAAGTGGATAGATTCGAGGGGCCGGGTTGTGGCCTTCAGTGGCGCCGGCATATCAAAAGAGAGCGGAATCTCCACCTACCGTGATCCTGGTGGATTGTGGGACCGTTATCCTGAAGGGAGTTCAGGCGGGCTTCTGGCAGTCCTGGCAAATCATCCTGAGGAAGGCTCCAGGATACTCCTTGGATTCCTGGATTCCTTGAAAAGGGCCAAACCCAATCCAGGACACAGTGCCCTGGTAGACCTGGAAAAAATGGGCTATGTCAAAGTTATTATAACCCAAAACGTCGATAATCTCCATGTAGAAGCCGGAAGCTCCCGGGTCTTTGAACTGCACGGGAATTTTTTACGTTTCCGCTGCCTTAGCTGTGGAAAGAGGTGGAAGCTGAAACGAAAAGAGTATTTTGAGATGATGGAAGAAATCTTGATTTCTTCAACTCGATTGACCATGAAAGATCTATTCTCCCGGTTGCCCCACTGCTCCTGTGGTGGAGATAGCCGTATCGATTTTGTGGGCTTTGGAGAAGGGGTCCAGGATTTGC
>JAXHUM010000064.1:0-3031 GCA_034189325.1 Thermodesulfobacteriota bacterium
ACAGACATAAAGGCGGCCTGTCCGAGGGAGATTTGACCTGTATAGCCTACAATGATCTGGAGGCCCAATACGGAAATAATGGTTATAAAAACGGCGTTCACGTTGGCTAGAAAAGAACCTTGAAGAAATTGAGGCACCAGGAAAAGGAGCATGAGTGCCGCAGTGACAATCCCCCAGTGGGCCCCTGTGCGGACAACGGCCACATCCTGTGTATAGGTCTCATCAAAAACACCGCACGGTCGATCCATTTTAGATCCTCTCTATTCTCTTGAGACCGAATAATCCCTCAGGCCTTATCATAAGCATGATCAATAAGATGATGTAAGGCGTTATCTCGGCTATCTTGGGATCTATCAATCCACCTGCCAGGTTTTCGAGGATGCCGACGATCAGGCCTCCGATGATAGCGCCTGTGATGGACTCCAGTCCTCCAAAAATAACCGCAGGAAACGCCTTGAGTGCTATTAACGGTGTGCTGCCCACGCACAGGCCGACCCTTGTCCCTAGAAACATACCCCCCAAGGCGGCGACAAATCCAGCGGTAAGCCAGGTTATGGCGAAGATACGTTTCACATTGATCCCAGTTGCCTGAGCCATCTCATGGTCTTCAGCGGTCGTTCTCATTCCCAGGCCAACCTTGCTCCGATAGAAAAAGAGAGCCAGAAACACAAATACCACTATGGCCATTCCAAAGGCCCATAAAAGCTCATCAGAGAAGACTATATTACCAACTCTGACAGGTTTTCCGGGGAAGAGTTTTGTAGGGAAAGAGAGTGTCGACGGGCTCCAGACAAACGACATGACGCCACGCAGAAAAAGGGAAAGGCCCAGCGTTGCCATGATCGCAGCAAGCAAGGGTTGCCCTATCATAGGACGCATCAGGAATCTCTCTATCGCCAGTCCCAGTGCCATTGAGATCATCACAGCCATAATCACGGAAATCCAGATCGGCCAATGGAGCCAAACCAAAAAACTCCAACAGATAAAGGCCCCAAACAGGACCATGTCGCCCACGGCGAAATTAAAGATTTGGGTTGCCCTGTAAATGAATACGATTCCGAGGGCCAGAAGGGCGTATACCCCGCCTACCAACACACCGTTTGCCAAGAATTGAAGAAATAGCAACATAAGCGATAACCCCTTACTAGACAGACACAATCTTAATGGGTCGTTTCATAATACCCTCTCTTCCATCCTGATACGTTACGAGAGTCTCCACTATCAGATCTTCCTCTCCCCCGTAGAGGGCCGAGATAATATCGGAATAGCGGTCCTCAAGAAAGCTCCTTCTCAGCTTTCGACTCCTGGTCAGTTCCGCCTCATCAGGATCCAACTCTTTATGGAGGTTAACGAACTTCCCAATCCGAGCGTGCTCGGGAATAATCGCGTTGACCTTGGCTATCTCTCCCTTGACCAGCCCGATGACTTCCGGCTTCTGGGAAAGATCCGCAAAGGTCGTATATGAGAGATGCTTCGATTCGGCCCAATGTCCGGCATTTTCCAGATCTATATTCACGATGGCGCTGACAAAATGCTTGTCTTCTCCTCCGACAACAATCACCTCTTTTATATAGGGGCTGAACCTGAGCCTTATCTCTGTGTATTGCGGTGAAAACTTACTGCCGTCGGCGAGGGTCCTCAGGTCTTCCATCCTGTCCATGACTATGAGATGCCCATCATCATCTATATGACCGAAATCTCCGGTACAGTACCAACCATCCTTCATCGTGTTTTTAAGGACGTCCGGATTCTTGTAATAATCGACAAGTCTCCAGTCGGACTTAACCATGATCTCCCCTTCGTCACTCAACTTAATCTCCACACCGGCAAGGGGAGTGCCGCAGGATTCAGGCTTAATAACATCCCTGTGACTACTCAGGAGACCCATTTCCGAGGATCCGTAAAGCTGTTTTATATTGACCCCTATGGCATGGAAGAACCGAATAATGTCCGGGCTGATCGCAGTCCCTCCTGAAAAGGCCACTTTAGTCCTCCTCAGCCCTATCCTGTCCCTTAATGACCGGAAAACCAATAAATCAGCCAAGAAGTAGAGAGGGATATAGAGAGGATTCTTCTTTCTTCGGTTCAAAAGGCTGTCAGCCTTATGTAGGCCTATTGGGAGAAGAAGGTTATAGACCCATCGGTTAAAAAACCCGGCCTCAGCCATCTTGGCCTGGATCATGCGATTCGTCGCCTCCCACTGTCTGGGCCCGTACATGAGGCCTCGTGCTCCCAGCTCTCTGATATTCTCCTGGACCGTTTCTGGCTTTTCGGGAAAATTAACCGTGGCAGCCGATATTAATGGAGCGGAAAAGTCCATACCCTGCCCACCGATCCATGCCATAGGCATAAAGGCAAGCCATTCTTCACCTGCTTGAAGATCGGCGACTTCCGTAAGGGCCGACCCGCTCGATACCATCCCCTTGTGGCTCAGCATGGCTCCTTTTGGGAGGCCCGTCGTGCCTGAGGTGTAAATAATGACGGCTATCTCGTTCCCATTGCCATTGTCGATCAGATTTTCAAATGCGCCCTGGTTTCTTTCTTCACACTCTCTTCCGAGCTTTAGCAACTCATCCAGGCTCATCAAGATGGTATCATCGTAGAACCAGAGGCCTTTAGGGTCCCAGTAAATCACCTTTTTCAGCAATGGCACATCATCCTTGATCTGAAGGACCTTGTCGACCTGCTCCTGATCCTCGGCAAATATGAACTTCGAATCGGAATGCTCGACATAGTATTTGACCTCGGACGGGCTACAGTCGCTAAAGATGCCGACAGCCGTTCCTCCGGCAGATTGAACGGCCAGCTCGGCCCAAAACACTTCCGGTTTTGTCTCACTCAGCAAAGACACCTTGTCTCCCCGCAAGAGTCCGAGATTCACAAGACCAAGACACAGGCATTTCACTTTTTCGTAATACTCGTTCCACGAGAGTTTCTTCCATATGCCACGCTTTTTTTCTCTCATGGCAACCCTTGCAGCATACTTCTCACGATTCACTTTCAGGACCTTCGGGAGGGTGTCAGTCTTTTC
>JAXHUM010000065.1:0-27710 GCA_034189325.1 Thermodesulfobacteriota bacterium
CATGTCGAGGAGGGCCACATACTTTGTTAGGGATAGTGTTTGAAGAAAATCCCCCATACTACGCCTAAGATCTCCCTGTTTGATGAATGTCCATAGTATCGTTTATAGGCTCTTTCTTACCGTTTCCTGTCCCACAGAGGTTTCTAGGATTTTTTTCTGGGAAATAAGAAAAACAAAAGTGTCGGCTGGAAGGGGTCATGGCTGGAGGGGCTAAACAAGATCACCTGAAACGAGTTTATTCCATTTTTCTTCCAAGAGACTGTAGTCATTCAGCCATTCCACAATAGAGTCAACATTTGACCGCGGAATATCGAGTTTGGCCGCATAGGTATAGATTTTTTCTCTTTCTGCGAGAGAGAAGTTCTTGTCCATGGAGGCCAAAACAATGCAGTCTTTAATGATATGCATGGCGGTCAGGCGTGAGACTTTGCCGCCGCTGAAAACAAATGTCTTGTCAGTGCCGCTCCAGACCTCGTCAAAATCTATTCCCAGGCGGTGGGCACGGGTCTTTATGTATCTAAATTCCCTTGGACCATTATCTTTGTCGGCTTTGGCAACAGCAATCAATACCTGAATATAGAGTTGGGGATCAAAATCTTCATGATTCAAATCAATAAAACCGGCTTCCATAATGTCACCTATCTGCTATTGTTGAATGTGAAGTCAACCCTGGAGTGGGCGTCTGTCTTGTACTCCTTTGCCTCTAAATTGTCAGAATATTATAGCAAACTTTTGTCTGTTTGTGCAAATAGGGAGTATTTAAGGAGTACCTGATTGGGGCGTCTGTTTATCCAGAGCCTGCGAGCCTTTAGTGGAACGAGAGCCGGATGGCCCAGGGAGGGCGGGATATCCACGAACTTTTTGAGAACTGAAAAACGTATGGCCTGAGATCTCCTTATCTCTTCGTGATAGCCTTGTTCAGCATCTCACTGTGTATACGACCGGCAAAATGGACAGGACTCTTTCCATAAATCGGGTCCCAGCCGGCAGGGTCTGCCGTGCAGAAGAATTGGATGTCAAGGCCGATCCGCACAATCGCTTCCTCAACAGGCAGGCCCGTAATGCGTTCGGCCGCAGGCCATGTGGCTCCGCAAGGGGCTCCCCGGATCACGCTAAGCCCTCTCAGGAGGCCCCCCGAGACCTCCACGTCAAACTCGGGTGCTCCGAAGCGTTCTCCATATTTTCCCAGACAGACTTGCCTGGAGAGGCCGCATCATGTGGGAGGGGTGAATACGTTTCTGATACGGAGTTTTTTGCCTGAAGCGACCATGGGTATGCCTCTGTCCGCGCATATTACTCCCAGGTCATGGGAGAGATCCGGATGAGTGAGGAAGTCAAGAACCATATCCGTCTTAAAATCTTGCGGGATATACATTGTCGTATCGTCGACAATATCGGGCAGGGCGTCGTTGATCGATATGATTTCAAGGTCAAACAGGTCGTCACCATGTTTGAGAATGCCCTGAATCTTCCCCTTTCCGCTGTTTTTCTGTTGAAACATCAGGATGTTCTGCCTCTGTTTCTCTATTGTCCGACCTGCGACAGTCACTTCTCAAAAACTCCCGGTCGAAAAAAACCCGTCACGGCAAAAAAAGGCAAGGGACCGACAGCCTACTTTTTCTCACCTGTTGCAGCAGACATTTCCAATAAGATCTTTTCAAGATTCTCCAGCTCCTTGCCGTATCCCGTCCAATTTCCATCACGTAGGTAGGCCTTCGCCCTTTTGTAATGTTCGAGGGCCCGCATCCCCATGCTGGAGGCGCTTTGGTCTCTCGCACCATATTCCTCACCTGTGTGCTGAAAAGATATATCCTCACCCAAGACACTTTGCAGGGCCCTCTCAAGGTTCTCTTCCATACTGATCCGATTGCCAAAGGCGACGATTACCCTCTTGAGTTCCGGGAGGGCGGCAGTCGAGGATTTCAAGGGGGCCGTGGCCATAGGAGAGCGCCCTTTTTGGGTCTGTTTCGACCGCGCAGGTTGATTTGTGGGTGTTGCCGGGGCCTGTGATTCTTCTTGTTGCATGGCCTCCAGGTAAACCGGCTCTACATAAATAAAGGAATCGCCTATGGGGATGGCAAGAAGATTTCCCCTGATGACCCTGGAGCCTCTTTGCCCCCATAAGGTCAATTCACTTGAGATTTCCGTCTGCTGATCGACTCTGGCCTCGATCTGCATCGGCCCGTAGATCAGTTTTTCTTTGGGCAACTTGTACACCAACAGCTTGCCGTAGTTCGGTAGGTCACTCCTGGCGGCGAGCCAGCCTATCATATTGTCTTTCTTCGAGGGAGAGAAGGGGATCATCAGGAGGAATTCCTCTTTGTCTTCCTCGGGCAATTTCATGATGACATAATAGGGCTCCATCTCTTGCCTGCTGTCGCCGTAAAGTTCATCTGGGATCTGCCAGAGGTCTTCCTGGTTGTAGAAAACCTGAGCATCTTCCATGTGATAGGTGCTGTAAGCGCCTGCTTGAATTTTGAAGAGATCCTTTGGATACCGGAGATGCTTTTTCAAGTCCGTCGGCATTTCATCGAGGGGCTTGAACATGTTGGGGAATGCCTTCGCATATGTTTTGAGAACCGGATCTTCATCGTCGATCGAATAGAAAGAGACATCACCATTGTAGGCATCGATCGTCACTTTGACAGAATTCCTGATGTAGTTCAGTCCCTTATTGAAATACCCGTAAGAACGTGTGGAATAGGGATACATGTTAGAGGTCGTGTAAGCGTCTTGAATCCAGAAGAGCTTGCCTTCGCTTATGACCATGTAAGGATCACCGTCATAAGATAGGAAGGGGGCGAGTATACGGACCCGCTTCTTAATAGGACGTCTGAACATGATCTTACTTTCCTGGGTTAAATAAGTGGTAAAGAGGATCTGGGGGTCTAAGAACTCGATGGCAAACAGGAGCCTTCTAGCAAAGGATCGGATGGGAACCCCGCCTCGCCCCTGGTAAATCGTGTAGACATTCTTGTCTCCCCTGGGATAATCGAATTCTTCGGTCTTTGTTTTTACCAGGATATACTCGGCTGTTTTCTCCCCATAGTAGATTTCCGGACGATCGATCTTCAGCTCAGGCTTGTAAGAGGGTGGCAGATCTTTGACAAAAAGGCGAGGAAGACCCTCCGCCGTGACCTCATTAACCGGGCTGCATGCGATGCCATACCCGTGGGTGTAGGTAAGATGCCTGTTGACCCAGGTATTGGCCTGCGGCGGGAGTTGGTCTGCGATTAACTCCCTCCCTGCCAGCATGACCTGGCGATATTGGTTATTGATCATGTATCGGTCCACATCCACATTGTTGAAACCGTAATACAGTCGTATGGCCTGGATCTGGCTGTATGTCTGTAGGAGGGGGCGTTCGTCCCAGATCCTTATATTTTGAATCGTCACATCATGCGTCCGTATATCTTCTGCGGTCAATTCATCATCTGCAACAAAGTCCAGGGCCTTTATCCTCTCCAGGTCGTAGGCCTTGCGAGTGGATTCGATGTTATAGGTGATATAGGGCAATTCCTTTGCCAGCTCATTCGGTTTGACAACGAATTTCTGGACGAACATGGGAATGAGGGTGCCAAGGACCAATACGAAACCGACCCATGCAAGGCCGGTCCAAAGGATTCTTCTCTTGCCGGGCCGAAAGGCATCGTAAAAAAGGACCAAGGCAAACCCTATGGAGAGGACCATCAGTATCCTGAAGGCCCAGACCTTGGCATGGAGATCGGTGTAATTGGCTCCGAATGCAGGCCCCTGCGTGGAATAGAGGAGTTCGTAGATTTTGAGGTGAAAACCCCAGGCCAGGAGCAAAACCACGACCCCGGCAAGGAAAATGAGGTGTCTCTTGACGTTTGGCGCAATCCTGACCTTTGGAAGAGCGGGGGGGGCGGTCTGATCCTGGGCAATATCACCAACAATCTGGATGCCCCCCTCTTTGAGATACCACCCAATACTGACGAGACCGCCTGTGATGACGAGAATCAACAATCCGCTTTGGACATAGATATACAGGGGTAGGGAAAAGACGAAAAAGCCTATCTCCTTTCCAAAAATAGGATCCATGTTCCCAAACGGTTCTTGATAGAGATAGCGAAGCAGGGTATCCCACCGGTCCGAGCCCTTGAATGCCAGATAGAGACTGACAATAAAAATGGCCGCCAAGAGGAGGGTGTTGAGTGTCCTGTCCGTTAGACCAAGTTGAGCAACATAGTCTTCCCCGCTTTCGGACCTGATGGGTCTCCAATCATCCTTTTTGAAACGTTTGATCACGTAGAGATTTATACCGACGATGAGGATAAGAAGGAGCCAAATGGCGGAGCCGAGTCCGAATCTACTAAGAAGCATGGTCAAAAAGACCGGAGAAAAACCAAGGTTTTCAAACCAGAGCCAGTCGGGATAGATTGAAATGCCAGCCCACAGCAGAAGAACAGCGATAAGCACGAACCCAAATGCCAGTCTTTTTTTCACTTTTTGCTCCCCAAACAGGTTGTTTTTATATATTTGCCGACAACTTAATAGCACATGATCTTGGTGGATCATAGGGTCTTCATCCATATTGTTCAAGTCTTTTTCATGCACCCCTTTAATATAAATAAGGTGATCCTTCACAATCCTGTTGCAGAGGGAGAAAAGAACCTTCATTATGGGGCATTCTCCTCCGATGGTTTTCCTTGACTTAAGGAGCAGACTGAATAATTTAAACGAATTCTGAGGGGCCGTCAGGTCCCGGCGATCGGCGCCGTGGGAGGAGGCCCCCTGAAGAGAGAGATCATCAAAATCAAGGTGGGGGAGCAAACGACAAGGAGGTACTATTCATGAAGGCCTTAGGCAAACTGTATCTTACGAATCTGATGATTATTGGGACGACGGCTTTTTTGCTGTCCTGTGCTTCGATTCCTGAGCTGAAGCTCCATTACCAACTGCCACCAGGATCAAGTTCCCTGAAAGGGAAGAGGGTGGTGTTGTCCTTAATAGACAGCAGGACCTCCAAAGATATCTTGGGTCCGGGTGCCCGTGATGAATTCGGGAGCTTTTCTGGAAATGTCACCTATAGTGTTGCCGATTTCAATGATCCGGGTTTCAAAATTGGGCCACACAAACCGGCAACGGCCTTTAAAGAGAGCTTCAGAAGAAGACTTGAGGGTATGGGTGTCAAGGTTCTCTCAAACAGGTCTGAGGGAGAAACAGAGTTTGAACTCGAGCTGAAGGAGTTCGTCCTTGATCTGATAGGCCGTAAATGGGTAGTGAAGTTAGATTATGAGGCCAGGCTCATAGGAGAGGGGAAAACGCTTTCCATGCAGGCGGTCAATGGTCAGGGTGAACGGCTCAAGGCAGTGGGAAGGGGCGGAGCCCATAAGTTGATGGGCGAGATCTTTACCGACACGGTCAACAGGCTCGACATTTACGGACTTTTTAAACAGTCTGATTCGATGACTCGGAAAAATAACACGCTATAAAAAGCGCCAGACCGATTTTGATGGTATTGTAAAAAGTAGCAATTTCCAAAACCTTACCTCGTGTATGTAACCATGACGGACAGTGTCTTTTTGATAAGTCTCGGGTGTGCCAAGAACCTTGTTGACAGCGAACACATGCTGGGCATGCTCAAGGCATGCGGCCTTGATTTGGCGGTGGATATTGAAGACGCGACAATTGTCGTGATCAATACTTGTGGGTTTATCGAATCCGCGGTCCAGGAGGCGGTTGACACGATCCTTGAGGCAGCCGACCTGAAAAAGCAGGGGAGGATAAAGAGGCTCGTCGTGGCAGGCTGCCTGGTCCAGAGATACGGGTATAAACTCAGAAGAGGGATTCCGGAGGTGGACGGGTGGTTGGGCACGGGGGAAATCGATCAGGTGACCCGTGCCGTGCTCAAGTCCGATTCGGATGATACCTCTCCTTTCTTTATCGGAAGGCCTACCCGGTTTCCCGATCACACCTCCTCGCGGATTCAGACGACTCCCTTTTACACTGCCTATCTTCGGATCGCCGAGGGGTGTTCGCACAGATGTTCCTACTGCATCATTCCCCATCTGAGAGGGACTTTCAGGAGCAGAAGCGCGGACTCTCTAGTCGTTGAGGCGCGCCAAATGGCGGAGAGGGGGGTCAAGGAGATCAATATCATTGCACAGGACACAACCTTTTTTGGGAGAGACCTACTGGAAGATGTCTCCATCGAAGACCTGCTGGAAAGGCTGGTCAGGATCAAGGGAATCCAATGGATTCGATTGCTCTACTGTCACCCCGATGGGATCACGGATCGACTGTTGAAGCTTATTGCCGAGGAGGAGGTTATATGCCCCTATCTTGATATCCCATACCAGCATGTTAACAAGAACATCCTGAAGGCTATGGGAAGAGATATCAGCAGAGAGACCCCAGAGGCATCGATAGAAAGAATAAGGAGGGTGGTCCCCCATATCATCCTGAGGAGCACTCTGATGGTCGGGTTCCCGGGAGAAAGAGAAGCGGAGTTTGAGGAACTCTGTGATTTCGTCAAGGAAGTCCGCTTTGATCACCTTGGAGTATTTGTCTTCAGCAAAGAAAAGGGGACTCCGGCGGCCCGACTCCGGGCAACGGTGAGTCAGAAGGAGGCTGAAAAGAGGCTTGATACGGTCATGGCCCTCCAGGCCGATATCTCAAAGCGGCTCAATCAACGGATGGTGGGACGGATCGTACCGGTTATGATTGAGGGGCCAAGCCCTGAAACGGATCTGTTACTTAAGGGGAGGACCGCAACCATGGCACCGGACGTGGACACCCAGGTCTTGATCAATAAGGGAGAGGGCGTGATTGGAGAAATCATGCCTGTCCTGATAACCGAGGCCCATGCCTATGATCTTATCGGGGAGATCAAAGCCTGATCAATTCCTCCTTGAAAATATCCTGTCTTTACTTTTTTTCTCCATTCAAGTAAAAAATCCTTTTAAGGTCCTTTAGACCTGGTTGTGCAGCAAATATCGAAAAGTCCCGTTGGACCGGACCAAGGAAGGCCATAGAAAGAGCTTTGACACAGATGATCCACGCTGAAAACTCCGTACTTCGTAAATATGCCTATCACATTGAGAGGGTTGACTCAGAGCTGAAGGAACTCCTCAATTCCCAGGTGCCCCTTATTAATGAGATGGGCCGTCACATCCTCTTGGGAAACGGAAAAAGGCTCCGGCCCCTCTTCTTTATACTGTCCTGCGAGCTTTGCGGTTATCAGGGCGATGACTTATATCGTCTTGCTGCTATTTTTGAGGGTATTCATACAGCTTCATTACTCCATGACGATGTCCTGGACAAGGCTGATATAAGGCGAAACAAGCCGTCAGCCAACCATGTCTGGGGTAATCACGCGGCGGTTTTGGAAGGGGATTTCCTTCATTCGAGATCGTCATCCATTGCTGTTGGTTCGAATAACCTCCGGTTCTTGGGAACAATAACATCCATCACCACCCAAATGACCGAGGGGCAGATACTGGAGTTGATGCATACAAACGACTGGAACACCTCCAAAGAGGAATATATGGAGATCATCCGGGCAAAAACGGCAGTCCTCATATCGGGGGCATGTGCCTGTGGGGCCATAATTGCCGGGTCGTCGGAAAACTGGGTCCAGGCCCTGGAGAAATTCGGTCTGAACATGGGTATCTCTTTTCAACTGATTGACGATCTGTTGGACTACCTCTCTTCGGAGGAGAAATTCGGTAAGCCGGTCGGCAAGGACCTGAGGGAGGGCAAGATCACGCTCCCATTAATTTACACACTGGCGGATATGGAAAAGAAAAAAAAGGCATATCTACAAGATCTCTTTCAAAGTCATGAAGCCACCGAAGCAGATTATCTCGACCTGATCGATCTCGTAAGGAACAGTGGGGCCGTTGAAAGGATCAAAGATGAAGCCAGATCATACGTGACGGAGGCCGCGGACTGCCTCGGTCTCCTACCTGATTCGTCCGCAAAGGCGAGCCTGATGGAACTGAACAGCTTTATCGTCGAAAGGACCTACTAGCCCAGGGTATCTCTGCTCCTCCCCCTGATAGTTTCTCACCAAAAGGCCTTGGGCGTCTCTCTTAATGATACACTCCGGTGTGAGCAATACCTTGCCGCCCCCGCCGGGAAGATCAACTGCAAAATGGGGAAGACAGAGACCCGAGGTATGGCCCTGAAGACTCTCCATGATCGCAAGCCCCCTGTCCAGAGGAGTCCAAAAATGCGAGGTCCCCTTTGCCAGATCAGCCTGGAAAAGGTAATAGGGCCGAACGCGCATACACAGGAGTCCTTGCATGAGCGCCTTTATTGTAGACGGATTATCATTTACCCCCTTTAGAAGAACCGTCTGACATCCCAGCGGGATACCTGCGTTGGCCAGCCTTGCGCAGGCAAGCGATGCCTCCGGAGTCAGCTCGTCAGGATGGTTGAAATGGGTATGAATATAAAGAGGGTGAAAGGCCTTCAGCATATTGGCAAGTTGAGGAGTGATTCGTTGGGGAAGGGTACAGGGAACCCTCGTGCCGATGCGCAGGATCTGCACATGGGATATCGATCGGAGTTCACTCAAGATCGAATGGAGCTTCCCGTTGTCCAGAAGCAAAGGATCTCCCCCTGAAAGGAGGACGTCTCTTATATGGTTGTTGCTCCTGATATAGGAAATTCCTTCCCGGACAGACGCATCTGTTACCACGGATCGATGTCCCACCTTCCTCTTTCTGTTGCAGAACCGGCAGTACATGGCACAACGTGCGGATACCAGGAAGAGAACCCTGTCGGGATAGCGATGGGTCAGCCCTGGGACGGGAGAGAGTTCTTCTTCGTTTAAGGGATCTTCGAGACCGTAGCCGTCGGTCACCTCTCGTGTATCGGGGACACACTGCCTGTAGATGGGGTCGTTTTTATGCTTTATCAAATTGATGTAATAGGGATTTATCCGCGTCGGATACCTGGAAACGACCTCCTGGAGATGGACTTCGTCCAGATCAAATAGCCGTGATAATGCTTGGGGCGAGGTGATGCTTTTTTCGAGCATCTGTTTCCACACCGGTTTTCCATGTTTTGTCGCAATACCTGTCATCAGTAGTTGTCACCTATAAAAATCTTCAGGCCATCACAAGAGAAGAGCGAGAAGAATCAAAATAACTTTTAAATTTAGCAGTTGAGGGTAGATCATGCAAACACTTCTTGGAGCCGGAAGTTGTTGCAGCATTACAGCATGAGTCCGGAATAAAACGGCCCATACATTGCGGGGAGCAAGACCTCCAGGGCTTGATTCTTGACAGATAACTCTCAATTTGTTATAATTTAAACCAAAAAACAAATCTTTTGTAAAGATTGGCATACTCAAACAAGCCGTTTACTTCAACAACTATGGAAAGTCATCCTCTGGGAGTCGCCCCTCCGATGCCGGATTCCGACGCCACGATCATCCCCATAGCATCAGGCAAGGGCGGTGTCGGGAAGACATTCCTGACCGCCAACCTGGCTGTTGCCTTGGCGGAGAAAGGGAGGCGGACGATCGTTGTTGATCTCGATCTGGGTGGCTCCAACCTCCACACGTTCCTTGAATTACCCAACCAATATCCCGGGATCGGCGACTTTCTCAAGGCCCGTCGATGCAATCTGGAGGATTTGCTCGTTCCCACACAAATATCAGGCCTGAGTTTTTTACCGGGAGACGGGAAGACACCTCTGATGGCCAATATCCCCTTTGCTCAGAAAACCAGGCTGATTTCGTGGATCCGGAAACTGCCGGCAGAATACATCCTTCTTGACCTAGGAGCGGGAACATCTTTCAATACACTGGATTATTTCGGTATCTCTCCAAGGGGAATCGTTGTCGTAACCCCGGAATACACTTCGGTGATGGGTATGCTGGCATTCTTAAAGAATTATTTGCTCAGGGCGATTGAACGTAAGATGGCAAAGAATCGTCCTATTCGTCTCCTCCTTCACGAGATTTATCAACAGCCCAAAGAAAAACAGGTCCCGAGCATTCAGGAATTGCATCGGATCATCTCGGAAGAAGATGAAGAAGCCGGCAGAGAGGTAGCGGAAGTATATAGCCGTTGTCGGCCCCGGGTGGTCTTCAACATGGCTACGGATCCGAGTGAGCTTAAGATGGCCACCAACATCACCCATGCCCTTGGCCAAATTCTCTCTATGGAGACCGATTTTTTCGGATTTGTTTTCGGCGATCCCGCTGTCAGACAGTCTATTCGCAGGCGTAAGCTCTTTCTCCCCAATAATCGTCAAAGCATGGCCGCAGACAATATTGTCCGCATCGCACACAGAATAGTGAAGTACTGGGACCGTCCTGTCAAGAACAGTGCTGAGCGTCTTCAAAATTATGTTCGAGATGTTTTTGAGAATAAGGGACCATCGTGCGGAAGCAACACTGTAATTGGAAAGGGAGGCGGATAGTCATGAGCCCCTGTTGCGTTTTCATTGAGGGGTTTTGAATAGAAGCTATAAGGCCCTTGTCGATTGATCTGCCCTCTTCTATTTAGCAAATAGCATCCCTGCTTTTCCAGGAGTACGATTCTTCAATCCTTCTCGTCCGGCCCAAAGGATTTTTTTGAATTGACATGGGCCGGGTTCTCATAAAATATTCTCACTCATGGCTGATGCCATCAAACAAACCTCAGGATCAATGCTTATTTGAGAGCTCGGGGATGGTGCCTGCCGGCGTTGAGTCTCAGAGATGTTGATGGTTTTGTCGTATTTTTCTGAAATACCTTATCAATCGGTTCGTTGAGGAGTCATGGCCGAGGTCATTGGAATCAGACACAAGCTCCGGTAGAATGGTATCGGCCAGGGCCTTTCCCAATTGAACCCCCCATTGATCAAAAGAATAGATATCCCAGATAACACCCTGCGTGAATATCTTGTGTTCATAGAGGGCGATAAGCTTTCCCAGCGTGGAAGGTGTCAGCTTTTCAGCCATTATGGTATTGCTTGGTCGATTACCTTCAAAGCACATATAAGGAACAAGTTTTTCGTCAATTCCTTCGGTCCTTACGATCTCCGCATTTTTCCCAAAGGCCAGGGCCTCTGTCTGGGCAAAGAGGTTGGATATGAGCTTAAAGTGGTGATCTCCACTCGGGTTGAGTGGTTGGGCAAATCCGATGAAGTCAGCAGGAACAAGCTTGGTTCCTTGGTGGATTAACTGGTAGAATGCGTGCTGACCGTTTGTCCCAGGCTCTCCCCAGACAATAGGACCGGTTTGGTAATCAACTCTTTGACCGCTCTTGTCAATCGACTTTCCATTACTCTCCATGTCGGCCTGCTGGAGATAGGCCGTGAATCTACGCATGTATTGATCATAGGGGAGTACAGCATAAGACTGGGCGTCAAAGAAGTTATTATACCATATGCCTATGAGACCCAAGAGAACGGGAACGTTCTTCTCAAAGGGGGTGTTTCTGAAGTGGCGGTCCATCTCATGAAATCCTTCCAGGAGGTCAAAAAAATGTCCCGGCCCGATGAAGATCATGATCGGGAGCCCTATGGCCGAGGTCAAGGAGTATCTTCCTCCGACCCAATCCCAGAATCCGAATATATTCTCACGATCAATGCCGAATTCTTGGACAGCCGCCTCATTTGTGGAGACAGCCGCAAAATGGGAGGCAACGGCCTCTTCGTCGCTCATGTAAGACAACAACCACTCACGGGCAGTCTTTGCATTTGTCATGGTCTCCTGAGTGGTAAATGTCTTTGAAGCGACAATGAAAAGAGTCTCTTCAGGAGATTTTCCGCGCAGGGTTTCAACAATATCAGTGGAGTCGATGTTGGAGACAAAGCCCATATGAAGATCCCGATCGGAATAGTGCTTTAAAGCGTCGCACACAAATGCAGGCCCGAGGTCCGAACCCCCTATTCCGATATTGATGATATTCTTTATCCTCTTTCCTGTGAATCCTTTCCATTTTCCTGTTCGGACCTTCTTGGAGAAAACGGCCATCTTCTCGAGGACCCTGTTGACGTCAGGCATGACATCTCTCCCATCAACGTAAATCGGCCTGTTGGTTCGGTTTCGAAGGGCCGTATGAAGCACGGCACGATTCTCCGTCTTATTGATCTTCTTCCCCTCGAACATGTCATCAATCGCCTTTTCCAGATCGACAGCCTTTGCCAAATTCACCAAGAGTCGAAGGGTTTCTTCTGTTATGCGGTTTTTTGAGATATCCACGTAGAGCCCCAGAATCTCAAGGGTGAACTTATCGGCCCTTGAGAGATCTTCTGCAAAGAGATCTCTGATATGGACATCCCTGATTTTCTCAAAGTGTGCTTGAAGGTCGCACCACTCTTTTGATTCGTTTAACCTCACAGCTTCACCTCCATCATCTGAGGTTTTTAGATATGGCCACCCTACCAATTATCACTGGGCGCCGAGTTCCGGATCCTGATTAGCCCCCTATCCCTAAATACCTTGACATGGTCCTGTTTTTCAAATATTTTCACTAAAAAGTTGTGCCGCTTCGGCTCTCCGGAGCAAGACCTCCCCGCAGGCAGAGCCTATTCAACTAAGAGACATAAACTGACGCAAAAATCTATAGAAAAGGAGATTGTGAGATGAAAATACTGTTTTTCGGCCCTAATGGTAGCGGCAAAGGCACCCAGGGCGCTATAGTGAAAGATAAATTCGGTATCCCTCACATTGAGACAGGGGTGATCTTTCGCGACAATATTTCGCAGGGCACGGACCTCGGCAAAGAGGCCAAGGGCTACATTGACCGTGGGGAACTTGTCCCTGACAGCATTACCATACCCATGATTCTTGATCGCCTCAAGGAGGGTGATTGCAAGGAGGGATGGCTCCTAGACGGATTCCCGAGGAACCTCACCCAGGCAGAGGAACTGGTGAAGGCCCTCAAGAAGGAGGGGATTGATATTGATATCGTCATTGATATGGCCCTTGACAGGCAAATCGCCAAAAACCGAATCATGGGAAGAAGGCTGTGCGTCAATGACAACAATCACCCTAACAACATTTTTATAGACGCCATCAAGCCTGATAATGACAAGTGCCGGGTATGCGGGGGAGAACTCAAGAGTCGTTCAGACGATCAGGATGAAGAGGCCATTGACCAGCGCCATAATATATACTACGACACGGAAACAGGGACTATGGCGGCGTGCAATTTTTTGAAGGACCTCTCATCAGAGAACAGCGGGGTTCCCAAGATTATCGTCCTTGATGGAACGGCCGGTATAAAAGAGGTTTCAACAAATCTGTTGAGTGAACTTGACAAGTAGTATGTCATTTTGGGGGGCCTTCCGAGGCCCCCTTGCACAAGATCTCACGACCCATCTCTCCGACACCATTTCTTTCCATCTGTTTTTAGGCGCGAAATTTCAGACCAGATCTCCCATGAATCTTAGGAGGATGCCCTGAGATGAGAGACCCATCAACGTCTGGGGATAAACAAGAAGGAGTTGAGGCCTTCAGGCCGAGGAACAGGATTATCGCGGTAGGCGGCGCAAAGGGAGGAATAGGCAAGACCCTCCTTGCTGCAAATCTCGGGATTTTTCTGTCATCTCAGGGCAGGCGTACCATCCTTGTTGATTTAGATCTCGGTGCAGGCAACCTCCATCTTCTTCTTGGAATATGGAATCTCAAACGGAAGATTCAAGATTTCTTAGACAAAGAAATCCCGGACATCGAAGATGTCATGATCCCTTCGAAATATGGTCCCTATCTCGTCGGTGCCGGGACCGCTGCCTTTGGGTCATCCAATATCCATTTTGCAAGAAAAATAAAGCTGTTGAAAGCGATAAAAAGGTTAAATGCCGATTACATCATCTTAGATCTAGGCGGTGATACTTCCTATAACGTCATCGACTACTACCTCTTATCGGACTACGGGATAGTTGTGACGACATGTGATCCGGCATCCTACCTGGATGCCTATGGTTTTATCAAAATGGCCCTCTTCAGAAAGCTGTCCAGGCTCTTTGGAACCGAATCGGAATTCAGGAAACAGAAAGACCTGGACCTTGTGCAACTGATCAACGATTTTGTCACACCAAAAAGCCGTGACCGTGCCCAATATGTCAGCGACCTTCTAAATACCATAAGACAAGACGCACCCCGAAGTTTCGCCTTGGCTGAAAGGGTGGTCGCAGAGTTCAAGCCGAATCTTATGGTGAATATGGTCGGCAAGGATTCAGAGGCCGTTGAACTTGTTGAGAGGATCCGAAAGGTCACAAAGAAGATGTTGTCGGTCCATGTGGATCTGCTCGGGAGTATCCCCTATCACGTCAATATCAAGTCCAGTGCCAAAGAATTGGTCCCTGAAATAGCCAAGTATCCTCACGGGGTATTCGCGGCTCATTTACCCGGGGTTGTCCATAAAATGGAGCAATCATTTGCTTCGGGCCCATCACTTTTATAGGATGCCCGGAAACCACCTTCTGCGGGGGATAACCTCCTAGCAGTTCCCCTGTCACCTAAGGCACTGAATTCTTTCGCCCAACCCACTGACTGACTTCCCGGCCGGGGCGCGGCAGGATATGGGAACAGGGACACGGTCTTCACCCATAATCTTCTGGTCACAGGAAAATCTCCAGGCACCCTCTTTGCCTTCATGTGACTTCCAACACCTCGGGCTCCCTTCCCACGCTTCTGTCTTTCCAACACACTTTATTTTCAGCAGGTACTTGACAAGCGATTCTGCAAACTGTATGTAGGGTAACATTGTATTTAGATTATCCACTAAGAACTGTTATGTGAAAAAAAACAGGCTATATTAATTAATTATAATAGGTAGTTAGATATGGAAACCAATGAAAACAATGTTTCACATATCAGTCATTCTCCAAGCTCCACGATTGTCGAAAAGCTTGAAGCGGCGGTCAGAAAGGCCTTTTCCGACCAGGATTTTCATCAAGCCGATATGCGATCCATTGCACAGAATGCGGGCGTGAGTCTGGCAACCATCTACAAGTATTACGGCAATAAAGAGAAGCTGCTTTTTGCCTTTGTTGACAAATGGATGGGAAGCCTGGCCAATCGACAGATCGATCACCTTCAAGGACTGGAGAGTCTCCAAGAAAAGATGAGGAAGATCTGTTGGATACAACTCGATTTCTATGAGAAGAACCATGATATCGGCAAAATCATTTGGATGACAACGCCCCTAAAGACCTGGATGTCGGATAAGACTTTCGAACAGAAGAAGTTGATGAGTGTTTACGGGGAAGTCTTCAAAGAGGGCCAAGACAAAGGCTATCTGAGAGATGGCGTCAGTCCTCACATGTTCGTTGACATACTTTTCGGTGTTGTGTGGCGCATGTTTACCATGTGGGTATATCGGGGACAAAAGAACAGCCTTGTCGGCCAATCAAAAATTCTATTCGAAGTTGTCTGGAGTGCTATTGCAAAACCTGACTAAGAACCGGTGATCAATATAGGACATTCTCCTTTTTGTCGCTTGCTGTTATCTGGGCAAGGGAGGAAATGTACTTTAGATGCCAAAACAGAGGTAATCCAACCATTCGATCAAACAGATCAATTTGAAAAGGAGGAAAAGGATGAACAAAGGTAAAATGGTAAGTCTTTCTGTGCTTCTCGCTGTAATGACCTTAGGTTTTGTGCTGTTTCCAAGGAGCTTTGTGGAGGCAAAGTCATTTCGATTAAATATTGGAACCGGTCACCCGGCAGGCCCTGCCATATGGGTGAATCGACTGAAAGATTTCTTTGTTCCGGAAGTCATGAAACGGGTTGAGGCATCCACGAACCACAAAATGGAATTCATCGCGGCTTACGGAGGATCCGTAGCAAAGCTCGGAGAGGTATTGGAAGCTGTTCAAGATGGTATTTTAGATGCCGGTATCGTCTGCTACGTATTTGAGCCCAGTAAACTCTATATGCACAACTTCTGCTATTATGCTCCCTTCGGCACACCGGATATCATGCAAAATGCCAGGCTGTCAGTCAAACTCCATGATCAGCAGCCTTATCTAAAGGAAGTGTTTGAGAAGAAGTATAATCAAAAGTGGCTGGCTCCCGGGACGCTGGACAGCTACGATGTGGTGACCAAATTCCCTTGGAAAAAGATCGATGAGCTCAAAAATCACAAGATCGCAGGCGCCGGTCCGAATCTTCCCTGGGTCAAATGTGTCGGGGCGATCCCTGTACAGTTCACCCTTGTTGAGGCCTACACAAGTATTCAGACAGGCGTATATGAAGGAGCGATCATGTGGCCTGACGGAGTAGCGGGATTCAAGCTCCACGAAGTTGCTCCCTTTTATACCCACGTCGGATTCGGGGCTATTTCAGTGATGTGTATTTCCGTCAATCTCGATGTCTGGAATAGGCTCCCAAAGGAAATCCAAAAAATCATGATGGAAGTGGCAAGTGAGTACACCACGGATCTGGCCAAGGCCTCCGTGGCCAAGAGAGAAAGGTCATTCAAGGCCATGGAGAAGACAGGGACGACCTTCTCTACCTTGCCTTTTGAGGAGAGACAGCGCTGGGCCAATCTGATGCCGAACTTCGCGGATCAAGCGGCGAAAAAGGCAAACAAAATGGGCATGCCGGGCTCTGCGATTATGAAGACCTGGATTGAATTGCAGGAGAAAGATGGATACAAGTTCCCGAGAAAATGGGATGTGAAATAGGACACTTCTCCTCTTTTTGAGCATTTTAGGGTTTAAACGGTGAGAGGCACTGCTCATGGCACCTTCATTTGGGCAAAGAATAGGTAAGGCCTTTCTAAAGGCTACCGCTTTCATGAATGGAATAGCGACGGTCTGGACGTTTTTGATTATGTTCCTCATGACCGCCGATGTAATAGGACGTTCTCTATTCCAGCATCCCATTATGGGTACGGCCGAGCTGGTAAGAATTTCCATCGTTGGTATCATTTTCATGCATATGCCCCATACTCTCTGGGTTGGGAGGCATGTTCGCTCTGAAATTATCCTGGCCAGGTTAAGAGCGACGACCAGAGAGACCCTTCAGATTTTCATGAGCATTGTAGGAGCTGCTGTCTTTGCGGGCATAGTTGTATCAAGTTGGAAACCGATGATTACGGCGTGGCGGATACTTGAGTATGAGGGCGAAGGGGCGCTTAGGGTCCCCACATATCCTATCCGCACCCTCATCGTCGTGGGAAGTGCCTTTACAGCGACAATCTTCCTTTATCGCGCCATAGAGTATCTGTTGAAAGTATTCAGAGCAGGAAAGAGAGCACGATAATGGATCCTGTCATTATTGCCGCTATTACTATTGGTTTACTGTTGATTCTTATTCTTTTCGGGATGCATGTGGGAGTAGCAATGGCCGCGTGCAGTGCCGTTGGACTTTGGTGGATCAAGGGGGACCTGATGATTGCCCTCAAGATCCTTGGGACGACCTCATTCCGGTCTGTGATGGAATATGTTTTTGGGGTAGTGCCCATGTTTATTATAATGGGTATGTTCGCAAATCTCTCAGGGGCGAGTGAGGACCTGTACGACTCGGCGAATGTCCTGTTGGGGAAGGTAAGGGGCGGCCTGGGGCATGCCACAGTCGTTGCCAATGCTATCTTTGCCGCCATAACCGGAGTCAGTGTGGCGTCTGCTGCTGTTTTCAGTAAAATCGCACTTCCCCAAATGCGCCGCCACGGCTACGATCATAAATTTGCTTTAGGAACTGTCGCTGGAAGCTCAGCCTTGGGCATGCTCATCCCGCCAAGTGTCTTGCTGATTATCTATGGCCTCCTGACAGAGGAGGCCATAGGGAAGCTTTTCATGGCCGGCGTTCTGCCGGGACTCCTGCTTGCCTCAGTGTATTGTATAGGAATTTATCTCATGGTCCTTGTAAAACCTCGCCTAGGGGGGGACAGGGTCGTGAACCGGGACCAGGACCTCGGCTTTAAGGAATTCTGGCGGGCACTGACCAAACCGTGGATGTTTGTGGTCCTTATTGTAATGGTCCTCGGCGGCATTTACCTTGGGTGGTTCACTCCCACCGAAGCAGGTGCCGTCGGCGCTTTTGGGGCTTTTGTTCTTGCCTTGATCCGAGGAAGAGTCAACATAAAGAGTCTTTGGAACGTCCTACTGGAATCGGGGCACACGACGGCGAGTGTTTTCCTGTTACTGATCACTTCTCAGATGTATGCGAGGATGTTGACGATCAGTGGTCTCCCCTCTGCAACCAGTGAGTGGGTAATGACTTTTTCGCTCCCCCCTCTTGTGATCGTCTTTGTCTTTCTATTTGTTTTCATTATCCTCGGCGCCATTATGGATTCCGTTTCCATGTTGCTTGTCTGTATACCCCTCATGTTGCCTATCCTGAAAGCTCTCAACCTTGACATCATTTGGTTCGGGGTGATTGCTGTTGTTGCTATTGAAATGGGTTTTTTCACCCCTCCATTCGGCCTGGTAGTCTTTGCTATGAAAGCAGCGATAGGGGACGAGGCCTCGGTCGAGGATATCTTTGTGGGATCTTTTCCGTTTCTGGTAATGATATTTGTTGTTTTGTTAATACTTGTCTTCGTGCCGGCACTCAGCACCTGGTTCCCCAGTCTTATGTGATGGAGATTCATTCTAGGAAGGTCATATACTGGAGGCCTGAGGGATTCGAAGACTGTCCTGATCTGATACCATTTGGAGGGAGAGTCTTTTACATAAAAGAGTTGGAGCAAGGAAATCGATGATCAAACACTCAAGGAAGAAATAATGGATGATAATAGACCATATTGGAACATGGAGATTGAGCCGAAGTTCAATACTCCTGAAATAAGGAAGATTCAGGACGAAAAGCTTGTCAAAAGGATCAAGCTCCTCCGTCAGAGGGCACCTTACTTCACCGAGCTGTTCAAACAACTCGGTGTCCATGAGAACAAAATCAGGACCTTTGAAGACTTCAGGCGAGCTGTCCCCCCCTTTACAAAGGCGGATTGGCGTGCCACAGCAGAAAAACACGAAGGAAATATTATTGCCGCCTTAGACGAACTTCTCCCCATAAATGCCTATGAAGACCTCAACCTTATGGCCACAACGAGTGGAACAACCGGAGAACCCCAACCCTATGCCCAGACCGCTTATGAGGCGTGGGACCTGTATGGAGAGATATGCGCCCGCTATTCGTGGAGAGCAGGAATAAGATCGAAAGACAGGATTGTCTGGGCCTTTGCTCTGAGTATGGCAGCGGCCGGAATCATGACTATGGTCGGTCCCTATAAGGTTGGAACGCTCGTTATTCCTGTTGGAGCGGAAGCAGGTACGGAGAGGATTCTTAAAAACATCAGGTATTTCAGGGCCACGGCGCTTGCCGGAACACCATCGCTTATCCAATACCTTATCGAGAAGTGTCCTGACGTCCTCGGCTGCAGTGTAGGTGATTTGGGTCTGAAAGTCCTTCTGGCTGCAGGAGAGCCTGGAGCGGGAATACCTGAGATACGGAGGAAAATCGAAGACTCCTATGGGGCAAAACTCTTTGATTTTGGGGCGGCCCTGGGCGTTTCATGTGATCATGACGAATATCAGGGCATGCATCAGGTGGCGGATGATTTCATGATTGTTGAACTTGTGGATCCTGAAACCAAAGAACCTCTCCCCTTTGAAGATGGACAAAGGGGAGAGGTCTTGATGACGATGATCGATGGCGGAGGATGGGCCTATTGGGTCCGATTCGCCCCAGGTGATATTTTTGAGATCTACACAGAACCGTGTCCTTGCGGTAGGACCGGTTTTCGATACAAAGTGGTTGGTAGGACAGACGATATGCTGAAGGTGAAAGGGGTTATGGTCTATCCAGCGGCAATCTCAAGTGTCATCGAGTCTTTTACCCCTAAGGTGACAGGCAACTTTAGAATCGTTCTTGACGAACCTCCTCCGAGAGTCGTTCCTCCTCTCAAGATCAGGGTGGAGCGGGGAGAGGATTTCCCTGAAAAGAACCTGGACGACTTAAAGGCGGAAATCAAGGCCGCCATGAGCGCCAAGATCAAAATCAACCCGGAGATTTTGTGGGTGGAGCCAAACGAACTGGAGCGATCCACATATAAAGGAAAGACCTTTGAAAAGACGTATAGGGAGTAGTGACGATTCAATAACAGATTCCGGTGATTTTTCTGAGTCAACTCCTGGAAGACGTCTATTGTTGTCTGGAAAATGAGCCTATGACTATGGGTGGGCGCTGGAAGTTAACTAGAACACAACAGATCATCAAGGGAGGGATGTCGTATGAATCAAAGCGTTTCTTCTCAAAAACTTAGCGGTCGTAAGGCCCTCATAACCGGTGCCAGCCGAGGCATCGGCCGTGCCATAGCAGTAAAATACGCCCAAGAAGGCGCCGATCTTTTTTTGTGCGCAACGGATATGAAGAAACTGGAGGAAACAAGGGCACAGGCGTCCGAATTCGGAAATAGAATCGAGTTGTATTCCGTTGATGTAGCTGAACGTAATGCCGTTGAGACCATGGTGCAAACGGCCGTGGACACGCTCGGACAGGTCGATGTTTTAGTCAATAGTGCCGGTACTTATAAGCCGTCGCCATTTGTCGATTATACCTTCGAGGACTTTGATCGTATTATGAAGGTCAATCTCTACGGGCCGTTCAATGTAACTCAGTTTGTATTGAGAGATATGCTGAAACGTAATCAGGGGAAAGTTGTGAATATCGCTTCTACAGCGGGAAAATGGGCTTCTGCAAATCAGAGCGCCTACAACATGTCGAAACATGGCCTCGTTGGAATGACCCGATGCTTGGGGTTGGAAATGGCCCAAAAAGGCATTACGGTCAATGCTATCTGTCCGGGAGTTGTCGAGACCGACATGATGCTTTGTGAGTTTGGCCAAGGACATGCCAAGATCATGGGCACAACGCCGGATGAGGCCTTGGCGTGGGTCAAGCAGAGGATTCCCATGGGCCGGTGGTTGAAGGCCGAGGAAATAGCGTTTCTGGCAGTTTATCTTGCCTCAAGTGAATCGGATGGGATGACCGGGCAATCCATCCTATTAGATGCTGGTATGTTGTATGTTTAAGTATACCCCATGGTCATGATCATCCCTCGGACTGCTGATTCGATGCCTGTCGGATGTAAAAGAGGTATGACTAACCCAGTTTAGGAAAGGAGAATGTTATGGCAAGCAAACAAATTATAGATCTATCTATTCCGGTTGAGAACTGCAACTATACTGGATTCCAACCTGATATCCGTTATATGGATCACCAGGAGGGCGCACGCCTATTAGGCAAATCACTGGGACTGTCGCAGGATGACTTCCCGGGAGGTGTCTCCTTGGCATGGGAAGAGTATCATGGTATTACTCATATGGCGACGCATCTTGACGCCCCATGGCATTTTGGCCCTACTTGTGAGGGCAAGCCCGCCAAGACGATTGATCAGATCAATTTGGAATGGTGTATCAGTGACGGCGTTCGTCTTGATATGAGGCATTTTGGTAAAGGCTATTCCATTACGGTCGAGGATGTAAAACAGGCCCTTGACAAAATAGGCTACTCAGTGAAGCCGCTCGATATTGTCCTCATTTGGACGGACTGCGATAAACTCATGCACGATCCGCGCTATCCCGAGGCGAATCCAGGGATGAGCGCCGAGGCAACATTGTGGCTCATCGACCAGGGAGTAAAGATTATCGGTACTGACGGCTATGGCTATGACATGGGTTTTCAGGAGATGGCGAAAAAATATAAAAGCGGTGAGAAAAATGCCCTCTGGCCGGGGCATTTTGCGGGACGAGAAAAGGAATATTGGCATATTGAGGCCATGGGAAACTTGGATCAACTTCCTGTTGACTATGGTTTCACCGTCTCGGTGCTACCCATTAAATTGAACAGGGCTTCGGCCGCGTGGACCCGTTGCGTTGCTATTATATCGGATTAATCAATGAGCCCCTTTTCGGACGATCACAGTCTTAGAGGGGTCTCTTTTCGCTTTTGAAATATACAAGGACAAGGGTCTGCGCTCGCTCAGTTTATGCATTGGCCGGTTCCTAGAAAGATAGGGAGTTACAAGAATGAATGATCGGGATGTTGTTATTGTAAGTGCTGTAAGAACGCCGTTTGGAAAATTTGATGGAGTGATGAAGGAGATACCGAGTATTGACCTTGCAGTCACTGTGCTGAAAGAATTGGTGGAAAGGATACAACTTGACCCTTCCGAAGTAGATGAGTTGTATTATGGGACATGCGTACCTGCCGAGTACGCCCCCTATTTAAATGTACCTGCCAGACAGATCACCCTCTTGGCAGGATTTCCCCCTGAGAACATCTCGATTACGTTGGATCGAGCGTGCTGTTCTTCCATGTCCGCATTACGGCTTGGATATCGAGCCATCAGATCTGGAGAAGCCGATACCGTCATTGCCTGTGGTGCGGAGAACATGGCAAATAGCTGCTTTCTGGTGGAGCCCAAATACCTTAGATGGGGAAACCGTTTAGGCCCTGTTCCTATGGAGGATGTGCTTTTTGAGCTGGGTTATGGCAGAAAGGGCTTCAACGCGGTTTCAGTGGATGCCGGCGAAGTGGCCCTCGAGTATGATGTCACGAGAGAAGAGCAAGATAGATGGGGACTCCTCAGTCAGATGAGATGGGCCCAGGCCTATGAAGATGGGAAATTCAAAGTGGGCGAAGAGCTAATGGCCATTGATATTCCGCAGAAAAGGGGCGGAACAATTCGCCTTGAGAAAGATGAGTCTCCTCGGGAGACATCCTTGGAGAAACTATCAAAACTAAAAACCGTCTACGGAAGCCCGACTGTAACAGCAGGCAACGCCCCTGGTCTCAATGCAGGAGCGGCGGCCATTGCCATCATGAGCCGAAAAAGGGCCGATGAAAAAGGACTTCCAATTTTGGGCGAGATCCTTAGCACCTCTGCTGCAGCTACTGAACCAAGGTCCATCGCCACTGTTCCGGCCAAATCGATTACCATGGCATTGGAAAAAGCGGGAAGCGATCTTGAAGACTTGGATCTCATTGAAATTAACGAGGCCTTCGCCGCCATGCCTCTGGTGTCTTTGAAGATCCTGGCGAACAACGATGATCAAAAATGGAAGGACTTGCAAGACATCTGTAATGTTAACGGTGGGGCAATCGCTATAGGACATCCGGTGGGAGCCAGCGGCGCAAGGATTGTCATGACTCTCATGTACGAATTGATTCGGAAGGGAGGGGGGCAAGGTGTTTCTGCTATTTGCGGTGGCCTGGCGCAGGGAGAGGCTATTGTTGTGAAGGTCTAGGATGTGACAATCAGCCTACTGCGATTATCTCCGGGAAGCAGACCGGACTGAAATCATAGAACAAGGAGCGCCATTGAATCATGCGGATCGGGGCCTATCAGACGAACCCGTTGTTTGGGGAAGTGAAAAAGAACGTCATTGAGGCTGTTGAAGACCTTTCGCAGGCGGATGCGGATCTGGTTGTCCTGCCCGAGCTGTTCAATACCGGTTATCAATTTGTCTCGGTTGATGAAGTGGCAGACCTGGCAGAGGAGATACCGTCAGGAAGGACCTGCCAAGCAATGATGTCCCTGGCTCGCGATCGGGATCTCTCCCTCGTTTTCGGCCTTGCTGAAAAAGATAATGGCCGATTTTTTAATTCGGCCGCCATCGTGGGGCCGGCCGGTTTTGTAGGTAAATACCGAAAGACGCATCTCTTTGATGAGGAGAAGGACTTCTTTTCACCGGGCGATACGGGATTCCGTGTCTTTGAAATCGATCAGGCAGTCATAGGGGTCATGATATGTTTTGACTGGTGGTTCCCGGAATCAGCACGATCGTTGGCGCTTCTTGGGGCCGACATCATATGCCATCCTGCCAACCTTGTGCTTCCTCAATGCCAGCAAGCCATGCTTACCAGATCGCTCGAGAACGGGGTGTTCACAATCACGGCCAATAGGGTTGGCAGTGAATCAAGGGGCGGGAAAGCGAGACTCCTGTTTACCGGACAAAGCCAGATCGTTGACAGGTTTGGAAAACGTCTGGCCAGGCTGAGTAAGGAGCAAACAGGCCTCGCCGTCACGACTGTTTCACCGGAAGAGGCCAGAAATAAAGGGATCGCCAGGCGGAATGATCGGTTTGCCGACAGACGTCCCCGGTTCTACCAACCGTTGGTCAGGGATTAAAGTCTGGACTCAAAGAGCCTGAGCCATCACAGCCCTGTATCGATGGCTGTAATCCTTGATCCGCATGTTTCTCTGATAACAGCCGGACTGTTGTACCAGATGAAGCGCTTTTTCAATCTGGTCAGGCGACATCTCCATGATGAGCCAGGCCCCACGATCCATGAATTCGGTGGCCCCCTCGATAATCCTTTCGATGTAATACATTCCCTCTTCACCCCCATCCAGAGCAAGCCTCGGCTCAAATTGGCTGACTTCACATGGGAGACCTTCGATTTCCTTAGAAGCTACATAAGGGGGGTTGGAGAGGATCATATCAAAAAGGAGGCCTTTTTCCGCCACCGGTTCCCAGAGATTGCCCTCCAGGAAATGGATCCTGTCTGAAACCTTTTGCCTCTCCGCATTAAGTCTGGCTGACTTGAGGGCCTTTGCTGATTGGTCAGTCGCCCAGATCCGGCTGTTTTCGATCTCCTTTGCCACAGATACGGCGATGGCCCCGCAACCGGTTCCCAGATCCAAGATCCTGAGGGGAGGCTGTTCCAAAGGGTCCCCTTTGGGAGCCATGATTTCGCAGGCCTTCTCCACAAGCAACTCTGTTTCCGGCCGTGGGATAAGGACCCCCGGGTTGACAACAAATTCGATCGACCAGAACTCCTGGACGCCTGTTATATATTGCAAGGGCTCTCGACGAAGCCGTCTTCTAATCAGGTTTCGAAAGCCGGATACTTCGTTTTCGTTGAGGGGTTTGTCGAAGCCGAGATAGAGACCAACACGGTCAATGCCAAGTTGGTGCGCGAGAAGAACCTCTGCGTTGAGGCGGGGATTCTCGATCTCTTTTTGCGCAAGATAATCGGTCGAGACCTTCAGAAGGTCTTTAATTGTCCAGGAGGAAGACCCCATGCTTGTCATTGCTGCTGTTTAAGCAACTCGGTCTGGAAATGGCTGATCAGAGGATCGATAATGTGATCGAGGTCGCCTTGCATGGTCTGTTCTAGCTTGTAAAGTGTCAGGCCGATCCGGTGGTCAGTCACTCTACCCTGCGGAAAGTTGTAGGTCCGGATGCGTTCACTCCTATCACCGGAACCGACCATATTCTTTCGCTCCTTCGAAATCTTCGACTGTTGTTCGGACTGTTCTTTGTCCAGCAAACGGGATCGCAGGACCTTCATCGCCTTGGCCTTGTTCTTATGCTGGGATTTTTCGTCCTGGCAGGTGACCACAAGGCCTGTGGGGAGATGGGTGATACGTACGGCGGAGTCGGTCGTGTTAACATGTTGGCCGCCATGTCCTGAGGACCTGTACACATCAATGCGGAGATCCTCTGGGTTAATCTGTACATCTATATCTTCCGCCTCTGGAAGGACGGCCACGGTAACCGCAGATGTATGTATCCGTCCCTGGGCCTCAGTCTCAGGAACCCTCTGGACCCGATGGACCCCGCTTTCATACTTTAGCCTGCTATAGACGTTTTGACCTTCCACCAGAACAATGATCTCCTTAAATCCACCGATTCCCGTAGGGCTTGACCCGAGGATTTCGATTTTCCAACTTTTGAGCTCTGCGTATCGAGTGTACATCCTGAAGAGATCCGCCGCAAAGAGTCCGGCTTCATCACCCCCGGTGCCGGCCCTTATTTCAAGGAGAATGTTCTTCTCGTCGTTTTCATCTCTTGGGAGGAGAAGAATTTTCATTTGTTCCTGGAGTCTCTGGAGGTTTAAACTGAGTGTTTCGATTTCCTCCCGGGCCAAGGCCCTGATCTCCGGATCCGGGTCATCCAGCAGTGATCGGTTTTCCCGGATTTCACCTTCCAGTGCCTGATGTTCACGAAAGGTGTTGATGATCGGCGTGAGACTACTATGCTCCTTAACGGCCTTCTGATAGACCTTTTGATCCCGAATGATTTCAGGTCGGCCGAGTGTTACCTCAAGCTCGTCATAGTGTTCTGCGATTTCTTTGATTCGTGCAAACATAACTTTCACATCCTATTGGCATGCCCCATGTCTCTTGCCGGCGCATAACGGGAACCGGGTTCGTCAAATATCCCGCCTGACAGAGGAACACTGTTGTCATCAGACCGCCTGCCACAGAACCGTGGGATCTCCTGGATCAGAAAAGGCGTGTCCGCATCTGCATGGCAAAGGCACTCTTTGTAATAGAGTTGAAAAGGAAGGCAGTGGTCGTCGGAAAAGAAGCTAGAGACAGCCCGCCCTTTGCCCTATGCAAGTGACGGCCTTTAAGTTAGGAAAACTCCCATTCGGTTGAGTGATGAGATCCCATGAGTCGATGCCCAAAGGCTCTTATGCCTTCTTGGATGACTGGCTGTTTTCAAATTTCGCGTACTTTCTCTTGAAACGTTCTACCCTGCCCGCTGAATCAACCAGTTTCTGCTTGCCCGTAAAGAAGGGATGGCATTTGGAACAGATTTCAACGTTGATTTCCTTGACCGTGGAGCCTGTGGTAAATTCATTGCCGCAGGCGCATCGGACGGTTGTCTCAAAGTATTCAGGATGAATTCCATCTTTCATTGTAAATTTACTCCTTGATCATCAATTCTTCTGGGACCTCGAAAAATGTCTGTTGCCGTGACCGATTGAATAGATCCGCTGATCCACATCACTCGTCCCTGCCGGGGATAGAAAAAAATGTTCTATTCACTCATGGAGGCCAAAAACTCTTTATTATCTTGCGTTCCCTTTATTTTTTCAAGTAAAAACTCCATACTGTCCACAGGGGTCAAAGGAGCCAGCAGTTTTCTGAGTATCCATATACGGTTGAGGTCGGCCTCTTCCACCAGAAGCTCTTCCTTCCTGGTCCCCGAACGGTTGATATCTATGGAAGGGAAGACCCGCCTGTCGGTCAACTTCCGATCAAGGTGGATTTCCATGTTGCCCGTCCCCTTGAACTCTTCAAAGATCACTTCGTCCATCCTACTTCCCGTATCAATAAGGGCTGTAGCAATAATGGTCAGGCTTCCACCCTCCTCTATGTTTCGAGCTGCGCCGAAAAATCGTTTTGGTTTCTGAAGGGCGTTGGAATCCAGACCGCCCGAGAGGATCTTGCCGCTGGGAGGGACCACCGAGTTGTAGGCCCGGGCCAGCCGGGTAATGCTATCCAAGAGAATCAGGACATCAAGCTTGTGCTCTACCAGCCGTTTTGCCTTCTCGATGACCATTTCCGCCACCTGCACGTGGCGTTGTGGAAGTTCGTCGAAGGTGGAACTGATAACCTCCGCGTCGACGGAGCGCTGCATATCAGTAACCTCTTCAGGTCTTTCGTCAATCAGGAGCACGATCTTGTGAATGCTCTTGTCGTTGATAGACACACTATTGGCAATATTCTTGAGCAACATGGTCTTGCCTGTCCTGGGAGGCGCCACAATGAGGCCGCGCTGCCCTTTGCCGATGGGTGTCATCATATCCAAGATTCTTGCAGAGTAGTTGTCCACCGTCGTTTCCATCTTGATTCTCTCCTCAGGGTACAGAGGAATGAGGTTGTCAAAGAGGATTTTTTCCCTGGAAAGTTCGGGGTCCTCGTGATTGACCTTTTCAACCTTGAGAAGGGCAAAATATCGCTCTGAGTCTTTAGGCGGCCGAATTTGACCGGAGATAGTGTCTCCCGTCCTCAAGTTGAAGCGACGAATTTGCGAGGGGGAGATATAAA
>JAXHUM010000066.1:0-50144 GCA_034189325.1 Thermodesulfobacteriota bacterium
TTGTGAAAATAAGGGCCCTGAATCAGCCGGTCATCGCTGCTGTCAGAGGCCCCGCCATGGGGGCGGGTTGCGATTTGGCCCTTGTGGCGGACATGAGAATCGTCACAGAGGATGCCAAGTTTTCTGAGGCCTATGTACGGGTGGGGATCCCGCCCGATTCCGGCGGAACCTATCTCCTACCGAGACTCATAGGAATTGCGAGGGCCAGTGAAATGCTTTTTACAGACAGGGCGGTGGACGCACAAGAGGCCTTGAGGATCGGGCTGGTGAATATGGTGGTCACATCGGATGAGTTGGAAAAGGTTGTCGCAGATATTGCGGGGGCCATTGCCAAGGGTCCGAAAATGGCCATAGGCATGATAAAAAGGGCGATTTACAGAAGTCAATACAAAAGCCTGGAAACGGAGCTTGAACAGATTGCCTCTGATGTAAGCATTTGTGCCGTTACAGACGATGTCAAAGAGGGGATCGCCGCTTTTAACGAAAAGAGGGCTCCGGTCTTCAAATGATACAATCTCGTTGACAGGGAGATTTTGGGTTAACAACAATATCTATGGAGTGAACGATTATGTTGGCGTTGGATAGCGTAAAAGTGCTTGATATGGCTTACCAGTACCCTGGTCCTTATTGCTCAATGATTCTTGCTGACCTGGGCGCGGATGTTCTTAAGGTGGAAGTCCCCGGTCTGGGAGATCCGGCGCGGCAGTGGTATCCTTTTTTCGGCGGCATCAACCGGAACAAGAAAAGCATGTCATTAAATTTGAAGTCCCGTGAGGGAAAGGAGATCCTATACAAGCTTGTGAAGGAGTATGATGTCTTCATGGAGGGATTCAGACCGGGCGTGGCCGAGCGATTGGAGATAGATTATGAGAAGTTGAAGTCGATCAGGGACGACATAATTTACTGCTCCATATCAGGATATGGACAGCAGGGCCCCTATCGCGATCTCCCAGGACATGATGTGAACTATCAGGCTGTCGCAGGGATGTTGAACTGCTTTGATGACGGTAAGGGAGGCGTGGTCCTGCCTCAGGTCGCTATCGGCGATCTCTCAAGCGGCATGTTTGCGGTTATAGGCATATTGACCTCCCTCCTTGTGAAGAACAAAGTCGGAATAGGACAATACATCGACATATCCATGCTCGATGGTCTGGTTTCATGGATGGGGACTATCCTTGCCATGGATGCGGCCCGGCTGGAAACTCCTGTGGGAGGCGACCCGGGATACGGCATTTTTGAGACAAAAGACGGCAAGCGATTGGCCCTTGGTATAGCCTTCGAAGACTGGTTCTGGCAGAATCTCTGTAGGGAACTCAACCTTGAGGAGTATTCCGGTTGGAACCTGAAACAACGGATAGAGAAAAAAGAAGAGATAACAAAACGATTAAAGGAAAAATTTGCCCTGAAAGATCGTGATGAATGGTTCCAAAGGCTTTCCAAGGCAAACATCCCAATCGCACCTGCCCTATCCGTCTCAGAGGTCCGTGAAGATCCTCAGGTCCTCTTTCGGGGGATGGTTGCAGAGGTAAAGGATACGGCGGGAAAGGTCGTAACGCAGCCGGGTGTTCCTCTGAAGCTCTCTGAGACTCCCGGGACCATAAGAAAAGGCGCCCCTCTCCTGGGTGAACACACGGATGAGGTCTTGAAATCACTGGGCTATGACGAGGGGACGATTAAAAAGTTGAAAGAGGAGGGCACGGTTTGAGAAGTGCTCCTCTTCCGTGACCCACAAAACACCTGTGAAGCTGTAAATAGGGTGATGTTTTCTGATTTCTAAAGGAGTTACAGTGACTGGAAACATGAAGTTCAAAAGGACCCATGACATAGAGATGGACATGAATGATGATCAGACCATCACCATTTCATCCTCTCTTCATGATATGCTTGAAGGGGAGGTTATGCACGATCTGGAGTTGAAGATGGTCATATCCAAGGATACGGCGGAGATTATATCCATCGACGGGAAGATCCATACGCCCGATTATCTCAACTGCCAGGAGGCGCTGGAGGGCCTAAGAGACCTGGAAGGCATGAACTTTGCCAAAGGATTCAAGAAGGTGGTATTATCCCTGATGGGTGGTGTCAAAGGCTGCTTTCACTTCAATAACATGTTGGTACAGGTGGGTGCCTCTGCAATGGTCTCTCGCGTCTTTAAAACAAAGGAGGGCATCAAGAAATATAAAGATTGGGTGAAGCGGTGCAAGAAAAATCCTGACAGTGTAGCGGACAATATCGAATACCGGCTGCAACAGGTCCCTGAGCTGACGAACACCTGCCATGTTTGCCGCTATAGGTAGGGGCGGGCGTTCTCTATCGGTCGTGAGACGAGGCCTTAACCTTGTCAGATAGTCCTCCCCGATCTGAGAGTCCGATGCCTTATGTTGACATGATGCCCGAGATGGTCCGTGCCACTTTCTTGAGGTTCTCCAGACTGTCGGCGGGCAGGAAATAATCGACGTAAGGGAGGGCCACCTGCATGCCGTGACAGACCGGTCGATAATCGGGGTTGCCCGCGAGGGGATTCAGCCAGACAACAGAGTCCGCCTTTTGATTTATAAGGGCCATCTCCCTCCTCAAGAGTTCCTTGGCCCCGAGGTCCCAGCCGTCGCTCAATATGACAACGACCGTTCTCCTGGTGAGGAGCTTTTGCCCATAGGTCTCGGTGAACTGGTGGAGGGAAAAGCCGATCTTTGTTCCCCCGGACCAGTCAGGGACGTCCTTGGCGATTAATTCAAGGGCCTGGTCAATAGTGAGATGATGGAGCATAAAGGTGAGGCGCGCCAATGACGTTGAAAATGCGAATACCTCGGCCTTGGGCCCGACGCCTCGAAGTCCCAATACCAGCGGCATGACAAACCGGATGTATCGATCCATGGAACCGCTGACATCGGTTAAGACCACCAGTTTCTTAAGCCGTCTCTTCCTTTTCCTGTAGAAGAGTTCCATAGGGATGCCGCCACTCTTGAAACTCTTTCTCATGACGCGGCGGAAATCGATATCGCTATGGCGACGGCCCCTTGTCCGGCGGCGCGACGGGGAGATCTTAAACGAGGCGGTGATCCTTTTCAAGGCGAGTTGTGCGGTCTTTATGTCTGCATCGTCGAACCTTGAGAGATCTTTCTTTTCGACCATGGAGACCGGGCTGTAGGCGATTCCTTCGAGCCACTCCTTCTGATGGAGGTCTATCTCTCCATCCGACATTTCCGCATTGGGATGGGGGCTTATTGTGGTCGTTTCATGCGGGCCCTCCTTAGGCTGTTTTTCCTTCTTGTTATCTACCTGCTCAACATCCCCTTTGAACCTGCCCCAGAATTGGTTAAAGAGTTCATCGAAGCGGGACCACTCCAGGTCGGTCTTGGCCAGAGTCGCCCTGAGGGTGGCCATAAAATCCTCGTTTTTGGCGATGTCGATCTGTTGAAGGCCCTGAAGGGCATCGTGAATACTACTCTGAAACAGGGTATAACCGTTGTCTTTGAGGAAATCACCGAATCGGATGACCCAACCGACCAGGCCAGCGCGTCCATCGTCCCCTGATATATCAAATATAGGCTGCTTTACGGTCACTATCCGACCAGATCTCCTCTCTGAATTTGTCGATATCTTCCCGGTATTTGAGGATACATCCGATAGTCTCCGTCACCACCTGCTCGTCGAGGTGTCTTTTGTGCATCGCCATGAGGGCCTGACCCCAGTCGAGGGTCTCGGAGACACCCGGTCTCTTCATGAGATCTTCCTCCCGGACCTTTTGTATAAACCCTGTGATCTGCTTGGCGAAATCGGACTCAATCCCCGGAAGTCGCTTCATAATAATCATGTACTCCTTTTCAAAGGAGGGATAGTCAATCCAGTGGTAGAGGCATCGTCGTTTCAGGGCGTCGTGGACGTCGCGGGTTCGGTTGGAGGTAATGACGACGAGGGGTCTTTTCTTCGCTTGGATAGTCCCGATTTCGGGGATCGTGATCTGGAAGTCGGCAAGGACCTCTAGGAGAAAGGCCTCAAACTCCTCATCTGAACGATCAATCTCATCAATGAGGAGAACCGGGGTCTTCTCCTCCGACCTCAAGATCGCCTCCAGAAGGGGCCGCTTAATAAGAAAATCGGGGCTGTAAATGATTTTTTCAATCTCATCCTTCGCCGTGTTATCCTGCCCCTCCAATCTCATGCGGAGGATCTGTTTAGGGTAATTCCACTCATAGAGGGATGTAGAGGCGTCAAGCCCCTCATAACACTGGAGCCGGATAAGGTCCGAGCCTAACATTCGGGACAAGACGACCGCGATTTCCGTTTTGCCGACACCAGGCTCCCCTTCAAGAAAGATCGGTTTTTCAATACAATCGGCCAGAAAAAGGACTGTGGCAAGAGCACGGTCTGCAACGTATCCGGCCTCCGAGAGTTCTTCAATCAGCTGTTCGATAGATCCAAAATAATGTCCCAATACAATCTCCTTCTGATTCAATGAAAATCGGCTGAGAAGAGACATTTGAAATCCCTTCGGCCCTGTGCTATAAATGCCCAACCTTTGCTTTTGGCCCTCGACCCGGTTGTGGGCGATATGATAAAAGGTACAGGAAGAATCATCCCAGCTAGGGTGCTGGAAGGATCCATGGCGGTTATGAAATCATCCAAGGCAAAAAAAAAATCCTCCTCTTCCCTTGAGAGGCGCCTTTCCGAGCTGGAGGAAGAGGCCGCTTCAAAGGGAATTCGCGTGCGCTATGATCGCCTTGAGGCAGCAGGATTGAAGTTGAAAGGTGGGGTGTGCAAGGCAAATGGGGAATACCATCTGTTTATTGACAAACGTAGGTCAACAGCAGAAAAAATAGACACCATTCAAGACTGTCTCAATCAACCGCTTCCCAAAGACGTCGCATAACGCCAGTGAGTATGACTATCAGTCCAAATTTAAAATGTCAATCAAGAGGGAGACTTGTACTCCTGAGACACCGGGCATGTCAGTTGCTCACATGGGTCACATTAAGATGTTAAAGACTATAATCGTCAGGTCGATTATGGCCTCTGTCCTTTTTTTTACTGTCCTCCAACCGGGCATGTCAATTGCCGAAAAGGACCTTCCATGCATGCAGGGGATCACGCCCTCTGATTCTTTCCTGGTCGCAGATTTAGAGGGTCATATCCTCCTTAAAAAACATGAGAGACAAAAACGCATTCCCGCCTCAACGTTGAAGATTCTGACAGCCTTGGCGGCCCTCGATCATCTCGGGGCCTCTTACAGGTTCAAGACGGAATTCTACCTGGATGGAGAAGGGAATCTGAAAGTAAAGGGCTATGGCGATCCCCTTTTGATCTCCGAAGTCTTGCAGGAGATAGCCACCCGGATCGCGCAAAAAATCGATGGCTTCAAGGATCTGATCCTGGATGACACTTATTTCGAGAGGGATATTATTGTTCCAGGGCGTAAGCAGACGACAAACCCCTATGACGCCCCCCTCGGCGCATTGTGCGCCAATTTCAACACCATCTTCTTCTCTTCTGACCGCCAGGGGCGTCTTATCTCTGCTGAGCCGCAGACACCTCTGATTCCCTTTGCACGTCAAAAAATTAAAGAAATCGGAGAAAAAAGAGGACGTTATACCCTGTCTCACGATTCCCGGGATATAACAGGATATTTTGGGAGACTCCTCCTCCATTTCCTGAAAAAAAGAGGGGTTCGATCAAGCGGCAAAGTTGGTGTCGGCAGGGTAAGGTCGAGTGACGAACTGCTTTATGCTTACCATTCCAGGTTTGACTTAAAGACCTTGCTCAGAAAAATGATGGAATATTCCAGCAACTTCATGGCTAATCAGGTCTTTGTCACCCTGGGAGCACACCAGTATGGACCTCCAGGCACTCTGGCAAAGGGGGTGCAGGTGGTTTCCGCCTACTCGAAAACAAAGCTCGGTCTGGATAATATTGTCATGGAGGAGGGATCGGGTATTTCAAGAAGAAATCAGCTGTCGGCACTGGACATGTGGCTTATTCTGAAGCGCTTCGCACCGCACAGGCACATGCTCAACAGTAAAGGCGAGCTCACTTTCAAGACCGGCTCTCTCAGGGGTGTTCGGACGAGGGCCGGATACGTTCAGGTCCCAGATACCGCACCACATTGTTTTGTGATTTTTCTTAACAGATCGGGTGGGGATATCGAGGCCCTTATGGATTGCGTGAAGCAGGCGGTCGCCGATCCATGAATCCTCAAGCAGGATGCAAAAAAAACCCCCTGCGGTGAAATAGGGGGTTTTTTTCAGCTTATCAGGTTGAAATGCTTTACCATCCTATTGTGAGGTATTGGTGTATGGAATCGGAGGCCATTCTTCCGGCGCCCATAGCCAGAATCACTGTTGCCTGCCCGGTTACGATATCTCCACCGGCCCATACCCCCCTTTTGGTTGTCTTGCCCGTCTCTTCTTCCGCAATGATGTAGGACCACTGATTGAGCTTGATGTCGGGTGTGGCCTTGGTCAAGAGGGGATTGGCCCCTGCGCCCACAGCAATGACCGCAAGGTCGCAGTCCAGCTGAAAATCAGAACCCTCAATGGTGATGGGACGGCGTCGACCCGATTCATCCGGTTCGCCCAGTTCCATCTGCAGGCATTTAACCCCTGTCAATCGTCCGTTTTCATCCCCCACAAAACGGGTGGGCGCAGTGAGAAGGTGGAACTCTATCCCCTCCTCTTCCGCGTGATGGATCTCCGCTGCTCTGGCGGGCATCTCCTCTCTCGATCGGCGATAGACGATCCGTACCCTGTCGGCTCCTAATCGCATGGCAGTACGCGCAGAATCCATTGCCACGTTTCCGGCGCCAAAAACAACCACATCTTTTCCTCGCGCTATGGGAGTATCGTACTCCGGGAAGAGATAGGCCTTCATAAGATTGGCCCTCGTCAAATACTCATTGGCGGAATAGATGCCTATTAGGTTTTCTCCAGGGATATTCAAAAAGCGGGGGAGTCCGGCACCCACCCCCACATAGATGGCATCATAGCCCTGCTCGAAAAGTTCATCAAGAGAAACGGTCCTTCCCACGACCATATTGCATTCCAGTTTTACACCAAGTCTTTCAAGGAAGTTGACCTCTGAGTAGACAATTTCTTTGGGCAGCCTGAATTCGGGGATTCCATAGACAAGGACCCCACCCGGCTTATGGAAGGCCTCAAAGACCGTAACTTCATGCCCTTTCAATATAAGATCCCCCGCAACGGTCAGTCCGGAGGGGCCGGACCCCACCACGGCGACCCTTTTGCCGGTAGGAGGGCTTTTGGGTGGGAGTTCCCCTGTTCCATGTTCTCTCTCCAGATCAGAGACAAAACGTTCGAGATTTCCAATCGCTACAGGGTCTCCTTTTTTCCCGAGGATACAGGCCCCCTCACACTGAATTTCCTGAGGGCACACCCTGCCGCAAACAGCAGGGAGGGCATTTTTCTGCCATATTCTTCGGACTGCTTTTGTGAATTCTCCCTCCTTGATTTCCTTGATAAAACCGGGGATATCAACAGAGACCGGACATTCATCAATGCATGCCGGTTTCTTGCACTGGAGGCACCTCTCCGCCTCCTTCATTGCCAGTTCTTTCGTGTATCCAAAAGGGACTTCTTCAAAATTCCTTTTTCTAACTTCAGACTCCTGTTCAGGCATGGGTTGCCTTGGTATTTTTTCCTTTTTTGCTGATTTTTCCGCCATTCTGTTCATCCTCCCTAGCAACTTTTACTGGCGCGAATATTCATGTATCGGGTCATCAATTTGTCAATCCACTCAAGCGGCCATGGCCGGTCCAGCTAGCCGGTCGCCTTACATTCACATGAGAACTTCTCATGCGCGGCGGTCTCTTCCTCTTTGTAAGCCTGAAGGCGCTGCATTAACTCGTCAAAATCAACCAGATGCCCGTCGAATTCAGGTCCATCCACGCAGGCGAATCGTGTCTTACCACCAACACTGACGCGACAGCAACCGCACATCCCGGTACCATCGACCATGATGGCATTCAGGCTCACGAGGGTCTTAACCTTGTAAGGCTCTGTAACACTGCATACAAATTTCATCATCGGCACAGGACCGATCCCGACGACAAGTTTGGCGTCTTCTTTTTCCAAGACATCCTTAAGCACATCCGTAACAAAGCCATGGTGACCGTAAGAGCCGTCGTCTGTGCAGACATGCAATTCATCGGAAGCAGCCTTCATCTTGTCTTCTAAGATAAGAAGGTCTTTGTTCCTCGCGCCTATGATGGCAATAACCTTGTTTCCCGCCTGTTTGAGCCCTCGCGTTATGGGATGCATGACCGCGACACCTGTTCCTCCGCCTACGCAGACCACGGTGCCCACTTTCTCTATGTGCGTGGGCTGCCCCAGCGGACCGATGATGTCCTGAAATTTCTCTCCCACCTGCATCGATTTGAAAAGAGACGTGGACTTTCCTACAACCTGATAAATGATTGTGATAATCCCCTTTTTGGGGTCTGTGTCGGCCATGGTCAGGGGAATCCTTTCTCCTGTCTCATTGGCTTTAAGAATGACAAATTGTCCCGGTTTCGCATTTCGTGCGATCTGGGGTGCGCTGATCTCATTGAGGACAACGGTGCCCTCTGCCATTTCCTGGCGTTTTAGTATTTCAAACATGATTTCCCTCCACAACATTAAGTCAAGCCGAATTTGTATGCGGTATGATTAGCACGGCTTCACAAACGATGTCAATAATGGGGGAATAATTTATTGTGACTTGCCTGGGCGGACGGACAGGACGAAGTGAGAGTTGATCAAATACCCTTTTGTGCCGGTTTCAAGGTAGAAAAAGGAACAGGCGTAGTTGAGAAAATCGGAAAGGCGCGACCTGCTTTCCGGCAAATCCAGGTAGACCCTACCTGCGATGCAATCACCGGAAGTGAGAGAGACCTCGGCATCTATAGGTTTCGTGTGGACAAAGTTGTTGGTCTGCTTTTTCTGACCATTGGCAGCCAAATGGACGAAGACAATGTTGCTTTTCCTGATGATGATTATCTCGCCACCCTCTAACTCCAAGGGTAGGAAAGCCCTATCGTTTTCGAAAAGCTCTGATATGAGTTCAGTCCCTGGGTGGAGAGGAGACTCAGGAGAAAGAAAGAGACTACCGGTAAGACAGGTCCCGTCTGAAAGGGTGATTTCAACTCTTTTTTTGATTGTCTCTATCTTGAAGGCCATTTGGGCTCCTTTCGCAGTCTATTTGAGACCTCTGTTTGTGATGAATCTCCACACTTCATTTAACTTGTTTTTGTGATGAAAGTCCGGACAAGACCGGAAATATTTTATTCTCCCCCCGCCTCATCAGCCAGACGTGCTCCTTCCATTAAAAGAGACATGGTCCCGCCGTGGATAGTTCGTTGGGGAAATTGAGAGCATGGGGATATCTGAAACTCTCCTTTTTCCCAAGCCGTGAGTCGATAGAAGGCCTCTTCTCCTTCGATTTCTTCCACCTCAGCATGAATGATTTCTCCACCCTGCAGGTAGATCCTACCTTTTATGCCCTCGTGTTCGAGACGGATCTCCACATCCTTGTCACCGGCGGAAAGGCTCTGGATAATATCAGTTGAACTCATTTCCGTAAGAGAGCCTGAAACCCCTTTTTTCGACTCGGTGGGGGATTTCATAGCAAGCGTGCGTTGGATCTTCAAAGACAACAGTTCCGGGTCGGCAGGTTTTTTCAGGAAGTCATCAGCCCCCGCCTCCAGACACTGCGCTGCAAGTCTTTCGCCCTCTTCCATGGTGAGAAAGTAAAAGGTGATATGGGCGGTCTTGGGGTTTTTTCTGAGTGCCCGACAGAGCTTGACACCGTCTGTGCCCGGCAGATTGATCTCCGAGATAACCACATCCGCACCTGTTTTCAAAATGACCTTGGCCGCTGTTTCAGCATCGGATATTTCCTCTACGTGGTACCCCTCGTTGGTTAGACGCAACGCCAAAGTCGGGTCTCTCGATTCGGTGGGATCAACAATAATGATGGTCGCAGATTTCTGATCAACCTTCCGCAGGAACTCCTCATCCCTGATGATATGAAGAAATGTCTCAAGCATGGACCTTTTTTCCGTGGAAGAGAAATCCCTGCTCATTATTTTGCGCGCTTGATCGATGTCGTTTGCCATATCCGGCTGCTCTTTCCTCAGGATTTGGTAACGATTCACAATCCTTAAGACAATGGCTTCGACCCTTCTGATCTCTTTGACGGGAGCCTCCGGTGCGATGATTTCCTTCAGATCATAAGGCGAAGGCATTTGCTCCAGGAGCGCTTCACCAAGAACTTCCGTAGAAAGCCATGCAGCCAAGACGGTCCCATCCACCTGTCCGGGAGACAGTCCCAGCCTGAGAGCCAAGAGCTTACAGTATCTGACACGCATCAAGACTTCGCGGAGTTTTTCGTTGTTTTTTCTCAGACTGTTTTTTACCAGAAACGCCACCAAGGAGATCAGGGCTTCACTCATCTGGCTGTAAGGAAATTCTTGTCCCAGGAGGAGAGGTCTCGTGAAGTAGTATGAAATTTTCGGAAGTTCTATCTCTTTTAAGATCTCTGAGAGCCATGGTCCCTGTTTGTGGTAATATCGACCATTGACCAGGAGCAGATCTGAGGGGCCCTCCTTAAAGATCCTGGCGACCTCTTCCGAAGAGGAAGCCCAGTGAACGGTTGTGAATCCCTCTTTGCGGAGTAGGGTCTTCAGTGCCCTGAAAGTGTCAAGATCAGGTTCGAGAAGAAGGACGGTCTTTTCGTTTCTCATTTCTTCTTCTTCAAACTGAAGGTCTTCCGGCTGTTTCTGCCCTTTTGAGATTATGGTGAATTCCTGCGGAATCTCAATATCTTCTGATGTTTTGCCGACATCCTGACTATAGTGGAGGTCAAGGGCTTTTCCGATCTCTTGAGACGAGGCAATGGTGAACCTTATGTTAAGGGATTTACTGGAAAGGGCATTGCGGAGGTGATCGACCAGGGGGCCGGTATCAACATCTCCGGCGGCGAGGATAAGGATCTTATTGTCCTCATCATAAGCTACGGGAAAGACATGGAAGCGTTTGAGGATCTCGACCGGGACAAGTGACTTGAGCTCATCCGGTGGAGGGGCCTTGATCAGGTGATGGTAAGGCCTTCCATGGATCTTGGCCAGGCACTGTCCGAGTTTCCTGAAGTCAGTAGACTTGCTTACGAGAAGAGCTTCTTCGAAAGATATGTTCTTCGCTCGCGCGTGGTCTTCAACCTGCTGGAGCTGTTTCTCGGTTAACAGGCCTTCACGCAAGAAGTGTTCTTTGAGTGCCTTGTTGGTGGTCATCTTGTCAATTTTCGGGGGCTATTCCATCTTGTTTAGAAAGAACCCCGCCTCGTCCTCGGTGATAACACCCTCTTTTAGAAGTCCGTTGATACAGTTCGCCATGGTCTGCATGCCCGCAGATTTCCCGGTCTGGAGTATAGAGGGGATCTGGTACGTCTTCCCTTCTCTAACGAGATTCTGAATGGCCTGGTTGCATATCATGACCTCCACGGCGGCAACTCTACCATCACCGTCAGCTCTTTTCAACAAGAGCTGGGCTACCACGCCGCGTAAAGACTCGCTGAGCATTGTCCGGATTTGAGGCTGTTGACTTGTGGGGAAGACGTCAATGATACGGTCAACGGTCTTGGCCGCGCTGGAGGTATGGAGAGTCCCAAGGACCAGGAGACCTGTTTCCGCGGCGGTCAAGGCCAGGTGAATGGTATCGAGATCTCTCATCTCTCCCACCAAGATAACGTCGGGATCTTCTCGCAGGCAGGCCCTCAGGCCGCTCGAAAAACTTTCCATGTGAAAATCGAGTTGTCTCTGATGGATAAGGCACCTTGCCTTCGGATGGATAAATTCAATAGGATCTTCCAGGGTGATGATATGATTGTTTTTCTCTTTATTGATCAAATCGATCATGGCGGCCAGTGTTGTGGATTTTCCCGACCCTGTGGGGCCGGTAACCAGGACAAGCCCGTTCTTGAGGCGGGCAAGCCCGTAAATGGATTTGGGAAGCCCGAGTTCTTGTAAGGACTTGATCTGAGTAGGGATGAGACGAAACACGCCGCCATATCCTTTCTTTTCCATGAAGACATTGCCGCGAAAACGCCCTTGTTCCTTCAATTCATATGCAAAATCAATGTCTTTTCTTGCCTTAAAAAGAACCAACAGGTCTTCGTCGAGTATCTCCAAGAGGAGAATCTCGACCTCCTTTGGTGTGAGATCATGGTATTTTGTTCGCTGCAAGCTTCCATTGATGCGGAGCATCGGCGGTTCACCTGCTGAAATATGGAGATCAGACGCATTATGATCGATCATCATTCTCAACAGGACATCAATTTTGGCCACGTCACACCTCCTAAACGGCTCTTTTCAAAGACTGAAGTAAAAAACATAATATCAATTTAACGATAAAATATAAATAAAAACTTATTAGTCATAAGGTTGTATTGTTTAATGTGATTTAGCTATCCGTGCTTTTGCCGTATCTTTCGTTAATTGATAGATGTCTTCGCATCAGGTGTCCCTCATCAATCAGCCTATTGCAAATTAGATACCTAATAGAATAGCATTTAAGTGTTATTTGACAAATCATTCTAACAAAACTTGAACACTGTCCTGTTATCAGCCTCAGTTCTGTTTAAGTCCCTTGTACAATTTAAGACAAAGGCAAAGGGATGTCGGAAGAAGAAATATATTGTATCAAGTAAGTTTAATGATATATAATTAATAATAAATAATAGCTAATAGATTAGAATGATAGACTGATGAATAGCTTCTAACAACTACAAGATTTTTTGGTATTTCCTTTTCCACTATGCCTGTTTACGAATATACCGCCCTTGACCGGGCCGGGAAAAAGTTGACTGGGATTATTGATGCGGATAGCGCCAAGGTCGCTCGCCAAAAGCTGAGAGGGACGGGGGCCTTTCCGGTGGAGATCCAAGAGACCTCCAGCATTCCCAAAGATGTCCCGTCGGCCCAGCTTCCCATGTCCCATTTGTTCAAGCGGGTAAGGTCATCAGAGCTTTCAGCGACGACGCGCCAGTTATCTATCCTGCTGGGGGCTGGTGTCACGTTGGTCGCCTCTCTGGACACGCTCATAACCCAGATTTCCAATCCTGTTCTTAAAAAGATAATGGCGGAGGTGAAGGATTCTGTAAACGAGGGGAACAGCCTTGCCCATTCTCTTTCCCTCCATCCCAAAGTCTTTTCGGAAATATACATTAATATGGTCCGGGCGGGGGAAGCGTCCGGCTCTCTTGATGTCGTGCTCGCTCGTCTTGCCGAATTCAGTGAAAACCAGCAGGCCTTGAAGGGGCGTTTTCAGGCCGCCATGGCCTATCCCCTGTTCATGTTTTTTGTGGGCTCCATTGTTATCTTTGTGTTGGTCTCCTTTATCATCCCCAATATTATGCGTATATTCAGTGAGATGGAGCAGACCCTCCCACTACCTACCCTGCTGTTGATCTCTCTGAGCAATTTTTTCAAGTCTTTTTGGTGGCTTATCCTTATTGTCCTGGGAGGCTTGGTGTTGTTGATCAAGAGGCTTATAAGGACTCCAAGGGGAAATCGCATTTGGGATGAAATGAAACTCCGCATCCCCGTTATCGGACAGATCAACGTGAAAATGGCCATGGCAAGATTCGCGGGGACCCTAGGGAGTCTCTTACGGAGCGGCGTGCCCATCCTGTCTGCGCTCGGCATTGTCCAGAATATTGTGGGCAATGTCCTGATTGCCGAGGTGATTAATGATGCAATTGATGAGATCGAATCTGGCAAGAGCATTGCATATCCTCTCTCCCAGAGCCGATGGTTCCCTCCCATTGCAGTGCAGATGATATCTGTTGGGGAGCAGAGCGGGGAACTTGAGGCCATGCTCGACAAGATTGCAGAGGTCTATGAAAGGGAATCTGAGTCACGGATACTGGCACTGACATCAATGCTGGAGCCCGTCATGATATTGGTTATTGCCCTGGCAGTGGCGTTCATAGCTGTTTCTATTCTGCTTCCGATATTTGATATGAGTCAGATGATAAGATGATATCAGCCGAAAATGGGAGGTTTTATGAATATAGATAGGTCGAAGTTTCCGAGCGGTTTCACATTGATTGAGATCATGGTTGTCATCGTGATCTTAGGGATCCTGGTCGGTTACGTGGGTGTGAGAATCGTGGGAAAACCTGAAGAGGCAAGGCGAATGAAAGCCAGGGTGCAGTTGGAGACTCTGGAAACCGCTTTGAAGATGTACAGGCTCGATAGCGGTACCTATCCTTCGACGGAGCAGGGGCTTCAGGCCCTTGTCGAGGCTCCGACAGTGGGAGAGCTCCCAAAGGCTTGGAGAAAGGGGGGATACCTGGAAAAAGGCAAGGTCCCCAAAGATCCGTGGGATAATGATTATGTCTACCTCAGTCCAGGGCTCCACGGGGATTATGATCTTATGTCTTACGGCGCAGACGGGCAACCCGGAGGAGAAGAAAGAAACGAAGATGTGAACAATTGGGAGTTGGAGTAGCTTTTGCCCTGTACAACATCCGTCAAAGGACAAAAAGGCTATACCCTCATAGAACTCACAGTAGTCATTGTTTTGATCGGATTGATGTTTGCGTTTGTCGTTCCCAGGTTTCGTCTTGATCTCCTGACCGATGATTTGAAGGGCACAGTGCGCGGGATGATCGGCAGGATCAAGACTTTGAGAAACGAGGCGGTTCACAATCAGAAGACCTATGTGCTTCATTTTGACCTTGAATCCAATCTGGTCTGGGTCGATTCAACCGACATGGGGGAAGAAACACGTGCCCTTGCCCGGGAAAAGGCCTTCCACCTTCCCAATGGGATTCGCGTGCTTGACGTGTGGCTTAAAGGCAGGGGTAAAAAAATGACAGGGGAGACCGCCATCGTCTTCAACAGTAAGGGATATGTCCAACCATCGGCCATACATCTTGCCTCTGATGACGACAGGATTTTCACTCTGGCCCTAAGTCCATTCACAGGGAAAATAAAGGTCTATGACGAGTACGTCGAATTTGATGATACTTAGGGGTTTGGGGACTGATGTCCATTGAAAAACAGTCAGAGGTATTCATCGATAGGATAAAATGGACCGATGGAAATGAAACATTGGGTTTCAGTCTCCTCGAAGTGATGGTGGCCGTGGCCATTATTGCCATCGCTCTTTCCGCTGTTTTCGGTTCTCAGTCCCAAAGCGTGTCATTGGCGAATGAGGTGAAATTCAATACCACCGCCCCGCTTCTCGCCCAAACCTGGATCGCCGAAATGGAACTTGAGAAGGCAGAGGATCTGGCCTCGGATTCGGGAGATTTTGGAGAAGACTACCCTTACTACACATGGGAATCCACGGTCAGGGATGTCCACTTCGATAGTCCTGAAAATGTCTCTGACCATCTCAGACAAATCGATTTAGAGGTCTCTTTTAATAAGGCAAAGGCACTGGAGTATCGTGTCAGGCTATTCAGATTCGTAGCGAAGAAGTGAATGAGTTTCGGATGATCCCGGTTCAAAACAACAGGGTCAAGTTGAAGAGGCAAGAGGGCTTTACCCTGCTTGAGATCTTGGTGGCCATAGCCATGTTCGGTGTCATCATTTCAACCGTCTTGGCCTCCTATACCGGAACCTTCAAGATTGTCGACGAGACCGAGTATCAGGCCGATATCTATGAAATGTCCCGTATTGTTCTGGACAGGATATGTCAAGACCTGGAATCGGCTTACATGAAGGGTGGAGAAGAAGTCTCCGGGGCTGGAGATGAAATTCGTGAAAACATGAGATTCGTAGGAGAGGTTAAGGAGACCACGGGGGTCGGTTTGAATATTCTCCGTTTCCTATCTCGGGCACATCTTGTCTTTGATGAGGAGGATAGTGGATGTGGTATAGCGGAGCTTGTTTATTACCTTGCCGAAGACAAAGAAGGGGACGGCCTTGCCCTCTATCGGTCTGATACACCTGAGTTCAGGGAATCGCCTGAGGATGGCAGTGAAGGGCTGATCCTGTGCCAAGGGCTTTATTCAGTAAATTTCACGTTTTATGATACCAAGGGTGATGCCCACGAGACCTGGGATTCGAGAACAGATGAATTCAAAGACAAATTGCCCTCAAGGGTGACTGTTGAACTCCTGTTTCTGAATCGTGCAAACCCTGAGTCACACTACCGGTTTATGGCAGGTGTCTCGCTTCCTTTGGCCAGGAAGAAATATGAGAAGGCGACTTAGAGACAATAGGGGCTCGGCCCTGATCCTGACGATTCTGGTCGTAGGCCTTATTGTTGTCTTGACGGTTGAGTTTAATTCAAATATGAGGGCCCATTTTCATGCTGCCGCAAATGTCAAAGAGGGCCTCAGGCTCGTGAATATCGCAAAATCAGGTGTGGAATACGCTGTGGCAGTCCTGTTTGAAGACGCTCAGAAAACGGATTCTGACACGCTAAATGAGATATGGGCCGATTCAAAGGCACTTTCTTCCAACCTGTCAGCGATGTTTGAGGAGGGTCGATTTGAAATCACGGTCCAGGATCACTCAGGGAAAATCCAAATCAATCAACTGGTCGATTCCAGCGAACAAAAGGACCTTTTTTCGAGATTCCTCAGCCAGGAAGAATTCGGCCTTGAATCCGAAGAGATTGACGACTTGATTGACGCGATTACAGACTGGATCGATCCGGACGATGAGGTGACCGGATTTGGGGCCGAGAATACCTATTACCAATCACTACCGGAACCCTACTCCTGTAAGAATGGTCCGTTCGATTTTTTGGAAGATCTGATGCTCGTAAGAGGGGTGACGAAGGAACTCTTTTACGGCAAAGAGGGGAGAAAGGGACTTTCCGGTTACCTGACAGTTCATGGCGATGGCAAAATCAATATAAATACGGCCGATACCCTGGTATTGATGTCTCTTTCGGAGGACATCGATCGGGAGAGAGCGGAGGATATGATCGCTTATCGGAATGATAAAGACAATAACCTGGATGGTCCGACGTGGTACAAAAAGGTTCCGGGTATGAGTGATGTAGTGATTGCTCCCTCCCTTGTGACGACTTCGAGCATCTGGTTCGACATAGAATCAAGGGGGATAAAAGAGGCCATGTACAGGCAGGTGAATGCTATGGTCAAGAGGGAAGGGGATTCCCTCCAGATTATCTCATGGAAGACAGAGTAGAATGCCGGGAAAAATATTAGGGCTTGACATAGATCAGGATTCAATCACTGCTGTGCAGGTGAAGAGCGGGCTCGGCAAATATGAGCTTTTGTCCTGCGCGCGTGTCTCGATGGAAGGACCTGAAGGGATTGACGAGGCGATAGGGGCCTTATTGGATCAGATGGACTTGGAAAGTGATTTTTACATCACTGCCATTCCATCTGAACGGGCATCATACAGAAATCTTCAAATGCCCTTTAAGGATCTGAAGAAAATAAGACAGGCCCTCCCTTTCGAAATCGAGACCTTGGTTCCCTTCCCCATAGAGGATTTGGTGTTCGATTTCGTGGCAGACGATCGATCTCATCAGGGAGAAATCTTGAGTGTATCAGCAAAGAAATCGTTTGTTTCGGAATTCCTCATCCGGCTCCAGGGCCGTGGGATCGATCCCAATGTCGTAGATATTCGATGCGTGCCGATAGTCTCATGGCTTCTATCCCATGACAAGGCACCTGATGACGGCCTTTTTCTGGAATTAGGAGAGAATCAAGTCGTGATGATCCTTTTTCTCAACAGACAGATCGTACTGATCCGCAGCCTATTTCCAGCTCAAGGATCCGCGGTCCGGCCAAGCCCGACACAAGCCAAAGACGGGGAGGCGGGGAGCCCGGGGCATCTGGACACGGAAGCCTCCTATTTTGAGACAGTTCACAGGATGGTACAAAACACGCTCCACTCATTTTCATGGCAGACTCAAAAGGCCGCTCATATTGAAAGGATATATTGCAGCGGTCCCATGGCCTTTCGATCGAGGACCGACGAACTCTTGACAGGGCTTTTCGATGTCCCGGCGGAACCGATAGACGTAACCCAAGACAAACGTATTCAGGTAAAGGATGGCGATTGCCCAGGTTGGGACCCGGCCCTGATGAGCAATGCCCTCGCCCTTGCCGTCAGAAGTCCAAAAAAGGGACAGGGCTTCAACTTCAGAAAGGGTGAGTTTCATCTGAAGGAACGCTATTCCTGGATCAGGAAGGAGGTAAAAAGAGCCGCAGTCTTCGCCTTGGTCATCCTGTCTGTATTTGCCGTAAACCTGGGTACGGATTACCACCTGCTGAAAAAGAAATGCGACTCATTGGATCAAAAGGCGGCACAGGTCTTCAAACAGGCGTTTCCAGAGACAAAGAGGATTATCAATCCCGTTCAACAGATGAAGATCAAGGTCAATGAACTGAATAAATCGTCCCAATCCCGATCAGGCCCTCATGGGGGAATACTTGATATCTTGGAGGAAATTTCTCAACGACTCTCCAAATCTTTGGAAATCCATTTGTCGCGCATGGTCATAGATACTGAAACAGTCAGAATCAGCGGAAGGACCGATACATTTAATACTGTTGATAGTATCAAGAGCGGGCTTGAGCCTTCGAATCTCTTTGAATCCGTCACCATCAGTTCCGCCAATCTTGACAGGTCTGGAAAACAGGTGCAATTCGAGTTAAAACTGGAGCGGGCGAAATAGGATGAAGCTTGCCAGAAGAGAAAAATATATTGTGATATTGTCTGCCTGCGTGGTTGGCCTCTTCGTTATCTTTCAGTTTGTCATCTTTCCATTTTTTGAAAAGAGGGACAGTCTGAGAAGAGGGGTGATTGCCAAAGAGGAGGGTTTGAAGGAGATTGTCCTGCTTAAGGAAGAGTATGAGAGCCGCAAGGGCGATACCCTTGGGATCAGGCAGGTTCTTGATAGGCGAAAAAAGGGATTTACTCTCTTCTCATTTCTTGAGAGGGCTGCCGGGGTAGCTGAAGTCAAGAATCATATCAAGTACATGAAACCTTCCGTTTCCAGGGATACCGGTCCTCATAAAGAGTCGATGGTTGAGATGAAGCTCGAAGGAATAACCTTAAAACAACTGGTGGGGTATCTCTATTATGTGGAATCCGAAGAGAACGCCGTAAGCATCAAGCGATTATCCATCAAGAAAAACACAAAAGAATCCGACTATCTAGATGCCGTCTTACAGGTCTTGACCTATGACAAATAATCGGCATAACAACGAGAGGCAACCTTGTACCCGGAACGTCCAACATGAAACAGCCTAAGAAAGCAAAGACCAGGCTTTTCTGGTATGTCCTATACGGTATTTTATTGACACTCGGATCGTTATACTACCTGTTTCCTTCCGAGGCCGTTAAAGACTATATTCAGACAAACGTAAGAGAGCGATACCCGGGCCGTCTCCTGTTGCTCGAGCAGGTCCGGCCTTCATTTCCTTTTGGTTTGAGGCTTACCAGTGCCGGAATCTCGACCGATACAGATCCCAAAAATATCATGTTTGTCGCAGACACCATCGAGGTTCGGCCCCTTTTGTGGCCATTTCTAAGAGGTGTTCCCAGATACTCCTATAAAGGCTTGGCCTATGGTGGTACCTTGGGAGGGCATGTAGACCTCACCGGTGAGCCTGCAAAGACTCAACTGGAGACATCCCTGTCACTGGAAAAGATCGATGTTGATCAGTGGTCCTATATTTCGAATCTGATTGGAAATAAGGTCAATGGGACGCTCGGGGGAACACTCTCCTTTATCGGGCAATCGAATCAGCTCATCAACGGCGCAGGCGAAGCGAATTTGAAGATTACCGCTGGAAGTCTTGGATTCCCAAAGCCTTTGATGACCCTCAAATCTATAAAGTTTGATGAGTTATGGATCAAACTGTCCCTTAAGAGACGTAGAATACACCTGACCCGCGTTGAGCTGAAGGGGCAAGAGATCCAGGGGGTATTGTCCGGTACCATAACCTTGAGAAGCGATATTGGAAAAAGCAGATTGAACCTTAAAGGCACAGTGGAGCCCTTTACTTCTCTTGTCGAAGAGGGTGGCGGCAGTCCCAAAGGTGCCGGCCTCTTTGGACAGTTTCTTAAAAAGGGGAAATTCTCTTTTGTCATTCATGGAACGATTGAAAACCCGAGGATGAGATTTGTCTAGGGTAGCCTCCTAGCCTGAAATGATATGACCAAATTCTATTATCCCATACTGAATTTCATTGCCCTTACGGTTATCATTGTTGCCGGTGTAGATATCTTCTACGCTATTATATCTTATAATCTCAGAGACTTTGATAACAAGGAGATTGTCAGACAACAGATACCCGTCGTCAAAAAAGAGAAAAAAAGATCTCTTAACGACTATAAAGTCATAGTTGAACGCAATTTTTTTGACTCCTCCGTTAGCAGCCTGAATGTGGAGCCCAAGAAGGAAGATGTGGAGGCGCTTGAGCCCACTTCGCTGAGGATATTGCTTTTTGGAACAGTGACAGGGAACAAAGAGAACGCCTTTGCGGTGATCGAAGAGACGGACACGAAAAAGCAGGGCCTTTACAGGGTGGGGGACAGCATACAGAATGCCATTGTGAAGCATATTCTTCGCGGAAAGGTCGTCCTCACGGTGGGGGACAAAAACGAGATACTCACCATGGAAGAGTCAGCAGCCTCACGACCTGAGAAGGGTTCTCCTTCTGTAAGACAAACGGGTAGATCGGGTACTATTACGGTTAAACGTTCTGATATAGAGGCCTCTTTCAAGAACTTCAACCAACTTCTGACTCAGGTCCGTGTCCGGCCCCATTTTGAAGGGGGGCGACCGGATGGGTTTTCAGTCAGCCAGATCAAGAGGGGCTCGATCTTCTCGAAGCTGGGGTTGAGAAACGGGGACATTATTCGGAAGATAGATGGGCGGACCATTTCCGGACCTGACGATGCCCTTTCTCTCTATGAAAAACTGGAATCCGGTGACCCTGTTTCCGTCGAACTGACGAGAAGAAACAGACCGAGAACTATTCATTACAAATTCAGGTAAGACGGTGTATACCTCCTATTTCGGTTTTAGAGAAAAGCCCTTTAATTTAACTCCTGACACGAAGTTCCTTTTCTTGAGTCACCACCACAGGGAAGCCCTTGACCACCTGCTTTTCGGAATTAATGAGAGGAAGGGATTTGTTGTTATAACCGGGGGTATAGGCACGGGAAAGACCACACTCTCTCGGGCGCTTTTGAGTCACCTGGACCCCTCCACAAAGACCGCCCTGATCTTTAATTCATTTGTGACGGATGAGGACCTTCTCAAGACAATTATTCAGGAGTTCGGTATTCATGTGGATCGGGAGAAAACCAGCAAGAAGGATCTGATAGATGCCCTTAACTCATTCCTTCTCGATACATTCAGCCATGGCGGCAACGCGGTCCTTCTGATAGATGAGGCACAGAACCTTTCACAGACCTGCCTTGAGCAGATTCGAATGCTTTCCAACCTCGAGACCGACAAAGAAAAGCTAATCCAAATTGTGCTAATGGGGCAGTGCGAATTAAATGAACTCCTGGCGACCTCCTTTCTGAAACCCTTAAACGAGCGTATCACGGTCCGATACGATGTGAAACCCCTGGACCGCAAATACATCCAAGAGTATGTGACACATCGTCTGGTCGTGGCCGGTAGCAGGGGGGACCTGAGATTCACAAAAGGAGCCATCAAAAAGCTCTATTCCTACTCGCGAGGAAATCCCAGACGAATCAACGCGGTCTGCGATCGCGCGCTTCTCATCGCCTACACGGAAGAAAAGCTTGTTATCTCCAGAACCATGATAAAGAGCGCAATTAAGGATTCTCAAGGGCGGATAACCGTTGACCCCCTTTTCATCTCCCTGTCCAGAAACAGGATCAGGGCAGGAGTGGTCATGCTCTTTCTTGTGGTGATCATGGTGGGGCTTGCCGGATGGAATGTGGGCAAGCATGTTCCATGGCCCATCTTCCAGGAACAAAAGACCCTGATTGCCAAACCGATCTACAGTGCACCCATGCCCCCACAACCTGAGAAGGATAAGGCGGGCCTTATCCTTGATGAACAGACAAGTATCGCAGGACTCTTCGATCTTTTCAAGATTCAGTATGGGAAGGATAGTCTTCACACAAACAGCGGCCATTTGGGCTTTGTTTCACTCAACATTGATCCTGAATTTTGCGAGATGTTGAAAAAACCGTTTCGATTACGTTTAATGGGACCTTCAGATAGCTCTTTGCCGCATCGTCGATATCTTCTGGTGAAAAAGATCACAGATGATGGAGCAATGGTCGTCGACACAAAAGGGGGCACACGACATGTCTCAAGAGACTTCATTCTGAGAGAATGGGCACATGAGGTGTCGTGGATATACAGATGTAAAGACAGACCTGCGGATCTGGTTGAGGGTATCAGTTCTCCAGAGGTCCTCGATGTTCAACGGATATTGGCAAATGCCTCCTACAGGGTTGAGCCTTCAGGGACTTATGACAAGCGTACCTTAAAGGCGGTGATGGAATTTCAGCGTGATTTTGGTTTGGACGCCGATGGGGTGATCGGCTACAAGACAAGGGCCTTGCTTTTTCAAGTTTCGGGATAGTCTTTTGGCAAGAAGTGGGGATAAAATTGATGACAGTGAGCGACCGAAATCTATTGAAAGCTCTCTAGACACTATCAACTATTATATTTTGGTATGAGCTATATACACGAAGCCCTGAAAAAGGCCCAGAAAGATCAAGATAGTTATTCTCGGCAATACGGTGGGACCGTTTCCGCCCAGAGTAGAGATAGGAGGTTTTCCATCAACGGGAAGATCCTCCTAGGTCTTTTGGTGCTGCCCTGTTTGTTGCTTGTCTATGCGTTCTATTACAGAATCGATGACAACGAACCACCGATCGCTCTGGTCTCAACTTATGAGAAGAGCGTGCCCCCTTCGAACATTGAGCAAAAACCGGTTCGAGACGCCGGGGTATTTTACGATAAGGCCAGGCTTCATCATAAAAGCGGCGATCTTGACGAGGCAAAACGTCTTTACAAGGAAACCATAATGATTGAACCTGATCATATTCATGCCATCAACAACCTGGCGGTGATATATATCCATCAAAAAGACTACGAGAGGGCCATACAAGGATTTGAGGAGGCTATACGCTTTGGTCCGAGATATGTTGATCCGTATTACAATCTTGCGTGTATATTCGCCCTAAAAGGTAAATTATCAGAGAGTCTTGCCCACCTTAGAAAAGCTGTTATGATTGACAGGTCTGTCGCGGAATGGGCGAGACGAGACCCGGATCTTGATAATATACGCAAGACCCCTGAATTTGACGAGATAATGAAGATTGGTACGGGTTGAGAGCCCCTGAGGGCGAGGATGATCCATACACAAATATTTTATAAGGATGTGACATCTCCATGACGATGAAATCAAAGATGAGACTGACCGTATATCTTGTTTTGGGAATACTCTGGTTGTGTCAGGACCATTCGATGGGTGCCCGTATTGCCGGAGAGCAAGGGATATCCCCTGTGTCTCCTGTGGCTGAGACGGAGACAGGTCGGAGTCCAAAGAGGCCGCTTTTAAAGACGGCCCCGGAAAGAAAGCCAAAGGAAGTTGAAGTTCAAAAGACAACAAAGACCCAGGAAGAAAGGGGAGAAGATCCCCGCTATGTGACTATCGATTTTGATAGCGTGGATATCGAGATATTTATCAAATTCATCAGCGAATTAACCGGCAAGAATTTTGTCGTTGACAAGGCCGTCAGGGGAAAAGTAACGATCATTTCTCCAACGAAGATTTCTGTAGACGAGGCATACAAGGTGTTTGAATCAGTTCTCGAGGTCCATGGATTCGCGGCCGTACCGGCAGGGAACATAACAAAAATTATCTCAGTGGCAGAGGCCCGAACAAAAGACATTGAAACAAGGGTGGGAGTGAGTCCTCCCGACCCCGAGGATAAGATCATCACCCAGCTCATACCTCTCAGGTATGCGAGCCCTGACGAGCTCAAGAGGCTTTTCACCCCACTTATCTCAAAAAACAGCGTCATTGTCTCTTATCCGCCGACGGGAATGTTGATCATCACGGATGTCCTTTCCAACGTCAAACGCCTGTTGAAAATAATAAAGGTGCTGGACGTTGAGGGGACCGGTGAGGAGGTATCCGTGATTTCCCTTGAACATGCCACTGCCGCTGTCTTGGCAAAATCGATGACCACTCTTTTTCAAAGAAGGGCGACCAAGGTCAAAGCCGGGGCCTCCAGAGATTCTCTAATCAAAATTGTCCCGGTTGAGAGGACAAATGTCTTGATCGTCCTCGCATCGGAAGATGATACGATGAGAATCAGGCAGCTCATACATCTATTAGACAGGGAAGCTCCTAGGGGCGCTGGCGATATCAATGTCTATTATCTTCAGAATGCCAATGCGGAAGATCTTTCCAAGGTCCTCACCGCTCTCCCATCCAAGGAAAAGACAGGGACAGAGAAAGGAAAGGCGCCTGTTCTTTCCAAGGATGTCCAGATCGTCGCTGATAAGGCTACCAATTCTCTCGTGATTACGGCAAACAAGGAAGACTATCTGGTCCTGGAAGATGTTATCAAGAAGCTGGACATTCCCAGGCGCATGGTCTATATCGAGGCCCTTATTATGGAAGTCAGCGTAAATAAGGGATTTGATCTTGGCGTGGAGTGGCATGGCGTGGAGGGTATAGGCAGTCATGACGGCAGAGAAGCCGTAGGCTTTGGAGGGACCGTGTTGGGAGAGTCTATTTCTCCCTCAATCGATGTGACGTCCGGGATCGTCAATCTTCCGCTGGGGCTTTCCCTGGGGATACTGGGAGAAGGCATCACGATCGGCGGCATCACCTTTCCAAGCATCGGGGCGGTCATAAGGGCCTACCAGACCGATTCGGACGTGCATATCCTGTCCACTCCACAGGTCATGACAACGGACAACGAAGAGGCGGAGATCTATGTTGGAAAAAACATCCCCTTTCTGACGAGGCAGGATACATCCGAAACAGGGATCGACTATAGCAATTACGAATTCAAGGATGTAGGCGTTACACTCAACATCACGCCTCAGATCAGCCTGGAGAGATTCGTCCGATTAAAGATCTCCCATGAACTGGCCCAGGTCGTTGAACAGGAAGTGGTGGGGCTTCCCACTACTCTGAAGCGGGTGGCCAAGACAACAGTGGTTGTCCGGGATGGACACACCGTTGTCATCGGAGGCCTGATTGATGAGACCCTATCGGAGAACACGAGTCAGGTCCCCTGTATGGGAAACATTCCCGGTCTTGGATGGCTTTTTAAGTCCGTGTCAAGATCCGCGGATAAGACCAATCTTTTCATTTTTCTGACTCCTCATATCATAGAAGACCAGAGCGAGGCGAAGAAGATCTATCAGAAGAAGAAGGAGTACATCGATAAGGTGGAGGAGGGTGTCATTAAGATGTATAAGAGGAAGGCGGATCAACCCACGGAATCCGAGGGAGAGTGATATCTGTGACGGCAAAAGAGATGGATCATCGACGAATAGGTGAAATACTTATGGAAATCTCCAACCTCTCCCAGGAAGAACTTGATCGGGCTTTGGAGACCCAGAAAGAAAAGGGAGGGCGAATAGGGGAGATACTGATCCAGCAAAAGGCTATCATTGAGAATGACCTCCTCCGGGCGCTGAGTATCCAGTTCAACTTGCCGTTTTCCTTAACACTTCCCACAGATGACCTCAAGACCGATTTTGCGGAGAAGGTCCCCATCCAGTTCCTTAAAAAACACAGGGTTGTCCCGGTCATTACGGCAAAGGGCGCCGTGATCGCCGTAAGCGATCCTCTCCTTTTTCAGCCTCTTGATGATCTCCGTCTTCTTTTGGGCCTGGAAAGGGTTCGTACTGTCTTGGCACCCTCTACCGCGGTTCTTTCGACAATTAATTTTGCCTATGATGTGAGCCGTGATTCAGCTGAACAGGTCATCGAGGGAATGCAAGAAGAAGACACGGAACTTATTATTTCCGAGATAGAGGACACAGGAGATCTTCTCGAAGATACGAGTGACGCCCCGATTATCAAATTGGTTAATCTCATGCTTTCTCAGGCTGTGAAGGGGCGTGCCAGTGATATTCATATTGAACCTTTGCAGCACATGGTCAAAATTCGATTCAGAGTGGATGGGATCCTCTACGACAGGCTTTCTCCCCCCAAGCATGTCCAGTCGGCATTGATCTCTCGCATAAAGGTTATGGCCAAGATGAACATTGCGGAGAAAAGGCTTCCTCAGGACGGCCGAATCGAGATCAAGATTGCAGACAAGCGTATTGATATTCGCGTTTCAACGATCCCCACTGCTTTCGGCGAGCGGGTGGTGTTGCGCTTGCTGGACAAGACCAGTGTTCTGCTTCCGGTTTCCGATCTCGGTATGCCTGAAGACCAGCTCGTTGAGTTTGACAAACTCATCCGCTCCTCCCATGGGATTATATTGGTTACAGGTCCGACCGGCAGCGGGAAGACCACCTCCCTTTATGCGGCCCTTTCCACCATTAACAAGTCCTACAAAAACATCATAACCATTGAGGATCCGATTGAATATCAGATCGAGGGCATAGGGCAGATCCAGGTCAATCCCAAGATAGACCTCACCTTTGCCAAGGGATTGCGCTCCATTGTCCGTCAGGACCCGGATGTGATCCTAGTTGGGGAGATCAGGGACCTCGAAACAGCGGAGATCGCCGTGCAATCCGCCCTGACCGGTCACCTGGTATTCTCTACCCTCCATACCAACGACTCGGCAAGCGCCGTTACGCGTCTCGTAGACATGGGTATTGAACCCTTTCTACTTTCCTCCTCTGTTATCGGTATTATCGCCCAAAGATTGGTGCGCACCATCTGCGAAGGCTGTAGAGAGGAGATTGTTCCTTCAGAGGAATCCCTCCTGAGCATCGGGCTGGACCCTGAAATGGTTCGCGACAAAAAAATCTATCATGGCAAGGGGTGCCCCTCCTGCCTTGAGACAGGTTATAAGGGAAGGACGGGGATATTTGAGCAGATGCTCTTTGATGATCCTGTAAAGAGTATCATATTGAAGACTTCTGATGCCAACGCCATCAAGAGTCGGGCTGTGAGACAAGGCTTGGTCACCTTGCGGCAGGAGGGCGCTCGAAAGGTCCTGAAAGGTCTTACAACAATTGAAGAGGTCTTCAGAGTAACGCAGCAATAAGAAAGCCCAGCCCCTATTGATTCTTTCCCCAATCAGTCTCTCTCAGACTACCTCTTTTATAAGGTTATCCCACAAAGCCTCTATCGCCCATAAGAGTTCGCCATTGTGTGTCATGGCAAATACGTCATCTGTGTTTCCTCAGCTACATTTATGACGGCAATGAGAGAGTCCTCCAGCAAGTCTCTTGTAAGGTATTGTAACTATGAAAATAAAAAAACAGGACTTCTGGCACACAGGTTGCAACTCGGGAATAGAAAAACAGGGCGGACGTTGGATAGATGAAAGAGAAGGTTTCCGTGAAGGCCTCTCTGCAATGTCTTGCCTGAGGGAGATTCATCTATTATGGGGCACCAAACCAGTTTTAGAAAAATGGCCGATGCATATGTTAGGCGCGTTTTTCTGATGTGTTGTCTGTTTAGTGCCGTTTTATCAACCCCTTACCATACTTCTATTGCATCGGCCCTGGATGTCACGCTTTCATGGGATGCGTGCACCGGTGATATCGACGGTTACCGGGCCTTTGCCAGAGAAGAAGCCGAAGACTACAATTATTCCCAGCCTGACTGGGAGGGTCAATCTCCTAACTGTACGATTTATGGGCTCTTTGATGAGAGGGATTATTATTTTGTCGTGAGGGCCTATAATGATTCCGGTGAGAGCGGCGATTCTAATGAGGTGTATTACCCTGCCGGCGGTTCCGAGCCGAGCGGCGGTGGTGGTTCAAGCGGCGGCAGCGGCAGCGGCGGCGGCGGCTGCTTTATCGCCACAGCAGCCTTTGGATCTCCCATGGAGCCCCAGGTTTTTCTTCTGAGGCAATTCAGAGATCAGTACCTCCTTTCAAATGGTCCGGGCCGTGCATTCGTTCATGCCTATTACAGGTATTCACCGCCCCTTGCTGACCTCATTGGTGATCATGGTCTCGCCAGAAAGATGGTTCGTGCCGGCCTTCAGCCCCTTATTCTACTAAGTTCCATCCTGGTCAACTTCGGAACGATCCCGATCATCATTATGTTTTTAGTGGTCTTCTCGGCCTTGATTACGGCGATCACATCTTATATGAACTACATGAGACAAGCTCAACGATTCGATCCAACCAAATAGTTCCCTTTCCTCAAGGAATCTCTCTATCGCCTCTGATAAAAGACTCAGCCAGTTCCACATCCTCCTTGCTCCCTATATAGAGAGGTACCCTCTGGTGGAGTTCAGTAGGCTCTATTTCAAGAATAGGCCCATGACCATCACTGGCGTACCCACCTGCCTCCTGGACGACCATGGCCAGGGGGTTGGCCTCTACCATGAGTCTCAGTTTTCCAGTCGCCTTTTTAGGATCCTTCTGGTCGGCTGGGTACATGAAGATGCCTCCCTTGAGGAGATTTCTGTGAAAATCGGCGACCAAGCTCCCCACATACCGTGTGCTGTAAGGTCTACCAGTGGCCTTGTCTTTGGCCTTGAAATAGTCGATCAAGGCCCTTGTCTTTTCGTCCCAATACCCGTAGTTGCTCTCATTGACGCTATAGATTTTCCCCTTTTTCGGTATTTTAATGTTCTCGTGGGATAGGAGAAACTCCCCCACACTTGGAAACAGGGTAAAACCATGCACGCCGGTCCCGTGACCGGTTGTATAAACCATTATCGTACTCGATCCATACACGAAATAGCCGGCGGCCACCTGTTTTATTCCAGGTTGGAGAACATCCGCCAACATCGGTTCGGAGCTGTTCGTGTGATTATCCCTTCTGAAAATACCGAAAATCGTCCCGATGCTTACATTCACATCTATGTTCGAAGAACCGTCGAGGGGATCAAATAGGAGGATATAATTCCCTTTCGGGTACTGGGAAGGTATTTCGATCAGGTCGGCATTTTCCTCAGAGCCCATACAACACAGTTTCCCAACATACTGCATCCTTTCAATAATGATCTGATTGGCAAACAGGTCGAGCTTTTGAACCTGTTCGTCTTGGACATTCACGGAGCCCGTAGCGCCGATGATATCGACAAGACCGGCCTTATTCACCTCCCTCGAGATAACCTTGGCCGCAACTACCAGTTCATTGAGCAGGGTTGTGAAGGCCCCGGTGGCCTCCGGATTGGCACGCTGCTGATTCAGAATGTGTTGCGTGAGAGTGATTCCAACACCTTGGTTCTTCATTTTGTCCCCTCCTTAAAATCTATATGACTCAGTATCCACCTGTTAATCAGTGAGTACTGGTAGGCTGTTTTCACCAAATAAAGAAGTAACCGGTTTCATTTGTAATCGAAACAAGACGATCAATAATCGAACATCCACAAAACATTCAGTCTTTATAAGGCGTTCGGATCTGGATATTATGTCGGCTCCCCCCTGTATTCGAGCCGGTAAATCTCCGCCAGGGTGAGAAAAACAGTTATGATCAGTGGACCGTAGACAATTCCCAAGACACCGAAGAGTTTTAATCCTCCAATAATGCCTATGAAAACAAGAAGTGAGTTCATCTGCATCCCTTTTCCAATCAATCGAGGCTTGAGCAGATATTCTATGATCGAACTATAGCACATATTGTACAGGAGGAATCCGATCGCCAGTCCGACCCTCCCTTGGATCATCAGAATGATGGCGGCTGGAAAAAAGACTATGGACGCGCCTATGATCGGCAAGAAGGCCATAAAAGCGATGACAGTGCCCCATAGGAGAGGAGAATGCAAACCGAACATGTAGAAACCAAAGCCGCCCAATATTCCCTGAACAAAGCCGCTCAAGCCATTTCCGACAAAAATGGCCTTTCCCATCTCACGGAACTTGCCGATGACTTTTTCGAGCTGCTCTTTCGGGACAGGTATGAGATCGGAAAGATAATTCTTGAGTCGAAGGCCGTCTTTGAAAAGATAAAAAACCAGGAGCATCATGAGAAAAAAATTGACCAGAAGGCTCAGGATATTAGAGGCCATAGAGCTGAGCTGTTTATAGAGAAAGAGTCCCACGTTTTTCCCAATAGAGGTGGCCAGCCTTTCAACCGTTTCAGGCGTGAATTCTATACCTGTCATTTCACCTATTCTTCTGATTCGTTTTGCCCATAAGGAATCCCCTTCAAGAGATTTCTGAATCTGGCTCAGGGAGACTTCATCTCGGGTGCGGTTGTAGAAGTCATAGGCCTCATTCGAAAGCGTTCCTACAAACCAACCAAGGGGTATCACCAGTACAAGCAGTACAAAAATAACCATGAGAAGGGAGGCCAAAGCTTCACGGTCTTTCAGCATCCCCTTGACCCAGAAGAACATTGGATAACTCACACTGGTGATTAAAAGCGCCAGCACAACAGCAGATAAATAGGACCAGAAAAGGCCAAAAAGCAGAAGGGAGGAGCCTATTAAAAGGACGATAAAGAATTTGAAACCATGCCGCATATCCATTGATTGGCGCCTTTGGTGCTTGCAGTAGGGAGGTGGCGGAAGTGCATGGGAATCGAACCCACCTACCGAGGTTTTAGCCCGGTACACCGGATTTGAAGTCCGGGAGCCCCACCAGTGAGCTTTCCACTTCCGCACAAGTAGGCTTTTCGACCCGTCTTATTCTACCTGCATGGTTCCTTTTGTCAACTCCTGATGCTCCCCGGTTGCGCCGAAACAGGATGGGAGATAGGGGCGGAGTCTGATTTGATAAGTTTATATCAGGATGATTCCTGGATAATGATTTGCAAAATCCTTCTAATCGGCTCTGCAGCACCCCAGAGAAGCTGGTCTCCCACGGTGAAAGCGGCAACGAACTGTGGACCCATAAGCATTTTTCGGAGTCTGCCGACAGGCACGGAAAGGGTGCCGTTAACAGCGGCCGGCGTCAGGGATCGCAAAGTGGGTTCTTTATCATTGGGGATGACCCGGACCCATGGGTTCCCCTTTTCTATGATTTCAGACACCTCATCGATTGGCAGGTCCTTGTTCAATTTGATGGTGAGCCCCTGGCTATGACATCGCATAGCGCCGACACGAACGCAGAGACCATCTATGGGGATCGTCTTGTCCGTCTGCAAAATCTTGTTCGTTTCGACCTCCCCCTTCCACTCTTCTCTGGTCTGTCCGGATTCCATTTTCGAGTCGATCCAGGGAAGAAGGCTTCCTGCAAGGGGAGCGCCGAATTGAGCGGTCGGGAAGGCGGGGCTCCTGAGTTCTTGGGTGACTACCTCGTCAACGGCTAGGGCAGTGGATGCAGGATCATTGAGCAGGCCTTTCGCAGAGAGTCCTATAGCATCCATCTGAGCGGCCAGTTCTTTCATATTCTTGGCTCCTGCTCCTGACGCAGCCTGATAGGTCATAGATGAGATCCATTCAATATGACCGGAGGCAAAGAGGCCTGAAAGGGCCATGAGCATGAGACTGACAGTGCAGTTTCCTCCCACATAGGTCTTGATGCCTGAGGATAATCCCGCATCAATGACGGATCTGTTCAGAGGGTCAAGGACAATAATACTGTCATCATCAAGCCTGAGAGTGGAGGCGGCGTCTATCCAATAGCCTGTCCAGCCGCTCTTGCGAAGCTCTTGATAGACTTTTTTTGTATAGCCTCCCCCTTGACAGGTAACGATAATGTTGAGGGAAGATAGGAGATGGATGTCATAGGCATCCATCAAGGGTGGGATTTCAAGGCCTAAATCCGGGCCTATTCCACCGATATCTGAAGTGGTGAAGAAGGTCGGTTCAAAATCATGAAAGTCCAGCTCCTCTTTCATCCTTCCCATGAGAACGGAGCCAACCATTCCTCTCCATCCAACAAATCCAACTCTTAGCATAAAATCCTCCTGAGTGAATCTTCTTTAAAACCTTTCAATTGAGTAAAAGATAACTAATCCGCGATCATCTTCGCTAGGACCTCGGAAATAGGCCTGTGAATGATCAGGTCCGCCTGGTTGTCAAGCGGTGTCTCCTCAAGATTGACAATAATCAATCGTGCCCCGCTTTGAACAGCAACCACCGGAATGGAAGCCGCGGGGTAGACCACGAGAGAAGACCCCAGCACGATACAGAGTTCACATGCCCGGGCGTGCATGGCCGCCTGGGCCATCTTATCTTCGGGCATGGCCTGGCCGAAAGATATGGTATCCGGTTTCAGGATACCATTGCAGTCATCGCAATAAGGGACCCTTATTCCTGAATCGATCCGCTCTTCGATCTCATCCCGACCATATTTCTTCCTGCAGTTCATGCAAGAAACGGAAAAGGCGGTGCCATGGATCTCAATAATTTTTTCGGGAGAGTTGCCCGCCTTGTGGTGCATATGATCGATGTTCTGTGTGACTATGGCCAGGAGTCTTCCCTGATCTTCCAGGGTCTTGATGGGTAGGTGGGCCTCACCCGGTCTTGCGTCCTTCATCGTCTTATACAACTCCTGACTCATTTTCCAATAGGTCTCCCGGGCCTTTTCATCGGACATGAATCGGTCGAAATAGAATTCAGACGGGTCATATTTGTCCCAAATACCACCGGGACTCCTGAAATCGGGAATTCCCGCTTCCGTACTCAGGCCTGCGCCTGTAAATACCAGTATTTTGCGGGTATTTCTTGCCATGTCTGCGCCCTTCTTTATTAACTTATCCATGGGCCGTCTCCCTACTTCCCAAGACAAAATGTGCCGAATATGTTGTTCAAGATCTCTTCTTCCGAGGTCTTACCTATGATTTCACCGAGGGCATCAAGACCGGCTTGCAGATTAAAGGCAATGATTTCCAAGGGTTCATCATTCCTCATGCTGTCTAAGGCGCTTTGAATGAATCGAAGGGCATCCTGTAGGGCCTTCTGATGCCTCACGTTTGGGACAGCGTGAGAAGTAGTCATGTCATTCCCATTTTGAATCAGGCATGTTACGAGGGCCCTTTTTAAAGAATCAATACCCTCACCGTTAAGGGCCGATATCCTGACACAAGGGAAGTCTGATAATGCCTTTTTGTCATCTTGGCGTAGGCGCGACAAAAGATCAATCTTATTGATTGCCAATAGGGCCTTTCTTCCTCGTGCTAGGTTCATGATATGGTAATCATCCCTGTTTAAAGGTCGGTTCTGGTCAACGACAATGATGATGAAATCGGCCTCCGCAAGCTTTTCTTGCGACAAGCGAATACCGATCTTTTCAACCTCACTGTCCGGGTCTCTGAATCCAGCCGTGTCAACCAGGCAGATTGGGAGGCCGTCTATCGTCGTCGTAGATTCTATCGCATCCCTTGTCGTTCCCGGAACAGGAGTGACAATCGCCCGGTTGTCTTTTAAGAGGAAGTTGAGAAGACTTGACTTCCCGGCATTGACTCTTCCGGCGATGACTATTTTGACCCCGTCTACCCAGATTCTTTTATCCTCGTGGGCCTTGATCAAGGCCTCAATCGATTTGATCACCGTCTCTTCGACCAGATTGACCGTCTCCTCAATATCGACAATGTCGACGACTTCGTCCGGATAATCTATTGCGACTTCGATTATGGAAAGGATGTCGATTACCTTTTGTCGTAAACTCTCGATGTCCTCTCTCAAAGATCCACGAATCTGTTCCGAGGCCAGCTGGAGCCCTCTGGTCGACTTGGAGTTGATCAGATCGATGACGCCTTCGGCCTGTGTCAAATCTATCCTCCCGTTCAGGAAGGCCCTCAGAGTGAATTCCCCAGGCCGTGCCAGCCTTGCTCCCTGATCAAGAATGACCTGGAGAATGCTGGAGAGAAGGAGATAGCCGCTGTGAGAATTTATTTCGATAACGTCTTCCCTGGTATAGGAGTGCGGGGCCTTCATAAAGGAGAGCAATACCTCGTCGATCATGACGCCTGTAGCGGGGTTATGAAGGTGCCCCAAATACAGGCGGTGACTTTGCAGAGGGACCTTTGATCCTTGAGGGTTAAAGATTTTGCGGGCTATTTCGAAGGAGAGGGGCCCACTGATCCGTATAATGCCTATTCCTGCCTGACCAATAGGGGTGGCTATCGCAGAGATTGTATCCTCCAGGGAATACATATTCGTACCATGTGTGATAGGAGTCTCCAGATTTATAAAACCCTCTGGGAATCTTGAAAGGATTTCGCAGGTAGAAAGATATTTTGCCGGCTCAATCAGGGAACAATACGACTATGGGGATACAAATCCATAGGCTTTAACATGATTGGTGCCGGGTATGCCGGAGTTACCCATTACCATTCGGATGAATTTTCTTCAAGAGAACCAGGAGATTATTTTTTGGGGACAATAAGGACCTTTTTCATTAGGCCGTCCCCTCGGCTTTTTGTGTCGAGTTCATCATCATCCCTGAGTGCCAGGTGTACTATCCTTCGATCATGAGGATTGAGAGGATTGGTGGAGACAGGTTTGTTCGTCTTTTTAGCCTTATCCCCCATATTGAAGGCCATCTCGGTCAAGGCGTCATGCCTTCTCAGACGATAGTTTTCAGAGTCGACAACAACTTGTGTTCTTTTTTCCAGTGCCTTGTTGACTATCTTATTGACAATATACTGTAAAGCGTCCAGTGTCCTCCCTTTTCGTCCAATCAAAAGCCCTGATTTATCGCCTTCGATGTTAAGAAGAATTGTTCCATCGTTTTGACTTGCTGTAACCGTGGCCTCTTCCGAAGGAATCAAGGCCAATATGTCTTCCAAGGTCTCTTTGGCGATATCCATCCCGTGATGCGTCTCCAACTCAGAAGTATCCTCAGCAACCGGGTCAGAAAGTATTGGTGTCACTCTAATTTTTGCCTTTCTCCCACCTACCAATCCGAATATTCCAGGTGATCCAGGCTCAAGGATTTCGATTTCAATTTCATCTCTAGTGAGATTGAGTTGGCTGCAGGCCATTTCGATAGCTTCTTCAGTGTTTTTTGCTTCAAAAGTGTCCATAAATATCCTCCGAATGTTATGCAGGCCCCTTGTGAATACGATACTGTTGCCCTATGGAAAGAATATTGTTGACCAGCCAGTAGAGAACAAGGCCAGAGGGAAAGTTAATAAACATAAAGGTAAAGATAATCGGCAGAAACATCATGATTTTCGCCTGTGTCGGATCCCCGGGAGTGGGAGTCATTTTCTGCTGAACAAACATAGAGGCCCCCATCAAAAGGGTAAGGACCGGTATGCCGTAAGGCTCTTTCATGAAAGGGATACTAAAAGAGAAATTGAACAGACGGTCAGGGGCCGACAGATCGTTGATCCATAACATAAAAGGTGCGTGTCTCAACTCGATGGCGCTTCCCAAGAGCCTGAAAAGGGCAAAGAATACCGGGAGCTGAATAATCATCGGGAGACAGCCCCCCATTGGATTCACCTTGTAAGTCTTGTAAAGGGCCATCATTTCCTTGTTGATCTGTTCCTTATTGCCCTTGTATTTCTCCCTGATTTTGGCCATCCTGGGTTGAAGTTTTTGCATCTCCTTCATAGATTTGTAACTCTTGTGGGTGAGAGGCCAAAACAGAATCTTGATCAGTATGGTCAATAGGATGATGGAAACCCCATAGTTATTGATATATCCGTTGAAAAAGCGGAGGAGGTATAAAAGAGGCTTCGCAATAATGTCTGTCCATCCAAAATCAACGGCACGGTCAAGTTTGCTTCCAAAGTCCTTCAATATTCCCAGGTCTCGAGGCCCGAGATAGAGGGCGTATTTTGAAGAGGCCTTTTCATAAGGATTGAGAGAGACAGGTGCGGACATGTGAGTGCCCTTAAGAAATCCGGATGATAGCAAACGGCCATGAAAACTCTTCCCCTTCTCCTTTTCCGGTACAACGGCTGAAATAAAAAAGTCATCTTCATAGGCAATCCAATCGATCACGCCTTCAAAGTCTTTCTCGTCAGAGGTCTTTTTGATTTTCACCTCTTCCAGCTCATCGTCCACAAGGAGGGCCAATCCGACGAATGAGTAATAACTCCCTTTCTCCTCGGGAGGAAGGGCCTTCAACACCGTAGTGAAGGTTCCCTCCATAGGCCTTTCTGATTTGTTGACGACTTCAATTGTGAAATCGATCCTGTACTGGTCCGAATAAAACTGGAAGGTCTGACGTATCGATACCCCATCAGAATCTGTTGAATAAAACGTCAGTTTTTTAGGCGAAGCCCCTGGACCTAGTTGTAAGGACGGACTATCAACCTCGTACACCTTTTTATCCATTTGTGCTGCATCGGATCGATCAAAGCCCGCCGTGATCACACCGCCCCTATCGTTTTTGAGATTGACTAATTCAATAGGAGGAGAATCAGGGTCAGTGGTCTTATGATAGGCCTTCAGCCTGAAACTCTTGATGGTTGGTCCAACATTTGTCAAGATGGCCTTAAATAAAGGTGTTTCAACTTCTATTTCCTTTTTTTCAATGTTGTAAACCGGTGTGCCCGCCTTGTCTTCCGATGTGCTGTAGACCGGGGGATGAGTGGGTTTATGGATCGGTTCTCCCTCTGTGGCGGCCGGAGGTGTTCCCCTCTCGGTAGGAACCTCCTTTTTAGACCCTTGTTCTTTGGTGGGACCAAAAAAGTAGGACCATAGAATAAGGACGAGAAAAGACAGAATAAAGGCCAGGATTGTTCTTTTTTCCATGTATACGACCTGAATTTAAGAGTATTGCCATTAAGAAGAGACCGGGAATACTTGCCCCTTTTTTGGAATTCTTCTCACCAAAGACTAAAAAAGTGGCTGGCATATATTCAATGATTAGTTCTGGATAAAGTGCCTCATCTAAGGGGATCATATCCTCCAGGGTGGAAGGGATGACATTTACATATCCGAATAAGGGTCAAGAGAAATCCCTTTAGTATCCCGTACCGTAAAAAGGCATGGCGGGCATAAGTTGAACATGAGGGATAAAAACGGCAGGAAGGGGACAAAAAAGGTGAAATTAACTTCTGGTATGTCGCAATCAGAGCGATAGGTACGTATCTAAGCCTCAGCATGGAACGTTTTATTGCAGATAACCTTTCCAAGTTCATCTTTGATTCTGTGGAAACCAAAACGGCTTACATCCTTTTTTGCCACAATCACTATGTCGTACCCTTGAGGAAATAGTGGCATGCTTGTCCTATAAAATTCCCTTATCAGCCGTTTGATCGTGTTCCTTTTGACCGCCTTACCAGTCCTTTTGCTGACCGTGATTCCCAGCCGTGTTCTGCCCAGCCCATTTCGTTTGAAAATGATAGTAAAGTGTTTCGTGTAAAGGCGCTGCCCGGATCGATTTAGATTGACAAAATCAGAGCGATTTAATATCCTATTATCTTTTGGAAACGAGTGAGTAGCCACTAAGAATAACGGTCAGTTTGAGAGGGCAAATCTCATACGGTTAACCGCTTCCGGCCTTTTGCCCTTCTACGTTTCATAATATTTATGCCGCCCTTAGTTCGCATTCTGGCTCTGAAACCGTGTGTGCGCGCTCTCTTGATCTTGCTGGGTTGATATGTCCTTTTCATTGTATTGTTGAATCCTTATGTTCAAAATTGCAATAAATTTTCATTTAAACATGAGATCAATATCTTGTCAAGGCAATTTTGAATGATCCCATAGAGTGCGCTTCATCGTGCTTCATCTTGGATGCCGACCCAGGTTTTATGCTTTGGTGAGTTTCAGGAGTTGAGAGCCCCTGTTTTATTTGGGAGGAAGTGATTAATGTTTTTTGATTCTGTATTAGGTTTGTTCTCCAATGACCTAGCCATTGATCTTGGTACGGCCAACACAATTGTTTACATGAAGGGGCGGGGGATTGTATTGAGCGAACCTTCCGTAGTGGCTGTGCGAAAGGATGGAAGAGGCTCCAGCAGGGTCTTGGCTGTAGGCAAGGAGGCCAAAATGATGTTGGGCCGAACTCCGGGCAATATCACCGCAATTCGTCCCATGAAGGATGGGGTCATCGCAGATTTTGAAATCACCGAGGCCATGCTCAGACATTTTATACGAAAGGTGCATCATCGTAGGACTCTCATAAGACCAAGGATCATTATCTGTGTGCCGAGTGGAATCACCCAGGTGGAAAAAAGGGCAGTGCGCGAGTCAGCCGAATCAGCGGGAGCAAGGGAAGTCTTCCTGATTGAGGAACCTATGGCAGCGGCCATCGGCGCTGGCCTGCCCATCACCGAACCGACCAGTAACATGGTGGTTGATATCGGTGGTGGTACAACGGAGGTTGCCGTTATCTCACTTGCCGGAATTGTCTATAGTAAATCCGTCAGGGTGGGCGGCGATAAAATGGACGAAGCGATTCTTCAACATATCAAAAGAAAATACAACCTTCTCATAGGAATCGGCACATCGGAGATCATAAAGACCACCATCGGAAGTGCGTTCCCAACGGACCAGATAGACACGATTGAGGTTAGGGGACGAGACCTGGTAACCGGAATCCCGAAGATTCTGACTATAGATTCAGACGAAATTAGAAAGGCGATCTCAGAACAGGTGGAGGCGATTGTTGAAGCCGTCAGGATCGCCCTTGAACAGACACCGCCTGAACTGGCCGCTGATATAGTGGATAAAGGCATTGTATTGACCGGAGGCGGTTCCCTACTGAACAACCTTGATATGCTGCTGAGAGAAGAAACAAAACTGCCTATAACCGTAACTGAGGATCCCCTTTCTACCGTTGCCATCGGTTCCGGAAAAGCCTTGGATAATCTTTCTATCCTCAAAGAGGTCGCCATTGCATAGAAAGTGAAGACACATGCCCATGGAGCTTTAAACGATCACCTGTCAAAATAGGGCTCTCAATAATAGTCTCAGATGAACGGGCAGATGAGTTTATTTATAGAAAGGTGAAATGCGCTTCTGGAAAATCTGGATTTGGATTTTTTTTGTTTGTTTTATATTGTTCCTCCTTTCCTCGAACTCCGGGACAAGATCGGCCTGGAGCCCTCCTGAAAAGTTTCTGGTTGAGATTACCGCCCCTTTTCAGAAACTCATAAAACAGACGACCCATATAACGAGGGATTTCTGGCTGAACTACTTCTACCTTGTCAACCTCCATAATGAGAACCGAGAGCTGAAGGAAGATGTCGATTATCTTCGGATGGAGAATAGCCGTTATCGGGAGATGCTGGCGACTCACGAGAGACTGAAAGAGCTTCTTCAATTTAAGCAGACAATCAACTGGCCCGTCCTCGCCGCCCAAGTGATAGGTCTTGATCCCACCGGATGGTTTAGATCGATAATTATCGATAAGGGAGAAAAAGCAGGGGTAAGGTTGAACATGCCGGTTGTCAATGCCTATGGAGTTGTCGGCCGGATCGTTTCCGTTTCGCCGGGATATTCCAAGATCCTTCTGATTATTGACCAAAACAGCGCCGTGGACTGTCTTGTCCAGAGGTCCCGTGACCGAGGCATGTTAAAGGGGCTGTCTACGGAGGTCTGTCAGCTCGATTATGTCGACAAATCAGACTATGTCGCCCTGGGAGATGCCATTGTCACCTCTGGTCTTGGAGGAGTTTTTCCCAGAGGCTTGCCTATAGGTACGGTAATAAGTGTAAGAGAGGTATCGGGAGAACTCTTTAAGGATATTAAGATCACGCCAACCGTCGATTTTTCCAGACTCGAAGAAGTGCTTGTCATACTAAAGGAGAGTGAGTGGTCAAATCAACTGAAAGAAAAGAAGTAGCCTTCTATTGCCTTGCATGGATATGGGGGGGGCTCTTTGTTCTTCTCAAGGGAAATCTGTTGAACTTAATGGGAGGGAGTTATTTAGATCTTGATTTGTTATCGATCCTGATCGCCTACATTCTCCTTTGCTATGGTCCTATGAGGGCCAGCACCTATGCCTTTGGACAAGGTCTATTAACGGACCTTTTCTCCGGGGGACTCCATGGCCTTTATACATTCCTCTATCTCGTAGTGTTCTTTGGAATCTTTGTGAGCTGTCGCTTTTTTAGTCTTCAGCACCCTAAGGCGCAGATATTGATTGTCTCTGTCGCGATCCTGTTGAAAAATACGATGTTTGTCGTCATTCTTTCAGTCTTTTCTCAAAAGATCCTATTAGTGAACAGTTTTGTCTGGATGTCCATAGGTTCGATAGTAATGACATCTCTCACCGCACCTGCGTTTTTCTTCCTATTTGATCAAATGAGGGTGGTCTCTGAGAAGGAGACTCCCGCATTATGAAAAAGGGCGATCGTGAGATATCGATCAATAACCTGGTGCTTTCGAGCGGTCTTTTGCGCAATGAGGGCCATCAACCACAGTGATGCCATACTACTATTCGAAGGAATAGCACTTTGAAAACTTCGAAATTTGATCCTGTTTCAATTGAAATACTCGATAAACAGCTCAAAAAAATAATCATTATCGTTTTGGTCGTCTTTGGGGTTCTGGCCCTGAGATTCTGGTTCCTCCAGATAGTCAATGGTTCCATATACCGCTCAAAGTCGGAGAAAAACAGCATTCGTCTTTTGGACATTCCACCGTTTAGGGGAATGATTCTGGACCGGAACGGAGAAAAGCTGGTCGATAACCGTCCCTCCTACGACCTCTATATCATTCCTGAGCAGGTTCAAGATCTGGAACAGATTGTTAAAAGCCTGAACAAGTTGATGGATATTGATACCGATCTTATTAGGCAAAAGGTGAAAGAGGCGTCTCCCCGATATCCCTTCAGACCTGTCTGTCTCAAAAGAGATATCTCACGTGATTCCCTTGCGGCCCTGGAGACTCACAGATTTAATTTGCCCGGCATAATGATCAAGGTCATGCCGTGTCGTCATTACATATATGGAGATCTTGCCTGTCATATACTGGGTTATTTGGGGGAGATAAGCGAATCCCAACTGCGCCGTCGCCGTTACCTTGAAAACAAACCAGGTGATTTGATCGGAAAATCCGGAGTCGAGTGGAAATGGCAGAAATATCTCAATGGAAAGCGGGGAGGTGAACAGGTCGAGGTAGATGCCGAGGGTCGTAGAATAAGGGTGATCGCTCGCAAATCACCGATCCCGGGCGAAAACATCTATCTCACAATTGATCGAGACCTCCAGAGTGTCGCAGAAAAGTCGCTGGAAGGAAAGAAAGGGGCTATCGTGGCCCTCAATCCACGCAATGGTGAGATCCTCGCTCTGTCGAGCAGCCCCCCCTTTGATCCGAATCTTTTTGTCGGTGGCATCGACAAGGATACGTGGAAAAGTATCTCGCTGTCTCCCGATCATCCTCTACAGAACAGGGCCTTGTGCGGCCAGTATCCTCCCGGATCTGTTTTCAAGATCGTGGTTGCCCTGGCAGGATTGGAGGAGGGGGTCATCGACCCTGAAGAGGAGATCTTCTGCAGCGGTATTTATTCTCTGGGCCGACAAAGGTATCGTTGCTGGAAGAGGTATGGGCATGGGGCCGTCAACCTCCACCGGTCCCTGGCAGAGTCATGTGACGTCTATTTCTATAATATCGGGGATAGGCTGGGCGTCGACAAAATCAGCCAATACGCGAGGTTGTTCGGACTTGGACAATCCAGCGGCGTGGAGCTCGAACAGGAGAAAGGCGGGTTGATGCCGACAAGTGCATGGAAATTAAAGAGGTTCGGGGTCCCCTGGCAGAGAGGGGAAACCATCTCGACATCGATTGGACAGAGTTTCGTCCTGGTCACCCCGATACAAATGGCCAGTCTCATCTCCAGTGTTTTCAATGGCGGTATTGTGTATAGACCTCAGATCACCCGGCACATTGAAACAAGAGAGGGAGAAAGGATTCATCAGTTTGTTCCCAAGCCTTTAAGGAGACTCAAGATCAAGGGGGAGCATTTTGAGCTTGTGAAAAAGGCCTTGATAGGCGTGGTTAATGATCCTCATGGAACCGGGGCGAGAACAAGATTCAAAGATGTTCTTGTGGCCGGGAAGACCGGAACGGCACAGGTGGTCTCCTTAGACAAAGAAGAGGAATTAACCGAGGATGGCGAAGTCCCTCTCAGATTCAGGGACCATGCCTGGTTCGTTGCTGTCGCTCCCGAGGAGGATCCACAAATTGCGCTGGCGATCGTTGTTGAGCATGGAGGGCATGGAGGAAGCGCCTCCGCACCTTTGGCAAAAGAGTTGATCAAGGCCTATCTGGGAGTCGAAGAATGATTTCTCAGTTCCTGATCATCTCGATTTTGGCGAAGAGGGATTCCGGAGGGGATATCACCGCAGGAATTGATAGACCCGCCCCTGATTATCCTTTTCTGTTCGTCTGTTATAATCGTTATAAAATGGAAGACAGTCTATGTTTGATCGCAGGTTAATCCAGAATTTTGATTGGATCCTTCTTCTATCGTTACTGTTGATTGCCGCTATCAGTATTATGAATCTGTACAGCGCCACATATACTGTGAGGGAAGTAGGAGGGTCCCAGGTCTTCATCAAGCAGATATATTGGTTTCTCATAGGGTTCAGTCTCTGCCTGTTAATGACGACATTCGATTACCATATTCTTGAACGTCTGGCCTACCCGATCTACGTCTCGTCAGTCATCCTCTTGGTTCTGGTGTTGTTTATGGGTAAAGTGACATCGGGGTCTCAGAGATGGTTGGCCCTTGGCCCGATTTCCTTTCAGCCGTCTGAGCTGGCAAAAATAGCTATTGTCGTGGTATTTGCCAAGTTTTTTAGCGAAAAGGGAGGTCGTACAGATTACCGCTTGAGAGATATCTGGCAGGCATTTGTCATTGTTAGCATACCCAGTGCCCTGATCCTCAAGGAACCCGATCTAGGGACTGCTCTCCTTCTTGTAGCTGTGGCCGGTACAATGGTTTTTTTCGTTAAGGTCCACTGGAAATCCATACTGATTCTTGTCGTGTCCACGATCTCCGTGGCCCCCTTTGTCTGGTTCAATCTGAAAGAATATCAGCAGTTGAGGATTCTTACTTTTCTGAGACCCGATATGGATCCATTGGGTGCCGGCTATCACATTAATCAGTCGAAAATCGCGATAGGATCAGGTTTGTTTTGGGGAAAGGGGTTTTTGAAAGGCTCTCAGACGCGTCTTCATTTTTTGCCTGAGCAACATACGGACTTTGCCTTTTCCGTCTTGGCGGAGGAGTGGGGGTTTGCAGGTTCGATGGTCCTACTATCCCTCTATTTGTTTCTCATCTTATGGGGGTTAAACATCGCAAAAAACTCAAGAGACAGGTTTGGCTCAATTATGTCCGTCGGAATAGTGGCCGTGGTTTTCTGGCAGGTCCTCATAAATGTAGGAATGGTGACAGGCCTTTTGCCCGTGGTGGGGATCCCTCTGCTTCTTTTTAGTTATGGGGGGTCGTCCTTGATTTCAACAATGATTGCCATGGGGATATTGATGAACATAAGCATGAGGCGTTTTATGTTTCAATAACTTTTTTCGGACTTGCATCGGGATTTATGAACCCATGTGATCAGGGCATTGCCCTTATCACAATCCGCCTATTGCTGAAATCTTCCGAGGTGCCTGCCGTTTCTTAGCTCTGGTCTCTTTAAAGATCTGTTCAATCGTCATCTGGCTTTTCTTTTTACACAACCTCTGGTGTGGGACTATCTCGAGAGGCACCTTGTATTTCTGAAAATACTCCCTGCTGAAAAGGGAAATTTCCTGTCGATTTTCATTAAAATCCTTCCTCTTATCTAGAAATTCCGATGTCTCTTTTCTGAGGATGAATTTTCTGCAGTTTTTGCACTCACAAAGGAGAATGACAGGCCTGTCAAATTCAATCTGTACAGACTCTTCACTTCTGCAGATAGGACAACCGCTCGGCTGTTCTTCGCCATTCCATGTATTCATGTTCGTACCCCACAAGGTTCCTCCTCCAGATCGGGCCGGGATCTGGAGATAGGTGTTTCGTTTAATGAAAAAATCGTTCGATCTAAACGTATTTCAAAATATATGCCAGCACAAAGCATTCTGTGTACGGGTTTTATCTGCTTACATTACAGGTACTTAGGTGGGGCAAAGTCATTTTATCCTCTTTGAATGATGTGAGAAATCATGTGTTGCTATGTCGCAAAAGCAGTTCCCGGTTGAAACTGCTATCGTAAGTCTACGAAATTACGATCAAATATGCCTTGTGTGACAAGATGGCGTGACATCTGCCATTTTGGCAAGTCTCGAGAAGGCGGCGGTTCAATCAAGGGGCATGGACTAGCTTTGGTTCCCAAGGAAGTGTTTTGTTGGGGGGCGTTTCAACGTGCCCCCTGAAGATTTTCTTTACGGCCCCATTCGAACCCGGCATTGAAAACATCAAGGTTTGATTTCTTGAATCGATCGGGACTGATCTTTTCAATGGTCGAAATCAATGACTCATGGCTAAAAGGGCCTTTTTCAAATGCCGAAGAAAAACCCAATAATGAAAGGTTGGAGGACATAGGGGCTCCTAATTCGTCAGCTATCCGGTAAGCATCAAAAGAGTGAAAGCGAATCTCTCTTTTGATCAGGTATTTTTTTACCAGAGTCTGGGGAAAGAGGGAAGGGGCGGCGTTAACGTATATCTTGGACCTTGGGGCGAGAAACGGTAAATTGCGGTAAGCCTCGATTAGGTCGAGGGAGAGCAGAAAGTGGGCCGAACCATTTCTTACCAGAGAACTCTCAACCTCCCCTATCCTCAGATGGGAGACGACTGAGCCGCCGCGCTGAGCCATGCCATGCGTCTCAGCGCCCATGATGTTCCATCCGTTTCTAAGAGCAGTCTGTGCCAGGACTTTGGTCATATACAGGATTCCCTGACCTCCCAACCCGCAAAGGATGATGTTGATTGTTTCCATAAGACTTTTTAGGCCTCCACAATAGCTTTTTTGGGACAGACCTGAATGCAGACCCCGCAGTTGCGGCATATTTGCCTATTGATATTGATATGGCCCACATCCTTATCATAGAAAAGGGCGGGACATTCAAAACGATCCAGGCAGAAATTGCATTCAACGCAATCGTCGGTGACCCTTACTTTCGTTTCTTTAGTTATTGCCTCTTCTTTGTATGCGATAACGCAGGGATGGCGTGTAATAAGAACCGCAATACCCCCGTCGGGATCATTGACATAGTCTGTCGCCTTTTTTAGTGAATTAGTCGTCGTCTGGATATCATAGGGATCAACAACCTCAATATATTCAACACCGCAGCCTTTAACGATTCTTTCCAGAGAAATCGCCCCCCCTCGACTGCCGTCCGCCCGGATCCCCAGCGCAGGTGTGGGTTGCATGCCTGTCATGGCCGTTGTCAGATTGTCAAGGATCACAAGAATAAACCGTGCCTGATTGTAAACCGCGTTCAGAAGACCGGTGGCCCCCGAATGATAAAAGGTGGAATCACCGAGTGTGGCGACAATGGGCTGGGTGACCCCGTCTTGGGCAAAAGAATGAAAAAATCCCGAGGCCATTGTAATAGCCGCTCCCATATCCAGACAGGTGTCCACGGCACCGAGATTGAGTCCCAAGGTATAACAACCGATGTCGGAAGTGAAAATAGCCTTTGGGTTCGTTTTTCTTATGGCAAAAAAAGCGGCCCGATGGGGACATCCGGGACAGAGAGTCGGCTTTCGCACAGGTAGATCAAGACTGCGGACCAGGTCCACAGCTTTAGGGTCCTCGAAGGTCTTGAATTGTTTGATATTCAAATCACCTAAGAGATGGTTGATTATCTCATGAACGACCTGGGGCGTTAATTCTCCCTGGGAAGGCACATGCTTGGACAGCCGTCCAAGGACCTTATTGCTGTCCCTCAAGAGGTATTCAATGAACGTGTCTGTTTCCTCTATGACCAGCACCTTCTCACAAGCCTGCATAAAATCGCCGGCCAGGGCCCTAGGAAAAGGATAAGGGGCCCCCAGCCTGAGTAATGGAATGTCAGAGCGGTTTTCTTCTTTTAGAATATCGTGAACAACCGAACAAGGGACACCTCCCGCAACGATTCCGAGTCGATAACCGGTACCGGGTGTAAGATTATGAGAGTTGTAAGGTTCAAGATCCTCGAATTTCATGGCTATTCGATCCAGTTTTTCATTGAGTTCTCCATGAAGGACGAGGCGGAAACGGGGAGTGGCGGCCCACCTGGACGGGTCTTTGGCAAACGATGCCTTCCGTTCCTTTCCTTTAATAGGTCCGAAGGCAATGTTTTGCCTGCCATGGCAAACTCTAATGGCTGGTCTCAAGATCACCGGAATCCTGAATTCCTCTGAAACAATAAAGGCAAGTTCGACCATTTCTCTGGCTTGCTGGGGATTGGAGGGATCCAGCACCGGGACTTTGGCAAGACGGGCCATGATCCGTGTATCCTGTTCAGTTTGCGACGAGTGAGGCCCGGGATCGTCGCAGGCAATAATGACGAGCCCCCCAATAGTGCCCATATAAGCTGCGCTCATCAGCGAATCAGCAGCCACGTTGAGACCAACCTGCTTCATGCAGCAGGCAGCCCTCTTCCCTGTAATAGAGGCGGCAAAGGCCGTATCCAGGGCCACCTTTTCATTGGTTGACCACTCTGTATAAGGGGCGTGCCCATTTGATTTTGCCAGACGGATGAATTCCGGTAGAATTTCCGAACTCGGAGTCCCGGGATAGGACGCGAGAACCTGGCAGCCCGATTCAACAAGGCCCAGGGCTATGGCCCCGTTGCCTAAAAGGATTTCTTCTCTTTCCATATCAGCCCTGCTCACTGCACCGGCATTATCGGTTAGAGGCATTTGAGAGATTGTGCTCATTTTGTTTTAAAGGGTCACGAATCAATATCTGCCGCCGGTGATATGAATCACTTCACCTGTAATATAGCTCGATTTTTCACTAACCAAAAAAAGGACAAGGTTGGCGACATCTTCTGGTTTTCCAACCCGCTTGAGCGGGGTTATCTTCAGCGCCCTTTCCAGAACAGCATCATATTTGGGGTGGCTTTTCAGCCCCTCGGTCTCTATCATACCTGGCGCAATGGCATTCACGTTGATGTTGTAACGACCGAACTCCAAAGCCATTGAACGGGTAAGGCCGATAATCCCCGCCTTTGATGAAGAGTAGTTCGCCTGACCCGGGTTGCCGAGGTGGGCCCTGGATGAAAGGCTGACGATCTTACCGAACTTCTTTTCCACCATGATGGGCGTGGCGAATTTTGAGCAGTTGAACGCACCCTTCAGATTGATATTCAGGACATCATCCCAATCCTTCTCCTCCATATCGCGCATCAATTTGTCCCGGGTAATGCCCGCGTTATTGATCAGGATATCAAGAGTGCCAAAGACCTCGACAGTCTTTTCCATCAGTTTCTCGGCTTCTTCATACCGAGATATATCCGCCTGGATGTATGCTGCCTCGCCACCGGACGAACGTATTTGATTGACGATCTTTTCGGCATGATCGCTGACAACGTCATTGACCACAACCTTGGCGCCGTTTTCAGAAAGCCTGAGAGCCACGGCACTGCCGATACCACACCCTCCACCGGTCACGAGGGCCACTTTCCCTTCTAATTCCATTCCTTCCTCCATCCTGTGAATTATTAGTTCTTCTCTCTTCGTTTCATCATTAAAACAGTCTCAATATTTTGGACCGCTTCATTTTTCTGGTTGTAAACAATCCTTTCCATGACAATGATTCCTCGGCCCGGTTTTTTTAATTCCTTTTTCTCTTTGATTGTCGCCTCAACATGAATGGTATCCCCTATGAGAACAGGCTTGAGGAATGAACATTTCACCTCCATGAGGGCGATAAGATTCTTTTTGATGGATGTGTTTAGATCACTGCTCGTAAAAAGACCGGATGCGATGGAAAGGACCAGCAATCCATGGGCGATACGTTCTTTAAAAGGTGTGTTTTGGGCAAACGCCGCATCCACGTGGATCGGGTTGTAGTCTCCTGATAGCCCTGCGAAGCCTACAATATCCGCCTCTGTGACTGTCCTAGCGTTGGTTGTGGTCTTGTCTCCCACATTCAAGTCTTCAAAAAACTTAGTCTCAGCCATTATGACTTCCCCTTTTCTAATGTGGTTCAAGGTAATCGTATCAATCAATGAAGGTCAATGAATATATCGGCATCTCTGGTCAAGCCAGCTTCAATGCCAAGTCTTTCACCGCTGCCATGTATTCCGACATCCCTCGTAGGAAGATATCATTATGATTGGCCCCTGGAATCTCGAGAAACGACTTATCCTTGGCCCCACAGGCCTCATAGAGCGCCTGTCCGTCAGAAAACGGAATGATATGATCTTTTTCCGCGTGGATAACGAGGGTGGGTTTGTCGAAGGTCCGAATCTTGTCGGCGTTCTGAAAATCCTTTACCTCTTTAATCCCCAGGGCCGCAAGATCCACGCCGAGCAGTCTGAATAGGGGGGCCAGATAGGCAAACCCGCTTTCAATGATCAGAGCGTCAATCTCGCTTTTGTAATGAAAGGCAATTTCAAGGGCCGAAGCACTCCCCAAAGACCTGCCCATAACAATCAGGGGGCCCGAACAGCCATTTTCCTTGAGCTGTTTTTTCACGAAGTCAAAGATCACATGACAATCACGCATCATCGCCGTTATGGTGGGCCGGCCCGTTGATCGTCCATAGCCCCTGTAGTCTACAGGCAGGAAATTGACTTCCATTTGCTTGTAGATCGTCCCGAGATCATTGTAATCAGCAACAATCTCCCCGTTTCCGTGGAAAAAAAGGATGGTTGGGGCCGAGTTCACGGCTAGGTGAAATCGGGCACCCACAACCACATCGGTCTCAACGGGAATCAGGAGGTCTTGCCAGTCCCCTTTTGAAGAGGAGGCTCCAAATTCGGGTCTTGGATGAAACAGGAACCCCAGGATCTCCGGGAGGTCAAGGGCTGAGAAATCAATATCTGAGATATCGATCATCACTTTTTGCCCGTTATCTCGCTGGGCAGGTCAACTGTCTCGGGCCAGTGTGAGGGATATTTTTGGTCAGGTGCTTCGCCCCGTTTCGCCTTTTTCCCTGCCAGCCCTTTCCGCTTATATTCCTCTCTCGGCTCTTTAGGAATTCTCCCGTTAAGGATAGACTCAGATCTCAGCCGACGACCGATTGTCTTCTCCCACTTTTCGCCGAGCTTAAGTATCCTGTCCACATCAATACCGGTTTCAATACCCATCTCGTCCATCATGACGAGCGAGTCTTCCAGAGAGACGAGTCCCACAACATTGGGGTTTCTGTAATAATACTCACCGGTGCCGGGGACCGGCGTGCGGTCGATAAAGTTCGTAGGTTGCCCGCCGAGTCCGCCCAAGACGCCTTCATGAATCTCCACGCCGGCATGGAGGGCAGCCAAGACATTGGCGAGCCCCCATCCCCTCGTCACATGGAAATGGGCCACATGAAGATCTGTATTGGGTAAGGCGTCAAGTATCATGGAGTAATAGCGATAGACCTGATCCGGAGGGGCCGAGCCATCATGATCCGCATGCTCAATATCGTCGGCGCCTATGCTGAGCCATCTTTCCGTAAATTCCAAAGCATCTTCAAATCGGGTAGGTCCTGAAATGGGGCTTCCCCAGATGGTGCTGACGGTCCCGAAGACCCGAATATTAACGTCGTGACACTTCTGGATACATCTCTCCGCTTCTTCCCAATACTCAGGTAGGGTGGTTCCGGAATTGGCAAAGTGGTGCTGTTCGTCGGTTGAGACCATCATCCCGATACGATCAGGCCCCCATCCCTCTTTTCTCGCTGCCACAGCCGTATCCACAGCCCTTTCCCTGATGCAGACGGTCGTGATCTCAATATCGTCAAAGTTGATTCCGGCACGTGACAGGCGTTTGCTGTCGCGCACGCGCTTGAGCAGTTCCGGTGCGTCTCTAAATTGAGGCATGATACGAGGATTCCCGAGGTTTGTTATCTCCAACCTTTTGAAACCAGCCAGTATGGACTCTTCCACATAATAGACCTTGGCGTCAGTCGGGATAAAATGCTCTTCATGTTGCAAACCTTCTCGGGCGGAAATATCAGCCAGCCGTACTTTCTTAGGGTAAGTTAACTCAAATTTCTCACTCATGCGGCTCCTCCTTGCATTTGATTTTGTCCGGATTGCTCACGGCGCAAAAGGTTAAAGGTTTCTCCGTCCTTAATTCGTCTTCTAAAATGGAACAAAAGGCTCTTTGGTGCAGAGA